>NZ_JBWKPQ010000015.1:0-201568 GCF_059418345.1 Variovorax sp. GW821-FHT09B01 | reverse complement strand
CGCCGGCTTCTTCTTGCTTGGCATAGATGCTCCTGTTCGTCATGCTATGCCTCAAACACAAAATTTCTGACAGGCTCCGGCTGATCGTTCTCGTTCTTCATCTCAAACATGATGGAGACGATCTCCGTCTGAGCGTCGTCGACGTCGCGAAAAATGAAGTCGCCCTTGCTGCCGCTGCTGGCGTCGTTGTCCTTCTCAGAGTAGGCACGGGAACGCGCCTTCCTGCCCATTGATAGCCAGGACCCGTATGCCGTTGTGACCAATGGCCACGCGCAGGATCTCTTGACCGTCATCAGATTGGGCGGGTTGGGCGTTGGTGGTGTTCACCGGCTCTGGGCGAACCAGAGCATGCGCCGTTCGTTGGTTGCGCCTGGCCGACAGTACTCATCGTGCCCGACGTACGAACGTCGGCACCCGCTGAAGAGTTAACAATCAGGGTCGATTGCTTCTTCGAGGTCGAACGGAAATTCAACGCCAAGTCCCATGCCCACAAACTTCAACGACAATGTGAGACAGGGCGACACCTCTTGACTTGCATGAAGCCACGGTTCAGCAATCAGGCAATCTGCAGACGGCCCGCCCAACAGGTTCTTGACCTCATTCCCATAGCAACTCATGTTCAAGATTTATTGGACTGACCACTCAGGGCACCCGCAAGCGCAGGACGAGACCCAATTGCCTGCAGCACTCAAGTTTGTCGAAGACAAGCGTAGGGAGGGTATGTCCTTTGTAACGATGGTGGCGGACAACCCAGATCATGTTGGAAAAACAGGGGTGGCAGCAATCGAGAACGGCAAAACCCCCGATGGACAGGACTACGACTGGTCCAAGGCAGGTCGTGCTGGGGCCATCAAGCGGCATGAACGGCATGAATATCTGAAGCCAGGCACCTAGTAATCTGGATACCGGTGAGCGAGTGGCACCACAGGCGGACATACGAACTTAGCCGCCACACACCAATATTCCACGATTTTCGTTATGTTAAATATAAATCAACATAATGAAAATCGTGGAATATATGAACTTCAAAATCTGTCAACGCACCCGGAAAAATCATAATCCACAGGCCTGCGGTTCGAGTCATGGACGCGCCACCAAATCAAAGTCTGGGCTGTTGACGCCGGCGTAGATCCGCCTCTATTCGCTGGTGAGGTGGCGGTTTTGTATTTCGTGGCGCCCACGAATGCCGAAGGCCCCGCGAGGGGCCTTCGGCTTGTGGATCACGCGGTCTGCTCAGAACGGCTCGTCCGGATCGAACTCAGGTGGCATGCCCGGCATGAGTTGCTCGCGCCAGGCCTGCTGCACCTGCGGGCCGTAGGCCTGCCACAGGGCTTCGCGCAGCGCTTGCAGGCACTCGAACACCGCCAGGGCCTGCTCGGGCGTCCAATGCTGTGGGATGGGCGGTGCCGGTGGTGCCGTGACGCGCCCACCCGGCGGGATCGGCGCGCTCATGGGGCCTCCTTGCGCACCCGTGCGGCCGGCGTCTTGACGGCCCGCTCGGCCTGGCGCAGCGCACTGCGCTGCGCGGCCTCCTTGGCCCGGTAGGAATCGCCCTCGATGCGGATCACCTCGGCGCGGTGCATCAGCCGGTCGATCAACGAGACCACGCAAGCCGCATTGGGGAACACCTCGCCCCATTCGGCAAACGCCCGGTTGGTGGTCACTACCGTGCTCTTGTGCTGGTAACGCCGACTGACCAGCTCGAACAAGAGATCGGCGTGGCGGTTGGAGTACGACAGGTAGCCCACCTCGTCGATCAGCAGCAGGTCGGGCGCGGCGTACTTGCGCAGCCGGCTGCGCAGGGCCGAGTCACTGTCCAGCGCGGCCCGCTCGCCCAACAGATTGCCCGCCGTGATGAACAGCGCCGTGTGCCCGGCCAGCACCGCCTGGTAGCCCAGGTTGCAGGCGCACATCGTCTTGCCCACCCCGTTGGGGCCGACCAGCACCACGTTGGCGACCTCCTTGAGGAAGTCCAGCGTCATCAGTTCCTCCACGGCGGCGCGCTCGATGCTCTTGGGCCAGGTCCAGTCGAAGTCGGCCAGCGGCTTGAAGCGCCCGATGTGCGCATCGCACAGACGGCGCTCCAGGCTGCGCCGGCCGCGTTCGGCGCCCTCCCAGGTCAGCAGCTGCGCCACCCAGCGCGCCTGCTCGGGCTGCGCGGCCACCTCGGCCCAGTGGGCCAGCAGGCCGTGCAGGCGCAGTGCGCCGGCCTGCGCGCGCAGTTCGGCCTGGGAGGGATCGGGGTCATGCATCAGAGTTCTCCGGTGGCGACGACAGCGACGGCGGCGTGCGGTCGTAGGAATCCAGGGCGTGGGGCCGCACCGGTGCATCACGGCGGGCCACGTGCTCGGGCAGCACCAGCACCAGCGCCACCGGCGGCGGCTGGCCGGCGGCCTCGCGGGCGCGCTCCAGTGCCAGCCGCACGGCGTTGGGATGCGGCACCCCGCGCGCCAGCGCGTCCAGGACGGCCAACTGCAGCGCGCCGGCCCCGTAGCGCTCCAGCAGGCGCGCCAGCGCCGCCGTGATCGAGCCCAGGTTCTCGCCGCGCGCTGCAGCGCGCTCCAGCAAGGTGGCGCTGGCTGGCGCGGCCTGCGCCAGGCGGTCACACGCCCGGTGCGCGCGGGCCGCACGCTTGTGCTCGACCAGCTGCTCCACGTGCGCGGCATCCTCCACCTGCTGGCCCCGGTCCCAACAGCGGGCGTGGCGGGCCACTTCGCTGGCACCCATCAGGATACGCACCGTGTGCTCGTCGGCCAGCACGGCCAACGTGCGCCGCACTTGGGTGTGGGGCACCGAGTAGTCGTTCAGGTAGAAGCGCACGTAGGGCGTCTTGCCCACCGTCACGGCCACGCGCTCGCCCAGCGCGAAGGCGTGCTCGGGCAGCGCCCGAAGGCGGCCCCGCTCGGCTTCGAAGGCCTGGCGCACGGTCCATGCGCCGTCCTCGGGCCAGCGCCGATCAGCGGCCGTGCCCAGGCACCAAGCCTGGGCCTGCGCGTTCAGATCATCCAGATCGGTGAAGCTGCGCCCAGCGAAGAAGCTGTCGCGCGCGTAGCGGATGGCACGCTCCACGCGGCCCTTCTCGTTGCCCCTTGCCGGCGCCACCGGGCGGGGCTCGAAGCGGTAGTGCGCGGCCAGCGCCAGCAGCGCCGGGTTGAAGCGGATGGCGTCAGCGTGACGCTGGAGCACGGCGCTCTTGAGGTTGTCGTACAGCACGACGCGGGTGACCCCGCCGAACCCGGCAAACGCCTCCAAGTGGCCACGCAGGAAGGCATCGATGCGGGCATCCAGGAAGAAGCGCAGGAAGACCATGCGACAGTGGCTGAGCACCATCACGAAGGCCATCAGCGGGCGGCGCGCGCGCCCGATCTGCAGGTGGCGGAAGTGGGCCCAGTCGACCTGCGCCTGCTCGCCGGGCAGGGTGCGTAGGCGCAGGTAGGCCTCGGGGATCGGGCGCGGACGCAAGGTGGAGACCAGGTGGCGGAAGTGCGAGGCCCCGCCCACGTAGCCGCGCTCGGCGACCATGGCGTGCAGCCGCGCGGCGGTGAGCGTGGGGAACTTGGCCAGCGTGGCTTCGATGAAGGGCCGGTACGGGTCGATGCGGCTGGCCCGCAGGGGCCAGGCGTGCACCGGTGCATGGTTGCCGGCCAGCACGCGCCGCACGGCGTCGCGATGCACGTGCAACTGCCGTGCGATGGTGCCCACGCGCCACTTCTCCACCGTGTGCAGGCGCACGATCTGCGCCACCAGGTCAGGGGCCAGGGTCATGGCGGCGCCCCAGCGGCAAGCCGTGCCGCACGAAGCCTTGGCGCAGCGCTGGCGGTTGTGGGGCGCCGCAGCGTCGGCACCTCCAGCAGGGGGCTGCGTCGACGGATGGCGGCGCGCTCACCACCGTTGTGGCGGGCAGTTCACTGCAGGTGCTCTGGGGTGTCCATGCTGCCAGTGGAGCAGCCACCCCAGGCGCCGGGGAACCCTGATGCGTCACTTTGTGCGCGCCGCAGCCCGCGTCGGCACCGGCACGACGTTGGCGCCAGCGCTGCGCGCGCTGTGCGTGGGCCATGCGACCACGCCATGATCGCTGGTAGCGCTGCGCGGCCGCATGCTGGGCCTGGCGCCCGCAGGCGCGGCCACAGTAGCGGTTGCCGCGGTCACAGCGGCTGCACAGCACGACCTGCGCGTGGCAGCGGGCGCACAGGTACAGGCGGGCGTGTTGTTCCATGCGCACCCCGGTACGGCCGAAGTGCTGGACGGATGCGTCCCAGCGCGCCACACTGACGTGGCACCGCCTTCATCGCACGGTGTCGGGCGCGCAACGGTCCTCAAGCTTGCCGGCGTTCAGACTGATGTTGCGCCCACCTTCTTCGGCTTCGATCCGCGTTGTACCGCGGCCGGCCATCGGCCACTCCAGGCGCCAGCACACAGGCGCAGCGTGTCCAGCCACCTTAAACGCCGCGCCGGCCCGGCCGCCCTGCAGGGCGGCCGGGCCGGCGCGAACACCGCTTCATGCAAACACCCTTGCTCCCTGAGCAAACCTCCCCATCTACAAAACCGCCACCTCACCGGCGAATAGTGGCGGTTCTTGGTCAGCGTTCACACTGGGCGGCTGGTGGGACACGCATCATGCGTGAACCATGGGATACGTGTGCCCGAAACGGGCACAACGGCCTGCAAACAGGCCGTGATGGCCGCTGCAATCGCTGCGCAGACCAGTTTGGGCGACCCGTTTCTTCAAAATCCACGACTCTGGTGCGTTCGATGAGCATTTTTTCAACGGCCTGCTAGTCTTACTGTGTCATAAAAAGTAAGGCATGATATGTCCATCTTTTCCCTGTGATGGGGGTGCGATGGACATACCCAAAGAGTTTGGTCTCTACATGGCCCACCTAGCCGACGGACTGGGTCATGCCGACCGTCACGCAGGATTGGCCGGGTATTGCACCGGTCTGATGCTGCCGCTGTCGCGCAAGAGCGTCGAGCCCATGGCCGCCCGCGTCGATCCGCTGCGCGCCAGCGCCCGGCACCAGGCCCTGCATCACTTTGTCGCCAAGGCCCAATGGAGCGACCAGCAACTGCTCAATCGCGTGGCGCAGTGGGTGGTCCCGCACATGGACTTCAGCGCTGGCGGCTGGTGGATCGTCGATGACACGGGCTTTCCCAAGAAGGGCGTCCACTCGGTGGGCGTGACACGCCAATACTGCGGTGTGCTGGGCAAGCAGGACAACTGCCAAGTGGCCGTCAGCGTCTCGCTGGCCTGCGAACAAGGCAGCCTGCCGGTGGCCTGGCAGCTGTACTTGCCCCGCAACTGGGCCGAAGACGCCGAGCGCAGACTCAAGGCCGGGATTCCCGAAGACATCGAGTTTGCGACCAAGCCTCACATTGCCCTGCAACAGTTACGGGGCCTGCTCTCTGAAGGAGCACCCAGGCACTGCGTGCTGGCCGACGCCGGCTACGGGATCGACTACGCGTTTCGTCAGGGGCTGACCGATCTGGGCTTGCCCTACGTGGTCGGGATCACCTCGGCCGTGGTGGTCTGGCCACCCGGAGTGGAGCCCCTGCCACCGAAGCCCTACAGCGGCATGGGCCGTCCACCGGTGATGCCACGACGCACCGCCAAGAGACAGCCGGTGAGCGTCAAGGCATTGGCGCAGTCCTTGCCCGACAGCGCATTCCAGAACATCAGTTGGCGCGAAGGCATCACGCCAGCCTGAGCATCGCCGCGTATGGCTTCCTGATGGCCCAGCGGCTGAAAGTCGGCAGCGATGCCGGCGGTAAAAAAAACTTCGTCGAACCAGTACACGTTCGACTGCGTTTATGACACAGTAAGACTAGTATATTGACACGAAAGTAACGGAACATGAATTCACTCTCGTCATCACTGCTTCATGCTCGGAGGTATTGCCATGCGCCAGACGGAATTGCATTTGACCGACGAGGACCGCGCGCTCGTGGACGAGATTCGCAGCAAGGGTCAGCACCAAGCGCGGGAAGTCAATCGGGCTCATGTCCTGTCCTCGCTGGACCGGGGCGTGCCAGAGGCCCAGATCATGGCGGTGCTGGGAGTGGGGCGCACGGCCGTATGGCGCACACGGGCCGCGTATCTGCAGGGCGGTGTGGAGTTGGCGGTCTTCGACGTGGCACGCTCGGGGCGCCCTCGCCAGTATGGGACGGACGACGAAGCGCGAGTGACGGCGTTGGCCTGTTTGAAGCCGCCTGCGGGCCGGCAGCGATGGACCATGGTGGAGCTCGAGCGGGTCGCACGCCAGGAACCTGGCATGGCCAACGTGAGTCGGGAAACAGTGCGGCGCATGCTCAAAAAAACGATCTCAAGCCCTGGCGCAAGCTGATGTGGTGCATTGGCGAACTGACTGAAGAGTACTGCAGTCGCATGTACGCCTTGCTTGAGTTGTATGCACGGCCGATGTCGTGTGCAGAGCCGGTCATCTGCATCGACGAAAAGAGCTTGCAACTAATCGGACACAGCCGTGCACCGCTGCCGATCAACTCGCGCAATCCAGAAAAAGTGGACTACGAGTACGTGCGCAACGGCACGACCAACCTGTTCGTGGCTGTCGAGCCCAAAGCCGGACGGCGGACTGTCTCGGTCACAGAGCGCCGGGGCAAGGCCGACTTCGTTGCCTTCGTCGGCGACTTGCTGACCCGCACGTATGCCAAGGCACGGTGCGTTCATCTGGTTCTGGACAATCTGAACATCCACTTCAGAAAGTGCTTCGACGACGTGTTGGGCAAACGCGCTGCGACCAAACTTTTGCGCCGGGTGCAATTCCACTACACGCCCAAACACGCGAGTTGGCTGAACATGGCGGAGATCGAAATCGGCATCCTCAGTCGCCAGAGTCTGGACCGGCGCATTGAAAGCCGACACCGTCTGCAATGCGAGGTTGACGCGTGGCAGCAGGCTCGAAATGCCTCTCAGCGAACCATCGAGTGGACGTTTACTCGCCAGGATGCGGACATGAAGCTCGGTCAGCATTTCGTTTCGAAACTTGCGTGTTGACGTACTAGGGCCTATTAACACATCCTCAGTCCATCAGCGACGAGTGCGAAGCTGATGAAACCCAGGAACATTAGTCGATTCAATGCCGGAACCCTCATTCTGACACCTCCGCATCGGCGAGGACCGGAACCGCTGCGCCACTGACCAGCAAGGAGGCCAGCGCACCTGCATCAAAGCCGCATTCGCGCAGCACCGATTCGGTGTGCTCCCCCAATCGCGGCGCGGGCGCCAGCTTACTGACGTCGTAACCCACCCAGCGCGCCGGAGCGCCAAAGGTACGCATCGCTCCTTCGCTCGGGTGCTCGACCTGACGAAAGAAGCCCACCGCCGCCAAGTGCGGGTCATCCAACAGTGATTCAACGGTGTTCAGAGGCGCCGCCGGCACGTCGATGTCTTCGAACAGCGCCAACCAGTGCGCGGTGCTTTGCACGCATAGTGTCTGGCCCAGAAAGCCGTAGACCTCGTCAATGTGGCGGGTGCGGCTGGCCAGGTCGGTGAAGCGCGGATCGACCCGCAAATCGTCGCGCTCGATGGCATGCAGAAAACGCTGCCAGTGGCCGTCGTTGTATACCAGCGCGCAGATGTAGCCGTCGCTGGTTTCGTATGGCCGGCGCCCGGGCGACAACAGCCGCACGTAGCCAGCGTCACCACTGGGCGGCTCGAAGGTGTGCCCATATAGGTGGTCCGAAAGCACCACGCTGGCCATGGTTTCGAACATCGGCACATCGATGCGGCAGCCGCGTCCGGTGCGCTCGCGCCCGTACAGCGCCATGGCCACGCTGTGCGCTGCATGCAGGCCGACCATGCGGTCGGCAATCGTCAGCGGCACGTAGCGCGGCTCGCTCGCCCCGCTTTGCTGCTGTAAGGCGGCGATGCCGACCGCGCCCTGGATCAGGTCGTCATAGGCCGGGCGGCCGGCGTAGGGACCGTCCTCGCCGTAACCGTACACGCCGCACCAGATGATGCGTGGATTGATCATCGAGATGCTCTCGTAGTCCAGCCCGAGCCGGGCGATGGAGGCCGGGCGGAGGTTGTGCACGAAGACATCGGCGCCTTCGATCAGGCGCCGCATCGCAGCCGCGCCCTCCGGCGATTTGAGGTCAAGCGCCACGCTGCGCTTGTTGCGGTTCAGGTGCAGGAACAGCGGACCCATGCCGGGATGGCGTCCGGGGCCGATCCAGCGTGTCGAGTCGCCCTCAGGGGATTCAATCTTGATCACGTCCGCGCCATGGTCGCCAAAGATCTGGGTGGCGTAGGGCCCCATCAGCACCGCGCTGAGGTCGATCACCCGCACGCCCTCGAGTGGCCCGGCGGGTGCTGCCTGCTTGTGTTGGCTTGTCATCTGTGTCCCCTCTGATTTCTCGATGCCAGGCTGCCTCAGCGCCGAGTGCTGAGGAAAAACCGGATTGACGGCCGTCCATCCTAACGATATTCTGATTTCCAAACAAATGTTCCCATATCAGAACACAAGAAAGCTTCGATTCTATGAACATGCCCACGGCCAGCTTGCGCGAATGCACGGGCATCAATACCCGCGCGGAGGCTTCTCCCATGGCCGTGACCCGCGTGCTGCGGCTGCTGCGGATACTGGCCGACCGCCCTGCTGGCTTGGCCCTGACCCCGTTGTGCTTGGCGTTGAATGCACCAAAAACCAGCGTACTCTCGCTGTTGCGCGGCCTCACGGCGCATGGCTACCTGCAGCGCAGCAATGACCTGTATGAACTGGGCCCCGAGGCGTTCTCACTAGGGGCATCTCTGGTGTCGGCCCGCTCGCTCGACGTTGTGACCCTGCCCTTCCTGCGGGAGGCAGTGGCGCGATCCGGCGAGACCGCCCTGATCGCCAGAATCGACCGCACCGCAGATCGGCTCGTCTACAACCCGATCTTCGAGAGCACCCGGACGATTCGATACGCCGTGCCAGTCGGCACGACACGGCCGCTGTTTGCCTCGTCCGCCGGGCGCGTGCTGCTCGCGTTTCAGGAAGAGGCATGGCGGCGTGACTACCTGCGCCGGGCCGATCTGCGGGCCATGACCGAGCACTCGGTCACCGACCCGGCGCAACTGGCGCGGATCATCGACGAAGCCCGGGTGAGAGGGGTGGCGGTCACATTCGGAGAAGTGACACCTGACGTTGCCGGCTTTTCGGCCCCGATCTTCGAACCTGACGGGCGCGTGAACGCAGCGCTGATCATCGCCGCGCCGATCGAGCGCGGTCGCGCCGTCGCCGATGCGCTGCAGCACCTGGTGATGGAACTCGCCGCAAGCATCTCGGGGGCGCTCGGCTACCGTGCGGGACCGGAATCGCGTGAGGTGGCAACGAATCAAACCAGACCAATGCCCCAGACCCGCCGCTCGCGGTAATAGGCACAAACTTCAAAAGGAGACACCCCCATGAACAATGAACTGCTTTACGAAGTGAACGACGGCATTGCCGTCATCACCATCAACCGGCCCGAGCGCCGCAATGCGCTGAATCGCGCCGTGCGCGAAGGCTTTTTTGAGGTCTGGCGCCGCTTCGAAGCTGACGGGCAGGCGCAGGTGGCCATCCTCACCGGCGCCGGTGACAATTTCTGCGCCGGCATGGACCTGGTGGAAGCTGCAGACACTCAACTGCGCATCCCGCCAGCGGGCTTCATCGCCGTGCTCGGCGACAACATCGAGGTCACCAAGCCCGTCATCGCTGCCGTGCAGGGCTATGCCTATGCAGGCGGTTGGCTGCTCTCGCAGATGTGCGACCTGTGCGTGGCCGACGAAACCGCCAAATTCGCCATCACGGAGGCCAAGGTCGGGCGCGGCATGCCGTGGGCCTCGCCGGTCATCCACATGCTGCCGCAGCGCATTCTGATGGAAGTCGCGATGACCGGCGACCCGCTGACAGCGCAGCGCGCCTACGAACTCGGCTACATCAACCGCCTGATGCCCAAGGGGCAAGCATTGCAAGGGGCCAAAGAGCTGGCGACCCGGCTCATGGCCAATGCGCCACTGACGGTGCGCGCGGCCAAAGAAATGGTGCGCCTGTCCACCGAGATGGGCCGCACCGCTGCGCTGCGCGCCTCCAACCGAGCGTTTGATGCCGTCTACCTCAGTGAAGATGCCCTGGAAGGCCCGCAATCTTTCCGGGAAAAGCGCAAACCGGTCTGGAAGGGGCACTGAAATGAGCATGACCACAACCAGAAAACCCGCACCGTCGTCCGCTATCCAAACCGCTGACATCACGGGGGAACTGGCCGCGCGCTGCGCTGCCCTGTGCTACACCGATCTCCCGGAGGACGTGCGCCTGCGGGTCCGGCAATGCCTGCTCGACTGGATCGGGGTGACGCTGGCTGGCGCGTGCGAGCCACTGGTTCACATGCTGGCCGAAGAAGCCCGTGAACAGGGTGGGCATGCCCAGGCCACCGTCGTCGGGCACGCCATGATGACCTCCAGCCGGCAGGCGGCATTGATCAATGGCTCGGCCTCGCACGCACTCGACTATGACGACGTCAACATGGCCTGCACCGGCCACCCCTCGGTGGTCCTGATCCCGGCCTTGCTCGCCCTGGCCGAATCGCGCGGCGCCAGCGGACGCGACTTCATGACGGCCTTCGCCGCCGGCTACGAAACCATGTGCCAGTTGGGGTTGGTGTGCGGCGACGCACATTATTCCAACGGCTTCCACACCACAGCCACGCTAGGCACGCTCGGTGCGGCCGCCGCCTGCGCACGCTTACTGCAACTCGATGCCGACGACACCGCGACCGCGCTGGGCATCGCCAGCACCATGGCGGCTGGGCTGAAATCGATGTTCGGCACCATGTGCAAACCCTTGCATGCCGGGCGGGCGAGTGCCGACGGCCTGCAGGCGGCCCAGTTGGCCGCACGCGGCTTCACCAGCCGTGCCGATGCGATTGAATGTCCGCAAGGCCTCATCGCCACGCACGGTGGCACCGCATCGCTGGGAGCTGCGGTGGCCACGCCGAACGGCGGCTGGCATCTGCGCCACAACCTGTTCAAGTTCCACGCCGCCTGTTATGGCACACATGCCGCCATTGAGGCCGCGAGCCACTTGCGCCTGCAACACGCACTGCGGGTTGATGGCGTATGCCGCGTGACGGTGCGTGCCAGTTCCGCATGCGAGGGTGTATGCAACATCGCGGAGCCGCGCACCGGGCTGGAGGCCAAGTTCAGTCTCCGTCACACGGTGGCGATGGCGCTGGCCGGGGTCGACACCGCCGGATTGAACGCGTTCAGTGACGAAGCCGTATCCGCGCCCGAGGTGGTGGCGCTGCGTGATCGGGTGCAGGTTTTGCTCGCACCTCAATGCCCGGACCTCACCCTCAGCGAGGTGGTGATCGAGACTCAGAGCGGCACAGTGCTGCGCCAACGCTACGACAGTGGGCGCCCAGCCAGCGACCTGCTGGAGCAGCAGCAGCGCCTGGAGGAAAAGTTTCGCCTGCTGGTCAAGTCTGTGCTCATACCTGACGAGTGCGACGAGCTGATAGACTTGGTGGCACGGCTCGACGAACTGACCGACCTCTCGCCGCTGGCAGGCATGCTGGCTCGCCAAGCGTGTGCTGATCGATACTAACAGCGTTTATTGGTGCGGGCAGGCTGGCGGGCGGAAAAAAAGGAGACGTGCAATACCCCTCACTGGTCGGCGTTTTTGCTCTCCGCGGAAGGGCTGCGCCCAATGCGGCAAACCAAGCGCTGCAACATGCTCCTGGTCTCCCCACGGGCCCGCTGCTGCGGATGGTGACCAACTCCAGGTAGCGCCGTCACTTCAAGCGGCATCAGACCGTGGCGAACCAAGGCAATCGCGCTGGGCCGCCAGCCATATTCATCGTCATTGCCGAACAACACGGAGACCGGACAACGCACTGCGGCAAGCTCGACGCTCATGTCCCATTGAAGTGCTTGCGGGCTGGCCCAGGGCTCGTACCAGCCCCAGAACATGGTGTCGGTGTTGTCGCCATGGTGGCGCCGAAGTTTTTCACGCAGGCCGTCTTGCTCAAACGCGCGCCGCGCGACGGCCATTGCATCCACCATGAACTGATCCACAGCCATGGTTGGCGAGCAAGCCAGAACGCCGCATACCAGCTCAGGATGCGCCGCCGCAGCCAGCACCGACATGGCTCCTCCATCACTGTGGCCGAACATCAACGCCTCTTGGATTCCGAAGTGGCGCAACACCTCGCCAAGCACCGGCCCGGCCTCTTCACGCCGGTAACTGGGCTCGCGCCCACCCACCAGACGCTCGGATCGCCCATAACCATACCGGTCATAGGCCAGCACCGGCCAGCCGCTGGCTTCGGCCAACCCCTGAGGCAGATCTTTCCAGGTGGTGATGCAGTCCAGCCCGCCATGCATCATCACGATGCTCGGCTGCCCGTTGCCCACATCACCCCAGGTGGTGGCTGCCAGCCGATGGCCTCCCGCAAACAGTTCGTGTTCCTTCATTTCGTGCTTTTTCATCATGTCAATCTGCCTCCGGGTTGGGCATTGCAGAGGATCCACACAGCCTACAGGTCGGCCTGTCCAGTCAGCAACTGGCGCGCGACGGTGCGGCGCTGGATTTCGCCCGTACCGTCGGGTATGCGCATCACGCGGGCGAAGCGGTAGCCCTCTTCCAGGCGCAGTTCGTTGGCCAGGCCCATGCCGCCGTGGATCTGGATGCTGCGGTCCATCACGCGCCCCAGCATCTCGGTCGAAAATGCCTTGACCATGCTGACCTGCGCGGTGACGGCGCGGCCGCTGTCCAGGCGCCAGGCACAGTTCTGGATCATGGTCTTGGCGGCGTAGATGTCCATGGCGCTGTCGGCCAGCATGAGCTGGATGGCCTGGTGCTCGGCAATGGGCACGCCAAAGGTATTTCGCACCTTGGCATAGTCCACAGCTTGGTCCAGCGCCCATCGGGCCAGGCCCAGGCAAGATGCCGCCATGCCCATGCGCCCGGCGTTGACGCCGTCCATGGCCACCGCCAGTCCGCGCCCGACTTCGCCGAGTCGGTGGTCGTCGCGCACACGCACGCCGTCGAGCACGATGACGCCGGTGTCGCCGCCCAGGTGGCCCATGGTGTTGATGATGCGCGGCACGGAAAAACCGGGCACGCGCGTGTCGACGAAGAAACCGGTGACGCCGCCCTTGTGGCGCGCCGCGGCTTCGGGGTCGGTCAGCGCGAACACCATGGCGTAATCGGCGTAGGGCGAGTTGGTGATCCACTGCTTGGTGCCGGTGAGCACCCATTCGTCACCGTCGCGCACGGCGCGGGTTCGCATGCCGAATACATCGGAGCCTGCATCGGGCTCGCTCAGACCAAAGCACAGGGTCTTGTCGCCGCTGGCGATGCGATCGCGGTATTGCGCGAAGATGTCCGGCTTCAGGTGCCGCAGCACCGGCGACAGACCGTTGGTGAAGGGCGATGGCAGCACCACCGTCTGCACAAGAGGCTGGGCCGGACCCACGCGGTGGTTGAGCACCTCCTGCACATGGGCCATGACCTGCGCGCCCTGCCCGCCGCCGCCCAGTGTTTCGTCGCCAAACAGAGTGTAAAAACCCAACTCGGCCGAGCGCCTGCGCACCTGCTGGCGCAGCGCCAGCGCCTCGGGCACATAACGACCGCTGGCATCGAACAAGCTGCGTTCGCTGCCCAGCAGGTCGTGGTGGCGCTGCTGCAGCGGCAGCACTTCGCGTTCCACGAAGCGCAGCACTGCCTCGGCAATCGCCACGGTATCGGGATCGATGGTGAAGTCCATATGGGAAACCTCGGCGCTACAACTGCCGGAACTTCGGCAGCGTGACCTCGTCGGTCACATCGTCGTACTGCACCGTCACACGCTGGCCGATGCGCACCGCCTCCACATCGTCGGTGACGATGTTGGTCATCATGCGCGCGCCCTCGTCGAGGTCGATCACCGCCACCACGTAGGGGGTGTCGGCCTTGAAGGCCGGACCGGCCGGCCGCCGCGCGATGGTGTAGCTGTAAATGGTGCCGGTGCCGCGCGCATCGACCCATTCGACGGCGTCGGAATGGCAGTGCGGGCACAGGACGCGCGGATAGAAATGGTGCTTGCCACAGTCATGGCAGCGCTTGAGTGTCAGGCGATGTTGTTTCAGGGCGTCCCAATAGGAGCGGCTCTCGCCATCGATGACGGGCAGGGGTTTGTCGTACATGGTGTTCACCGGGTGGAGAGAATGCAAGTGGCACCGCTGGAGAGCGTGCCGCCGGTGCCGTGGACCAGGGCGGTCACGGCGTCCTGAATCTGGCGCGGGCCGCATTCACCGCGCAACTGGCGCACCGCCTCGATCAGCAGGAAGATGCCGTACATGCCTGGGTGTGCGTAAGACAGACCGCCGCCGTTGGTGTTAAGCGGGAATACACCGCCCGGCGCGGTGCGCTGGTTGGCGACAAAGGCTCCACCCTCGCCACGCTTGCAAAAGCCCAGCGCTTCGAGCGTCAGCAGCACGGTGATGGTGAACGAGTCATAGACCTCAACCACGTCAATGGCGTCATGCCGGATGCCCGCCATGGCAAAGGCGTCCCGACCGGCCACTTCGGCGGCCGTCAGGCGCGCTAGGTCGGCCATGGCGGCGATGGTCCAGTGGGTGTGTGATTCGCCGTAACCGCGCACGAACACCGGCTTGCGACCGAGCGCCTTGGCGTGCTCGGCGGTGGTCATGACCACCGCGCCACCACCGTCGGTGACCAGACAGATATCGAGCAGGTGCAGCGGGTCGGAGATCATCGTGCTCTGGAGCACATCCTCGATCGACAGCGGCTCGCGCATGGTGGCCGCCGGATTGAGCGCCGCCCACTTGCGCGTGGCCACCGCGATCTCGGCCAGCTGCTCGGAGGTGGTGCCATATTCGTGCATGTGGCGCTTGGCCGCCATCGCATAGCCGCCCACCGGCGTGGGCATGCCCCAGGGGGTTTCGTACTGCATGGTCAGCACCGCCGGGCGCCCGGCGAGGTTTCGGCTCATCTCGCTCTTCTGCAGGCTACCGTAAGTGATCAGCGCCACCTCGCAGCGGCCAGCCTCGATGGCGGTGGCGGCATGCGCCACATGCGCCTCGAAGGCCGAGCCGCCGATGTTGGTGCCGTCGACGAAGCGCGGCGTAATCCCCAGGTACTCCGACAGCGTCACGGTCGGCAACTGGCCCGGGCCGGGCACCCCCCACATACCGGCGGTCAGCAACCCATCGACTTCGTGCATGGCGATGCCGGCGTCCTTCAAGGCGTCGCGGGCGACCAGCGCCTGGGCCTGCAGGACCGACATGGGCGCAAGGACCTTGCCGTCCTTCAGTGGCAGGTCGGCAACGCCGACGATCACAGCTTCTCGTTTTGTCATATGTAGAAATCTCCTGGTGTTGGATATCCCGGTCTGTGCGGTCTGTACTATTGATCCGGCCATTTGACGTCGCGAGTCGTGGACGGGCTGCCACAGGCAAACGACTCACGAAAGTTCAAAATTCATGGAGCCGGAGCAGCAGGCAAAAAAGTAATGGTTTCAGTGAAGTCGGCAATGGTTTCGCCACGCTGATTGATCACCAAATGTTGCAACTCCATCAGGGTATAGCCGCGCGAGGTCGTGGGGAGCAGTCGGGCCTCCCCTTCGACATGAATGGTGTCGCCCGGAAACAGCGCACCGCGCAGGCGTGCCTGTACGCCGGTCATACCGCCGAACGGGCCAACCTCGCGCCCTTCTAGCACCTGCTTGATGATTTCGGACACATAGGTTGCCAGCAGCCCCATGCCGAGCGAAATGACCATCGGGCCGGGCGCAAAGCGGCTGCGATGCGATCCGGTCATGTTCTCCCGGATGTACTCCATGTCGATAAAAAATGGTTCATGCAAGCCGACCACATTGACGAAGGTGACGATGTCGGTTTCGGTGATGGTGCGTCGGTGCGTCTTGAAATGATGCGACTTGGCGCTGTCGGTCAGGTTGGCCATTTTGAAGTCCGGTGATTGATGGGTGGTGATGGATGAAAGTGGTTCTCTGCGGGCAATCCTTCTATCGGCCTGGCCCGCTGTTTTGACATAATTGGGTTTTTATGTCGTCTAGCGCAGGAGAACAGCGGATGAACCCAGCACCCTTGCTTGGCGGTCAACTTCAGGGCCAGATCG
Organism: Variovorax sp. GW821-FHT09B01; assembly: GCF_059418345.1. NCBI lineage: Bacteria > Pseudomonadati > Pseudomonadota > Betaproteobacteria > Burkholderiales > Comamonadaceae > Variovorax > Variovorax sp. GW821-FHT09B01. Next base: position 185,453 of record NZ_JBWKPQ010000015.1, on the reverse strand, counting down.
CCCTCGTCACCGGTGCCACGGCCTTCATCGGTCGTGCCATTGCGCTGGAGTTGGCGCGGCGCGGCGCGCACGTGATCGTCAACGGCCGCAATCCCGAAGCCGGACAGGCAGTGATCAACGAGATCGCTGCGAACGGCTACTGCGCCGCGTTTGAACAAGCCGACCTGACCCATAGCGACGCGGTTCGTGCCATGGTGGATCGAGTTGCCGAGCGCCACGGTCGCCTTGACATCCTGGTGGCCAGCGGCGCAGGCGCCAGTGCCGACTCGCCGTCCTTTCGCCTTTTCAAGGAAATGAGCAACGGCGACTTCGACAACTACATCCGCGCCCACTGGCTCACCCGCGCATTTGCGATCCAGGCTGCCGCCCGCGTCATGGCACTGCACGGCCGCGGCAAGATCGTCGCGGTTGGCACCGACGCGGGCCGCGTGGCCACGGTCGGCGAATCCTTCATTGGCGGCGCCACCGCCGGCATGATGCAGATGTGCCGCGTGCTGGCGCGTGAACTGGGGCGCGACGGCATTCGGGTCAACGCGGTGGCGATGAGCTACATCTGGGATGCCGAGCCGCGCTGGGGCCCGGGCTCGCCAGCGCTCGAAGGCGGTCACGGCAAGGGCATGATCGAGAACCTGCGCAAGCGCATGCTGTTCCCCGTGCACTGCCAGGACATCGCCAACGCGGCGGCGTTCTTGGCCGGACCGGAGTCCGATGCCATCACCGGCCAGACCCTGAGCGTCAACGGCGGTTTGAGTACACCGGGCTGACATGGCCATCAGGCGCCACCGTGCGCGGCCTTGACGGCCGCGCGGTCAATGCTATCGGCACCGCCCAAGGGGAGTGCCGGTACAAACACCACGTGCTTGGGTTTTTTGTAGCGTGCGATGCGACCGCCCACAAACTCGATCAACTCCTCGGCACTCAGCGTGCACCCTGCCTTCAGCACGCAGACCGCCTTGACCGCCTCGCCCCACTGAACGTCCGGCACACCGAGGACCACCACCTGCGCCAGCGCCGGGTGCTCCAGAATGGCCCGCTCGACTTCAGCCGGATAGACGTTCTCGCCCCCCGGCTTGATCAACTCCTTGGCCGGTGAACGCCCGCTGTACCAAAGGTAGCCCTCGGCATCGATGCGCCCCATGTCGCCCGTGTGGTGCCAGCCGTTGCGCAGCGCGAAAGCGTTGTCTGCTTCGCAGCGCCAGTAGCCCTGGAACACCATCGGACCCCGCACCACGATCTCGCCGGTGGCGCCGGTGGGCAACGGGCGGTCCAGTTCGTCCACCACTGCGACCGTGTTCAGCGCGGTGGGCCGCCCGGCGCTGCCGGGGCGCTCGTCAAATGGCGCCAGACTGACCGAGCCCGAGGTCTCGGTCTGGCCGTAGGCACTCCAGAAAGTCGCCTGGGGGCAGGTGGTGCGCAAGCGCGCGATGGTCTCGGGCACGTCGATTCCCGACACCACGCGCAGGCTGTCCAGTGCCGAGCCCTGGGCCGCTGCGGCGTCCAGCAGGGCGCCCAGCATCGGCGGGAAGGTGCCGATCAGGCTGCCGCCGTCCTCGTCGATATGCTTGACCAGGCTGGGCGGATCGAAACGTGTCAGCAGCAGCGTCGCCCCGCCCGCCTGCTGCGTGGCCAGCATGAAGCCGATGGCGGCCACGTGAAACAGCGGCAAGACGCCCAGATTGACATCTGAAGTGGTCAACTGCCAGGCCAGTTGCGTCTGCAGGCTGGCGGCGATCAGGCCGCGGTGCGAGAGCAGCGCGCCGCGCGGCCGCCCGCCCACGGCGGCGGTGTGGATGATGACGAGCCCCTCATCGTCATTCAGATCGGCGGGCGGCACGGTGCGATCGAGATACAAGGCGCTGACGGGTTGCCAGGGCGCTGGCGCGACGCCCAGCGTGTAGCGCAGCTTGTCGTCCAGGCCGCTCTGCGGCAGCAGGGCCTGGAACTCATCGGCGACGATCAGCACCCGCGGCGCCACGTCCTCGATGACATAGGCCACCTCCTCGGCCGACAGCCGCCAGTTGATCGGCACCACGATCACGCCCAACTGGGCGGCTGCGCCGAACAGGTCGACATATTCCAGGCAGTTGGGGGCCAGTATCGCCAGCCGGTCACCCTGGCCCACGCCTGCGGCCGCCAGACCAGCCGCCAGGCGCGCCGTGCGCTCGGCATACTGGGCGTGCGTGACCCGCTGATCGCCGAACACCAGGGCGGTGTTCGATCCGTACAAACGCGCGTTGCGCTTGATGAGATCGTGCAGCGTAAAAGATCGCAAACTCATTCCATGCTCCTCGTTCAGATTCAGCTTCGACTCGCCGGAGGTGGCGCCGGCGGCATTACTTCGTGCAGAAACGCCGCCACGCTGGCGGCGAAGGCGTCGTTGGCATCACCGGCGATCATGTGGCCGGCGCCCTTGAGGTCGACAAAGCGCGCCCGCGGCAGGGTTTGCACCAGGGCGCGCGCATCTTCTTCGCTGATCACGTCGCTGCGTTGGCCGCGCAGCAGCAGGGTGGGCGCCTGCAGACCGCGCAAGGCGCGCTCGTAGCCCTCCGCGTCGCGCCGGTGGTTGTGGTTGGCCTCGCTCATCAGTTGCGGGTCCCAATGCCAATTCCAGCGGCCTTGCACATTCATACGCAGGTTCTTCTTCAGGCCCTCGATCGGTCCTTCCATTGGCCGCCCACGGTAGTCAGCGATGTGTTGCGCGGCTTCTTCCAGCGACGCAAAACCATCGGGCCGCGCCCGCATGAAACTGACGATGCGCTCGACACCGGCTTCTTCCATGCGCGGCGCAATGTCCACCAGCACCAGCGCGTTGATCGGCGGCGCATCGACGCGGCCGACTGCGGCCATGCTGATGAGGCCGCCCAGTGAAGCGCCGACCACCGCCAGCGGCGTGCCCAGTTCGCGCCAGATGCAGCACATGGTGTCGGCCAGCGTCTCGATGCGGTAGTCGCCATCCGTGGCCCAGGCACTGTCGCCGTGGCCCGGCAAGTCCAGCGCCACGGTGTACCAGCCGGCATCGCCCAGCACCTGCGCCGCCTTGCCCCAGGCATGGCGGGTTTGCCCGCCACCGTGCAGCAGCAACACCGCTGGAGCGCCGACCGGGCCATACACCTCAGCGACGAGGGCTCCCCCGTCGAAAGCAAAAAACTCTCGCCGCTCAGTAACGCTCATGTGGAAGGTTTGTTTCTTCATTTCAGTAGACAAATAGCGAGCCGCCGGGCTTGATCATGGTCATCTCGACATAGGTCGAACCATGATGCTTTTCCGGACCAAAACGCAAGACATAGCCCCCAAGATCCATGTTTTTTGCACTTTCGATGGCGCTCATGAACTTCTCACGGGTCAAGTCCGGCCCTGTGAGCCGGAGCGCTTCAACGAAGGCTTTGGCCGAAACAAACCCCGTCATGGATGCATAGCCGACGTGCTTGTCCTTGCCGTTGGAATTCATCAGTTTGTTGAATTCGCGCGACACGCCGAGCTTGTTGGAGAACGGCGCCGGCATCGTCTGGGTGACGATGATGCCAGTCGCGTCCTTGCCGAACTGATTGACCAGGAGATTGGTGTCCGCCACCGACAGCAGCAGCAGTTGTGCTGCTACTCCGGTCTTCTTAAACTCGCGAATGAATTCGATCGTCGCCTTGCCGGCCGTCGTCAAAATGACCGCTTGCGGTCGCGCGAGAGCAATTGTTTGCGCCGCAACTGCGGCGTCCCGAGCGTCCGTCGCAATCGCCGCACTCGCTATCGGGGCTACTTGTCGGTCCTTCATAGCCGCCTGCACGCCCGCAAGCCCCTCCTGTCCGAAAGCGTTGTTCAGGTATGCGACGGCGATGGACTTGATCCCTGTCGTCGTCAAATGCTGAACCATTTTTTCTGTTTCACTACCGTACGAAGCCATCACGGTGAACAGATACCGGTTCGGCGTGCGGCGCAGGCTGTCTGCTCCCGTGAACGGCGCAAACAATGGCACACGGTGTTGCTCCAGTAGCGGCAGCACACCGGTGACATTGGCCGTTCCCAGGTTCCCGACCAGCGCGAATACCTTGTCCTCACCAATCAATTTTTCGGTATTGGCCAGTGATCGTTGGGGAACATACCCGTCGTCCATTAGCACGAGCTTCAACCGGCGGCCGAAGACCCCGCCACGGCGGTTCACCTCGTCGATGTACGCCTTGAAACCTTCGCTGAAATCGTTGCCGATTTCTGCAAGCGGCCCGGTCAGCGACACACTCTGACCGATCAGGACGGTCTGTGCTGTTACGCCAGTCTCTGCTCGCGCAAGCCCGGTCCCCAACAGCGTCACACAAAGCGCGGCAATAACCTGCACAGTTTGCAGGGTTGCCCGCACGTTTGGCAGCCGAAGCTGAAGCCCCGACCGAGGATCGCTCAACGCGTTTGCGAATTTCGATTTGCTCAGGTTCATGGCTATCTCTTTTTGGCTGTTTAAAAATTTTGTCAACTCACTTCATGGTGATCACGATCCCGAGCCCACTTCTTGTTCAAAGTCGGCACCATTGCCTGCAACCTGACCCCAGTCGGCGAAGCTCTTGTAGTGCTCGCGCCACGTGGCCAGCAGTTCCTCGCGCGGCAGATCGGCGTAGGCGCCGCGGTCCTGCACATACTCCATGTGACGTCGGCCGCTGACATCAAATTCATGAAAGACCGAATCGGCGCTGCCGTCGAACTCCAACGGGTGGATACCGGCTTTCTCGCACAAGGAGCGGTTGAAAGCGGGCGTTGCCTTGAGCCACTGGCCGTCGACCCACAGCTCGGTGTAGCCATGAAAGACAAACAAGTCGGTGCCCATCAGGTCTTGCAGGCGTTTGCTGGTCAGGTGGTTGCGAACGTCGGCATAGCCCACCCGTGCCGGCACGCCCAGCACACGGGCAGCCGCTGCCAGCAACGCCGCCTTGGGCACGCAAAAGCCACGCCCAGCCTCGATCACGTGGCTGCCCTTCAAGCCCTCGACCGTGGTGTCAAAGTAGTAGGGGTCGTAGAGAAACTCGTCGCGCACGGCGTAATAGAGCTTGACCGCGATCTCGCGCGGCGTCAGGCCGGGGTCGGCCACCCGGCGCGCGAACGCGATCACCGCCGGGTGATCGCTGTCCACGTAGCGGCCGGGCGCGAGATAAGCCGACGGATCGTTCGTGTTTGTGGTTTGCGTCGTCGCGTCCATGTCATTCATCCTTGGCGCTCAGGCACTTCGGCGGCTTGGCCAGGGCAAAGCCGTTGAAGGGTTTGGAGCGATCCGTCGGCTTCAGCTTCCAGGTCTGACGGGCATTGGGCACACCGCCATCGACGCGGATGAAGGAGCCGGTGATGTAGGCCGCCGCCTCGGACAGCAGGAACACGATGGCCGCCGATACTTCGGCCTCGGTGCCATAGCGCTGCAGCGGCACACTCTTCATCAAAATGCGGAACTTGGCCTGCATCTCGGGTTCGTAGGTGTCAAAGCCGCTGCTGGCCACAAAGCCCGGCGCCACCGCGTTGACGCGCACGCCCGACTCGCCCCATTCGCAGGCCGCCGTTTCGGTGAACGACAGCATGCCGGCGCGCGCGGCGCCGCTGTGTCCCATGGTGGGCATGCCCATCCACATGTCGGCGATGATGTTGACGATGGAGCCGCCGTGCGCCTCCATCCACTGCGTGTAGACCTCGCGGGAGACTAGAAAGCCTCCGGTCAGGTTGCTGCGCACCACCGCCTCCCAGCCCTTGAGGCTGATGTCCTTGACCGGCTGCGGGTACTGGCCGCCGGCGTTGTTGACCAGGCCATCGATCCGGCCGTGCTGCGCAATCACGTCGGCAACCAGGTCCTTGACGCCCGGCTCGTCGCGGATGTCGCAGACATGGATGCTGGCTTTGCCACCCGCCGCTTCGATCTCGGCCTGCACCGCCTGCAGCTTCTCGATCTTGCGGCCCACCAGCGCCACGCTGGCGCCCAGGTTGGACAACTCGTGCGCAGTGCAGCGGCCGATGCCGCTGCCACCGCCGGTGACGATCACCGTCTGACCGGCAAAGAGGCCGGGGCGAAACACGGATTTGTAAACAGATTGGCTCATGGATTTGTCTCCTTCGTAATGAGCTCAGGCACGCAGCATGAAATTGCCGTGGCCAAGGGCGATGGGCTTATCGGGGCTGGATTGCCATGCCTGGATGCGCAGATTCGCCACACGCTGGCCCAGCTTGACCATCACGACGTTGGCATAGGTGTCCTGCGGACGGCCCGAGCGCAGGTAATCAATGTTGAAATCGATGGTCTTGGGCAAGTCCCGGCTGTCCATGTGCCACAGCAGGTAGAACAATCCGGCGCACTCCAGAAACCCCCCGGTGGCTCCGCCATGCAGAGCCGGCAGGATGGGGTTGCCTATCAGTTTTTCCTGGAATGGTAGGACGCAGGTGAACTCCTCGCCCTTGACATCGATGCGCAAGTCCAGAAAACGCGCAAAGGGCACCGCCCGGATCACTTCGCTCCAGTCACCCTGGGCGCGCGCATGGTCAATTTGTTCGGTCCATTTCATCGTGGCACATCCTCGTTGCGCAATACCGGTCGCCCGGAAGTAAACATGTAAATGCCGACGGCGGTGGCAATTGGGTCGTCCGGCGTGTCGTGGTAAGCAGCGCCTCGGACGAACGCCAGTTCTGCAGTCAGCTTGTAGCAAACGGCCCCTCCCAGAATCGCACGCCCGGGCGTGGCGGGCTTGAGGTAGTCGATGCGCAAGTCCAGCGTGGCCATCGGCCGTATCTCCGGCAGCTTGACGAAGATCGCGAATCCGAGCGCGGCGTCGAGCAGCGCAGTGATGACTCCGCCATGCAAAACCCTGGTCTGCGGATCGCCCACCAGTGCTTCCTGGTACTCGACTTTGAGCACGCACCAGTCGGTGTGCACCGCGTGCGGCAGGAAGCCCAGTTCGCGGTTATACGGCGACACATGGGCGAACTTTTGCCATCGCTTGGCGATTTCTTCTTCTTTGATGATGTGTGTTTCTGTCATCTCGACATGTCTCCAGACAAGGTGAGGGTGGGCTCTTCGCTGGCCGCCGTCACCGGATACCAGCGGGTCGCGGCTGGCGTTTCTTCATGGCGCACATGGCCGGCACGCTGCAGCCACAGCAGGTGCGCCAGGGTTTCGCCCATGGCCAGGTAAGCATGCAGCGGGTCGCTCTGCGCGCCATAAACGGCGTAGCCGAGTTCGGTGGCATTCATGCCCCCCTCGCCCAGACGCGCCAAGAACTTGCGCAGTGCCCTCTGGTGGTGCGCCACCAGTCCATGCGCGCGCTCGACCCCGGCGTGGTAGACGCCGTGGTGGGCTGGCAAGACGTACTCGATGTCCAGTCCCGCAATGGTGCGCAGGCTATCCAGGTAACGTGGCAGCGGATCGGTTTCGCCATAGGGCCAGACACCAATGTTGGGTGTGATGCGCTCGAGCAACTGGTCGCCCGTGAGCAGCAATTTCAGCTTGGGCTCGTACAAGCAGATTTGGGCAATGCTGTGTCCACCAAGCACCAGCACGTCGAAAGCATGATCGCCGATGTGCAAGGTCTGGCCGGCTTCGAGCGGCTCGACGCGAGTCGGCACGGCACAGGCCATATTGCTTTGCAACACCCCGCCCACCACCTGATGCGCATCTTCCGGCGCCACCCCATGGCGGCACATGAAGTCGATACAGTAAGCGCGGTCATCGATGCTGACCACGTGCGTCTGCCGCGCCACCGCCACCTCCTCCTCGCGGATCAGGATCGGAGCCCCGGTGCGCTCGTGCAGCCACACCGCCAGCCCGAGGTGGTCGGGGTGGTGGTGCGAGACGATGATGCGCGTCAAGCCAGCCGCCAGCGGGCCTTCCAATGCGCGCAGCCACAAGGCCCGCGCCGCCTCGCAATCGGCACCCGTGTCGAATAGGCACCAACCCTCGCTGTCGCGAATCAGGTAGATGTTGACGTGGTCGATGCCATAATCCACCGGCAGCGTGAACATCAGGATGCCGGGCAGGACCTCCTTCAGAGGCAGCTCGACCAACCCGTCAATGACTGAAGTAGCTCGAGAGGTGCTCATGTTCACAACCGTTTCGCCACTTCTTCGAGCATGACCTCGGTGGCACCGCCACCGATAGCTTGGACGCGTGCGTCGCGCACCATACGCTCGATCGCGGCCTCGCGCATGTAGCCGAAGCCGCCGTGGAACTGCTGGCAGTCATAGACCACATCGTTGACCAGCTCGCCGCACAGCGCCTTGACCATCGACACCTCCTTGACGCAGTCGCGCCCCTGCGCGTCCAGCCAGGCCGCGTGGTAAACCAACTGGCGGGCCGCCGCCACCTGCGCTGCCCGCATGGCCATGCGCTGGCGAATCGCCTGCTTGTCCCACAGCGTGGCGCCGAAGGCCTTGCGCTCGCGCACATAGGCCAGCGTCAGCTCGATCGCGCGTGCGGCCTCGCCCATCACCTGCGCACCTAGCACCATGCGCTCGTTCTGGAAGTTGCGCATGATCTGGTAGAAGCCCTTGTTCTCTTCGCCCAGCAGGTTGGCGGACGGCACGCGGCAGTCCTCGAACACCAGCTCGGCGGTGTCGCTGCACAGCCAGCCGCTCTTGTTGAGCGCACGCCCGACCCGAAAACCCGGGGTGCCCTTCTCGACGATGAAGATCGAGATACCGCGCGAACCCTTGGCGCTCGGATCGGTCTTGGCGGCGACAAAGTACACGTCGCCATGCACGCCGTTGGTGATGAACATCTTGCTTCCGTTGATGACCCAGTGCTCACCGTCGCGCACCGCGCGTGTGCGGATGCCGGCCACGTCGGAGCCGGCATCGGGCTCGGTGACAGCCACAGCGCAGATCTTCTCGCCACCGATGATGGGCGGCAGGTAGCGTGCGAGCTGCTCTGGCGTGCCAAAGTTGGCCAGGTGCGGCGAGGCCATGTCGGTGTGCACCATCACCGTCACGGCGAAGCCGCCGTAAGTGGAACGGCCGAGTTCTTCGGCCAGGATGGCGCTGTACACGGTGTCGAGTTTCGAGCCGCCGTACTTTTCGTCGTAGCGTATGCCCAGATAGCCCAGTTCGCCCATCTTGCGCAGCAGCGCGCGCGGCACCATGCCCTGATCTTCCCAGAGCGCGGCGTGCGGCACTACTTCCTGCTCGACAAAGCGGCGCAGGTTGTCCCGGAACTGCCGGTGTTGCTCGTCAAAATAAATCGGCTCGTTCATTGCTTTTCCTCGGATTCGATTGTTTCCATGATCGCCAGCACATCACCACCGCGCACCGCGTCGCCGACGCGGCAACGCAGCTCGGCCACACGTCCCGGCGCTACCGCGCTCAGCGTATGCACCATCTTCATAGCTTCCATCTGCACCAGCGTGTCGCCCGCGTTCACACTCATGCCTACACTGACCTGCACCTGCGTCACCAGACCGGGCATGGGGGCGAGCAGGAGATTGCCGCCCAGCTCATCGGCACCCGCCGCGCCCTTGAGTGCGCGCTGCCAGCGATCGAGCCGGCGCCAGGCCCACGTGCCGCTCGGGCCAGAGAGCCACACGCGTTCGCCTTGCTTGGCGTGCTGCTCCACCGCCACCGTGAAGCGAACCGTCAGGCCGTCGCGCTGCAACGCCAGGGTGTCGCCGGCCAACACCGCCGCCAGGGTCAACTCCCGATCGCCGACGCACACACGCCAGCTGTCACCCTGCGGCGAGACGCTGACTTCATGCACGCAGCGCTGCTCGTCTTCGAGCAGCACCTGTGTGCTGCCAGTGCCACTCCCAGCGCCGGCCGCGCGCCAGGCCCCGAGCGACTGCCAGGCCGAGCGCCCGGCCGTCGCCTGTTTGATCAGCACGCCGTGCAAGGCGGCAGCCGCGATGGCCAGCCCATCGTCCGTGCGCGGCTGCCAGCCTGTGGGAAAGGCGCGTTCGATGTAATGTGTGGTGAGTACTTGCGCGAAGTGGTCATGGCGCAGCAGATCGGCCAGAAAACCGAGGTTGCTGTGCACGCCGAGCAGCACCGTGTCGTCCAATGCCGTGGCGAGCCGCCGTGCGGCGGTCGGCCGGTCGTCGGCATGGGCAATTACCTTGGCCAGCATCGAGTCGTAATAAAGCGTAACGTAACTGCCGTTGCGCACGCCGCTGTCGACCCGAACGCCCTCGCCGCGCGGCTCGCGGTAGTCGATCAGGGCGCCGATCTCGGGCGCAAAACCCGCCGCCGGATTCTCCGCGCAGACACGCGCCTCGATCGCGCAGCCGCGCTGCGTCAGGTCCGGCTGGGCGAAGCCGAGCGGCTCACCAGTGGCCACCCGCAGCTGCCATTCGACCAAATCGATACCGACCGTCAACTCGGTCACCGGGTGCTCGACCTGCAGCCGGGTGTTCATTTCCAGGAAGAAGGTGTCGCCGCTGCGGCTGTCGTGGATGAACTCGATGGTGCCGGTGCTGTCGTAGCCGATGGCGTGCCCGATCGTCAGCGCGTGCGAAAACAGGGCCTCGCGCACGGCGGGAGGCAGGTGTGGCGCGGGCGCTTCCTCAATCACTTTCTGGTGGTTGCGCTGGATCGAACATTCGCGCTCGAACAAATGGACCAGATGCCCGTGCTTGTCGCCCAGCAACTGCACTTCGAGGTGGCGTGGCTCGTCGAGGTAGCGTTCCAGCAGCACGCGGTCGTCGCCGAACGAAGCCTTCGCTTCGCGTCGCACGGTATCCAGCGCGGCCGAGAAGTCAGCCGCGCTGCGCACCACCCGCATGCCCTTGCCGCCGCCGCCGGCCGAGGCCTTGATCAGCACCGGGTAGCCGATGCCCCCGGCCGCCGCCTGCAAGACCGCAGAGTCCTGGTCGTCGGCGTGGTAGCCCGGCACCACCGGCACGCCGGCTCCGAGCGCGATGCGCTTGGATTCGATCTTCGAGCCCATGCGCCGGATCGCTTCGCGCGAGGGGCCCACAAAAATGAGCCCGACGGCTTCGCAGGCGTCAATCAGGGCCAGGCTTTCCGACAAAAAGCCGTAGCCCGGATGGATGGCCTGCGCACCGGCGGCACGCGCCGCGGCCACGATGGCAGCGGCATCAAGGTAGCTGCGCGCGGCCTCCGGCGCTCCGATGCGCACGGCCGTATCGCACAGGGCCACGTGCAGCGCCTCGCGGTCGGCGTCGGAATAGACCGCCACCGTGCGCAAGCCCATGCGGCGCGCGGTGCGGGCGATGCGGCAGGCGATCTCCCCGCGATTGGCAATCAGGAGGGTGTTAAACATCAGTCGCACGCCTTCATGCCAACACTCAGACCTGCCGCCACACCGGCAGCCGCTTGCCAAAAAAGGCTGCAATGCCGTCGCGCCCTTCTTCGGTTTCCCAGGCGTCGGCCAGCTTGTCAGCGGTGTAGATCATGTTGGTGGGCAGATCGTGCGCCTGCACATAGGCCACCAGCTTCTTGGTGGCCGCCACCGCGCCGGGCGCGCACTGCAGCAGGTCGGCGAGTTCGCGTTCAATGGCCGCGTCGAGCTGATCGGCCGCCACCACTTCTGAGAGCAGGCCCAGGCGCTGCGCCTCTGCCGCGCTCATGCGGCGCGCCGTCAGAAAGGTGCGCCGGGCGTTGGCTTCACCCATGCGCGCCACAACGTAGGGCGCGATGTTGGCAGGCAGCAGGCCCAGGCGCACCTCGGTCAGCGAGTAGATGCCGGTATCGACCGCGATCGTGATGTCACAGACCGAGATCATGCCGACGCCGCCGCCATACGCGGGGCCATTGATGCGGCCAATGACGGGCATAGGCAGCTCGTTCAAGGCGCGCAGCATGAGCGCCAGATCGCCGCTTTCGCCCACGCGCTCGGTCCGGCTCTTTTTCATGTTGTCCTGCATCCAGCCCAGGTCACCACCGGCGCAAAAGGTCTTGCCGGTGCCGGTGAGCACCACCGCGCGCACGCCCGGCGCTACGGCCAGCCAATCGACGGCACGGCGCAGCTCGCTGATCAGGGTGGCGTTGAGCGCGTTATGAGTGTCGGGGCGGTTGAGCGTGAGGCGGGCTACGCCGCGCGCGTCGACGACCAGTTGCAGGGTCTCGTAGGTGGGGGTGTTCATAGAGGTTCTCTTACATGCGGTAAACAGGGGTTGCCGTACTCGGCAACGCACGGCGCGCCGCCAGCGCCAGCGCCAGGCCCAGCACGTCGCGCGAGGCCGAGGGTTCGATCAGACCGTCGTCCCACAGCCGGGAGGTGGCGTAATAGGGATCGCTCTGGCGCGCGTACTGCTCGCGTACCTTGCGTTCGATATCCAGCAGCCGCGCCTCATCAGCCGGGCCGCGCAGGTTGGAACGCGCCAGCTCGACCATCACGTTGCTAGCAATGTCGGCGCTCATCGTGGCAACTCTGGCACTGGGCCAGGCGAACAGGAATTCGGGCTCAAAGCCGCGGCCGCACATGCCGTAGTTGCCGGCGCCATAAGAGCCGCCAACCACCAACGTGAGCTTGGGCACGCGCGCGCAGGCCATGGCATACACCATCTTGGCGCTGTGCTTTGCAATACCGCCACGCTCGGCCTCGGTGCCAACCATGAAGCCGGGGATGTTCTGCAAAAACAGCAGCGGTACTCCGCGCTGGTTGGCCAGTTCGATGAAATGCGCGCCCTTCAGAGCCGACTCGGCCAGTAGCGCGCCGTTGTTGGCGAGGATGGCGACCGGCTGGCCGTGGATCGCGCCAAAGCCGGTCACCAGCGTATCTCCCCACAACGGTTTGAACTCGTGGAAAGCGCTGCCGTCGAGCAGCCGCGCAATGATTTCGCGCGCGTCGTAGGGCTGTTTGGGGTCGACCGGTACGACGCCATCGAGCTCAATCGGGTCGTAACGTGGTGCGCTGGGCGGCAGCGGCGGCACCATGGGCGGCTCGCGCGGCAGGCTGGCGACGATCTGACGCAGCATGGCCAGCGCCTGATGCTCGTCCTCGGCCAGGTGGTCGCTGACACCGGAGACACGGCTGTGCATCTCCGCGCCGCCCAGGGTTTCGCCGTCGACCACTTCGTTGATCGCGATCTTGACGATGGACGGGCCACCCAGATGAATGCGTGCGTTACCGCGCACCATCACCACTTCGTCCGACAGCGCGGGAATGTAGGCGCCGCCCGCGGTGCAACCGCCGAACACGGCCGAGAGCTGCGGCAGGCCAGCCTGCGACATGCGGCACTGGCGGTGGAAGCTGTTGCCGAAGTGGTCCTTGTCGGGAAACACGCGGTCCTGCTCCGGCAAAAAGGCGCCGCCGCAATCCACCAGGTACAGGCAGGGCACGCGCAGGCGCTGGGCAATCTCCTGCGCCCGTATGTGTTTTTTGACGGTTTCATGGAAGAACGAGCCGCCCTTGACGGTGGCATCGTTGGCAATGAACATGCAGGGCCGCCCGGCCACCATCCCGACGCCGGTGACGATGCCCGCACCCGGCACCTCGTTGCCATACTGATCCCAGGCCGCCAGCGGCGAGAGTTCCAGGAAGGCGCTACCGTCATCGACGATGAAGTCGATGCGCTCGCGCACCAGCAGCTTGCCGCGCTCGCGGTGGCGCTGGATGTGCGCGTCGCGCCCGCCGGTGGCCACCTCGGCCAGGCGTGCGCGCAGAAGAGCGATCTGGCCCGCGTGGTGTGCAAGGTTGTCGCGGAAGCCCGGACCTTGCACATCGACCAGCGTTTGAATCACGGACATCCTGTTTCGTCCTTTGAAGCGCGGTCAGACCGCGGCGTAGCCACCATCGACCACCAACTCGGCACCCATGACGGTGGACGACTCATCGGAGGCCCCGGAACAGCACCACCGCCGACACTTCCTGATGCTGCACCGCCCGCCCAATTGGAGTGGTGCCGAGCAGCGATTTGTGATCGGCCGGATCGCTCAACAAGTCCTTGGTCATCGGCGTCTCGATGGCGCCAAGGTGAACCGAATTGACACGAATATTGAAAGGGGCGAGATAGGGCGCGCTGGCCATACTGAACAGCGGTACCTCGCCCTTGGAAGCCCCATAGGCACAGGGTGCGCCTAACGGCCGTAGATAGACTGGATGTTGATGATCGAGCCACCACCTGCCTGCTTCATCGTCGGCACCCCCGTCCGCGTGCCGAAAAAGGGGTAGCGCACGTCGACGTTGAACATGCGGTCCCACTCCGCCGCGCTGACGAACGCCCGCCGCGACGGTTTCGCCAATCCCGGCGTTCATGTCCGCGACAGGCAGCTCGCAGTGGACCTGGCCCATGCCCATCGCACTGCCCGTCACCAGAATGACCTTGTCCTGTACTCGACCAATGACCTTCTCCTTGTCATGTGATTCAGCGCACCGCCCCACAAATCTCTTGCATTCGCTGGCCGGCGCGAAATCCCTTGAGCGAGCCGCTGTGCATCACACGGCCCGACAGGGTGCGGCCGATGACGCGTTCGGCCAGAAGGGACGCCTCGATCAGCGCCTCTAAATCGATGCCGGTCTCGATGCCCAGTTCCTGGCACATGAACACCATGTCTTCGGTGCAGATATTGCCGGCCGCGCCACCGTGCGTGTGACCCGCGAACGGACAGCCGCCCAGACCGGCGACCGAACTGTCGAACAGCCGCACGCCCATTTGCAAGGCGGCATAAACGTTGGCACCGCCGACGCCGCGCGTGTCGTGCAGGTGCAGGCCGATCTGAGCCTCCGGCACGATCGCGCGCACCGCGCCGACGCGGCGCTTGATCTCCTCGGGATTTGCCCAGCCCATGGTGTCGGCCAAGTAGACCGCCGGCAGCGGCACACGCCGGTCGGCGCAGGCATCGACCAGCCAGCGGACCTGATCGGTGAGGACCGACAGCGGCACGGCGCCACCGAGATTGCAGCCAAAGGCCGTGATCACGTAGGCCTTTTCCACCGGAATGCCCAGGGCGATGTAGCGGTCCAGCCAGCCGAGCTGGCGTTCACGCATCTCGGCCACGCTGCAATTGTTGTTGCGCTGCGAAAACGGCTCGGTCGTGTAGAACATCAGCTTGCCGTCCAGATCCACCTGTTCACAGGCGCGCGCCCGCTCGAAGCCGTTGTCGTTGAGCCAAAGCGCCGTGTAGCGGGTTCCAGGGCGCTTGATGATGGCGGCGAACAATTCGGACGTGTCGGCCATCTGCGGCACCGCGCGCGCACTGACAAAGGACGCAACCTGGATCTGCCTCAGACCCGAGAGGCTCAAAGCGTCAATCAGCGCGGCGCGGTCCGCCCGCGGATAGGTTTTTGGCTCCATCTGGAAGCCCTCGCGCGGTCCCTCCTCATGGAACTCGACGGAGGTAGGCAAGTTGCTCATCGCTTGTACTTCCTTCGATCAAGCTGGGCTGACTTCGGCCAGCACTTGGTGGCGCTCAACCATGTCGCCGACCCGGCAGCGCAGGCTGCTCAGGCTGCCTTCGAATGGCGCCATGACGTGCAGCTCCATCTTCATCGATTCGAGCACGATCACGGTCTGGCCGATGGAAACCTTCTCACCGACCGCCGACTTGACCGCCACCACCTTGCCCATCATTGGCGCGCCCAATTGACCGCTGGCGGCAGCGTCACCGGCGCCCCCCCCCAGATAGGGTCGTGCCGTGAACAAGCTGCTGCCCAACGCGCTGGCGAGCTCGGCCTGCCACGCGTCGCCCCGGATCGTCATTTCCAGCGCCCGCCCACCACATTGCAGCAGGAAGCGTCCGCCCGCGAGCGGCTGCAGCGTAGCGCGCACCTTTTGCTCGCCAATGACCAGCGCACTGCTGCCCTGGTCATCGCGCATCGAAAACCGCACGGGCCACTCCGCCGCGCCCGCCTTCAACACAAGGACCGGCTGGGGTGCGGCCTGAATCGGCCCACTGCTCAGGCGCCAGCCCGTGAAACCGTCCCAGAGGGTCCAGCAGCCCAGCGCGGACGACTCGGCACGCCGTTGCGCCAGCCAGTGCAGCGCGGCAGCAGCCAGATGCTCAAGAGGCGGCGCGGCGGGAGCCACCACGCCGCGCTGCGCGTGGCGCTCGTCGATCAGGCGGGTGTGAAATGTGGCATCGCGGGTCTCCGGCCATTCCAGCAGTTCATGCAGAAATTCCAGGTTGGTGACCAGGCCGATCACCGTGCTTTCGCGCAATCCGGCCACCAGCGCCCGGCGCGCCGACTCGCGGTCGGGCCCGTGCGCGATGAGCTTGGCGATCATCGAGTCGTAGTGCGGCGAGATTTCGTCGCCACTGTCTACCCCGGACTCGACGCGCACGCCCGCGCGCGAAAAATCGACCACCTGCAACCGCCCGGTAGCCGGCAAAAATCCCGCAGCGGCGTCTTCAGCGCACAGCCTGGCCTCGAAGGCGTGACCGGTGCACCGCACGTCGGCTTGCGCCAGCGGCAGGCTGTCCGTGTCGGCAATGCGCAGTTGCAGTTCGACCAGATCGAGGCCGGTGACTTCTTCGGTCACCGGGTGTTCGACCTGCAAGCGAGGATTGACCTCCAGGAAATAATATTCTTCACCCGTGACGACAAACTCAACCGTGCCCAGGCCGCGGTAATTCACGCCAGAGGCCAGCTTGACCGCATCGGCCAGGATAGCTTCACGCAGACGCGGGCTCAGTCCGCTTGACGGCGCTTCTTCGATCACTTTTTGATGGCGTCGCTGCAAGGTGCACTCGCGCTCGAACAGGTGAATGGCGTGGCCCTGGCCGTCACCGGCCACCTGCACCTCCAGGTGGCGCACATGCGGCAGGTAGCGCTCGACGATCAGTTCGCCGTTGCCGAAGGCTTTTTCGGCCTCACGCATGGCACTCTCGATGCGCGACTCCAGCCCCTCCAGCGTCTCGACCACCGCCATGCCACGGCCACCGCCACCAGCCACGGCCTTGAGCAGCACGGGCAGCTTCATACCGCGCACCAGATTCAACACCTCGGCTGGGTCGGTCATGCCGCTTTCGCTGCCGGGAATGACCGGCACGCCGAGACGGGCTGCCTCGCGCTTGGCACTGGCTTTGCCGCCGACGCGCTCGATGGTGTCGGCCCGGGGTCCGATGAAGGTCAAGCCAGCCGCATCCAGTGCGCGCACAAAGGCCGGATTTTCCGAGACAAAACCGTAGCCCGGATGAACGGCGTCGGCGCCCACACGCCGGGCCGCCGCGATGATGGCATCGATGTTCAGATAACTCTCGCTGGGCGCTGCACCCCCGAGTTCGACCGATTCACCGATCTCACGCACATGGCGGGCAAACCGGTCGGCACTGGAGTGCACGGTGGCCACTTCCAGGCCGAGCTTGCGGCAGGTGCGGGCAATGCGGCAGACGATCTCGCCGCGGTTGGCAATGAGGACTTTCTTAAGCATGCCCAACTCCTGCGGCGAAGTGGGTCATCAATACGGTGTGGATGCATTGCATGGCTGGCGTCCTGGTTAAAAACGGAAGACACCGAACGGCGTCGGTTTGGCGGCAGTCCGGGATGCGAGGTCGAGCAGCAGTCCCATGGCGTCGCGTGTTTCCACCGGATCGATGATGCCGTCCACCCACAAATTCGAGGAGAAGTTCGCAGCAGGCTGGAAGTCTTCGTAAATCTTGCGTACCGGCGCCTTGAACGCCTCTTCTTCCTCGGGCGTCCACTCTTTTCCCTCGGTCTTGTTGATCTGTCTGCGCACCAGTGCCATCACCGTGGCGGCCTGATCCGGACCCATGATGGCCGCGCGGCCGGTCGGCCAAGCAAACATCGCGGTCGGGTTGAACGGGCGGCCACACATCGCCAGGTAACCTGCACCGTAAGAGGCGCCCATGATGATGGTGTACTTGGGCACGTTGGCCGAGGCCATCGCCGTGATCATCTTGGCCCCGGCTTTGGCAATGCCAGCCTGCTCGGCGGCGCGCCCGACCATGAAGCCGGTCACGTCGGCCATGAACAGCAGAGGGATGTCTCGCTGGCAGCACAGATCGATGAAGTGCGCCGCCTTCATCGCGCTTTCCGGGAACAGCACGCCCTGGTTGGCCAGGATGCCGACCTCGTGGCCATGGATGCGAGCAAAGCCGGTCAGCAGGGTGTCGCCGTACATCGGCTTGAATTCCTGGAACCGGCTGTCATCGACGAAACGCGCCAGAATCTCGCGCGTGTCGGTCGGGATTTTGGTGTCGCGGCTGATGATGCCGTAAATCTCGCGCGGATCGAAGCGCGGAGGCACCGACGGCTGACGCGTCCAGCGTGGCTTGGGCTGCTCACCCAGGTCCCGTACGATTTCACGCGTGATGGCCAGCGCGTGGCGGTCATCTTCGGCAATATGATCAGTGACACCGCTGACGCTGCAGTGCATCTTGGCGCCGCCCAGCGACTCTGCATCCACCGTCTCGCCGGTGGCGGCAAAGGTCAACTCGGGGCCACCGAGGTACATATAGCCTTGTTCCTTGACAATCACCGCCTCGTCGCACAGCGCCGGGATGTAGGCGCCACCCGCCGTGCAAGGCCCCATCACCACGGCAATCTGCTGGATACCCTCGGCCGACATGCGTACCTGGTTGTTGAAAATGCTGCCGAACTGCCCCACATCGGGAAAGATGTTGGCCATCTCAGGCAGGAAGGCGCCACCGCTGTCCACCAGCGTGATGCAGGGCAAGCGGTGTGCCCAGGCAATTTGCTGCGCCCGCACATGCTTCTTGCAGGTCATGCCGTAGTAGGTGCCACCCTTCACGGTGGCATCGTTGGCAATGATCATGCACGGACGGCCCTGCACCAGACCGATGCCGGTGATGATGCTGGCACCCGGCGGCACGCCGTCGTACATGCCCTCGCCGGCAAGCATGCCGACCTCTAGGAAAGGCGAACCTGGATCGAGCAGCACTTCGACGCGATGGCGCGGCAGGATCTTGTTGCGCGCCAAGTGTTTTTCCCGCGCTTTCGGGGGGCCTCCGGCCAGCGCCAGTTGGCGACGGCTTTGCAGGTCCGCAATCACGGCCTGGTAGGCTTTTTGGTTGAGCCGAAATTCGTCGTCGGAAGTCGATATGCGGGAGGAAAGGATGGTCATATGTGATTGCGCCTATTCGCGAGACAAAGCATTCAGCCGCTCAGGCCTTGAACACCGGTGTACGGCGTGCCTCGAAGGCCGCCAGACCTTCGCTGACGTCGTCATCGAGCAGAGCCGCGCTGGCCAGGTCTTCCTCAAGCTGCAGACCGACCTCCGACGAACCCTCCATGCCTTGCCGTGCCAAACGTTTCATGGTGGCCATGCCGATGCGGCTGCGCGTGGCGATCTTGCTGCAATACGCCAGCGCCGCTTCACCCAACTGCTCAGGCTCGACCACATAGTTCACCAGCCCCCACTGCTCGGCGGTGGCGGCATCGATCCAGCGCGCCGAAAAGAACAGGTCCAGGCCACGGCGCAGACCCGCAATGCGTGGCATGCGCTGGCTGCCGCCCCACCCGGGAATCAGGCCGAACTGGGCATGCTGGTCGCCAAAGCGCGCGTCCTTGGCCGCAAAGATGATGTCGCAGGCCAGCATCAGTTCGCTACCACCGGCCAGGGTCAGACCCTGGCAGGCCGCCACCACCGGCAAATCGCTGCGTTCCAGGCGCTTGAGCACGCTGTGACCATAGCTGATGAAGTGCTTGAGCCTGGCTGGATCGCCACGCAGCGACTTCACCTCATCCAGATCGGCGCCGGTGCAGAAGTGCTTGCCTTGCGCCCGGATCAGAATGGCGCGCACACCGGAGTCGGATTTCTCGAATCCGTCGATGGCGGCCTCGATGGCCGCATGAACGGACATCGACAGGCAATTGAATTTTTCGGGGCGGGCTAACTCGATAATTCCAACGGCGCCGGCACGGCTGATCTCCACTGGGGATGTCTGAATCATTTCTTGCTCTCCTTGGCGTACTGCACGGCGGCGCGTCCCACGCGCTCGCGGGCAACGATCAGCTTCATGATTTGCGCCGTTCCGTCGCCGATTTCCAGGCCCATCACATCGCGCAGGCGCTGCTGGTGAGGCAGGTCCATCGACCAGCCATAGTGCCCAAAGGTCAGCAGGCACTGGTGAATCGCGTCAAAAGCGGTCTTGGGGCCCATCCACTTGACCATGGCCGCTTCCGCGGTGTGCGGCTGACCGGCATCGCGCAGGGCCAGGCCGTGGTAGCAGAGCTGGCGGCAAGCGGCGATCAGGGTCTCGAACTCGACAAGGGGAAAGCTCACGCCCTGGTACTGCGCCAGCGGCGCGCCAAAGGTCTGGCGTTCCTTCACGTATTCCCAGGCTTCGTCGATCGAGGCCTGCGCGGCGGCCACGCACTGCAGCGCGATCAGGATGCGGCTGAAGTCAAAGCCCTGCATCACCTGCGTGAAGCCTTTGCCCTCCTCGCCCAGCCGGTTCTCGACCGGCACCCGCACATCGTCGAAAAACACCGAACCACGGCCGATGATCTTGCTACCAACATCGTTGAAGCGCGTGCGTTGCACGCCGGGCTGAGTCAGATCGACCAGGAAGGCGCTGATGCCTCGTGCGACATCCTCGGGCTTTCCGGTGCGTGCGAACAACACCATGGCATCGGCCTGGTCGGCAAAAGTGATGGAGGTTTTCTCGCCGGAAAGCACGTACTCGTCGCCCACGCGACGCGCCTTGAGTTGCAGATTGGCGGCATCCGAGCCGCCCCGTGGTTCGGTCAGACCCAGCGCGACGATTGCCTCGCCCGCCACGATCCGGCTGTTCCAGGTGCGCGCCAGCTCGGGGGACGCATTGGCATGGATGATGGCGCCCATCAGCGAACTGAGCAGCTGCATGTAGCTGACGTTGAAGTCACCATAGGCAATTTCCTCGGTGATCATGCCGGCAGTGACGCCACTGAGGCCCAAGCCGCCATATTCCTCGGGCAGATCAACACCGATCAGACCGAGCGAACCCATTTCCTTGAACAAGGCCCGGTCGATGCCAGGTTGCGATTCGCGCTTCTGGTAATCGGGCCTGAGCTTCTCTCGTGCAAAGCGGCGCGCCACGTCACGCAGCGCAATCTGGTCATCGTCGAACATCATGGGTAAATCTCCTGACTGACTGTTGTCGAAATCGCCGCCTGCATCACACCGTCAATCCGGACGAAGAATTTGAGGTGCTCGCCAATTGCATGGCTGGTCGTTGTCGCATGATATCATCGAACAGGTGTTAGTTAGATTTTTAAAGAGGCGTTCCCCATGTCCACCGAAGCCACTGTTTTCTTTCCGACGCTACTCTCCGTCCTGAAGGTAGGCGCGCACACCCTTCGCAACCGAACGCTGATGGGATCGATGCACACACGTCTGGAGTCGCTGGACCGGTCGATCGACCGGCTGTCCCTGTTCTATGCCGAGCGCGCACGCGGCGGCGCGGGCCTGATTGTCACGGGCGGCTATGCCCCCTGCCAGGATGGCCTGCTGGATGAAACGGGTCCCCTGCTTATCACGACGGCACAAGCCGATGTGCTCAGACCGATCCCTCAGGCGGTGCACGCCGAGGGCGGCAAGATCATTCTGCAAATCCTGCACACAGGGCGCTACGCAAAAGTCGCCAGGCCAGTGGGCGCTTCTGACATCCCCTCCCCGATCAACTCCCGCGCGCCTCGCGCCTTGAGCACGGCCGAAGTCTGGCAAACGGTGGAAGACTATGTACGCTGTGCCGAACTGGCGCAACGCGCCGGCTTCGACGGCGTCGAGATCATGGGCTCGGAGGGCTACCTGCTCAACCAGTTCACCGTCACGCGCACGAACAACCGCAGCGACGAATTTGGCGGCAGCATGGAAAATCGTCATCGCCTGCCGGTGGAGATCGTGCGGCGCACGCGCGAACGCCTGGGGTCGCAGTTTCTGCTCATGTATCGGGTTTCGGCGCTCGATCTGGTCGAGGGCGGTGCCCCGGCTGACGACATCATCCAGCTCGCCCAGGCGGTGCAGGCCGCAGGCGCTGACATCCTCAATACAGGCATCGGCTGGCACGAAGCGCGCATCCCGACCATTGCCTACGTGGTGCCGCGCGCGGCGTGGCGCTTTGCGGCGGCCCGCATCAAACAAGCAGTGACGATTCCTGTCATCGTCTCCAACCGGATCAACACGCCCGATCTGGCCGAAGAAATCCTGGCCAGCGGTGACGCCGATATGGTGTCGATGGCGCGCCCCTTCCTGGCCGATGCCGACTTCGTACGCAAGGCGGCGCAGGGCCGCGCCGATGAGATCAACACCTGCATCGCCTGCAACCAAGCCTGTCTCGACTACATCTTCGCCGACCGCCCCGCCACCTGTCTGGTCAATCCACGCGCCGGGCGCGAGCTGGAGTTCTCGCTGATGCCGTCACGGGCCATGCAGCGCAAGGTGGCGGTGATCGGTGCCGGCGCGGCCGGACTGGCCTGCGCGCTGACTGCGGCGGAACGCGGTCATGCGGTCACCCTGTTCGAGGCTGGACCCGAGATTGGCGGCCAGTTAAACCTGGCCCGGGCCGTGCCGGGCAAGCAGGAGTTCAACGAACTGTTGCGCTATTTCAGGCAAGGCGTGGCTCGGCATGGCGTGACGCTCAGGCTCAACAGCCGGGCGGATGCCCCATCTCTCGCTGCCGGTCACTACGACCGCATCGTGATAGCCACCGGCGTGCGCCCGCGCCTGCCGCAGCTCCTGGGCATGGCTCACCCGAAAGTGATGAGCTATGCCGATCTGCTGTCGGGTCGGGTGCAGGCAGGCCGCCGGGTCGCGGTGATCGGCGCCGGTGGCATCGGTTTCGATGTAGCCACCTTCCTGCTGCATGACGAGCATGAGGGTAACGCTGCCAACGTGCCTCAGGCGCTTGCGCAGTTTTACGCTGAATGGGGCGTCGATACCTCGCCCGCAGCTGCGGGTGGCCTCAAACCGGCACAGCCAATCAGCGCGCCACGCGAAGTCACCCTGTTGCAGAGAAAACCTGAAAAGCCTGGACGCAGTCTGGGTATGTCCACTGGCTGGGCACTCAAGGCCGAGCTGGCGCGGCGCGGCCTGCGCACGCTGCCAGGATGCGTCTATGAACACATCGATGACGCCGGGCTGCACCTGCGCGTCAACGGTGTACCGCAGACGCTGAACGTGGACACCATCGTGATTTGCGCCGGCCAGGACAGCGAGAACGCGCTGGTCGCCGAATTGCGCGCGCTCGGCCTGGCGCCCGATGTCATCGGCGGCGCCGAGCTGGCCGCCGAACTCGACGCCTTGCGCGCCATTGACCAAGGCACACGCCTCGGTCTGGCGATTTGAGTCCACTGGAACACCACCATGGATTTCGCCCACAACCAGGAACATGAAGCGATACGCGAAGCAATCGGCAAAATCTGCGCTCGCTTTGACGACAGCTACTGGCTCGAACGGGACCGGCTGGGCGGCTTTCCGCATGAGCTGCACCGCGCTCTAGCCGACGGCGGCTGGCTCGGCGTTTGTCTGCCACAGGAATATGGCGGCGTCGGACTGGGCATCAGTGAAGCGACCGTGATGATGCAGACCATCTCACAGTCGGGTGCGGGGCTGTCTGGCGCATCGGCGGTGCACATGAACATTTTCGGCTTGCAGCCCGTGGCGGTGTTTGGCAACGAGGAGCAGAAACGCCGCATGCTGCCTCCGCTGATCCAGGGCAAGGAGAAGGCCTGCTTCGCCGTCACCGAGCCCAACACCGGCCTGAACACCACCCGTCTGAAAACCCGCGCCGAACGGGCAGGCGACCACTATGTGCTGTCTGGCCAGAAGGTATGGATATCGACCGCCCAGGTGGCAGAGAAGATGCTCATTCTGGCGCGCACCACTCCGATCGAGGACTGCAAGAAACCGACCTTCGGCCTGAGCCTGTTCTACACCGACCTCGACCGCAGTTTTGTCGAGGTGCGCGAAATCGAAAAGATGGGACGCAAATCGGTCGACTCGAACGAACTCTTCATCGACGGCTTGCGCGTGCCGGTAGGAGACCGCATCGGCGAAGAAGGCCGCGGCTTTGAGTACATCCTGCATGGCATGAACCCGGAGCGGGTGCTGATCGCGGGCGAGGCCGTCGGCCTGGGTCGGGCGGCGCTGCAGGTAGCCGTCAAGTACGCCCGCGAGCGCGTGGTCTTTGACCGGCCGATCGGGCAGAACCAGTCTATCCAGCATCCGCTGGCGCAATCATGGATGGAGCTTGAGGCCGCTGAAATGATGGCGATGCGCGCGGCCTGGAAATACGACAACAGCCTGCCCTGCGGCGCCGACGCAAATGCTGCCAAGTACATGGCGGCCGAGGCTGGTTTCAACGCCTGCCAGCGCGCCATGGCCACGCTGGGCGGCTATGGCTATGCCAAGGAATACCACGTCGAGCGTTATCTGCGCGAAATGATGATTCCGCGCATCGCGCCGATCAGCCCGCAACTCATCCTGTGCTTCATCGCTGAGAAGGTGCTGGGCCTGCCTAAATCCTATTGACATTCACGAGCTCGCGACCGATTTTCTTCCCGCTGAGGCCAGCAATACCCAATTTTTACCCAGGCCAGCACCCACCCCATCATGACTACCACCCACGACAGCGAACGCGCTGAACAACTGACCATGCTGCGCGAAAGCGCGCTAAGTTTCGTCACCAAAGAATCACCACTCAACCGTGCCCGCGCCCTGCGCCAACAGTTGCCGGGCTACGACCGCCGCTTCTGGAGCGCCCTGGCCGAGCAGGGCTGGACCGGGCTGCTGGTGCCCGAACAATTGGGCGGCTACGCCCAGGGTTTCGCTGAGATGGCCGAGGTGGCGGCCGCCCTGGCTTCTCAGGTCGCGCCCGAACCGGTGGTGCCGGTGCTGGTGTTTGCCGGCCGGCTGCTGTCCCATGTGGGTGCCACCGAGCTATCGATGCGTCTCTTGACCGAACTCGCCGAGGGTCGCACGCTACCCGCCGTGGCCTGGCAGGAAGATGTAACCGGCGCGAAAGACCAGCCCGGTCTGGCCGCGACCCGGCTGGAGCGCCAGGGCGACTCCCTGCTGATACATGGCTACAAGCGCCATGTACGCCCCGGTGCCGGGGCCGACGGCTACATCGTCAGCGCCACCAACCCACAAGGTCTGGTCCTGGTGTGGGTGCCGGCAGATGCATCCGGCCTTACCCTGTCGAGCCAGCCGCTGGCCGACGGCAGCTATGCAGCACAGCTCAACTTGAACAGCGTTCGCCTGCCCGCCAGCCACCTGCTGGCCGAAGGGGCCGCCGCCGCGGCCGCGCTGACCCGCGCCTACGACGAAACCCTGGTACTGGCCAGCGTTGAACTGCTGGCCCTTGTGCGCAGCATGCTGACCATGACACAAGACTACCTGCGAACGCGGATCCAGTTCGGCAAGCCGATAGGCAGCTTCCAGTCACTGCAGCACCGCACTGTGGACCTGTTGATTCAGCAGGAACTGACTGCCAGCGTGGTGACGCAGGCTCTGGCCCTGCTAGATGACCCGGCCGCCGACGCCAGCGCGCGCTCTGCCCTGGCAAGCCGCGTCAAGTCGCGCGCGTCGGATGCGGGGCTGCAGGTGGCGCGGGAGGCAGTGCAACTGCACGGCGCCATCGGCGTCACCGACGAATACGACCTGGGACTGTATCTGCAGCGTGCTCTGGTGTTGGCCGCCTGGCTGGGCAATGGCAACCAGCAGCGCCGCCGCTACGCCAACCTCACCCAAAACGCCACCGCGCAGGAGCACGCATGAACACCACCGCCTCCACTTCCACTGACTGGAATGCGTTCGACAACGCCAGCTTTCGCGCCACACTGCGCGAATTCTTTGAAGAACATTTCCCCAGCGAATGGCGCTACCCGCAACGGCGCCTGCGCTGGTCCGAAATCGGCCCTTGGTACCTGAGGCTTTCAGAAAAAGGCTGGGTCGCGCCGAGTTGGCCCACGCAGTACGGCGGCATGGGACTCTCACCCGAGAAACTCATCATCTTCATTGAAGAGCAGGAGCGCTGGGGCGTGGCGCGCGCGCCCGACATGGGCATCACCATGGTCGGCCCGCTGCTGATCAACCATGGCAACGACGCCCAGCGCGCCTACTACCTGCCCAAGATCATTTCCGGTGAGCACATCTGGTGCCAGGGTTACTCGGAACCCAATTCGGGCTCCGACCTGGCCAGTCTGCGCACCGAGGCGGTGGTCGATGGCAGCGATTTTATCGTCAACGGGCAAAAGACCTGGACCACGCTGGCACAGGACGCCACCCACATTTTCCTGCTGGTGCGCACCGACAAATCGGCCAAGAAGCAGGAAGGCATCAGCTTTTTGCTGGTCGACATGAACACGCCGGGCATCACGGTGCGCCCCATCCGCAACATCGCGGGCAGCGAAGACTTCTGCGAGGTCTTCCTGGAAAACGTGCGCGTGCCGCGCACCAGCATTGTCGGCGAGCTTAACAAGGGCTGGACCATCGCCAAGGCGCTGCTCGGATTCGAGCGCATCTTCCTGGGCAGCCCCAAACAAAGCCAGTACGCGCTGGCGCGCGTGCAGGAAGCCGCGCAGCGCCTCGGCCTGTTCGAAGACACCGGCTTCGTGGACCGCTACACGAAGCTGGCGCTGGACGTGTCCGACCTGGGCGCGCTCTATGGCCGTTTCATCGATCAAGTCAAGCGCGGCGAAACCCTGGGGCCCGATGTCTCCATGCTCAAGCTGTTCGCCACCGAAACCTATTCGCGGCTGGCCGACCTGCTGGTCGATGTCATGGGATCGAGTGGCGGCACGCCCGGCTCCACAGCCCTGCCCGGTGGCAAAACCGATGCGTTGACCAGCTTCTACAACGCGCGCCCAGCCACCATCTACGGCGGCAGCAACGAGGTGCAACGCAACATCCTGGCTGCCAGCGTGCTGAAGCTACCGTCATGAGCGCATCGGGCTATCCGGCATTTGACGGCCCCGGCCCGGACGCTCAGTTCGTGCAGGAGCTGGCGCAAGGCCGCTTTCAGATCCAGCACTGCACGGCCTGCGGCCAGCATGTGTTTTATCCGCGCGCGCTGTGCACCCATTGCGGCTCGGCCCAGCTCGACTGGATTGAACCCAGCGGGGTCGGCTGCGTCTATTCCAGCACCACGGTGCGCCGCAAACCGCAAGCCGGTGGCGACTACAACGTGGCGCTGGTGGACCTAGCCGAAGGGCCGCGGCTGATGTCGCGCATCGATGGCATTGCACCCGACCAGGTGCGCATCGGCATGCGGGTGCAGGCGCGCGTGATCGACGATCCTGCCAAGGGCAAGTTGCTGGTCTTCATCCCCGAGGGCGCCACACCATGAGCGCCGCGTCGGGCCGTTCCCAAGCAAGCTCGCACCGCAGTGCGCAGCGCGAAGGTCCTCCATGAGCACCATCTCTCCCCTGCGCGGCGCGGCCGCCATCGTGGGTGCCAGCCTGGGCGGCGTGCCCATGGCCCCCGGTCGCAGCGCGCTCGAAATTCTGGGCGAAGCGGTGCACGGCGCGCTGGCCGATGCCGGCTTGAAGCTGTCCGATGTCGATGGCCTGTTCACCGGCTCGTCCTACCACTTCCTCGCCGGTCTATCGGTGGCCGAATATCTGGGCATCCATCCCAAGTTCTGCGAAGCCACGATGGTTGGCGGCTCGTCTTATGTGGGCCACCTGCTTACCGCCGCCATGGCGCTGCACACCGGCCAGTGCGAAGTGGCGCTCATTTGCTACGGCAGCAACCAGGGCTCGGGCTTTGGCAAACTCAAGTCGATGGCCGAAACGCCCTTGTACGAGGCGCCCTACGAGCCGCGCTACCCGATCTCCAGCTACGCGCTGGCGGCCGCGCGCCACATGCACCAGTACGGCACCACGCGCGAAGACCTGGCGCACATCGCGGTGGCGGCGCGCCAGTGGGCGCAACTCAATCCGCTGGCCCATGCACGCGATCCGCTCAGCATCGAGCAGGTGCTGGCTTCGCGTCTGGTGAGCGATCCGCTGTCGGTGCTCGATTGCTGCCTGGTCACCGACGGCGGCGGCGCCCTGGTGCTGGTGCGCAGCGAGCGGGCGAAAGACTTTCCCAAGCCACCGGTCTATGTGCTGGGCGCGGCTGCGGCCACCTGGCACCGCCAGATCGGCTGCATGCCCGACCTGACGGTCACCGCCGCCGCCGAGTCCGGGCCGCGCGCCTTCGCTATGGCCGGGCTGGCCCCGAAGGACGTGGACGTGCTGGAGTTGTACGACGCCTTCACCATCAACACGCTGCTGTTCCTCGAAGACCTGGGCTTTTGCGCCAAGGGCGAAGGCGGCGCTTTCGTGCGCAACGGGCGCATCGCACCGGGGGGCGCGTTGCCGGTCAACACCAATGGCGGCGGCCTGTCGTGCTGCCACCCGGGCATGTACGGCATGTTCCTGCTGATCGAGGCCATGCAGCAACTGCGCGCCGAGGCCGGCGACCGCCAGGTGCCGAATGCGGAGATCGCCCTGTGCCACGGCAACGGCGGCGTTCTTTCCAGCCAGGTGACGGCCCTGCTGGGCACGGCCGCCACTGTCTGATTTTTCAAATCAACAACCAGGAGTCATTTCATGAGCAAGGGCAACATGCTGCAAGACAAAGTCGCCGTAGTCACCGGCGCGGGCCGGGGCATCGGCCGCGACATCGCACTGATGATGGCGGCGCAAGGCGCCAAGGTGGTGGTCAACGACATCGGCGCCTCGGTCGGCGGCGAAGGCAATGACGCCAGCCACGGCCAGCAGGTGGTCAACGAGATCAAGGCCGCTGGCGGCCAGGCCGTTCTCAGCACCGACAGCGTCTCGACCTGGCCCACGGCCAACCGCATCATCGAATGCGCGGCCGACACCTTCGGGCGCATCGACATCGTCGTCAACAACGCCGGTATCCTGCGCGACCGCCTGTTCTTCAACATGTCGCCCGAGGAGTGGAGCGCCGTCATCGACGTGCACCTCAACGGCAGCTTCTTCACTTCGCGAGCCGCCGCCCCGCACTTCAAGACGCAGAAGTCGGGTGCCTATGTGCACATGACTTCCACGTCCGGCCTGATCGGCAACCTGGGCCAGGCCAACTACGCCGCTGCCAAGCTGGGCATCGTGGCCATGTCGCGCCACATCGCCGGCGACATGCAACGCTACAACGTGCGTTCCAACTGCATCTCGCCGTTCGCCTGGAGCCGCATGATCGGCGCCATCCCCACCGACACACCCGAGCAGCAGGCACGCGTGGAAAAACTAAAAAAACTCGGTACCGAGCAAATTGCGCCCATGGCCACCTTCCTGGCCAGCGATGCCGCAGCCGACGTCACGGCCCAGATCTTCGCCGTGCGCGGCAACGAGATTTTCCTCATGAGCCAGTCGCGCCCGATCCGCGGCATGCACACCGCCGAGGGCTGGACACCCGAGACCATCGCCGAGCGCGTGTTGCCCGCCATGAAGCAGAACTTCTATCCGCTGGAGAGCTCGAACATCGTGTTCTCCTGGGATCCCGTCTGACGTCATCTGCCATGGCGATCAACTACGAGAAACTGATGGCATGGCCGTTCGAGGACGTTCGCCATCGCTACACCCAGCGCGACACCATGCTCTACGCATTGGGCGTGGGCCTGGGCACCGACCCGACCAACGAGACCGAGCTGCGCTTTGTCTATGAAAAGAACCTGCTGGCGCTGCCCACTCTGCCGGTGGTGCTGGGCTATCCCGGCATGTGGCTCAAGGACCCGGCCACCGGCGTTGACTGGGTGCGGCTGGTGCATGGCGAACAGGGCTTGCGCCTGCACCGGCCGGTGCCGCCCGAGGGTGAAGTGATCGGGCGCACGCGGGTGAGCCAGATCATCGACAAGGGGCCGGACAAGGGGGCTCTGATCTACACCGAGCGCACGGTGACGGACGCCACCAGCGGCGAACTGCTGGCCACGCTGACCTCGACCACCTTCTGCCGCGCCGACGGTGGTTTTGGCGGCCCGGCCGGGCCGGTCAAAACCGTGCATGAGCTGCCCACGCGCGCGCCTGATCACAGCGACGATTTCGCCACCCAGCCGCGTGCCGCGCTGATCTACCGCCTCTCGGGCGACTACAACCCGCTGCACGCCGAACCCGCGGTGGCAAGCGCCGCTGGTTTCAAGCAGCCCATCCTGCACGGCCTGGCCACCTACGGCATCGCCGGCTGGGCACTCACCCAGCGCGTCTGCGGCGGCGACCCGAGCGCCCTGCAGTCGCTGGATGTGCGTTTTTCGTCACCCGTTTACCCCGGCGAAACGATACGCACCGAGCTCTGGGTGGATGGCAAGGTCGTTTCCTTTCGCGCCCGCGCCGTCGAACGCGACATCGTCGTGCTGAACAACGGACGCGCCGAGCTGCGCTGACCGTCCTTTGCCTTTCATTTTCGTTTTCGTTTTCAATTTTTTTCAAGGAGCCTCAACATGAACTACGCTGACTTTCAATTCCTCAAGTTCGACCACAAGCCCAACGGCGTGCTGGTCATCACCATCAACCGCCCCGAGGTCATGAATGCCACCAATGGCCGGCTGCACTGGGAGCTGACCAAGATCTGGGGCGTGGTCACTGACGATGCCAAGACCAAGGTGGCGGTCATCACCGGCGCGGGCGACCAGGCCTTCTCGGCCGGCGGCGACCTGGAATGGGTGGCCGGCATGGTCGGCAACCCGAAGGAAATCGCCAACACCATGACCGAGGCTTCGGACGTGGTCTACAACATGATGGCCTGCGACAAGCCCATCATCTCGGCCATCAACGGCGTGGCCGTCGGTGCCGGTCTGGCAGTCGCCTTCCTGGCCGACATCAGCATCATGGCCGAGGAGGCCAAGATTACCGACGGCCATGTCAAGATCGGCGTCGCCGCCGGCGACCACGCAGCCATTCTGTGGCCGCTGCTGTGCGGCATGGCCAAGGCCAAGTACTACCTGATGACGGCCGAGTTCGTGAACGGCAAGGAAGCCGAGCGCATCGGTCTGGTCAGCCTGTGCGTGCCGCGCGCCGAGCTGATGGACAAGGCCATGGCCGTGGCCAACAAACTGGCCAATGGCAGCCAGCAGGCGATCCGCTTCACCAAGCGCTCGCTCAACGGCTGGATGAACGTGGCGCGCCCGATCTTCGAGAGCTCGCTGGCGATGGAAATGCTGTGCTTCCTGGGCGAAGACGCCAAGGAGGGCGTGGCCTCAGTGCGCGAGAAGCGCGCGCCCGAGTTCCCCTCGGCCCAGAACTGATTGAGTTCGCTCCTTCTCCCTCTCGGGGAAGGAGCCTGAATTTCCCAAGTACACAGGAGAACACCCCATGGATTTCGCGCTGACCCAAGAACAACGGATGATCTACGAGTACGGCGACCGTATCTCGAAGCAGTTCGACCACAATTACTGGCGCGGCTACGCCAACAAGAACGAACGCCCCACCGAGTTGTACGAGCAGATCACCAACGACGGTTTTCTCGGCATCATGGTGCCCGAAGCCTATGGCGGTGCCGGCCAGGGCATGACCGAGATGCTGCTGTTCATGGAGGGACTGGCCAACAACGGCATTCCGCTGCTGAACCTGGTGGTCGGACCGACCATGACCATGGGTCTGCTGGCCAAGCACGCCAGCGAGGACATGAAGCGCCGCTTTCTGCCGGGCGGCTGCACCGGCGACATCAAGTTCTGCTTCGCCATCACCGAACCGAACGCCGGCTCGAACTCGATCGAGATCACCAGCATCGCCAAGTCCGACGGCAAGGGCGGCTTCAAGCTCAACGGCCAGAAGGTCTTCATCACCGACGCCAACTGCGCCGACTACGCCATGGTCGTGACCCGCACCACAGCGCGCGCTGACGTGAAAAAGAAGACCGACGGCTTCACCATCTTCATGGTCGACATGACGAAAAAAGGCATCAGCAAGACGCTGATTGAAGTTGCCTTCCCGGTGCCCGAAACACAATGGCAACTGTTCTTCGACAACGTGGAGCTCACCGAGGCCGATGTGCTGGGCGAAGTCGGCAAAGGCTTCAACATCCTGTTCGACACGCTCAACCCCGAGCGCATCATCCTGTCGGGCCTGTGTACCGGTGTCGGGCGCTTCGCCTTGAAGAAGGCGGTGGCCTACGCCAACGACCGTAAGGTGTTCAACAACACCCCCATCGGCGCCTACCAGGGCGTTCAGCACCCGCTCGCGATAGCCCGCAGCGAGATCGAGATGGCCTCGCTGATGGCGCTCAAGGCCGCCTGGGCCTTCGACCAGGGTCTGCCTGCCGGGGAGTTTGCCAACATCGCCAAGTACGCGGGTGCCGAAGCCGGCATCCATGCCGTTGACGCGGCCATCCAGACCCATGGCGGCAACGGTTTCACCAAGGAATACGGCATTTACGACTTGTACGGTCTGGTGCGGCTGCTGCGCACGGCTCCGTTGAACCGCGAGTTGGTGTTGAACTACATCGCGGAGCATGTGATGGGCCTGCCGCGCTCCTATTGACAGGCAACCATGGGTAACAACGCTCCCCTGCCAGCCTTTGGTGCCCTGGCCGGCCTGAAGGTGATTGACCTCTCACGCGTGCTCGGTGGCCCGTACTGCGGACAGATTTTGGCCGACCACGGCGCGCAGGTCATCAAGGTCGAGCCGCCCGCTGGCGATGAGACCCGCGCCTGGGGCCCACCCTTTGCCGACGACGGCACGGCGGCCTACTACAACGGCCTGAACCGCAACAAGCGCGACATCGTGATCGACCTGTCCAAGCCCGAAGGGCGCGAGATCGTTCTCAAGCTGCTGGCGGACGCCGACGTGCTGATCGAGAACTTCAAGATCGGCACGCTGGAGCGCTGGGGGATCGGCTATGAACAGACGCTGCGCGAGCGCTTCCCGCGCCTGATCCACTGCCGGGTCAGCGGCTTCGGCGCCGATGGGCCGCTCGGCGGCGCGCCTGGCTACGACGCGGTGGCACAGGCACTGGGCGGCCTGATGAGCGTCAACGGCACGCCGGACACCGGCCCGCTGCGGGTCGGTGTCCCGGTGGTCGACATCACCACCGGCCTGTCGGCCGTGATAGGCGTGCTACTGGCGGTGATCGAGCGGCAGCGCTCCGGGCGAGGGCAGTTCGTCGAGGCCACGCTGTACGACACCGCCGTGTCGCTGCTGCATCCGCAAAGTGCAAACTGGTTGCAGTCGGGCCAGACACCCAGGCTCAGCGGCAATGCGCACTCCAACATCGTGCCCTACGACAAGTTGCCGACCCGGACCTGCGAGGTCTTCCTGGGCATCGGCAACAACGGGCAGTGGGAAAAACTGTGCGAGTTCCTCGGCCATCCCGACATGGCCAGCGAGCCGCGCTTTGCCACCAACGCCGAGCGTTTTCGCCATCGCGACGAACTGCGCGCCTTGCTAGAGGCGCAGTTGCAAGAGGTGGATGGCGAACAGCTGTGCCGTGACCTGCTGGCCGCCGGTATTCCGGCCGGCGCAGTCAGGGCCATTCCGCAGGTATTGACCGACCTCCACACCCTGCATCGGGACATGGTGGTGCAGGTCGAGGGTGTGCCTGGCATCGGCATCCCGGTCAAGCTGTCACGCACACCGGGGCGCGCCCACAGCGCGCCGCCGCGCTTCGGCCAACACACACGCGAACTGCTCACGGAGCACGGCTACGGCGCCGCCACCATTGATGCCCTGATCGCACGGGGAAGCATCGTAGAACACGTTGCGAAATGAACTCTGCCTGCCAGAGACTAGGGGAACCCCCTATGTGCCTAACTAATGTTAGGTACCATAATGAAAAACCTTTGTGCAGAAAAGAAAATCGGCTCGGCAAACTGCGCACAGGCAGGTGGTCGACCGTGCTATGTCATAGGCACCCTCAGTGATAAACACCATCAGTACCAAAGAGCAGCGGCCAACTCCGATGAAAGCCAGCAACGCGGCGGCAGTGCCCGCCCTCGAATGCCGAGGGCTGGAGCGGCGATTCGGCGGCCTCGTCGCGTTGAAGGATGCCAATTTGCGCATTGAGCGTGGGGAGATCTTCGGCTTGGTTGGCCCCAACGGCAGCGGCAAGACGACCATGACTAACGCCATCACCGGCTTCTTTCCACCCCAGGTCGGCAGCATATGGCTCAATGGCCGCGACATCACCGGCATGGCGCCGCACAAGGTCGCAGCTCTGGGCGTCGCGCGCACGTTCCAGAACCTGGCGCTCTTCAACGGCATGAGCGTGCTTGACAACATCCTGCTGGGGCGTCACATCCACATGAAGCCCGGCGTGGCAAAAACCGCCCTCTACTGGTGGCTGGGTCGCAAGGATGAGATGGCGAGCCGGCTCAAGGTCGAAGAGATTATCGATTTCCTGCAGCTGCAGAGCGTGCGCGACGAGCTGGTGGACAGCATTCCGATCGGGCTGAAAAAGCGCGTCGAACTGGCACGCGCGTTGGTGGCCGAACCCAGCTTTCTGGTTCTTGACGAACCGATGGCTGGCATGAACCAGGAGGAAAAGGAATACATGGCCCGTTTTATCCTCGATGCGCGTGCCGAGCGCAATGTCACTGTGCTGCTGATCGAGCACCACATGGATGTGATCACCGGTATCTGCGACCGCATGATGGTGCTCAGCTATGGTGAAACCATCGGAACCGGTATTCCTGCCGACGTGATGAAGGATGAACGTGTGATCAAGGCCTACCTGGGGGGTGCGCATGCAAAGCACTGAAACCAATGCTGCCAAGGGCAGCAACACCACATGGGATATGGGCACCGACACCACCCTCATCCACATTCTGGCTCGCAACGCCGAGTTGCTGGGCAATCGCGTGGCCATGCGCGAAAAGCACCTGGGAATATGGCAGGAGATCACCTGGTCGCAGATGCTGGATACCACGCTCGCCTGCGCGGCCGGCATGGAAAGCCTGGGTTTTAGCGCAGAGGATGCCTTGCTGGTCCTGGGCGACAACCGACCCCGGCTCTACATGGGCATGCTCGCGGCCGGCGTGCTGGGCGGCTACGCGATGCCCGTCTACTCTACTGCAACACCCGACGAAATCCGTCACTTCATGCATGAGACGCATGTCCGCTTTGTCCTGGCAGAAGACCAGGAGCAAGTCGACAAGGTGCTTGATCTGGGCGATCAGGGTGCAACGATCAAGAACATCATTTACGACGAGCCACGCGGCTTGACCAACTATTCGAATCCCGGACTGATTTCGTGGGAAAAGTTGCAGGCCATCGGTGCAGATCGCTTGCGTGCCGAGCCGAAACTGCGAAATGCCTTGATCGAACGGGCGCTGCCCGACGGACCGGCGGTGTTCGTGCACTCGTCGGGGACCACGGGCAAGCCGAAGGGCGTGGTACTGAGCCACCGCAATTTCCTCGCGGGGGTGCGCAACGCCCATCGCGGGGGCGCCTTCACATTTGGCGAGACCATCCTCGCCTATCTGCCCATGGCCTGGGTGGGCGACTTTGCCATCACGGTCGGCGCCGGTGTTGCGCTGCACTTCACCATCAATATCCCCGAACGCCAGGAAACGGTGCTGCACGACCTGCGCGAGGTGGCTCCCACTTTCTATCTGGCGGCACCGCGCAGCTGGGACAACATGCTGACCACCATCCAGGTTCGCATGGAGGATTCGACGCCGCTCAAGAAATGGCTCTACGATGTTTTCATGAACTCGGCGCTGGCGTCCGAACGACGCAAGCTCGAGGGAAAACAGCCCAGCCTGACAGAGCGTCTGATGCGGCAACTGGGAGAGTGGTTGATCTTCGGACCGATCAAGGACCAGTTGGGCCTCACCCGCCTGCGAGGTGCTTTCACCGGCGGCGAGGCCATTGGCGAAGACACTTTTGTTTTTTACCGCGCACTGGGCGTGAAATTGCGACAGTTTTATGGTCAAACTGAAAGCAGCGCCTTCACTGCCTTGCAGGACACCGAAGAAGTACGCCTGCACACGGTCGGCAAACCGCTGCCCGGTGTGGAAGTCAAGATCGGCGACAACGGAGAGGTCTTGATTCGCTCCGGGAGCGTGTTTTCCGGTTACTACAAACTTGAAAATGCCACCCGTGAAGCACTTGAGGACGGCTGGCTGCACACGGGCGATGCAGGTTATATCGAGCCTGATGGACACATGGTGGTGCTCGGACGGTTGTCGGAGGTGGTGTATACCTCCAAAGGCGAACGCTACATTCCGAACTACATTGAGAACCGCCTCAAATTCAGTCCGTACATCAAGGATGTGGCCGTGCTCGGGAGCGGCCGCGACACGCTGGCGGCCATCATCTGCATCGACATGGAGCCGGTGGGCCATTGGGCTGAGGTACGGGGCATTTCCTACATGTCCTATGCCGACCTGTCGCAAAAACCCGAGGTGATCGAACTGGTCACGGCAGCGGTCAAGCGCGTCAACAGCATCCTGCCAGACGGGTTGAAACTGCATCACTTCGTGTCCTTACACAAGGAGTTCGACCCCGACGACGGAGAGGTCACGCGAACCCGCAAGCTGCGCCGCAACGTGGTCGAGGAGCGTTATGCGCCCATCATAGATGCGATCTACGGCGGCCAGCAGACGGTCACGATGAAGGCGCAGATCACGTATGAATCCGGTGAAGTCGGCACCATCGAGCGCCAACTCTCGGTGCAGGAGATTTAAATTATGGATTTTTCACTGTTTGCCGAATTGGCCATCAATGGCGCGCTGTCGGGGCTCATGTATTCACTGGTCGCCATGGGCATCGTGATCATCTACAAGTCATCCTCGGTGCCTAA
This sequence comes from Variovorax sp. GW821-FHT09B01, assembly GCF_059418345.1. Classification (NCBI taxonomy): domain Bacteria; kingdom Pseudomonadati; phylum Pseudomonadota; class Betaproteobacteria; order Burkholderiales; family Comamonadaceae; genus Variovorax; species Variovorax sp. GW821-FHT09B01. The sequence continues at coordinate 148,911 of NZ_JBWKPQ010000015.1, read as the reverse complement.
CCTGGCGCAAGGTGCGATGACCATGCTGGGTGCCTATGTCGTGCTGGCCATCGCCAATGGATTGGGCGTGTCGATGTGGGTCGCCATCCCGCTGGCCATGGGAACGATGTTCTTTGTCGGAATGGGCATCGAGCGGGTGGCGTTGCGCCGGCTGGCGGGCCGCCCCATCATCATGATCCTGATGATGACACTGGGGCTGGACATCTTTATACGCGCGACAACAATGGCCATCTGGGGCGGCTCTGGCCTTCCGCTGTCCATTGGCATCAGCGACGACCCGCTGTTTCTGGGGCCGGTGCTGCTCAGTCGGGCTTATGTGGTGAGCGCCGTGGTGGCCATCGCGCTGTTTTTGGTCTTGATGTTCTTCTTTCGCACGCGCAGGGGCATTGTTCTGCGCGCCATCTCCGACGATTACATCGCATCGTGGTCGATCGGTATTTCGGTTGAACGCGGGGTGGCGTTTTCCTGGGCAATGTCCTCGGTTCTAGCCACCACGGCCGGCGTGTTGTGGGGCTCGGTTCAAGGGGTCAGCCAGGCGCTGGCGCTGCTTTTGCTCAAGGGCTTGACCGTCGCCGTATTGGGCGGTCTTGACAGCATCGGCGGCGCCATTCTGGCCGGCTTGCTGCTGGGCCTTATTGAAGGCGTTGCATCTGGCTATCTCGACCCCTTGGTTGGCGGTGGTAGCCGCGACCTGGTGGTTGCCACAATACTGATTCTGACCATCCTGATTCGGCCGCATGGCCTGTTCGGGCGCCACGACATTGAAAGGATCTGAAGCTCATGCTATTTCGTCAATCAGGAATTTTCCATACCAATTACGCCAACGCGCGCTCGCTTTTTCCGCTCCCCGCGGATCGCTGGATGATCGGCTTGTTGCTGGCCTTTGCGTTAACTGCGCCATTCACCATGAGCACGCTCGTCCTCAGCACCCAGTTGTTACCGTGGCTGGTGTGGACTGCGGCCGTGCTCGGCTTGAACCTGATCCTGGGCTGGACCGGACAGTTCCACTTCGGCTATGCCGCCATCATGGGCATCGGCGCCTACACGGCGGTGCACGGCGTACGCAACGGCATTCCCTGGGAGATCGCGATGGTGCTCGGCGGCGTGATGGCCGCTGTGATCGGCATCGTTTTCGCTTTCGCGGCGCTGCGCGTGAAAGGCCTGTATCTGGCGCTCAGCACGCTGGCCCTGCAGTTCGTGATGGACTGGGTGATCTCCCACGTGCCGGCCATCAGCGGCGGCACCCAGGCCACACTGCAGGCACCTGACATCAGCCTGCTCGGCCAGGCCATCACCTCGGATACCGGACTCTATTACGTGGCGCTGGGCTGGTGCCTGATCGTCACCGTGTTCATGCTCAACTTGCGCCGCACCGGGCTTGGCCGCGCGCTCATTGCGGTGCGTGAAAAGGACTTCGCTGCGGCGGTCATTGGCGTGCACAGCCTGTATTACAAGCTGGTGGCGTTCGCCACCTCGTCCTTCGTTGGCGGCATCAGCGGCGCCATCCTGATCTTCACCTTCTACCGAGCAGCCACACCGGAGCAATTTGCCGTCAATGTCTCCATCGAGTTGCTGGCCATGGTGATCGTCGGCGGACTGGGCAGCATCATCGGCAGCTATTTTGGGGCCGCCTTCATTCTGTTGATGCCCGGCCTGATGAACAGTCTGATCGGCTGGCTGGCGCAGCTCCTGGGCATCTCGCTCGGGATCGAAACGCTGGCCCACATTCCACATGCGGTTTATGGCGCGCTGATCATTATTTTCCTGCTGGTTGAGCCTATGGGGCTGGGCAAGATGTACACCAATCTGCGCAACTACCTGCTGGTCTGGCCCTTCGGCTACGCCCGAAAGTAAAAACGACATCATGGCGACTGACAACTTGACTTCCACCCCAACGCTGATGCAAAACCAGACTGCGGAACCTGCCTTGATATTGTCACTGAACAATGTCGAGGTCATCTACGATCATGTATCGCTCGCCATCAAGGGCGTTTCGATCGATGTGCCGCAAGGCGCCATGGTGGCACTGCTGGGCGCCAACGGCGCTGGCAAAAGCACGACGCTGAAGTCGATCAGCGGCCTGCTGCGCCCTGAGCGCGGCCTGGTAACCCGCGGTGAGGTGCAATTCCTGGGTCAGAACATCGATGCACTGGCGCCGCAGGAGCGCGTCAAGCTCGGTATCGTGCATGTGCTGGAAGGGCGGCGTGTGTTCGAACACATGACGCCTGACGAAAACCTGGTGGCGGCCTCGGCTGTTCGTGGCACCCGCCAAGACATGCTGCGTAACAAGGATATGGTTTACAGCTACTTCCCGCGCTTGCATCAGCGGCGCACCGCGCAGTCCGGCTACCTGTCAGGCGGCGAGCAGCAGATGCTGGCCATTGGCCGTGCCTTGATGACGCAACCCAAGCTGCTGATGCTTGACGAGCCGAGTCTTGGTCTCGCGCCTTTTCTGGTGGCCGAGATTTTCGACATTGTTCGGCGCATCAACAAGGAAGAAGGCCTGTCCGTTCTGCTGGTGGAACAAAACGCAATTGCAGCTTTAGAGGTCGTCTCGCATGGCTATCTGATCGAGAACGGACGCGTGGTGATGCATGACAGCGCAGAAGCCATGAAGAAAAACCCGGACATCCAGGAGTTCTATCTAGGAGGCACCGAAGGGCGAAGCTTCCATGACATCAAACACTATAGTCGGCGCAAACGCTGGCTCACCTGAAACAAGCTTCTCGTAGCATGGACACCTCCACATCGCGTCGAGCTCTCGCATTAAGTCTTGGGCACGACCGGCATGCCTACTACAGACTGCATTTCACCCCGTGCTAGCTAAACAGCAACCATCACCATGAAAATCAAACTGCTTTCAATTCTTGCTGGCGTGGGGATGGCGATGTCCAACGTCCAGCCCGCGCTGGCCCAGGCCCAGACCGAACCGATTAAATTTGCGCTATGTTACGACCTGAGCAAGGTTTACGCCTTCGCCGTACCGCAAGTTGCCCAGGCCGCGCGCGACTATGCGCAGATACTCAACCAGAAAGGCGGCATCGAAGGCCATCCGGTCGAGATTCTGGTTCAAGACCATGGCAACGAACCGCAGCGGGGCATCGAGTGCTATGAAAAGATGAAACGCGAGGGTGCGATCACCTTCGACTTCTTTTCCACGCCGGTCGGGCGCGCGCTGCTGCCGCGCGCAATGCAGGACAACAATGTGATGATTTCATCCTTTACTGGCCGCAGCGATGCAGTCGACGGCGATGTGTTCAAGTGGATATTCCCGATCGGGCCCACCTATTGGAGCCAAGCAGCCAATAACATCCAGTACATCAAGTCCAAGTCGAACAACAACCTGAAGGGGGTGAAGATCGCATTCTTTTACCTGGACACCGCGTTTGGGTTGGAGCCCATCGGCGTGTTGAAGACACTCGCGGCAAAGGAAGGCTTCGACCTCCAATTGTTCCCGAACCCGCTGCCTGGTAACAATCAGTCAGGGGCGTGGTCCCAGATCCGCCGCTTCAACCCCGATTGGGTCATCAGCTGGAATCTGGGCAACATGCACGTTGTTGCCTCGCGCGAAATGAAACGCAACGCCATGCCGATGGACAAGTACATCGCCGTCAATTGGTTCAACGAAGTGGACATCGCGAACATTGGCGCCGACGCAGCCAAGGGCATCAAGCGCGGCACTAATGTGGTGGGCGGTCAGGAGCACCCGCTGATCCAGCAGATCCTGAAGGATCTGTATGACAAGGGAAAGGGCAACGGCGACCGCAAGCATACCAATGACATCTTCTACAACACTGGGCTGGCCACCTACGCTCCTGTTTTCGAAGGCGCGCGTCTAGCAATCAAGCAGTATGGCTGGCCTCTGACATCCGACAAGATGAAGCGCGGGCTGGAGAGCCTGCGCAACTTCGACGCTAACGGCCTCATCGCCCCAGTAACTGTGACGGCCAAGGACCATGGCGGCGGCGGCAAGACGCGCATCGACATGTGGGATGGCGCGAAGTGGGTGCCAGAGACTGGCTGGTTCTCCGCATACGACGATGTAGTCCAGGAAAGCGCCAAGAAGGAATCGGCGGAGTTCGCCAAGTCGAAGCAGTAGCGATACGCCTCGGTCAGGCCTCGGGCACGACTGTACGGCGTGCCTTCTGCAGACTGCATTTCACCCCGTACTAACCAAACAGGAAACATCATCATGAAAATCAAACAGCTTTCCATTCTTGCTGGCCTGGGATTGGCGCTGGCCGGTCTGCAGTCCGCGCAGGCGCAGGCACCAGCCCAGCCCCTCAAATTCGCGCTTTGTTATGACCTGAGTAAATCCTACGGCTTTGTGACGCCACAAATTGCCCAGGCGGCGAATGACTATGCCAAGATATTGAATCAGAAAGGCGGCATTGAAGGCCACCCCATCGAGATACTGGTTCAAGACCATGGCAACGAGCCGCAGCGTGGCATTGAGTGCTACGAAAAGATGAAACGCGAAGGCGCCGTTGCCTTTGATTTCCTGTCCACGCCGGTTTCCCGCGCCGTTCTGCCGCGCGCCATGGCGGATGGCAATGTGATGGTGCAATCCTTTGTAGGTCGTGGCGATGCGGTCGATGGTGATGTGTTCAAGTGGATTTTCCCCATTGGGCCCACCTACTGGGGTCAAATGGCCAACAATATCCACTACATCAAAACCAAGTCCAACAACAACCTCAAGGGCGTGAAGATTTCGTTCATCTACCCCGACTATCCGTTCGGGCAGGAACCGATCGGCGTGTTGAAGACACTTGCGGCCAAAGAGGACTTTGACCTGCAGTTGGTTCCCAACCCGATGCCGGGCAATGACCAGGCCGCCGCTTGGTCCCAGATCCGCCGCAACAACCCCGACTGGGTGATCAGCTGGAACCTGGCCGGCATGCACGTCGTCGCCTCGCGCGAAATGAAGCGCAACGGCATCCCGATGGACAAGTACATTTCCGTCAATTGGCTCAACGAAGTTGACCTCGCCAACATTGGTCTGGAAAACGCAAAAGGTCTCAAGCGCGGCACCAACGTGACGGGTGGACAGAGCCACCCGCTGATGCAGCAGATCATCAAGGACCTGTATGAGAAAAACAAGGGCAGCGGTGACCGCAAGCATCTCAACGATGTTTACTACAACACCGGTCTGGCCATCTATGCCAGCGTTTTCGAAGGCGCTCGCCTAGCCATCAAGCAAAGTGGATGGCCCCTCAACCCTGACAAAATGAAGCGCGGACTGGAAAGCTTGAAAAACTTTGATGCCGAAGGCCTGATCGCCCCCGTGACGGTGACCGCCAAAGACCATGGCGGCGGCGGCAAAACCCGCATCGACATGTGGGACGGCGCCAAGTGGGTGCCCCAGACTGACTGGTTCTCGGCGTATGACGACGTGGTCCAGGACATCGTGAAGAAAGAATCTGGCGAGTTCGCCAAGAACAAACAGTAATTGCCTTCCCATGGGATGGTTCACGGTCAGGCGCGTTGCGCACTGATAGTGAACCATCCCGTCTTGTTTCTCGGATTTTCATCCCTCTCTTGAATCGACAGGTGGCAGCCTATGCCACAGTGGATTGCAGTGGTAGCTGCCAGGCGCACCATCCAACACAGGAAATCTCGCCCGCCATCTAACTATCGTTAGATAGTTATAATTTCATCCTCACCAATGTGGCGCCTAAAGCGCAAGGAGCAATCAGTATGGATCTCGAACTAAAAGGAAAATCGGTCATCGTCACGGGTGGCGGCTCGAACATTGGCCGCGGCATCGTGCTCGGCTTCGCCGCGGAAGGCGCCAACATCACCATCGGCGACATCGACGAAAGTCAGGCGCAAAAGACGGCAGAACTCGCGCTGGCGAGCGGCGCGGCGTCGGCGCAGGTTGTCAAGACCGATGTCACCCAACTTGACCAGGTGCAAGCCATGTTCAAGGCAGCCTCGGACAAGTTCGGCGGCGTCGATGTCCTCGTCAACAACGTCGGCTGGGACCAGTTGATGTTCTTCACGCAGACGACCCCCGATCTGTGGCAAAAGATCATCAACATCAACTACCTCGGCGTTCTCAACTGCACCAAGACCGCGCTTGAAGTCATGGTTCCTCGCAACGCCGGCTCAATCGTCTCCATCAGCTCTGATGCCAGTCGGCAAGGTGAGCCACGTGAAGCGGTGTATGGCGGCGTCAAGGCTGCCATCAACAGTTTCATGAAAACGATCGCCAAGGAAAACGGGCGTTACGGCATCCGCTGCAACGTGGTATGCCCCGGCGTCACTATCCCCAGTACCACCGACGAAGTGGGCGGAAGCAGCATGTGGATTGATGCCGACAGTATGTTCACGCCGGAGCAACTGGAAAAAGTCGCCAAGGCGCTGCCGTTGCGCAAGGTGGGACGGCCGCGGGATATTGCCAATGCCGTCGTCTTCCTGTCTTCAGCGAAGGCTGCGGGCCATGTCACCGGGCAGGTTCTTTCAGTGTCTGGTGGTTACAGCATGATTGGGTAAACGCCCGGGCACGGTCGAAAGACATGCGGCATTGAAACAACAGACAAAAAGGAAAACCCATGGAATTCAAGGACATCCTCTACGAAGAACTCGACTCGGTGGCCTACATCGCGATCAACCGCCCCGAAGTGATGAATGCGTTTCGCGGCCAGACCGTCGAGGAACTGCTGCAGGCATTCATGAAAGCAGGCTGGGACAAGCGAATCGCCGCCATTGTGCTCACCGGGACGGGTGACCGTGCTTTCTGCACCGGCGGCGATCAGTCGGCTCATGCCGGCCAGTACGACGGCCGGGGCACCATCGGTATCCCGGTGGAAGAGTTTCACAGTGCCATTCGTGACGTGCCCAAGCCCGTGATCGCCCGCGTGCAGGGTTACGCCATTGGCGGCGGCAATGTCCTGGCCACCTTGTGCGACATGACCATTGCCTCGGAAAAGGCCGTGTTTGGCCAAGTCGGCCCGAAAGTAGGCTCGGTCGACCCTGGCTGGGGCACGGCTTACCTGAGCCATGTGGTTGGCGAAAAGAAAGCCCGCGAGATCTGGTACATGTGCCGCCGCTACAGTGCACAGGAGGCCTTGGCCATGGGTCTGTGCAACACCGTCGTGCCCCACGACCAGCTCGACGCCGAAGTCGCCCGCTGGTGCAAGGAAATTGTCGAAAAAAGTCCGACGGCTCTGGCGATCGCGAAACGTTCGTTCAATGCATCCACCGAGCACATTCGCGGGATCGGCAGCCTGGGACTTCAAGCGCTGAGCCTGTACTACGACACGGCAGAGTCCAAAGAAGGCGTGAGCGCGTTCCTGGAAAAACGCCGGCCTGATTTCAGGCAGTGGACCAACGGGAGCAAGTGAGCAACTACTTGCGACGCGCCAATGCACGAGTCTGCCCCTTCGACCAAAGCCAAGTTTGATACGATTTGCTTTTTTTGGATCTAACTATCGGTCATTATGAAGCCAAGTACAGAAGCAAAGCTCAGCAACGATAACGCAGATGGCCCCGCTACACGTGAACGGGTGCTGCTCGAAGCTGCGCGGCTGTTCAGGCATCATGGCTATGCGGCAACTACTTTGCGCGAGGTTGCGGATGCTGCCGGCGTCAAAGCCGGCAGCATCTACTATCACTTCGAATCGAAAGAGCAGATCCTGGGCGAGGTACTGGACAAAGGTATCACCATCGTCGCCGATGCCGTGCGCACCCGTGTTGCGGCTCTTCCCGAAAGTGCACCCTGGCGAGACCGAATCGCCGCTGGCATTGAAGGCCATCTCTGGGGAATGCTGCATTATGGCGACTTTACGTCAGCCAACATCCGCATCTACGGCCAAATCCCGATCAGCGCAAAAAATCGCCACCGGGTCGTGCGGCGGGCTTACGCAGACTATTGGGATCGGCTGTTCGAATCAGCGCTCGCCAGCGGCGAGTTGCGCCAGGACACCAGCACGGCCATGATTCGGCTTTTCGTGATTGGGGCATTGAACTGGACCGTTGAATGGTACAACCCCCAACGCGGCTCTTTTCAGGACTTCTCACGGCAAATCACAGCGATCGTGTTCGATGGAATCCTCATGCATGACAAAGCATAGCCGCAATGCATTGCCGGCAACTTCAATAGGCCGGGCAGAGAGACGGACAACCATGGTCCCCATGTCGCCTACGTGGCTCAGTGGCACGCCAACCGACTGCATCTTGGAAATCGCAAATTGAACAACACACCGAAGGATCAAAAAATGACTGTCAAGGAAGGGTGGCGCGGCCGGTTCTATGAAGACTTCGAGGTCGGCGACGAGTATCGGCATGCCCTCGGCCGCACCCTGACCCAGAACGACAACATCTGGTTCACGTTGCTGACGCAAAACACGGCTCCGCTGCACTTCGATGCCCACTACGCCGCGCAGACGGAGTTCGGCCGTCCGCTCATCAATTCCTGCCTCACGCTGGCCCTCGTGACGGGGCAGACGGTGAGCGATGTCTCGCAAAACGTCATGGCCAACCTGGGGTGGGACGAAGTTCGACTTCCGCATCCAGTGTTTGAAGGCGACACGATTTACTCCCGCACCACGGTACTGGATAGGCGCGAGTCGCGGTCGCGAACCAATGTCGGCGTCGTCACGGTGCGCACCGAAGGCTATAACCAGAGCGGCGTGATTGTCTGCACCTTCAAACGCACGGTGATGGTCTACAAACGTGACGGCGCACCGCGCACCGCACCGCCGCTGCCGGTCGACAGCCGACCCTGACCTCCCCTTTTTATTTCGTCAACTTCGGCCCCAGGATCGCCAACTTTTTGACTCTCTCCGCATGAAGCCCACCTCCCTGCTCGAACAATACGGCCCGCGCGAGGCGATGGAATACGACGTGGTAGTGGTGGGTGCCGGCCCCGGCGGTTTGGCCACAGCCATCCGCCTCAAGCAGCTCGCTGCAGCAAAGGGCGCGGACGTCTCCGTGGTGCTGCTGGAGAAAGGCTCCGCGCCCGGTGCTCACATCCTCTCCGGCGCGGTCATGGACCCCATCGCGCTGAACGAACTCTTCCCCAACTGGAAGGAGCTGGGCGCACCGCTGAACCAACCCGTCACCGGTGACGACGTGCTTTTCCTGAGCGAAACCGGCTCCAGGCGCACGCCCAACTTCCTGGTGCCCGACTGCTTCCACAACGAGGGCAATTACGTCATCAGCCTGGGCGCCCTGACCCAGTGGCTGGGCGAGCAGGCGGAAGCCCTGGGCGTGGAAATCTTCCCCGGCTTCACAGCCGCCGAGGTGCTGTACAACGACAACGGTTCGGAGATCGGGAATTTACCTTCCGTAAAGGGTGTCGCCACCGGCAACCTTGGCATTGGCAAGGACGGCCTGCCGCACGACGGCTTCCAGCTCGGCATGGAGTTGCATGCCAAATACACTATCTTTGCCGAAGGCGCGCGCGGCCATCTGGGCAAACAGCTCATCACGAAATACAAGCTCGACGAAGGCCGCGATCCACAAAGCCATGCCATCGGCATCAAGGAACTGTGGGAGATCGACCCGGCCCGCGCCCAACCTGGTCGGGTGGTGCACACGGCCGGCTGGCCGATGGACAGCCAGACCTACGGCGGCGGTTTTCTCTACCACTTGGAAGGCAACAAGGTCACGCTGGGCTTCGTCACCGGGCTCGACTACAAGAACCCATGGCTCAGCCCCTTTGAGGAAATGCAGCGCTGGAAGGCCCACCCCGCCATTCGCGCCCACATCGAAGGTGGCAAGCGCATCGGCTACGGCGCGCGCGCCATCACCGCCGGTGGCCTGCTCAGCCTGCCCAAGACCGTGTTCCCGGGCGGCGCGCTGGTCGGCTGTGATGCCGGCTACCTGAACGCCGCACGCATCAAAGGCAGCCACGCCGCCATCAAGAGCGGCATGCTGGCCGCCGAAGCCGCGTTTGAAGCCCTGGCCGCCGGACGCAGCGGCGACGAACTCAGCGCCTACCCCGCTGCGTTCAAAAACAGCTGGCTGCACACCGAACTCGACCAGTCGCGCAACTTCAAACAGTGGTTCAAGAAGGGCAGCCTCGTCGGAGCCCTGATGACCGGCATTGAACAGTGGCTGCTGCCCAGGCTTGGCATCAAGCGTCCGCCCTGGACGATCCACCGCACCCAGGCCGACCACGCCAGCCTGCGCCCGGCCGCCGAGATGCCGCAGATCAGCTACCCCAAGCCCGACGGCAAGCTCACCTTCGACCGGCTCTCCAGCGTGTTCGTCAGCAACACCAACCACGAAGAAAACCAGCCCGCGCACCTGACGCTCAAGGACGCCAGCGTGCCGGTGCAGATCAATCTGGCGAAATACGCCGGCCCCGAGAGCCGTTACTGCCCGGCCGGCGTTTACGAATTCGTAAAGAACGACGACGGCTCGGACCGGCTGCAGATCAACGCGCAGAACTGCGTGCACTGCAAGACCTGCGACATCAAGGATCCGACTCAGAACATCGTCTGGTTCACGCCCGAAGGCGGCGGCGGGCCGAACTACGCGGGAATGTAGCCGAGAGTGATTCAAATCTAAAGTGCAATACCCTGGGTTTCAATGAACGAGGGTGGGTGTTGCGTGCTATTGAGCAGGAGGTCCCGATAGACTGCCAGAGGGGGATCGTGCGCCCTACCCCTTCCAGGGCGGGTTGTTGATCTGATCGGCAATCGCATCGAGCTGCTCCTGGCTGTACCCTGAGAGGTCCGAGCCCTTGGGCTGGTACTGGCGCACCAGCTCGTTGGAGTTCTCGTTAGAGCCTCGCTGCCAAGGGCTGTGGGGGTAACAGAAGTACACCGCAATGTCCGTGCGTCGGCTCAGTTCCCTGTACATCGCCTTCTCCCGGCACTGGTCGTACGTCATGCTCTGGCACATAGGCTCGGCGAGCCTCAGCAGCTTGTCAGAGAAGGCCTGCAGGACATTGACCGCGCTGGCGGGCTTGAACCCGTGCAGCTTGATGAGCATGAGCAGCCCGACTGGTGCACTCCACCAGGGTGCCCACCGCGCTGGCGTTCGCAGCACCCTCGATCAGGTCACCCTCCCCGTGCCCGGGCAACTGCCGGTCTTCAATCTCGGGCGGACGCACATGGATGCTCACCATGTCCATCTATTGATCCGGCCCTTTGAAGTCGCGAGTCGTGGACGGACTGCCACAGGCAAACGATCCACGGAAGTTCAAGATTCATGGGGCCGGAGCAATAGTATCTGAGCTCTTCGGCCTTTTCCTTTGTTGCGAGGTAGTCGTTTGCGCTTGGGTGGGCTGCTTTGTATCTGCGGACCGTACTCGGGGGCAGTTGTTGCACTTCAGTCTTGAATCCGCCGAGGGTGAATCACCGGCATTCATGCTGTAGCGAGCCTGGCCAGAAGTTGCCGCCCGCACTTGCACCCGGACTTGATGGCACCTGCATAGGGATTTCCCGAGTTGACGTCAGCCTAACTACCGTTAGCTTACCATCATGCAAACAAGGCATGGCGCCTACCGAACGGTAAGGCACATGGCAGGCACGCTGCCCAACACGGCCAACACGGGACAACCTTTGAGAAAATTAACTGCCCCCTCGACCGGCACCCTGGCAACCAGAGACCATGGTCGCGCCCATGCACCCGGCCCATCCGAGCCGAAGGTCTGCACAACTGCGGCTGCCATCCTGGCGCACCCCTCCACTACGCTCGACCAGCAAACCCGTTCAATGGTTAAGTCGCCGCAGCACAGCGCAAGTAGCGGCCTGTCATGCTGAATCTCACCAATGTCCAGATCGTTTACGACAACACCATCGAGGCGGTGCGAGAGGCCTCATTGGCCGTCGGCAAAGGTCGCATAGTCGCCCTGCTCGGTTCCAACGGGGCCGGGAAATCTACCACGCTCAAAGGCATTTCGGGCGTTCTGTATCCGGAAGACGGTGAGATCAAGGGTGGCCAGATCACGTTTGAAAACCGCCAGCTGACCGGCCTGGCGCCGGACGAAATCGTGCGCGCCGGCGTGGTCATGGTGCCCGAGGGGCGCCGCCTGTTCGACCAGTTGACGGTCGAGGAAAACCTCGTGATGGGCGGCTACACACGCAGTTTGACCGACGCCAGACGCCAGATGGAGATGGTGTATGGGCTGTTCCCGCGTCTGGTGCAAAAACGCAGCACGGTGTCGGGCTACCTGTCGGGCGGCGAACAGCAGATGGTGGCTATCGGCCGCGCGCTGATGTCGTCCCCGAAACTGCTGATGCTCGACGAGCCCACGCTCGGTCTGGCGCCACAGATCAGCGAAGAGATTTTCGACATCATCACCCGCCTGTGCCGCCAGGAAGGCATGGGCATTCTCCTGGTGGAGCAGAACGCACAGATGGCGCTGGCCATTGCCGACTATGGCTACATCATGGAAAACGGCCGCGTGGTGCTCGACGGTGAGGCCGACAAGATGCTGCGCAACGACGACGTGCGAGAGTTCTACCTAGGCTTCGGCGAAGGTGGATCGCGCAAGAACATGCGCGACGTGAAGCATTACAAGCGGCGCAAACGCTGGCTGTCCTGAGAAAAAACATGAACGACACATTGTTAAGGGTCGAAACCCTGTCCAAGCGCTTCGGCGGCGTCGAAGCCGTTGCCGGTGTCAGTTTTCACGTTCGGCGCGGTGAAATCTATTCCCTGATCGGCCCCAACGGGGCCGGCAAGACGACCACCTTCAACATGATCAGCGGCGTCGTCAAGCCCAGCAGCGGCACCGTGCATTTCGATGGCAGCGACATCACCGGCATGCCGGCACACCGCCTGGCCGCCATCGGCATCGGTCGGACCTTCCAGAACCTGGCGGTGTTCAAACATGCCAGCGTGGTGGACAACCTGCTGGTCGGCCGCCACTGCCACATGGCCACCAACGTGCTGGATGCCTCGTGGTTCTTCGGACGGGCGCGGCGCGAGGAGCTCGAACACCGTCGCAAGGTGGAAGAGATCATCGATTTTCTCGAAATCGAGGAAATTCGCGACATGCCGGTGGGCACCCTGTCCTATGGCCTGCAAAAGCGGGTCGAGTTGGGGCGCGCACTGGCCACCGAGCCCAAGTTGCTGCTGCTGGACGAAATGGTGTCGGGCATGAACAGCGAGGAGACCGAAGACATTGCCCGCTTCGTGCTGGACATCCGCGACGAACTCGGCATTTCGGTCCTCATGGTCGAGCATGACATGGGCATCGTGATGGACATCTCCGACCGCGTCTGCGTGCTCAACTTCGGCCGCAAGATCGGCGAGGGCACGCCGGTCGAGATATCGGCCAACCCGGCCGTGATCGACGCCTACCTGGGCAGCAAAACCAAGGAGGCCGCGTGATCGACAACCTGGACGCGTTGCTGCGCGACGGTAACACCACATTCCCCAAGCTGCTCCAGCACTGGGCACAGCGCTTTCCGGATGCGCTCGCGTTTCGCGAGAAAGATTACGGCATCTGGAACCGGATGACCTGGCAGCACTATTTCGAAACGGCGCGCCGCTTCGCCCTCGGTCTCAAGTCTCTGGGCTTCGACAAGGGCAACCGGCTGGCGATTGCCAGCGAGGACAGTCCGCAGTGGATGTTCACCGACCTGGCCACGCAAGCCATCGGCGGTGTCGTGGTGGGCATCTACCCCACCAACCCGTGGCCGGAACTGCAGTACATCGTGCACCACTCGAACAGCAAGTTCGTGGTCTGCGGCGATCAGGAACAGGTCGACAAGGTGCTCGACGCCATGGCCAAGCACGACACCGGCCTGCCCGACCTGGTGAAGATCATCTGCGTCGACATGAAGGGGATGCGCAGCTACAAACACGACAAGCTGATGTCGTTCGAGGACGTGCTTGAGCTAGGAGACCAATACGCCGCGGCATCGCCTCAGCACGCGGGAACCTTTGATCGCGCCATCGAGGACACCCAACCCGACGACACCTGCATGCTGGTCTACACCTCGGGCACCACCGGGCCGCCCAAGGGCGCGATGCTGTCGCACCGCAACTTGATCGTCACCGTTGACAAGCTCAAAACCCATTTCAAGCTCGACCGGCACAACTACGAAGTGGTCTGCTACCTGCCGTTGTGCCACGTAGCCGAGCGTGCCTTCTCGACGGTCATGCACCTGCTCACCGGTGGCGTGGTCAATTACGCCGAATCGATCGACACGGTAGCCGTCAATCTGCGCGAGATCGCACCCACGGTGTTTTTGGGCGTGCCGCGCATCTGGGAGAAGCTGCAGCAAGGCATTTTGATCCGCATGCAGGACGCCTCGCGCTTTCAGCGCTGGGCTTTCCAGCGCTGCTTCGATGCCGGGCGCCGTCTGTTCGAAAAGGTCGAGGCGCAAGGGGGCCAGCGCAGTCTGTCGGATCGCCTGCACTTCTTCGTTCTGTGGTTGCTGATGTTTCGCAATCTGCAGAAATTCGTCGGCCTGGACCGCATGCAGTGCGGCTTCTGTGGCGGCGCCAGCGTCTCGCCCGAGGTACTGAAGTTCTTCCGCATCCTCGGCATTCCGGTGTACCAGGTCTACGGCATGACCGAGTCCGGCGGGGTGATCTTCTTCCAGCATGAAAAAGCGATCAAACTGGGCGCCACCGGCCTGCCCATCGACGGCCTGAACTGGAAGATCGCGGAGGACGGCGAGCTCGTCGTCAAGCACCCCGCCGTGTTCAAGGGCTACATCCACGACGAAGGCGCCACCGCCAAGACCGTGGTGGACGGCTGGCTGCACACGGGCGACATCGTGGCGCTGGCTGACAACGGCGAGCTGATGATCGTTGACCGCAAGAAGGCCATCATCATCACCAGCGGCGGCAAGAACATCGCGCCCTCGGAGATCGAAAACGCGCTCAAGGACAGCCTGTATGTGCGCGAGGCGATCATCCTGGGCGACGGACGCCACTATTTGGCGGCGCTGATCCAGGTCGACTACGAAACGGTCGGCAAGTGGGCACAAGAACGCAAACTGGCCTACACCACCTACAAGAGCCTGGCCGCGCTGCCCGAGGTGCGCGAACTGATCGACGAGGACGTCAAGCGTGTGAACAAGCTGTTTGCCCGGGTCGAGAACATCCGCAAGTTCCTGATCCTGGAAAAAGAACTCGACCACGACGACGGCGAACTCACCGCCACCCAGAAGGTGCGCCGCAACGTCATCGAAAAAACCTTCGCGAAAGAGATCGCGATCATCTACGGCGCAGGAGCGGGCTGATGGACTATTTTCTGCAACTGGTCATTTCCGGCATCGCCGTGGGCCTGCTCTACGGCTTCATCGGCATGGGCTTTGCGATGATTTACCGCGCCACCGGCGTGGTGAACTTCGCCCAGGGCGAGCTGATGATGCTGGTGTCCTACATCGCCTTCACCCTGGCCGGCACCTTCCAATTTGGCTTCTGGCTCATGCTGGCAGCAACTGTCGCGGCCTCGGTGCTGATTGGCCTGCTGATCGAGGTCTTGCTGATCCGTCCGATGCTTGGTCAGCCGGTGTTTTCCACGGTGATGGTGACCATTGGCCTGGCCGTGATCCTACGCTCGGTGGTGGTGCTGATCTGGGGCGCAGACCCCATGCCGCTCAATGCCGGCCTGCCAACGGAGGTCATCAAGATCGGCCCGGCCGGCCTGTACCCGGCGCAGCTGTATTCCGTTGGGCTGATGGCGGCCGTACTGCTCGGCCTGTGGACCTTCTTTCGCTATTCGCGGGTCGGTATCGCCATGCGTGCCACCGCCAACGTGCAAACTGCAGCCCTGCTGATGGGCATCAATGTCAAGCGCATTTTCGCCTTGTCCTGGGCCCTGTCGGCGGGGCTCGCCGCCATTGCGGGCGTGTTGATCGGCGTGGTCTACGACGTCAATCCCGGCATGTGGACGACAGGTCTGCGCAGCTTTCCCGCGGTCATCTTGGGCGGGCTGGACTCGGTGTTCGGCGCCGCACTCGGCGGCATCCTGATCGGGGTGGTCGAGAATCTGTCGGAAGGCTATATCGGCCGCGGCATGAAGGAGATCGCCGGTTTTGTTTTGATCCTCGTCGTCCTTATGGTCAGACCCTATGGCCTGTTCGGCAAACCTGAAATCGAGCGTGTCTGATGCGAAGCGGAAACTTCAAACAAAACTATCGTCAGCTGCTGGCACTGACCGACTCGGTTCCTGTCATCGTCTGGTCGTGTCTGCTGGTGGCGCTGCTGGCGGCCGCGCCACTGCTGCTGGCCAAGTACTATGTCTCCGTCATTCTGCTGCTGCTGATCACAGCGGTGGGGGTGTTGGGCCTGAACCTGCTGACCGGGACCACCGGGCTGATCTCGCTCGGGCACTCGGGGTTTCTGGCGGTCGGCGCCTACACGGCCGGCATCGTGGCCAGCAAACTTGGTTGGCCAATGCTGGCGTCCATCTTCGCCGGTGGCGTGAGCGCGGCCATCGCCGGGATCATCGTGGGCATACCCTCGCTGCGTCTCAAAGGGCTGTACCTGGCCATCACGACGATGGCATTTGCCGTGATCATCAACCACCTGATCCTCAACGGTGGCGACCTGACCGGAGGCTCGGAAGGCTTGACGGTGCCGCAACCCTCGCTGTTCGGTCAGGCGCTGGGGGCAGAACGTGGCTACTACTACGTGGTGCTGTGCTTTGTGGTGGTGTTCACCTTCATCACCCTGAACATCCTGCGCAGCCGCATTGGCCGGGCGTTCCTGGCGATTCGGGAGCACGACATCGCAGCCAAGGCCATGGGCGTCAACCTGGTGCGCTACAAGTTGCTGGCGTTCATGGTCAGCGCCTTCTACACCGGCATCGCCGGAGGCTTGCTGGCCTACTACACACGTTACCTGAATGTCGACAGCTTCAGCCTGCTGATATCGATCGAGGTGCTCTCCATGCTCATCGTCGGCGGCCTGGGTTCTGTAGCCGGCGCCTTGCTCGGAACGGCTTTCATCGTCCTGCTCAACGAAAGCCTGGGCTTCGTGTTCGGCATGATCGGCGCCAGCTTCGGCGGGTCGGGCTCCACTGCCGCCTATGAGATCAAAGGCGTCATTTATGGACTCGCGATTGTGTTGTTCCTGCGTTTTGAGCCCGATGGCCTGATGGGGCGATGGCGCGACATCAAGCATTACTGGACCCATTGGCCCTTCCGATTCTGACCCCGCAACACACGCGCTGCTTATTCCATAGGAGACCTGCGATGCGAACACTACAGAAGCTGACCCAGCGCTTTTGCCTCGGCGCCCTCGCCGCACTGACCTTCGACAGCGCACTGGCGGCAGATCCCGGGGTCACGAACGAGAAACTCGTGCTTGGCGCGGTCATTCCGCTGAGCGGCCCGCCCAGCATCATTGGCAAGGCCATTGCCACGACCCTGAAAGTTTGGGAGCAGGACGTCAATTCGCGCGGCGGCATCGGCGGACGCAAAATCGACATTCGCATCGAGGACGACGGCTATGTGCCGCAGCGCACCGTTCAGGGTCTCAAAAAACTGATCGATGTCGAACAGATCTTTGCATTGATCGGCACCTCCGGCTCGTCGCAGTTGCTGGCCATGCTGCCCATCATCGACGAGCAGAAAATTCCCGCCATCAACCATATCGCCGTCAACAGCGCCCACTTCAACCCACCGCACAAGACGCTGTTCAATATCGGGGCAACTTACTGCCAGGAGGTCTCTGCCAGCATGAAGCATCTGGTCACATCCCAGAAGCTGCAGGGATCGAAGTTCGGCCTGATCTTCCAGGAAGACGATTACGGCACCGACGTCAAATGCGGCTACGAACAGGCCCTGAAAGAGCTCGGCTTGAAAAGCAGCATCGAAGTTGCCTACAAACGCGGGGCGAAGGATTTTTCCGCCGAGGTGTTGAGCGTGCAGCGCGCCGGCGCCACCTTCGTGCTGACCGGCGGCATCATCACCGAAACCGCCGCCATGCTCAAAGAGATCGCGAAGAACCAGATGCAAGCCGTGCGCCTGGCCGCTCACCCTTCGCATCTGCCTGCGGTACTGGCCCTGGCCGGCCCGGCAGCAGACGGCGTGTACGTCGCCGAGTATGTGCCTCCAGTGACCGACACACAAACACAGGGCATTGGCAAACTCACCGCACTGACCTACAAATATTTCTCAGCCAATGAGGTCAAGGACATGAACCGGTATTCATTGACCGCCTATGTGGGTGTCCAGTTGCTCGAATCAGCGCTCAACGCCTGTGCCAAAAACCTCACGCGTGCCTGCGTGGTTGAAAAGCTCGAGCAGACCAACAATTTCACCAGCGACGGCATCATGGCCCCCTTGACCTTCGGGCCCAATATTCGACAGTCGGGGACCCGCCCCATTTTGCTCAAGGCGAATGCCAGCGCCGGGAAATTCGAGCGAGCCTCTGAATTTCTGAGTTCCAAGTAATCAAGACGACGTGCCACCAGCCCCTCCCCCATTACTCAACCAGGAGTGCCTTTTCATGACACGCAAATACTTTCGATATGCCGCCGCCAGTCTGCTCAGCATGGTTATCAGCCTGACGGCCACGACCGCCGCTGCTGCCGACCCCGGCGTGACCGACGCCAAAATCGTCCTCGGCTCGGTGACGCCCGTCAGCGGCCCCCCTAGCCTGCTGGGCAAGGCCCACATGCTTGCCTTGCGGGTATGGGAGCAGGATGTCAACGCCCGCGGTGGCATCAACGGCCGCAAGGTGGAAATTCGCCAGGAAGATGACGGCTATGTGCCTCAGCGTGCTGTGCAAGGCGTCAAGCGACTGGTCGACGTGGAAGGCATCTTCGGCCTCATCGGCACCTCGGGCTCAGCGATGCTGCAAGCCATGCTGCCCTACATCAACGAGCAAGGCTTGCCAACCATCAACGCGATGGCCGTGGCAGCAGCGCACTTCACTCCACCGAACAAAACGGTATTTGTGATCGGGCCAACCTATTGTCAGGAGTTGAGCTCCGCCATGAAAAACATGGTCGCTAGCAAGAAGTTGCAAAAGGAGAAGTTTGCGCTGGTCTATCAGGATGACGAGTTTGGCAGCGACGTGCGTTGCGGCTACCAGAAGGCGATCAAGGATCTGGGGCTTAACAGCGTGTCCGAGATCTCCTTCAAGCGTGGCACCAAGGACTTCTCGGCTGAGATGCTGAGTCTGAAGCAGGTGGGAGCGACCTTTCTCGCGTCGGGCGGCGTGGTAGCCGAGCATTCGATGCTGATGAAGGAAGCCGCTAAAAACCAGATGTCGCTGACCTTCCTTGCCGTGCACTCGGCCCACCTGACCCCTGTTCAGGCGCTCGCCGGTGCCGCGGGCGACGGCTACTTCGTCGCAGACTATGTCCCGCCTCTGACCGACCTGTCGGTGCCAGGCATGGCCAAGTTCATGGGGTTGGCACAGAAATATCTGTCAGCCGACGAGTTGAAGTCGCTCAACCGCTATTCGATCACAGCCTACGTCGGTGCGCTGCTGATGGAAGACGCGATCCGCCGCTGTGGCAAGGCGCTGACCCGCGCCTGTGTCGTCGAGAAGCTGGAGACAACCAAGAACTTCAACACCGATGGGCTGGCTTCTCCCATCAGTTTCGGCCCCAATGACCGGCACTCGCCGAGCAGCGTGCTCGTGTTGCGCTCGGACGCCAAAAACTCCCGCTTCGAGCGCGTGTCCGAACCCATCCCCGTGC
Source organism: Variovorax sp. GW821-FHT09B01 (assembly GCF_059418345.1). Taxonomy (NCBI): domain Bacteria; kingdom Pseudomonadati; phylum Pseudomonadota; class Betaproteobacteria; order Burkholderiales; family Comamonadaceae; genus Variovorax; species Variovorax sp. GW821-FHT09B01. Next base: position 129,335 of record NZ_JBWKPQ010000015.1, on the reverse strand, counting down.
TCGATTGACACCAGACGCCGTTCGTCACCCGCCGTACAACTGGTTCCGCCCGTGTTTCAAAAAGTTCTGATCGCCAACCGTGGCGAGATCGCGCTGCGGATCCTGCACACACTCAAGGGCATGGGGCTCGCCACCGTGGTGGCCCACCACGCGGTGGACGCCGATAGCCCGGCCGTGCTGGAGGCTGACGAGTCGGTCGAATTGCACGCCTTGACGCCCGTGGCGGCCTACCTCGATATCGCGCAGTTGGTTGAAGCGTGTCGGCGCAGTGGGGCACAGGCGCTGCATCCCGGTTACGGCTTCCTGTCTGAAAACACGGCGTTTGCGCGTGCGCTGGAAGCTGCTGGCATCGTCTTCATTGGCCCGCGTCCGGACAGCATCGAACTGATGGGCGACAAAGTGCGCGCGCGCAGCTTCGTCGCCCAACGCGGCTTTCCGGTGGCACCGAGCGCCATCGAGGACGATGACCCGGCCAGCTTCGTCGAGCGCGCCAGGGCGCTCGGCGCGCCGCTGCTGATCAAGCCTTCAGCCGGCGGTGGCGGCAAGGGCATGCGAATCGTGCGTGACCTCGCCGTGTTGGATCGCGAGATCGAGACCGCACGGCGCGAAGGTGAGCGCTATTTTGGCGACGGTCGGCTGTTTGTCGAGCGCTATGTGGAGCGCCCACGCCACATCGAGGTGCAGGTGATGGGCGACGCGCATGGCCAGTTGGTGCATTTCTGGGAGCGTGAATGTTCAGTGCAGCGACGCTTCCAGAAAATCATTGAAGAAACCCCCTCCCCGGCCCTTTCACCGGTGCAGCGCCACGATATTTGCGAAGCCGCAGCCGGCATTGCCCGCGCCGCCAACTATCGCGGCGCCGGCACCGTGGAGTTCATCTACGGCGCCGGTGGCGAGTTTTACTTTCTTGAGATGAACACGCGTCTGCAGGTCGAACACCCGGTCACCGAAATGGTGACGGGCTTTGACCTCGTTCGCGAACAGGTACGCGTCGCCCAGGGTGAGCCGCTCGGCTACACCCAGGCGGACATCGTGCAGCTTGGTCACGCCATCGAATGCAGGCTTTACGCCGAAGACGCCGAGCATGATTTTCGCCCCTCCACCGGTGACATCCTGTGCTGGCGACCACCCTCTGGTCCCGGCGTGCGGGTTGATGCCGGCGTGCGCGAAGGACAGGCGGTAACTGCCGCATTTGACCCCATGATCGCCAAAATTATTTGCCATGCAAACACGCGTGCACAGGCTATCGAACGCTCCATCCTGGCGCTTGAGCAATCGGTGCTGTTGGGTCTGACCACCAACGCACGCTACCTCACGCGGGTACTGCGCCATGCCGAGTTCCGTGCTGGGCAGGCCGACACCGGCATGCTGGCACGCTGCGCCGACGAGCTGCGCGAGTCTCTCACCCCCGATGACATCGACCTGGTACTGGCATCGGCGGTGCTCGCCGACCGCGAACTGTTGCGCGCCGTTCACTCCATTCCCGCGATGCACGCCGCCATGGGACCCTGGAGGAATTGACGATGCGCCGCCGCTATGTCATCAATGGCAAGGTCCATGACCTCGTGGTAACACGTGGAGCGAATGGCGTGTTCCACGTCAGCCATGGCGAACGCAAATTCGAGATGCAGGGGAAGACGCTGCCTGATGGCCGTTGGCGGGTCACCGTGGATCAGCGCCCGCAAGCCGTCAGGATCGCCGCGCAAGGCGACAGTCGATTCGTGCACAGTGCGGCCACCGGTGCCCTTGAAGTCGAGGTGATCGATCTCAGCGCAGCCTCCGGCGGCGACCGGGCCGGTGCCGCTTCCGACTTGCTGCAGGCGCCAATGCCCGGCACGGTGATCGCGGTTCATGTAGCAGCCGGCGATGCCGTGCACACGGGCCAACCGCTCATCGTGATCGAAAGCATGAAGCTGGAAACCACGCTGACGGCACCGCGCGACGCCCGGGTCAAGACTGTGCACTTTGCCGTTGGCAACACCTTCGCTCTCAAGTCCACCCTCGTGACGCTGCAAGACCCCTGAGAACCGATTGATGAAACGCATCGACTCCCGCATCGACACCGCATCCGAAGCGTTCCGGCGAAACCATCAAGCCATGAGCGCCATCGTCACGAGTTTTCGCGAGCGCATGGAAATCACGCGCCACCAACGTCCGCCGCATGAGATCAAGCGCGTGCGCGCGCAGGGCAAATTACTGGTACGTGAACGGCTGGACCTGCTACTAGATCCCGGTACGCCCTTTCTTGAGTTCTCGGCGCTGGCTGCCTGCGAGGACTACAACGGCGAGGTCCCGGGTGCCAATGTGGTCACTGGCCTGGGCGTGGTCAGTGGCCGCGAGGTGCTGATCCACGCCGACGATTCCAGCGTCAAGGGCGGTGTCTGGTACACGCTCACGCCACGCAAGCTGGCACGACTGCTGGACATCGCGCTGGAGAACCAGTTGCCGGTCCTGCATTTGTGCGACAGCGGCGGCGCCTTCCTTGAAGAACTGTCAGGCGTGTACATCGAGGGTGGCCGGGTGTTCCGCAACCAATGCCTGCTGTCCAAGGCCGGCGTGCCGCAGGTCGCGATGGTGTTCGGCCACTGCACCGCCGGCGGTGCCTACATCCCGGCGCTGTGCGATTACAGCATCATTGTGCGTGGCACCGGCGGCGTGTTCCTCGGCGGGCCACCGCTCGTGAAGGCCGCCACCGGTGAGGAGCACACCGCCGACGAGATCGGAGGCTGTGATTTACACACGCGGGTATCCGGCACGGTCGACTACCCCGCTGACAATGAGGCCCACGCCATCGCGATTTGCCGCGAGATCGTTGCGCAGTTCAAGCCCGCGACGAAAAGCTACCTGCCAGAACGCGATGCCGAGCCACCCTACTACGACCCCGACGAAATGCTGGGCATCGTCTCGCCCGACCACCGGGTGCAGTTTGACCAGCGCGAACTCATTGCCCGCATCGTCGACAGCAGCCGCTTCCACGAATACCAACCCGCTTATGGCACCACGCTGATCTGCGGCTACGCCTACATCTGGGGGTACCGCGTGGGCATCCTCGCCAACAACGGCGTGTTGTTCAGCGACAGTTCCAAGAAAGCGGCGCACTTCATCTCGCTGTGCAATCAGAACCGTACACCGCTCGTGTTTCTACAAAACACCACCGGCTACATGATCGGCCGCAACTACGAAATGGAAGGCATCACCAAGGACGGCGCCAAGATGTTGATGGCGCAGGCTGGCAGCGAGGTGCCCAAGTTCACCGTCATCACCAGCGCAGCTTTCGGTGCGGGCTATTACGGCATGTGCGGACGGGCGTGGGATCCACGGATGATCTGGGCCTGGCCGAACGTGCACATGGGGGTGATGGGCCCCGATCAGGCCGCCAACACCCTCGCCGACGTGAAAATCGCCCAGTTGCGCCGCAAGGGCCACACGCCCGATGAGGCCGAGATGGCGCAATTGCGCCAGCGCGTGTACGAAAAGGCCGAACGCGAATCCAACGCCTACTTTGCCACCTCGCGCTTGTGGGACGACGGTCTGCTGGCGCCCACTGACACCCGCAACGCACTGGGCATGGCACTCTCAGCCGCCGCACACGCCCCGATCGCCGACCCGCACTACGGAATTTTCCGATTCTGAAGGGACAACATGACAGAAGACACCACCTTCGGCTTCGACGATGAAGCCCTCGCAACCCGCCCCACCGTCTACCAGAGCGGACTCTTCGAAGGCCAGGTGGTGATGGTCAGCGGCGCCGGCAGCGGCATCGGCAAAGCCATCGCCTTCCTGTACGCGCGCCTGGGCGCCAAGCTGGTCATCTGCGGGCGCGACCCAGCCAAGCTAGAGAGCTGCGCCGAATGGCTGCGCCGGCTCGGCAGCCCTGATGTGCTGGTGCACCCCATGACGATCCGTGATCCCGAGCAGGTGGAACAGTTGATCGACGTGGCCTGGCTGCACTTCGGACGCATCGACGTGCTCGTCAACAACGCCGGCGGGCAATTCCCGCAGCGGGCGCTGGACTACAGCGTCAAGGGCTGGAAGGCGGTGATCGACACCAACCTGAACGGAACCTGGTACATGATGCATGCGATGGCGCGCCGCTGGCAGGGCACCGGCACGCGGGGCAACATCGTCAACATAGTCGCCACGTTCCAGCGGGGCATGCCGGGCGTGGCGCACACCTGCGCTGCGCGCGCCGCGGTGACTCACCTGTCTAAAACTGTTGCAGTGGAGTGGGCGCAGCATGGCATCCGCGTCAATTGCATAGCGCCTGGAGCGATCGCCAGCACCGGCTTTCGTCAGTACTCCCCCGAGGCGGTGAAGGCCTTCGCCGGAGCCAACCCGATGAAACATGTCGGTGACGTGCAGGACGTGGCCGAGGCCGCGGTCTACCTCAGCGCGCCCAGCGGCAAGTTCGTCACCGGCGAACTGCTCACGGTGGATGGCGGCGGCGTGCTCTGGGGCGAAGTCTGGACCATCGCCAAACCCGATTACTTCAAGGTGAACACATGAATTCGGCTGACTCGCAACACCCCAAGTTCGGCCCGGGCGACGAGGCCCTGGCCGCACTCCCGACGGTCTATCGCGACGACCTTTTCGCCGGCAAAGTGGTGCTGGTGTCGGGCGCCGGCAGTGGCATCGGCAAGGCGATTGCCTTCCTGTTCGCGCGGCTGGGTGCCACGCTCGCCATCTGCGGGCGCAAGGCCGACAAACTCGAGGACTGCGCCGAAAAACTGCGCGCGCTGTCGGGCCGTGAGGTATTCACCTACCCGATGACCATCCGCGACCCCGAGCAGGTGGACGCCATGCTCAGTGCCGTGTGGGAACGTTTGGGCGGCGTCGACGTGCTGGTCAACAACGCTGGCGGCCAGTTTGCCGCCCATGCGATGGACTTCAACGTCAAGGGCTGGAACGCGGTGATCGACACCAACCTCAATGGCAGCTGGTACATGATGCAGGGCGCGGCCAGGCGCTGGGTGGAGCAAGGCCGGCCCGGCAACATCGTCAACATCACCGCCGCCATCGACCGCGGCCTCACGGGCATGGCGCACACCACCGCCTCGCGCGCGGGCGTCATCGCGCTGTCGCGCACGCTGGCCATCGAGTGGGCAGAGCACGGCATCCGCCTGAACTGCATTGGCGCCGGCGCCATCGAGAGCAACGGTTTCAACAACTACCGCGAAGAAAACGTTTCCACTTTCTACTCGTGCAATCCGATGAAACGGGCCGGCGACGTGCAGGACATCGCGGAGGCGGTGGTCTACCTCGCCGCACCCTCGGGCAAGTTCATCACCGGCGAGGTACTCAACGTCGAAGGCGGGATGCTGCTGTGGGGCGAGTTCTGGCCAGCCGGAAAACCCGACTACTTCAAGGTCGATCAAGAGTGACCTCACAGCCCCCTCTTCCGTCGGCAACATACTCCCACGGGCCTTTTCAGCAGCTCGTCGGGTACGACATCCTGCACAACGAGCGCGGCCTGTATTTCCGGCTGCCGATCCGGCGCGACCACCTCAACCCCCACGGCGTGCTCCACGGCGGCGTGCCCCTGACCTTGCTCGATGCGGTCGGGGGCAGAACCCTGATCGACCGGCCGATCCCGGGCAGCGGCCAGCTCATCCAGTCGTCGGTAACGGTCACGCTCACCGTGGATTTCATGCGTGCGGTCGGCACAGGAATCCTGTTTGCATCGGCAACGCCTGACCACATCGGCAAGACGCTGGCCTATGTGTCGGTGAAGGTCACGCTCGACGCACTCGACGGAGACATCGTGTCGCGCGGCATCGGCACCTACCGCATCTACACCAAGTCACTGGTCAAAGCGGTCTGATCGGTGCTCGGCGGAGACCGCCCGGCAAAGCACTGCCGCTCAATGCAAATGATCATCGGGCGGCGGAAGGATTTTCAGCTCGCGGTTGATGCGTTCGATTTGGTCGGGCTGAAACTGCGTCGAATGCCTGTGGTCCGTTTTCCCCAGCCCCCACCATTCTTCGACTACAAGAGTTCGTCGTCGTGTTCGCCAATGAACGGTGCGGGGCCTGGGCGATCAGTCACCGTCCGGCTGAACCTTGGTGCCGGCGAAGGTTGGAGCACGCCGTCTCGCTCAAAGAAAGTGCCGCGCGCGCTGTTGTGTGGATGATGTGCAGCCTCTTCCAGAGTCAGCACCGGCGCAAAGCACACGTCGGTCCCTTCCAGCAACGCACACCAGTGCGTGCTCGGCTGGGAGCGGAAGATGTCGGTGACCTGGCGTTTGAGTGTCGGCCAGACGGCCGGATCGCGTTGCCGTTGAAACTCGGGATCGCTGATGCCCAGCTTCTCCAGCAGCAGCACATAGAATTGGGGTTCCAGTGATGCGATCGAGATCCATTTCCCGTCAGCGCACTCATAGGTGTCGTAGAAATGCGATCCGCCATCCAACAGGTTGGCCTGCCGCTCATTCTTCCACATTCCCAGCGCCTTGAGGTCGCAGACGATGGAGGTCAGCAGCGCAGCGCCGTCGGTGATCGCAGCATCGACCACCTGACCATGGCCAGAGGAGCGCGCTTCAAGCAAAGCGCAAACGATGCCAAAGGCTAGAATCATGCCGCCGCCGCCCAGGTCGCCAACCATCGCCGGCGGCGCTACTGGCCCGCCGTCCGAGCGGCCAATCATGCTAAGCGCGCCCGACAGCGCAATGTAGTTGATGTCATGCCCGGCGGCCTGCGCGAGCGGGCCGTCCTGACCCCAGCCGGTCATGCGTCCGTAGACGAGTCGCGGGTGGCGTGCCAGCAGCACGTCCGGGCCCAATCCCAGCCGCTCCATCACGCCCGGGCGAAAACCCTCGATGATTGCGTCGGCCCCGTCGACCAGCTCCAGCACCCGCTGTACGTCTGCGGGTGACTTCAGATCGACCGCCACCGAACGCCGGCCGCGGTGCAGCACGCTGCGCCGACCACTGGCCAGGAAGGCGCCTTCCCCGCGGTCTTTGCCCTTGTCGGCCTTGCGGTCCAGGCGGATCACATCCGCACCCATGTCGGACAGCATCATCGCGCAGAACGGTCCGGGGCCGATGCCGCCGAACTCGATAACTTTCAACCCCTGCAAGGGACCACTCATTTGTCGTTACTCCTGAAACTGAATTTGAACCACAAGCCAGCCGTTTGTTACCCCAGCCAGCGCTTGCGCCGCTTGTAGTGCTTGACCTCTCGGAAACTCTTGCGCACCCCCTCGCGGTCCAGGCCGAGATAAAACTCGCGCACATCCTCGTTGTCGCGGAGTTCCTGGGCCTGCCCCTCCAGCACGATGCGACCGCTCTCCATGACATAACCATAGTCGGCGATCTCCAGGGCCACGCGTGTGTTTTGTTCGACGATGAGCAGCGACAGCCCCTGCTCACGCAGGTGGCGCAGCACGCTGAAGACTTCCTCGACCATGCGCGGCGCCAGCCCGAGTGACGGCTCGTCGATCAGCATGAGTTTCGGCTCGGCCATGATCGCGCGCCCGATCACCAGCATTTGCTGCTCGCCGCCCGACAGATAACCGGCCGTGCGTTTTCGCAGGTCGGCCAGGCGCGGAATCGCTTCGTACACGCTGTCCATCGCCCGGCGCATCGCCTGCGCCGATGGAAACATGTGGCCGCCGATGATGAGGTTTTGCTCGACCGTCATGTGCTGCAGCACGCGCCGGCCTTCCATCACATGAACCAGACCACCGCGCACCACGGTCGCCGGGTCGTGCCCCTGAATCGGTCGGCCGTCGAAGGTGATCGTCCCCCCTGAGACGCGGCCATCTTCCGAGTCAATGACGCCGGAGATGGCCTTGAGGGTGGTGCTCTTGCCTGCGCCGTTGGCGCCCAGCAGCGCCACACATCCGCCTTCGGGGACCTGCATCGACATGCCCTTGAGCGCCAGGATCACCTCGGCATACAGCACCTCGACGTTGGACAGCGTCAGCACCGCCGGATTGGCGGCCGCATCGGGCGTGGTCCGTTGATCCGGTGCTGCAGCAAGGGCTGAATTCACCATTTGGGCACCATTGGGACGGCCACATCGCCCGCCGCCCGAACGACCTTGCCGTCCTTCATGGTCACGATGTTGACCTTGGCGGTGCCGGTGGGGAAGGGGTTGTCGTTGCTGAAGTCCGCGCCTGGCAGTATGCCCATCAGGTCGTTGCTGGTGAACTGGCTGTTCATCAAGGTCTCGCGCACGGATTCACCGGTGACTTTGCCGGCGCCCTTGGCCTTGATGGTGGCTTCAATCGCGCGCACGGCCACGATGGTTTGTCCAAGACCCATGATGGTCATGGCATTCCAGGTCGATTTCAGGCCGTGCTTTTCCTGCAACATGCTGTAGAACTCGCGTGCGGTCGAGTCACTTTCGCTGGCATCGGCGATGGCACCCACCTCGAAATCACCGGCAAAGCCGTTCGGGTCGCCCAGTGCCTTGGATGATCCCACCAAGCTGTTGTGCAGCGAGAGCATGATCGGGACGTTTTTACCCAACGCCTGCAGCGCACGCTTGGTGGCCACGGCCTGCGCGGTGTTGGTCTGGATCACGATCACGTCGGTGCCAGCGTTGACCAAGCGACGCACTGCCAGGGTCACGTCGGCCGGTTGCACTTCGGTCCAGACCGCCTCGACGAAGGTGGCTTTGTCCGGGTTGGCCTTGGTGTAGCTTTGCAGGCCCTTGGCCATGTCGGCATAAGCGGGGGTGGCTTCGGAGGTGATGATCGCAACCTTGACAGGGCGCTTGCCATCGAGTTTGGTGGTGCGGAACCATTCCAGGAATCCGCCCGCCTCATGGGCGTAGGTGGGGCGCAGGTTCAGGGCCCATTGGTTGGGTTTCCAGCCGAAGCCGTAGGTGGCGGTGCTCATGAGCATGGGGATCTTGTCTTCCGGCAAGCGTTGCTGCAGCGCGGCGGCATCCGGGCCGCCGAGGCCGAGCAGGAGCGCGGGTTTGACTTCGGCCTTGATGCCGGGCCACAGGCTGGCGGTTTGAGCCACGTCGTAGCGCGTGTCGAAGGTTTTGACGACGATCTGCACGTTGAGCTTGCTACCGACTTCCTTGTTCCACCACTCGATCACGGCGAGTCGCCCGCCTTGCATCTGTGGCATGACGTTGGCGTAGGGGCCGGCGAAGTCGGCAAAGGCGGCCACGTTGATCGTCGTCGTTTGCGCGTGGGCGGGCGCGTTCAGCAGCAGGCCAGTGGCCAGGGCGGTCGTGAGTTTCAGAAAGGTTTTGCGTTGCATGCTTGTCTCCAGTTGTGGTGGTGGTGAGGAAAAGGGGCGGGGGGAATTGCGACTCGCTGTGCCGGGCGGGCTCAGTGGTGAAACGGCCAGAGCCGGTAGTTGGCTTTCAGGATGTTCCAGCGGTGCATCAGGCCTTTCGGTTCAAGCAGCAGGAACAGCGTGATGATGAGGCCGAGAAACACATTCATGCTGGCGAAGATCAGGTCGCTGCTCAGGCTGGGAATTCGCTCGACCAGGTCGGGGCCCAGACTGGTGATGACTTCTTGGACGCCCCGGATGAGCACGGTGCCGATCAGTGCCCCGACGATCGAACCGAGCCCGCCGACGATCATCATGGCAATGAACCAGATCGAGTTGAACAGCGTGAACTGGTCGACCGAGACGAAGCGCACCTGGTAGGCCCACAGGGCACCGCCGATGCCAGCGTAAAAAGCGCCGAGCACAAAGGCGCGCGACTTGGCGCCGGCCACGTCGATGCCCATCATGCCGGCGGCCACATCGTCGTCGCGCACGGCGACGAAGGCGCGCCCGTGGCGGCTGCGCAGGATGCCGAAAGCGCCGAATACCATCACCATGGTGACGACAAGAAACAGGTAATACAGAGAACGGTCGGTGTTGAACAAAAATGTGCCCAGCCTCGCAGGCTCCAGGCTGAAACCATTGACGCCGCCGAGCCAGGATGAGGGCAGGTTCAGGACAACGAAGTGGAAGATGAACTGGGCCGCGATGGTGGTCAGTGCGAGGTAGAAACCCTTGATGCGTTTCGCTGTCATGCCGAACAGCCAACCGGCCAGCGCAGCCACCAGGCCGGCAACCGGCACTGCCACCCAAAACGGCAGCCCGGCCTTGACCTCGACCACACTGGCGGCGTAGGCACCGACCCCCATGAAGGCAGCCTGGCCCAGGTTGATCTGCCCGGCGTAGCCGGTGGTGATTTGCAGCCCGACCACCACGATGGACGTGACCAGCATCAGGTTGGCTACGGCTACCAGACGCTCCGAGGCGAACCAGGGGAGGATCAGCAGAATGACAATGAACAGCGCCAGGGTGACCCACTGGGCGCGCGTGCGGATCAGCGCGCGGTCGCGCGCATAGCTGGTGGAAAAAATGCCGGATGGATCCATGGGTCAGACTCTTTCAATGCGTTTCCAGCCGAACATGCCGGTCGGACGAATAACCAGCACCACCAGCATGAAGATATAGGGGACGACGGCAGCGGCACTGCCACCGATCAGCGGGTCGATGTAGGCGGCGGTCAGTCCCTGCACGACCCCGACGATGATGCCCGCCAGCAGCAGGCCGCCGATGGATTCGAGCCCTGCCAGCAGGGCCACCGGCAGGGCGGCGAAGCCGATTTCGGAGGACAGGAATGTCAGCGACTTGCCGCTCAGGTAGACCATCGAGGTGATGACCGACAGCACACCGCTTAGCGCCCAGGCGAAGGCGATGGAGCGGCGCACGCTAATGCCCATGGCCAGAGCGATCTGGTGATCCTCGGCCACCGCCGCCATCGCCAGCCCGGTGCGGCTGCGGTTGAAGAACCAGTGCAGCGCCACAGCCGCCACCACCGCGATGAGGCCACCGATGGCAAGCGAGCGCGGGATGATCATCTCGCCCAGGATGATGGGCGTGAGGGGAAAGATGGCGGGGAACTGGCGCTCCTGCGGGCCCCAGATCACCAGCACCAGTCCGCGCATCAGGATCAGCAACCCGATGGTGACCATGATCATCGAGAACACCGACTCGCCAATCAGCCGCCTGAACAACAGGCGTTCAATCGCCAGCCCGATGAGCACCGAAATGCCCAGTGCAACGGCGATGCCCAGCGCCGGATGCATGCCGCGCGACTGGATCGCCCACCACAGCAGGAAGGCGCCCAGCACGATCATCTCGCCGATCGCCATGTTGAAGACCTTGCTGGCGCGGTAGATGACGACAAAGCCCATTGCCACCAGCGAATACAGCAGGCCGAGCAGCGCGCCGTTGATGGTGTAGTTGATGAATTCGATGATCATGGGGTGTGTGTTCCTTCAATGTCGGTGGCCACCACGGTTGCGCGCAACGCGCCTTGGCGGCCGTCCTGGTAGGTCACGGCTATTTCGCAGGCAATGTCGGCGACACCTGCATACAGTCCGTCAATCAGAGCTCCATAGCGCACCTCGAGAAACTCTCGGCGCAGCTTGCGCGTGCGGGTGAGTTCGCCTTCGTCGGGATCGAGCTCCTTCGGAAAATTGGCGAAGCGCACCACCCGCGAGCTTTCTGGCAGCAGTTTGTTGATGCGGCGGATTTCGCCCTGCACCAGTTGCCGCACCTCGGGCCGTTGCGACAGGTCGGTGAAGGTGGAGAATGCGATGCGCCGCTCCTCGGCCCAGCGGCTGGTCACCGCCATGTCGATGTTGATCAGCGCGCCAACCCAGGGCCGGGTGGCGTCGCCCAGCACCATCACGTCCTTGATGAAGGGCGAAAAGCGCAACCGCGTCTCGATGAACTGCGGGGGATACGAGTGACCGCTGGCGAGTTTGACCAGGTGTTCCACGCGGTCGAGGTACACGAGTTCTCCGCTCTCGGTCTTGCGCACTGCGTCACCGCTGACGTACCAGCCGTCGCGCTGGATGCTGGCGGTCTTGTCGAGCTTGCCCCAGTAGCCGAGAAAGCCGGTACCGCCGCGCAGCAGCAGCTCGCCGTTGTCCTCGATGCGCGATTCCAGCGGTGCGCCGAAGGCTGGGTCCACATCCAGCAGCGGGCCCACGGTTTCGAGGTCGTAGCGCTCGCCGCGGTGGCCAGCAATCAGACCAAACTCCGAGCAGCCATAAATATTGCGCAAATGGACGCCCATGGCGTGAAACAAACGAAACACGTCGGGCGCCATGGCGGTGCCGCCTGAAACCGCGACGTCGCTGCGAACAAAGCCGAACTGATCGCGCACCGGACGCAGGGCCAGCGCTTCGGCCACCGGCAGCAGCAGGCGCGACAGCCACGGTGCCGTGCGCCCTTCGAGCCGCGCCACATGCACGTCGTGGCCGATGCGGATGCCCCAGCGGTAGATGCCGCGCGCCATCCAACTCGCTGCGAGCATGCGCGCCTCGATGGTGGCGGCGATGTTCTCCCATTGGCGCGGGCCGAACAGCACGATGTGTGGCGCGAGTTCGCGCAAGTTCGGCAAGACCTGGTCGGGGCCCTCCGGGAAGTTGACCACCAGGGGCGTGATCAGCCCGAGGGTCACACCCAGCAACTGCTCGGTGATCCAGGCCAGCGGCGTGTAAGACAAATATTCCATGCCGGATTGCAGCGGCAACGCGCTCCTCATCCGAACCGCGTTGTCCATCAGCCAACGGTGGCTGATCATCACGCCCTTGGGCTTGCTGGTGGTGCCGGAGGTGTAGGTCAGTAGCGCCAGATCGTCCGCCTGGCCGGCGTTGACTTCACGTTCGAAGCGCAGCGGGTGCTTCTCGTGCTGACGCCGACCTTCAGCGGTCAGGTCATCAAAGGATTGCAGCAGCGGATGCCGGTACGACCACATGCCCGAGTTGTCCCAGTAGGCGATGCCCTGGATATCAGGCAGTCGCTCCAGCAGCGCGAGCGCCTTGTCAACCTGCTCCTGATCCTGCGCGAAGATGAAACGGGCCTTTGAATCCTCGCACAGGTAATGCAATTCGTCGACGGTGGCATCCGGGTAAACCGACACGGTTTTGGCGCCCAGTGACTGGGCCGCAAACAGCGCCCAGTAATGCTCGGGTTCGTTCTCGCCGATCACGATCACGGTTTCGCCGCGCTGCAGGCCCTGCGCCGCCGCGCCAAGCGCAATGCTGCGCGTTCGATCAAACACGTCGGCCCATGTATGGCAGCGCCACATACCTTTGCGCTTGACGCGCTGCGCCAGCAACTGGGGATGTTCCCGGGCGTGGGCGAACAACTTCTGCGGCAGGGTCATGACGACTTCCGGGGCGGGGTCGTTCGCACTCATGCCGCAGCTCCCAAGTAGGCCTGGATCACGGCCGGGTCGGCCTGCACTTGTGCTGGCGTGCCGTCGGCGATCTTGCGGCCAAAGTCGAGCACCGCCACGCGGTCTGCCAGATCCATGACCACCCCCATGTCGTGCTCCACCAGCACAACCGGGATGCGCTTGGCCTCGCGCACGTCTATGATGAAACGGGCCAAATCTTCTTTTTCTTCGGTGTTCATGCCGGCCATGGGTTCATCCATTAACAGAACCTTGGGTTTCATCGCCAACGCACGGCCCAGGTCAACGCGCTTGCGAAGACCGTAGCCGAGTGCGCCTACCGGCTGGTGGCGGATATTCTCAATTTCAAGGAAGTCGATGATTTCCTCGACTGCTTCCCGATGCAGCGTTTCTTCACGCTGGGTCCAGGGAAAGTAGAGAAATGCCTGCGCCAGATTTGATCGCATCTGGCTGTAGCGGCCGACCAGGATGTTGTCGATCACGCTCATGTTGGAGAACAAATGGGTGCCCTGAAAAGTGCGCACCACACCATCGCGCGCGATCTCATGCACCGCGCGGCCTTTGATGTCTTGACCACGGTAGTGCACGCTGCCTTGTTGCGGCAGGTAAAAGCCGCTGAGCACATTCATCAGCGAGCTCTTGCCTGCGCCGTTGGGTCCAATGATGGCCAGCAGCTCGTTGTCACGCACATCGATGGCGACCTCGGCCAGCGCGGTGACACCGCCAAAGCGCAAGGTGATGTCCCGCGCCTGCAGCACCGAAGCCTCGCTGGACGGGCTATTCAAGGAGTTAGAGGTCATGGGTTAGGAGAAGGCGTTGATACCGGTCAGGGCGCGGCCAATGATGAGTTTCTGGATTTCGGTGGTGCCGTCGGGAATCGGCATCATGCGGGCGTTTCTGAACAACAGTTCAACGCCGAAGTCTTTGGTGATGCCGTTGCCGCCATGAATCTGCAATGCTTTCGACGCGACGTTGACCGCTATCTCGGTCGCGTACCACTTGGCCATGGCGCTTTGCACCTCGCTGCGCACGCCATGGTCGATCAGGTTGAACGCGCGGTAGACCAGCAATCGCGCGGCGTCGAGTTCGGTGGCCGCCTCGGCCAGCATGCCCTGGATCAATTGATGACCACCGATCGGCTTGCCATGCTGGCGGCGTTCCTTCGAATAGGCCACCGCCTTGTCGAGTGCCGCCTGGGCGATACCGATCGAAGTCATGCCGACCATGGGACGCGCCTTCTCGAACAGCACCATGGTGTTCTTCAGACCGGTGCCGGGTTCAATCATCATGTTCTCGGCCGGTACGCGAGCGCCGTCGAAGAACAGTTGTGCGGTTGACGTGCTGTTGAGCCCCAGCTTGTCGATGTTGCGGCTTTCGTAGCCGTGTTCGGCGCGGTCCACCAGGATCATCGAGATGGCGCCCGAACCTTCTTGTGAGGTGCGCACGATGACCATGCAAAAGTCGGAGTAGTGGCCGTTGGATATCCAGGTTTTCTCCCCGGTGACAATGTAGTGGTCGCCATCGCGCTGGGCACGGCAGGTGACTTCAGCCACGTTGGAGCCGACCCCGGGCTCGCTGATGCCGCTGCAGGCAATGATTTCGGCGCGTACCATGCGTGGCAAATATTTCTCACGCATGGCCACGTTCGTGCAGACCTCCAGCGAATAGGCGCCGAGCTGCTGAATCAACAGCGAGATTGCCACGTCGCCGGAAATGCGCGCGAGTTGCTCATACATCAGTGCATAGGTGAGCCAGGGCATGCCCAGACCACCATGTTCCTCGGCAATGATGCCGTTGCCGCCCATGCCGTAGGGCAGCATCTTCTGGAAGATCTCCAGCATCACCTCTTTTTCAATTAGCTTGTCGGGCTGGTAGCGTTCGACAATCGGACGCAGTTCGGTCTCCAGGAAGCGAGTGAAGCCTTCCACGGCCATGCGCTGTTCTTCGGTGGGGAGGAAATTCATGGTGCTGGTCTCGGTGTGTTGTCGGTCTCGTTCAGCGAGTGCTCATGCGTGCACCGGCATCAATGTGCAAACAGGTCGCGTTGATATAGGGGTTCTCGACGATGGAACGCACCAGGTGGGCCAGCTCGCCGGCTTGACCCATGCGGCGCGGGAACAGAATCATGCGGTCAACGATGGCCTGTGCGACCTTCTTTGGCAGGCCCGCGACCATTGGCGTTTCGAACAAGCCCGGCGCAACCGCTACGCAGCGGATGCCCAGACCGGCCAGGTCCCGTGCCACCGGCAGCGTGAGGCCGATCACCCCGGCCTTGCTGGCGGCGTAGGCCGCCTGTCCCATCTGGCCGTCCTGTGCGGCACCGGACGACAGGTTAATGATGACGCCGCGCTCATCACCCTCAGGCTCATTGCGCGCCATCGCCACGGCTGCCAGGCGCAGCACGTTGAAAGTGCCGGTCAGGTTGACGGCAATCACCTTGTCCCACAGTGCCAGGGGAAAGGGTTTTCCATCGGCCACGGTCTTGGCTGCGTCGGGCACGCCAGCGCAGTTGATGCAAATGTGAATGGCGCCAAAACGGGCCAGGGTTGCGTCGATGCCCGCCTGCACCTGTGACTCACTGGTGACATCTACCTGCTCGAACATGGCGGCAGAACCCAGTTCGGTGGCTGCCTGTACACCACGCTCGCTGTCGCGGTCGAACAATGACACCCGTGCGCCGCCTGCGGCGAGCGCATCAACCACCGCGCGCCCCAAGCCTGAAGCACCACCTGTGATGATGGCCACCTTGTCATGCAGAATCATTTTTGTCCTTCAGCGACCGAGGATGGTGATGGCGGCCACGGCTTCTTCAATTCCGAACAGGCCCCCACCGTTTTCTGCGATGGCAAGGCGGGCCCCTTGCACCTGGCGAGCCCCCGCTTCGCCGCGCAACTGCACGACCAGTTCATGCAACTGACCCAGCCCGGTGGCGCCGATCGGGTGCCCCTTGGACTCCAGACCACCCGAGGTGTTGATCGGGATGCGGCCGCCAATCGTGGTGTCACCGCGCTCGGCGAGTGGCCCGCCTTCGCCGAACGCACAGAAGCCAAGGTTTTCACTCTGCACGATTTCGCCGATGGCGGTGGCATCGTGGACCTCGGCCAGCGAAATGTCTTGCGGGCCAACGGCTGCGAGTTCGTAGGCTTGTTTGGCAGCCTTGACGGTGATGTGTTGATCCAGGTCTTCA
This sequence comes from Variovorax sp. GW821-FHT09B01, assembly GCF_059418345.1. NCBI lineage: Bacteria > Pseudomonadati > Pseudomonadota > Betaproteobacteria > Burkholderiales > Comamonadaceae > Variovorax > Variovorax sp. GW821-FHT09B01. The sequence goes on along the minus strand of NZ_JBWKPQ010000015.1, from coordinate 112,970 downwards.
GAGCGGCGGGTGCTGCCAGTGGCAATGACCGATGCCAGCACCTTGATGGCGCGCTCACGCTTTGCCATGCGCGCCAATGCTGCCTCGGAACACACGACGACCGCGGCAGCGCCGTCGCTGATGGGTGCGCACATCGGCAGCGTCAACGGGTAGGTGATGGGGGGCGCGGCCAGTACCTCGTCAATGGTGTATGCATTGCGGTATTGCGCCAGCGGGTTGTGCACCGAATGGCCATGATTCTTGGCCGACACGGCGGCAATTTGTCGCTGCGTGGTGCCGAACTCGCGCATGTGAAAGCGACCAAAGGCGGCGTAAATGTCCATGAACAGGCTGTAGGGCGCCTTGGACATGGACCCTTCCGGCGGCTCAATACCGTGCCCCATTTGAAGCAGCCTGCGTTTATTCTCCTCGACCGTGGCCACGTCCCAGGCACCGTCGAAGACGCTGAACATTTTGGCTTTGTCGGCGCAGAACATTTTCTCGGCACCAATGGCCAGCGCGATCTCGCCTGCCCCCGAGCGCACGTACTGCACCGCCAGGTTGAAAGCCGAGCTGGCACTGGCGCAGGCGTTCTCAATGTTGAAAATCGGGATGGACTCGAAGCCCATCGAACGCAACACAACCTGGCCACGGATCATGGTCTGGCCTTCGAGTGCGCCCTGTGTTGCGTTGGAAAAGTATGCCGACTGGATTTCGCTGATGGACAGTCCGGCATCGGCCAGCGCGGCGTTCACGGCAGCGGCGGTCAGTTGCTTGATATCGCGGTCAAGAAACTTGCCGGTCGGCGTCATGCCGACGCCGACTATGTAAACGGCGGCTTGCGGGTTGGTCATGGTAATGCGTCCATTCAGAAGAAGCGGTGTGAAATCAGTAGCCCTTGAAATCGGGTGTGCGCTTGCCGACGAAAGCCGCGAGGCCCTCTTGTATGTCGTGCGAATGGCGGTGCGCGTCGAGCACCAGGCGCTCCAGCCGCAGTGCCGAAGCCTGTGGCTGCTCCAGCCCATCGGCCACGACCTGTTTCATGCGGCGCAGCACCAACGGGCTCTTGCTGGCGATACGCAAGGCGATTTTTTCGACCTCGGACGCCAGCTCGGCATCCGGCACCACGCGGTTCACCAGGCCAAGCGGAACCAGTTCGCGCGCGGGCATGGTGTCGCCGGTGAACAGCAGGTATTTGGCGGCGGTGGCGCCGATGCGCCGTGGCAGGATCGCCGCGCCGCCCGCGCCCGGAAACACGCCGAAGTTGGCATGCGCATCGCCGATGCGGGCACTTTCGGCGGCGACGATGAGGTCGCAGGCCATGGCCAATTCCAGCCCGCCGGCCATCGTCAGGCCGTTCAGCGCGGCGATGGTGGGTTTGGGGCAAACGCGCAGCCGATCCATCATGCCGCCGACAAGATCGAGAAACTCGCCCATCGGGTCGCTTGGGCCGGGGTCGCCAGCGCTGCTCTCGAACACACCTTTGAGGTCGGCGCCTGCGCAGAAGGCTCGGCCCGCACCGGTCAGCACGATGACGCGGATGGCCGGGTCACGCTCGCAACGCTCGGTCGCATTGCGCAATTCGGCGCACATTGACTCCGACAGGGCATTCATCGCATCGGGCCGGTTCAGCGTGATCCACGCCACGGCGCCACGTTGCTCAAAGCGGATGGTCAACGAGGGTTGCATCTTCAAGGCCTGCTTGTTTGTGTGGTGGTCAGCTGCGCTTGCCATGCGGGTTTGGGGAATCAACCGCGCAGCAGCTCTTCGGCGATGATCATCTTGCGCACCTCGGATGTGCCTGCACCGATTTCGAGGATCTTGATGCAACGGAACAGCCGGTTGATCTCGGACTCCCAGATGTAGCCGCTACCGCCATGCACTTGTACGGCCTTGTTGAGCACCCGGTTGCAGGCTTCGCCAGCGTAGAGGATGGACGCTGCGGTGAGCTTGTGCACATCGCCGCGGCCTCCGCCGCCCACCTCCAGATCATTGACCTCGGCCAGGGTGCGCCAGACCAGGGTTTTCATGGCTTCGATCTCGGTGTACATCTCGGCCAGCATGGCCTGCACCATCTGGAAGCTGCCGATGGGTTTGCCGAACTGCACGCGCGTCCTGGCGTACTCGACGCTCAATTCGAGCGCACGTTCGCAGATGCCCACGCACAAGCCAGCCACCAGCGCGCGCTCCAGATCGAGCCCGCTCATGACGATTTTGACGCCTTCGTTTTCCTTGCCCACCAGGTTGGCTGCCGGCACGCGGCAGTTGTCGAACACCAGCTCGCCGGTCTGGCTGCCGCGAAAACCCATCTTGATGAGCTTTTGAGCCACCTTGAAGCCGGGAAAATTCTTCTCGACGATGAAGGCCGAAATGCCCTTGGCACCCAACTCCGGCGCGGTCTTGGCGTAAACCAGCAGCACGTCGGCCACCGGGCCGTTGGTGATGTAGATCTTGGTGCCGTTGAGGATGTAGTGGTCGCCCTCGCGGCGCGCGCTAGTGCGCATCGCGCCCAGCGCATCCGAGCCGGCGCCGGGTTCGGTCAGGCCGAGCGCGCCGATTTTTGTGCCGTTGCACAGATCGGGCAGGTATTGGCGGCGCTGCGCCTCGTTGGCGTTGCGGTAGATGTTGTTGACGCACAGGTTGTCGTGCGCCGCCCAGGACAAGGCGATGGCGGGGTTCCAGCGCGCAAAGGCCTGGCAGATCAGGCCCGAGCTGAACAGGTCCATGCCCGCGCCACCATGCTCGGCAGGCACGGTGGCCCCCATGAAGCCAGCCGCTCCAATTCTCTGAAAGATATCAGATGGCCACCACTCCTCGTCGTCCATGCGGCGCGCGAGTGGCACGAATTCCTTGCGCGCGAACTTGTCGGCGGCTTCGAGCACGGCACGGTCGTCGGCGGAGAGGGCAAAACTGCGAGGCGTGGACATAAAGGATGCCTATCAATGCGTGGGCTGCGGGCAAGGTGTCACGGCGCGCGCCCAAGCTGCGGGGACGAGGTCTCTTTGGGTTTGCGCGAATTTAATGAGGGATTGCCAAACTGTCAAGCGTTAGGTAGGATTCGTTGCAGGCGCTCACCTGAAGTGCCAGAGATCTGGAGACTTCGGCCATGGGAGGCGGAATCAGTGCGGATTCATTGGCGGGGGCCGACCTGTTGCTCAAGCAGGTGGTCACCCGTGCCGCATTCACCCGTGACACCTATCGGATCACGCCGCTCGCGGCGCGACCCTTCATCAGTGACAAACGACGCTTCGACCTAAGGAAACAGCCTTGACCCACGAACGCGGGATGAACCTGCTGCGCCGCCAAAACGTGGGCGACAACTTGCGCCGCGCGGTGAAGGCAACCGGAGAAAAACATACGGTCATCTTCGAGTTCTGTCGTGGCCGCCTGCCCGGCTTCGAGGCGCCGAAGCGGATTCACTTCCGAAGCTCGCTGCCAATCAGTGCGGCCAACAAGATCCTCAAGAAGGACCTCAAAACCGAGTATGCCAACGCGGACAAGGGCGGCTGAGGCCGTCGGCCTCCCGGTGTCCGAGTCCAAAACGTTTCGATCGAAACATTTCAACCCAAGGAGTCAGTGCGATGAACCAGAAAGTTATTGTTGCCGGTGCGGGCATGATCCCGTTCACCAAACCGGGCGCCAGCGAGCCCTATCACGTGATGGGAGAAAAGGCGGTGCGCCAGGCCATGGCCGATGCCCGCGTCGAATACCCCATGATCCAGCAAGCCTATGTGGGCTATGTGTATGGCGATTCCACCTGCGGCCAGCGGGCGCTCTACCCGGTGGGCATGAGTGGCATCCCCATCGTCAACGTCAACAACAATTGCTCCACCGGCTCGTCGGCGCTGTTCCTGGCGCGCCAGGCGGTCGAAAGCGGTGCCGCCGAGTGCGTGCTGGCCCTGGGCTTCGAGCAGATGGCCGCCGGAGCCATCAAGGCCCAGTTCGAGGACCGGCCGACACCGTTCGAGGAGTTTGACCGGGCCACCGCCGAGCTTGTGGGTCATCCGGAAATCCCGCTGGCCATTCGCTACTTCGGCGGTGCCGGCAAGGCGCACATGGACAAGTACGGCACCCAACTGGCGACCTTTGCCAGCATTCGCGCCAAGGCCAGCCGCCATGCCGCCAACAACCCGCTGGCGCTGTTTCGCAAGGAGGTCTCGGTCGATGACGTGATGAACGCACCGATGCTGTGGGAGGGCGTGATGACCCGCCTGATGGCTTGCCCGCCGACCTGCGGCGCCGCTGCTGCGGTGATTTGCTCCGAAGCCTTCGCCAAAAAGCATGGGCTCGACACCCGCGTGTCGATTACCGCCCAGGCAATGACGACCGATTTCCCCAGCACCTTCGAGTCGCACGACATGATGCGCGTGGTCGGCTTCGACATGGCGCGCGATGCGGCGCAAAAGGTCTACAAGCAGGCCGGCATCGGGCCGCAGGACGTGAACGTGGTTGAGCTGCACGACTGCTTCGCGCAGAACGAACTGATCACCTACGAGGCGTTGGGCCTGTGCCCGGAGGGCGGCGCGGAGAAGTTCGTGCTCGATGGCGACAACACCTATGGCGGCAAGGTGGTGACCAACCCGTCGGGCGGCCTGTTGTCGAAAGGTCATCCGCTGGGCGCTACCGGCCTGGCGCAATGTTTCGAGCTGACCCATCAACTGCGCGGCACGGCGGAGCAACGCCAGGTCAAGGGTGCGCGTGTGGCCTTGCAGCACAACCTCGGGCTGGGCGGCGCTTGCGTCGTCACGCTTTACCAAGCCGGCTGAGCGCAGGCGCAGCAAACCAGAAGCTGGAGTCCCATGATTGACAAGCAATTCATCGGTTACGAGGTGCCGCCCACGCTGTGGGATGTGGAGAAGGGGCGCATCCGCTTTTTCGCCGAGGTGATCGGTGCCACCGACCCGATCTACTTCGACGCGAGCGCCGCCCAGGCCGCTGGCTACCGCAACGTCGTGGCACCACCGACCTTCATCTTTGGCGCCGAGAGCGATTCGGGGGTGTTGATGACGTTGCTCGACACGCTCAAGATCGACTTGCGCAAGGTCTTGCACGGCGAGCAACGCATTGACTACCACGCCCCGGTGTGCGCTGGCGACACGCTGCGCTTCCAGACCCGCGTCACCGACATCTACGACAAGAAGGGCGGCGCGCTCGAGTTTGTCGTCAACGACACGAAAGTCACCAATCAGCTCGGCGAGCCTGTCTCTGACCTGCATTCGGTGGTCGTCGTGCGCCACGCCTGAAGGACTATTCATGAACACTCAAGTAAAAATCCTGGATGTTGGTGACGAAATGCCTGTACTGGAATTGCCACCGATCAGCCGCACCACACTGGCACTGTTCGCCGGTGCGTCGGGTGACCACAACCCGATCCACATCGACATCGACTTCGCCCGCAGCGCGGGTATGAAGGATGTGTTCGCGCAGGGTATGTTGTCGATGGCCTACCTCGGGCGTGCGCTCACCGAATGGGTGCCGCAGCGCCAGCTCCTCAGCTATGGCGTTCGCTTCGCGGCCATGACCCACCTCGGCGACCGCATACGCTGCACGGGCAAGGTGCTTGAAAAGATTGAGCATGCAGGTCGGCCCTGCGTGCGCGTTCAAATCAGCGCGGCGAAGGCGACAGGCGAAATCACGCTGGCCGGCGAGGCACTGGTTGCCTTGAACTGAGGCCTCCGTTTGGCGGCCCGACTTTTTATTTATTTCCTTTTAATCACAAGCAAGGACACACCATGAAAACACTTGAAGGCAAAGTTGCCATCGTCTCCGGATCGGGTCGCGGCATCGGCCGCGCCATCGCCATGAAACTCGCCCGCGAAGGCGCCAAGGTGGTCGTCAATGACCTGGACGCCGGCCCGGCCGAGCAGACCGTGGCCGACATCAAGGCCGCTGGCGGCATGGCGCTGGCTTGTGCCGGCAGCGTCACTGCCGACGGCTTCGCTGAAAAGTTCGTCAAGACCGCGATCGACGGCTTCGGCGGCCTGGACATCATCATCAACAACGCCGGCTACACCTGGGACAACGTGGTTCAGAAGATGACGGACGAGCAATGGAACGCGATCATCGACGTGCATCTGACCGCGCCGTTCAAGATTTTGCGCGCTGCTTCGGAGTTCATCCGCGTCGCCTCGCGCAAGGAAGCCGAAGCGGGGCAGGAGGTGTTTCGCAAGGTGGTCAACATTTCGTCCATCGCCGGCACCGGTGGCAACGCCGGTCAGGCCAACTACTCGGCGGGCAAGGCCGGCATCATTGGTCTGACCAAGGCGCTGTCCAAGGAGTGGGGTCGCTACAAGGTGAACGTCAACGCCGTTGCTTTTGGCATGATCAAGACGCGGCTGACCGAGGCACCAGCCAGTGGCGATGCCTCCATCGACGTCGAGGGTCGCAAGATCAAGGTCGGCGTCAACCCCGAGCTGCTGGAAATGATGGAGCGCACCATTCCGTTGGGTCGCGGCGGCACGCCCGAGGAGGCAGCCGGGTCGGTCTACCTGCTGTGCATTCCCGAGTCGAACTACGTCAGCGGACAGACGCTGATCTGCGGCGGCGGCATCTCGATCTAAAGCGCAAGCCGAACGCAGAAAGGCCCACGATGGACATCGATTTCAGCCCGGAAGACATGGCGTTCCAGCAAGAGGTTCGCACCTGGTTCAAAGCCCACACACCGTCCGATCTCAAGCGCAAGGCCGTCACCGGAGAGATGCTGCAGAAGAACGACATCGTTCAATGGCAGCGCCGACTCGATGGCCAGGGCTGGCTGGTCACCGGCTGGCCCAAGGAGCATGGAGGGCCGGGCTGGACGCCGACGCAGCGCTACATTTTCGACCTGGAGCGCGCGGCGGCCAGCGCGCCGGTGGGGCTGTCGATGGGCGTCATCATGCTCGGACCGGTGCTGATTGCCTTCGGCACGCCAGAGCAAAAGGCGCAGTACCTGCCGCGCATCCGCCGCTGCGAGGACTGGTGGTGCCAGGGCTATTCCGAGCCCGGCGCCGGCTCCGACCTGGCCAGCCTGAAGACCACGGCCGTGGCCGATGGCGATGATTACGTCATCAACGGCTCCAAGATCTGGACCACCTACGCGCACTGGGCCACGCACATGTTCTGCCTGGTGCGCACCGCCAACAGCGGCAAAAAGCAAGAGGGCATTTCCTTCCTGTTGATCGAGATGGACCGCCCCGGCATCGATGTCAAACCTATTGTATCGATCGACGGCGAACACCACCTGAACCAGGTTTTTCTGACCGATGTGCGCGTGCCCAAGAGTAATCTGGTGGGTCGCGAAGGTCAGGGCTGGGACATTGCCAAGTACCTGCTCACACACGAGCGCACCAGCATTGCCGGCGTGGCCGACTGCAAGGCGCACCTGTCCAACCTGCGCGTGGCCGCCGCCGAGCGCCGCTCGGGTGGCCAACCGCTGATGGAGGACGCGGCGATGCGGCTCAAGCTGGCGCGCGCCGAGATCGAACTGATGGCGCTCGAATACACCAACTTCCGCGTGCTGGCCGCCACCGCCTCGGGCAAGGCGCCGGGGCCGGAATCCTCGCTGCTCAAGACCATGGGCACTGCGGTGCAACAGACCTTGGCCGAGTTGGGCGTCGAGATCGCCGCCGAGCAAGCCTGGCCCTGGCATGACGGCGGCGAGTTTGGCAGCGGACGCCATGCCCATGCAATGCCGCACTACTGTTTCTCGCGCGCTGCCACGATTTACGGCGGCAGCGACGAGGTGCAAAAGAATGTATTGGCCAAGATGCTGCTGGCCGGCGGCACGCGCTAAGGATCGTCATGAACTTTGATCTCTCCGAAGAACAAAAGATGCTGCGCGACGCGGCACAGAAATTTCTGCGCACCGAATACCGTTTCGATGCCCGCAACCAGATCGTTGCGTCAGCGTCCGGCATGAGCCGGGAGCACTGGCAGCGATTCGGCGAATTCGGCTGGCTTGGGCTCGGGCTGCCCGAGGCGCATGGCGGCTTTGGCGGCGTAGTCGAGTTGATCCAGATCGCCGAGGCGATGGGGGCTGCGCTGGTGGTCGAGCCCTACCTGGCCAGCACGGTGCTGGGCGCGCAGGCGCTGACGCGCGCGGGCAGTGCTGCGCAGCAGGCGGCCTGGCTGCCCGGGCTCGCGTCCGGCCAGCGGATACTCGCATTGGCGCACGGCGAGGCCGATGCCCGTCATGAACTCAGCTATGTGATCACGCGTGCCACGGCCAAGGACGGTGGCTGGCTGCTGTCGGGTCGCAAGAGCGGCGTGCTGGGCGCCCCTTGGGCCGATGGCTTCGTGGTCGTCGCCAGAACCTCGGGCGCAGCGGACGAGCGCCAGGGCATCAGCCTGTTTCTAGTGAGTGCCAAAACGCCGGGCGTGCAGGTGGCGGGCTACCGGTCCTACGACGGCAGTCGCGCCGGTGATCTGATACTGGAACAGGTCGTGCTCGGGGCCGACGCACTGCTGGGCACGGAAGGCGAGGGCCTGGGGCTGCTTGAGCACCTGGTTGATCTTGGCATTGTTGCCGCCTGCGCCGACGCCCTGGGTGCCATGGGCGCGCTGTTGCGCAAAACTGGCGAATACGTCAGCACGCGCAAACAATTTGACGTGCCGATTGCCAGCTTCCAGGTCATCCAGCACCGGCTGGTCGACATGTTCGCCGCGGTCGAGGCCAGCCGCTCCCTGGTGCTGATGGCGGCCCTGCATGCCGATCATGCTGATGCGGCCACCCGCTCGCGTGCCGTGTCGGCGGCCAAGTCGGCCATCGGCGAACGCGCACGGTATGTGGCGCAGCAAGCGGTGCAGCTGCACGGCGGCGTGGGCATGACCGATGAGCTGGACATCGGCCATTACTTTCGCCGCCTCACGCTCTTTTGCAACCTGTTGGGCAGCACCGACCACCACCTGCAGCGCTTTGCGGCGCTGCGTGCGGAGGCCTGATCGCCTGATGACCGACCCACACTGAGCCACTTTAGGGGCTGCCAAAATGAGCTTGATGACATCCACCGCCGCGCCGAACTCGCCCGCGTTCCAGCGCAACCGTGAAGCCTACGAGGCGCGCATTGTTGATCTGCATGAACGCCGCACGCGTGCCCTGGTCGGCGGCCCCGAAAAGGCGCGCCTGCTGCACAAGAAGCGCAAGCAATTGCTGCCGCGCGAGCGCCTGGCTGCCGTACTCGACCCCGGCTCGCCCTTCCTCGAGTTCGGGCAGCTTGCCGGCGACGGCCTGTACGAGGGCGTGCCGCCGGGCGGCAGCATCATCACCGGCGTGGGGCTGGTGTGCGGGCGCGCCTGCATGCTGATGATCCACGATGCCACGGTCAAGGGCGGCACCTACTACGGCATCACCGCTAAAAAGCATGTGCGGGCCCAGATGTTCGCCTGGCAGCACCGGCTGCCGTGCATCACCATGGTCCAGTCGGGCGGCGCCAACCTGCCGGAGCAGGCGCATATTTTCCCCGACGACGGCCAGTTCGGCTCCATTTTCTACAACCAGATCCGCATGTCGGCCGAGGGCATCACCCAGATCGCGACCGTGCACGGGCCGTCTACCGCCGGCGGCGCCTATCTCCCGGCGCTGTGCGACGAAGCGGTGATCGTGCGCAACCAGGGTGCGATGTTCCTCGCCGGGCCCGAGCTGGTGTACGCCGCCACCAAGGAAGAGGTTGACATTGAAACCCTGGGCGGCGGCGAGATGCACAGCCGCATCAGCGGCGTCACTGACCACCTGGCCGAGAACGATGGCCATGCCATCGCCATCGTGCGCGGCATCGTGGCCAACCTCGGTACCGCAGCCAAGCAGCGCTGGGACGTGGTGCCGCCGCTGCCGCCGCGCCATGACCCGCGCGAGATCTACGGCATTGTCAGCGCCGACAACCGGCATCCGACCGACAACCGCGAAGTGCTGCTGCGGTTGATCGACGACAGTGACCTGCAGGAGTTCAAACCCCTGTACGGCGACACCATGATCTGCGGCTTTGCTCGCATCAAGGGCTTTCAGATCGGCATTCTAGCCAACAACGGCGTGATCTTCTCCGAGAGCGCGCTCAAGGGCGCGCACTTCATTGAGTTGTGCTGCCAGCGCGACATTCCGCTGCTGTTCATGGCCGATGTGTCGGGCTTCATGGTCGGCAAAGCCGTGGAGCAGCAGGGCATTGCCAAGCACGGCGCCAAGTTCATGACGGCCATGGCCTCGGCCAACGTGCCGCGCTACACGCTGATCACCGGAGGCTCGTACGCGGCGGCCTACCTGGCGATGTGCGGGCGCCCGTTCAAGCCCAACGTGATGATGATGTGGCCTACCGGCCGCGCCGCGCTGATGGGCCCAGAGCAGGCCGCCACCACCCTGGGCCTGGTGCGCGAGAACATCCACCGGCGCGAGGGCACTAGCTGGAGCGACGAAGAACGCGAGCAATTCAAGCAACCGATACGCGAGCAGTTCGAGAGCTTTTCCAGTCCCTACAACTACGCCTCCAACCTGTGGTGCGACATGGTGATTGACCCGCTGGAAACACGCGACACCATGGCTTTGCTGCTGGAGCTGGCGGGCCGCGTGCCGGCGCGCGACACGCACTTCGGCGTGTTCCGCATGTAATCCTTTGGCCCACCGAATTGAACATGCTCGACGCCATTCTCTCCGGTTGCCGCGTGCTCGACCTGACCCAAAACGTGGCCGGCCCGTTTTGTACCCAGACCCTCGGCGACCTCGGCGCCGAGGTTATCAAGATCGAACGCCCCGGCAGCGGCGACGATGCGCGCCAGTGGAAACCGCCCGAAGTGGCCGGCGTCTCGACCGGCTTCGCGGCGCTGAACCGCAACAAGAAGAGCGTCTGCATCGACCTCGACAGCGCGGCCGGCCAGCAGCTGGTTGCGCGCCTGGCGGCCGGTACCGACGTGCTGGTGCATTCGCTCAAGCCCGGCAGCGCCGAAGCGCGCGGCCTCGGCGACGAACACCTGCGACCGACCAATCCTCGCCTCGTGTACTGCGCGATCAGCGCCTTCGGCGAGGTCGGCCCGATGCGCGCGCTGCCCGGCTACGACCCGCTGATGCAGGCCTTCACCGGCATCATGAGCGTCAGCGGCCACGAAGGTGACGAGCCGGCGCGCGTCGGCGTGTCGCTCATCGACATGGGCACCGGCATGTGGGCCACGATGGCCATCCTGGCCGCGCTGCTGCGCCGCGCCACCACGGGCGAAGGCATGCGCGTGCACGCCAGCCTGCTCGAGACCGGGCTGTCGTGGATGACGGTGCCGGTGGCGAACTACCTGGCCACCCAGCGCCTACCGCGCAAGATGGGTTCGGCCATGGCGATGATGGCGCCCTACGAGCTCTTCGACAGTGCCGACGGCAAGGTCTTCATCGCCGCGGCCAACGACCGGCTGTTCGGCCGCATCTGCAGCGCGCTGGCTTGCCCAGAGCTGGCGCAGGACCCGCGCTTCATCGACATGTCGGCGCGCATCGGCCACCGCGAGGCGCTGCACGACGCGCTGGAAGCGCGCACCCGGCAGCGCAGCACCGCCGACTGCGTGGCGGCGCTGCGCGCGGCCGGTGCGCCCTGCAGCGAGATGCACGACGTGGCCCAGATGCTGGCGCACGAACAGGTGCAAGCGATCGGCATGCTGGGCGCGCTGCCGCTGCCGGGCGCACCGCAACACCAGACGATGGGCCTGCCCATCAGTTCGCAGGGCCGTCGCGGGCGCACCGGCCCGCCGCCGCCAGTGCTGGGCGGGAACACCGACGAGGTGTTGACGGCACTGGGCCTGCATGCCGATGAACTGGCGGCGCTGCGACAGCAACGCGTCGTCGATTGAATGACAAGGCCGACATCCCCATGAACTTCGACTACACCGAGACCCAGGGCCAGATCCGCGCCGCCGTCAAGGAGTTGTGCAAGGGCTTCGGCCCCGAATACTGGCGCCAGTGCGCGCAGGACGGCGCCTATCCGGAAGCCTTCGTCGACGCGATGGCCAATGCCGGCTGGCTGGCTGCGCTGATTCCCGAGGAATACGGCGGTGCCGGGTTGCCGCTGCTCGACGCCTGCCTGATCCTGCAGGAGATCAACCAGAACGGCGGCAGCGCGGTGCACTGCCATGCGCAGATGTACACGATGGCGTCAATCATGCGCCACGGCTCCGAGGCACAGAAGCGCCGCACGCTGCCGCGCATCGCTGACGGCAGCCTGCGGCTGCAGGCCTTCGGCGTGACCGAGCCCGACGCTGGCTCCAACACGCTGGCGATCAAGACCTTCGCGCGCAAGGTGCCGGGCGGCTACGTCGTCAATGGCCAGAAGATCTGGACCTCGCGCTACAGCCACTCGCACATGTATCTGCTGATCGCGCGCACCACGCCGATCGACGCGGTGAAGAAGAAGACCGATGGCCTGAGCCTGTTCCTGATCGACATCAAGAAGGCGGGCGCGTCGCTCAAGGCCACGCCGATCCGCACGATGATCAATCACCACACCTTCCAGGTCTTCATCGACAACCTCGAACTGAGCGACGACGACCGCATCGGCGAGGAAGGCAAGGGCTTTTACTACCTGCTGGATTCGCTGCATTCCGAGCGGCTGCTGGTGGCCAGCGAGGCCATCGGCGACGGCCACTGGTTCGTCGGCAAGGCCGCGCGCTACGGCAGCGAGCGTGTCGTCTTCGACCGCCCGATCGGCGCCAACCAGGGCGTGCAGTTTCCGATCGCGCGCGCCCACATGAACATCGAGGCCGCCGAACTGATGCGCAACAAAGCCGCGACGCTGTTCGACGCCGGCCTGCCCTGCGGGCGCGAGGCGACCATGGTCAAGTACCTGGCCAGCGAAGCCGCCTGGGAGGCAGCCGAGGCGGCCATGACCACCTTCGGCGGCTATGGCGTGGCCTGCGAGTACGACATCGAGCGCAAATGGAAAGAGAGCCGGCTGTTCCGCACCGCGCCGATCTCCAACAACCTGGTGCTGGCGCAGGTGGCCGAGCATCTGCTGGGTATGCCCCGCTCTTACTGATGGCCCAGATGCACCACGAAACCCTGCTGATCCACCCCGCGCCGGGCACCGCAACGGAGGACGGCATCCGCTGCCTGGTGCTCAACCGCCCCGAGGTGATGAACGCGATGAACACGCAGATGTTCGTCGACCTGCGCAACGCCCTGCACGAACTGGCCTTCGACGACGGCCTGCGTGTGCTGATCATCACCGGCGCCGGTGAACGAGCTTTCTCGGCCGGCGGCGACCTCAAGCAGCGCGACGGCATGACCGACGGTCAATGGCGGCGCCAACACCAGCTCGCCGAAGAGGTGTTGCTGGCGGTCAAGGATTTCCCGCAACCGGTGATCGCCGCCGTCGAAGGCCACGCACATGGCGGCGGCTGCGAACTGGCGTTGATGTGTGACTACATCGTCGCTTCGCGCGCTGCGGTATTTTCGCTGCCCGAGCTGCGGCGCGGCATCATGCCCGGCGGCGGGGGTATCCAGAACCTCGTGCGCGCCATCGGTGCGCGGCGCGCCAAGAAGTTGCTGTTCACCGCGCGCCGCTTCTCGGCCGAAGAAGCCGCCGAATGGGGCATGGTCACCGACCTGGCCGAGCCGGGTACGGCGCTGGCCGCCGCAGTCGCCGACGCGCGCGACATCGTGCTGGCCGCACCGATGGCCACCCACTACGCCAAACTCGCCGCCTCGCGCGGCGGCGAGATTGACTTCCACAGCGGCTACATGCTCGACATCGCCGCCTACAACGTGCTGGTGTCCTCGGCCGACAGGCTGGAGGGCGTGAAGGCCTTCAATGAAAAGCGCCCACCGCGCTGGAGCGGACTCTGACATGTTCAAAAAAATCCTGATCGCCAACCGCGGCGAAATCGCCTGCCGCATTGCACACACCTGCCGACGCCTCGGTATTGCAGTGGCCGGTGTGCATTCGAGTGCTGATCGCGATGCGCTGCACGTTGACCTGATCGGCGAGTCGATCGAAATCGGTGGGGCAACGCCAGCCGAGAGCTACCTGCGCATCGATGCGGTGATCGATGCGGCCCGGCGGACCGGGTCGCAGGCCATTCATCCTGGTTTTGGCTTTCTGGCCGAAAACGCGGTCTTCGCGCGCACGGTCGAGGCAGCCGGCCTCGTCTTCGTCGGCCCGACGCCCGAGGTCATTGAGCGCCTGGGCGACAAGGCGTCGGCCAAGCGCGAGGCCCGCGCCGCTGGCGTGGCCGTGCTCGGCGGCAGCGAGCTGCCCAGCCGCGACGCGGCTGAAGTGGCGGCCACCGTACGCGGCCTGCCACTGCCGGTGATTCTGAAAGCGGCCGCCGGTGGCGGCGGCAAGGGCATGCGGGTGGTGCAGCAATTGGACGGGCTGATGGAGGCCATCGAGTCGGCCATGCGCGAAGCCAAAAGTTCCTTTGGCGACGCGGCGTTGATCGTCGAAGCCTTTGTCGAGCGCGGGCGCCACATCGAGGTGCAGATCGTTGGCGATGGCCATGGCGAAGTGATTCACCTGTTCGAGCGCGAATGCACGCTGCAGCGGCGTCATCAGAAAGTCATCGAAGAGGCGCCAGCGGTGAATCTCGCCCCGGCGCTGCGCGAGGCGATGCTCGGTGACGCGGTGCGCCTGGGGCAGCGACTGCGCTATCGCGGTGTCGGCACGGTGGAATTCATCGTGCAGGGCGACCGTCACCATTTTCTCGAAGTCAACCCGCGGCTGCAAGTTGAGCATCCGGTGACCGAGGAGGTGACCGGGCTGGATGTGGTCGAGATCATGCTGCGCATTGCCGCCGGCGAGGGCTTGCCCTTGCGTCAGAGCGAAGTGCAGGTGCGCGGCCACGCGATTGAGGCGCGAGTCTGCGCTGAAGACGCAGCGCAAAATTTCCTGCCATCCACCGGCGAACTGATCGCGGTGCGGTTCCCGACTTCGGGTGTGCGGGTTGAATCGGGGGTGCGGGCCGGCATGGTGGTCACGCCCTACTACGAATCGATGCTGGCCAAGCTGATCGTTCATGCGCCCACGCGCGAGGCTGCGCTGGACCGTCTGAGTGGGGCGCTGGGCGAAACCCAGGTGCACGGCGTCGAAACCAATTGCGCTTTTCTGCAGCGTCTGCTGGCCCTGCCTGCAACGCGGGACGCCAGCTTCCACACCCGTCTGATTGACGAGGTGCTGGCAGAGGGGGGTCAGGGCACGGGTAGCGCGCCGCTGGAGCGGCTGGCTGCAGCGGCGGCTTGGTGGTTGCTCGATGCGCGGCACAGCAGCAAGCCATTCGGAGCCTGGTCGGCCTTGGACGTGACGGGTTGGCAGATGCACGCTGGCGACGATCGGCTCACGCCGGTTCCGGCGCTGTTGCTGCGCTCAGGAGGAACAACACACGAAGCCCGGTTCGGCGCCGTCTCGCCCGAGTCCGAAGTAACGGTGCAAATCGGCACCGAACGGGTTCGCCTGGCGCTGACCGCCAGCGCCGGGAGCGATTGGCGTTTGCGCATAGGGGATTGTCATGAGGTACTGACCATCGTGCGCAGCGACGATACCGTGTTTGTGCAGAGCGGCGGCACCGCCCACGCCATCGGCGTGACCTCCTACCTCAGCCAGGTCGCCACTGGCCGCCAGGCCAGCGGACAGTTGCGCACGCCGATGATGGGAATGATCCTGAAGACCCATGTGGAGGTTGGCGTGCGGGTACGTGCCGGCGACGTGGTGGCGACGATGGAGTCGATGAAGATGGAGATGCGCATCAACGCCGATCACGATGGCGTGGTGCGCTCGCTGTCGGTGCAGCCCGGGCAGATGGTCGAGCGCGGCCTGGTGGTGGCCGTGGTTGAGTCCGAGGGCGCCGCGGAATGAGCGGCAGCAAATCCAGCATGCGCGCCCCTCTTTGCAAACCTGGTGTTATCCACTGCTCAAAATGACGTGCCCGAGACGGCCCATGACCGGCATCCAACTTCCGAACGGTATTCAGGTTTTTGAGCGCGGCTGGCTGTCCTCGAACAATATTTTGTTCATCGGAGCACAGTCCAGCGCACTCGTTGACAGTGGCTACAGCACGCACGCGGAACTAACGACCGGGCTGGTCAGCGCCGCTTTGCAGCAGGGTCCGCTGGACTTGCTGCTCAACACGCATCTACACAGCGACCACTGCGGCGGCAATGCCGTCCTCCAGGGCAATTACCCAGAACTTCAAACCCTCATTCCGCCAGGCCATGCATCACTTGTCTCGTCATGGGACCCCGTCGCCCTGAACTATGTGCCATCCGGGCAACACTGCCCCCGGTTCAAGTTCGATGGTCTTCTTTTACCTGGCACGGAAATTCAGCTGGCCGACACGGCGTGGCAAATTCATGCGGCGCCGGGCCACGATCCCCATTCAGTCATTCTGTTTGAGCCGCAGTCCCAAACCCTGATCTCGGCAGATGCCTTGTGGGAAAAAGGCTTCGGCGTGGTGTTTCCGGAGCTTGAGGGCGACGCCGCATTCGACGAAGTGGCCGCCACCTTCGACCTGATCGAGCGGCTTGACCCGTGCTGGGTCATTCCTGGCCACGGCCCGGTATTCCGCTACCGCGCCGAGGTGCTGGCCTACGCGCGCGCGCGCCTCAACGCCTTTGTCAAGAGCCCTGACCGACATGCGCACCACGCAGTCAAGGTGTTGCTGAAGTTCAAATTGCTGGATCAGCAGCAACTGCCTTTTGCCGATTTTGTCGACTGGGCCGCCAACACCCGCTACTTCCAGCTCATTCACCAGAGGTTTGTTCCTTCTGTTCCCATCGACCGCTGGATGGAGCAGTTGACGCAAGAGCTTGTGCGTTCAGCAGCCGCACGAAGAGAAGGTGACATGGTCTACAACGCGTGAAATCGGTCACGGAGTGAATCATGCGACGAAGGCGCTGACGAATCAGCGTTCGTATGTGCAGAGCAAGCAATTTTTTTAATAGGAGATCAGGATATGAGTGAAGCAGAAACGGTTTTGTACGAAGTGCGCGATGGCATTGCCACCGTGGAGATCAACCGCCCCGAGATGCGTAACGCGCTGTCACCGGCCGCCGCCAACCGGCTGCACGATCTGTGGGGTGAAGTCGATGCCGACAAAAACGTACGCGTGGCAATCCTGACTTCTGCCGACTGCGGCACCTTCTGCGCCGGGCTCGACCTGCGTGAGGCTTCGCGTGTCAAGAAGGAAGAAGGCGTGGACATCCTGACCAAGATGAAGGACCCGTTCCATGGCCGCCAGCGCCGTGTGGCCAAGCCCATCATCGCGGCCATGACCGGGCACCTGATTGCCGGCGGCATGATGCTGAGCCTGAACTCGGATTTGCGCGTCGGCCTCAAGGGCACGCAGGTCGGCATCACCGAAACCCGCATCGCCGGGCGCGGTAGCCCGTGGGCCATTCCCCTGCTGTGGATGCTGCCGCAGCCGCTGCTGATGGAGATGGTGCTGACCGGCGACCTGTATCCGATCGAAACCTTTCATGGGCTCGGTTTCATCAACTACCTGGAAGACACGCCGGATGCCGTGCGCGCTCGCGCCACCGCATTGGCCGAACGCATCCGCGACAACGCGCCGCTGTCGGTGATGGCGGGCAAGGAATCGATCATGACGGCGATGAGCGCCGGCTGCGAGGCCGGTATGGCGCTGGCCCACAACATCTACCGTGCCGCTTACGCCAGCGAGGACGCGCAGGAAGGTCCGCGTGCCTTCGCCGAGAAGCGCAAGCCGGTGTGGAAGGGGCGTTGATGTCGCTCCGTGGAGATGCCATGTCCAGCCTGGCCCCTCTGCTGGAGAACAACCGTGCCTGGTCGGCGCGCTGCGCTGCGGAAGATCCGCAGTACTTTGAGCGGCTGGCGCACCAGCAGATGCCGCGCTACCTGTGGATCGGCTGTTCCGACAGCCGGGTGCCGGCCAACGAAATTCTGGGCCTGCGGCCTGGCGAGGTGTTCGTGCACCGCAACGTCGGCAACCTGGTGGTGCACTCCGATCTGAACTGCCTGACGGTTCTGCAGTATGCGGTCGAGGTGTTGAAGGTCGAGCATGTTCTCGTGGTGGGCCACTACGGCTGCGGCGGCGTGCAGGCGGTGATAGAACAGCGCCGCACCGGTCTGGCCGAGAACTGGCTGCGCCATCTGGAGGACGTGGCGCGCAAACACGCTGATCGGTTCGACGGCATTACCAGCGTTGACGAGCGCGCAGCGCGGCTTTGCGAGATGAACGTGATCGAGCAGGTCAGCAACGTGTGCCGCACCACCATCCTGCGCCGCGCCTGGGAGTGCGGGCAGCAAGTCGAGGTGCACGGGTTGGTCTACGGCCTGCGCGACGGCTTGCTGCGGCCGGTCGGGGGCAGCGTCAACCGCGGTCAGGACCAGCAGAAGCAATACGCCCAGTCTCTTGCTGCGCTTGGCACACTCTGAGTGATACGAAGAATCTATCCGTAAATTATGTTGACACTCAAAGGCACCTTGCGAAACGCGATGATCGCCGCCGCGAGATGGTTGAGTGCGAGGAAGCTGCGCTCGAGCTTCTCGTAGCGCACGAGCAGTTTTCGGAAACGGTTGAACCAGCTATGGCAAACCTCAACAACCCAGCGCCTGGCCTTCTTCTCCGGGGTGCGCCTCTTGATTGCTGCCTCCGTTCGGCGACTGACGACGTGAGGGATGTAGCCGTGGCCTTCGATGGTGCGCAGATGCTCGGCACCACGGTAGCCTGCGTCGGCGCAAAGGTGTTTGTTTCGCCTGTGGGGTGGATTCTTGCGTTTGATGACAACGGCGCTGAGCACCGCATCAAGCCTCTTGCAGTCGTGGACGTTGGCCCCGCTCACGACGAGCAACAACGGGACGCCACGGCCGTCCACCAGCAGGTGGCGTTTGCTTCCCTTTTTTCCCCCGGTCCGTCGGGTTCGGGCCGACAGCTTCTTGTGCCAAGGGTGCCTTCATCATCGCGCCATCGACGCTTTGCCATCGCCACGCGATGCCTTGCATGTCGTCGTATTCCGCCAAACCGGCTTTCCAGACGGCTTCAAAGAAGCCCGCCTTCTCCCATTCGAGAAAGCGTTTGTGGATGGCGCTGGCGCTGCCAAAGCGCTCAGCGGGCAGCGCCTTCCACTGGCAGCCTGTGCGCAGCACAAACACGATGGCCTCGAACACTTGGCGTGCCGGCTTGGCCGGTCGACCTGCTCCAGGCTTGCGAACGTACTGCTTGTCCGGCACCAGCGCACGTTGAGGGATCAGCGGTTCAACACGCTGCCAGAACTCGTCCGTTACCAACCAGGAATCAACTCGTTTGCTCAACGCATCACTCCGACACCGCGTTCGATACGGTTCGGATTGATATTTTACCTATTTACGGATAAGTTCGAAGAATACAAGTAAGGTTATTCCACATGCCAGCCGACACGACAACCCTCCCTGCCCCCAGCATCGCCGCCCAACTGGCCGCCTTCGCGCACGGCCTGACGCCAGACATGCTGCCCGCAGCCGTGGTCGAACAGGCCAAGCTGCTGATGCTCGACGCACTGGGCATCGCCTTGGCTTCGTCCCAGCACGACTTCGCGCACTGCGCTTACCGCGGCTTGCACGCCCTGGGCGGTGCGGGTGACAGCGCCGTCATGGGTGCCTTTGCCCCCCTGCCGCTGCGCGATGCGGTGCTGATGAATGGCATCCTGGTCCACGGGCTGGATTTCGACGACACCCACCCCGGCGCGATCACCCACCCCAGCGCCAGCGCCTTTCCGCTGGCGCTGGGTCTGGCGGCGCAGCGGCATGCCAGCGGGGCCGAGATGATCATGACCTATGTGCTGGCGATCGAGGTGGCGGCACGTCTGGGTGCAGCGGCCCAGGGACGCTTCCACGACGTGGGCTTTCACCCGACTGGCCTGGTGGGGGCTTTTGGGTGCGCACTGGCGGCCGGCAAGCTGATGGGACTGGATCAGGCGGGCCTTGAGCACGCGCAAGGCGTGGTGCTGTCGATGGCATCAGGCAGCATGGAATTTCTGAGCGACGGCGCCTGGACCAAGCGCATGCACTCGGGCTGGGCCGGTGTCAGCGGGCTGACCGCCACGGCGTTGGCCGGTGCCGGATTCCGCGGCCCGTCGCAGCCCTATGAAGGCCGCTTTGGTCTGTACGCCAGTCACCTGGCCGCGCGCGGCCTAAACGCCGATTTGTCCTTGTGCGCGCGCGGCCTGGGCGAGCGCTGGGAACTGATGGATGTGGCGGTCAAGTTGTATCCAACCTGCCACTTCACGCACGCCAGCATCGATGCCGCGCTGGCGCTGCGCGCGGCCGGTCTGCGCACTGACGAGATCGCTTCGGTACAGGTGCTGCTGCCGCAAGGGGTGCACCCGGTGGTGTGCGAGCCGGTGGCGGCCAAGCGGCGACCGGCCAACGTCTATGAATCGCAGTTCAGCATTCACCATCTGGTCGCGCTGGCCCTGCTGCGCGGCGAGCTGGGGCTGGCCGAACTGGATGCCGCCAACCTGAGCGACCCGCAGGTGCAGGCGCTGGCTGACCGCATCGAACACGCGGCCGACCCCGATGCCGATTACCCCACCTTCTTTTCCGGCGAGCTGCGCGTGCGCACGCACGATGGGCGCGAGCTGCGCCACCGCGAGGCCGCGCACCGCGGCGCGCCGGGGCGCCCCATCACGGCCGCTGACATCGAAGCCAAATTCATGGGCAATGCGCTACTGACCTTGCCGCGCGAGCAGGCGCTACGCCTGCTCGACGCGCTGCTGACAGCCGACCGCGCCCCAGATGCCGCCGTCCTGGCGCAGACCCTGACCCATTCCAACACTTCCGGAACCCTCTGATGACGACCAGCCAGTCCGTGGCCTTTGATGCCGAAAAAGAAAATATGGTGCTCGACGCCGTCGAACGCTTTGTGGACCGCGAGATCAAGCCGGTGGCGCAGCGGCTCGAGCATGCCGACGAATGGCCGGCCGACATTGTGGCCGGCATGCGCGAGATGGGCCTGTTCGGCTGCATCATCCGCGAGGAGTACGGCGGCCTGGGGCTGTCGGCCAGCACCTATTCCAAGGTGGTGGAGCGCATCGCGCGGGTCTGGATGTCGGTGTCGGGCATCATCAACTCGCACCTCATAATGGCCGCCTGTGTGCAGCGCAACGGCACCGTGGCGCAGCGCCAGCATTTTTTGCCGCGCTTTGCCAGCGGCGAACTGAGCGGCGGGTTGGCGCTGACCGAGCCCGATTGCGGCACCGACTTGCAGGCGGTGCGCACGGTGGCGCGCCGCGACGGCGACCATTACGTTATCAACGGCACCAAGACCTGGATATCCAACGGCATCCATGGCCAGGTCTTTGCCGTGCTGGTCAAGACCGACCCCGAAGCGCAACCGCGCCATCGCGGCATGAGCCTGTTCATCTGCGAGAAGGGCCCGGGCTTCACGTCCACCAAGAAGCTGGAAAAGCTCGGCTACAAGGGCATCGACAGCGCCGAGCTGGTGTTCGACAACTTTCGCGTGCCGGCCGCCAACTTGGTCGGTGGCGTGGAGGGACAGGGTTTCAAGCACGTGATGGGCGGACTGGAACTTGGGCGCATCAATGTGGCTGCGCGCGGCGTGGGTGTGGCGCGCGCCTGCCTGGAGGAGTCGGTAGCCTATGCCCAACTGCGTCGCACCTTCGGCAAGCCGATCTGCGACCACCAGGCGATCCAACTCAAGCTGGCCGACATGGCCACCCGGGCGGAGGCGGCGCGTCTGCTGGTTGAACAGGCCGCGCGGGCTTATGACGCCGGCCAGCGTTGCGACATGGAAGCCGGCATGGCCAAGCTGTTCGCCAGCGAGGCGGCGGTCGAGAACTCGATGGAGGCCTTGCGCATCCACGGGGCTTATGGCTACTCGAAGGAAATGAATGTCGAGCGCTACTACCGCGATGCGCCGCTGCTGTGCATCGGCGAGGGCACCAACGAATTGCAGCGCCTGATCATTTCCGCCCAGCTGGTGGAGCGCAGCCCGATCTGATGTATCGCCTGGGGCGGCGCCTCAACTCGGCGGTGAATGAACCCCTCGGAGGAAAATTTCTTGAACAACCTGCTGTCCGCTTTCCGGTTCGCCGCCCTGCCCGCCAGGACGAATTCATTTCGCGCCGAGGTGAAGGCCTTTCTCCAATCCAGTTTTGAGCCAATGCCCGCCGACATCCGGGCCCGTTCATGGATGGGTTTCAATGCCGCTTTCAGCAAGAAGCTGGCCGCACGGGGCTGGGTCGGCGTGACCTTGCCGGCGCAATACGGTGGCGCCAGCCTGGACGCCTTCTCGCGCTTCGTGCTGGTGGAAGAACTGCTGGCCGCCGGCGCCCCGGTTTCCGCGCACTGGATCGCCGACCGCCAGAGCGGGCCCTTGATCCTCAAGTTCGGCACGGAGGCGCAACGCCAGTTCTACCTGCCGAAAATCTGCGCCGCCGAGGCGTTTTTCTGCATCGGCATGAGTGAGCCCAATGCCGGCTCCGACCTCGCCAGCGTCGGCACGCGGGCCACGCGCTGCCAAATTGACGGTTCAAGCGGCTGGCGGCTGAACGGCCGCAAGATATGGACCACCAACGCGCAGCACTGCCACTACATGATCGCGCTGGTGCGCTCGTCGGGCGAGCCGCAGGACCGGCAAAAAGGCTTGTCGCAGTTCATTGTCGATCTGGCATTGCCCGGCGTGACGGTGCGCCCGATCCGTGACCTGGCGGGTGATGCACATTTTTCCGAAGTGTTCTTCGACAACGTGCTGCTGACCGACGACGCGTTGATCGGCCATGAAGGCAGCGGCTGGGCGCAAGTCAATGCCGAACTGGCCTTCGAGCGCAGCGGCCCGGAGCGGGTGTACTCCAGCATCGTGCTGCTGGAGCACTGGATCACCTGCCTGCGCAAGACACCGGCGGTCTCGGTCCATGCCGCCACCATCGGGCGTTTCGCCACGCACCTGGCCACGCTGCGCAACATGTCGATCGCCGTCACGGCCAAGCTCGTCAACGGGGACAGCCCGTTGGTCGAAGCGGCCCTGGTCAAGGACATTGGCACCGAATTCGAGCAGAGCATTCCCTCTGTGATCGAAGCCGCCCTCGCCATGGACCCGGACGCCCTGGTCGATGCCGAGTTGTACCGCGCCGTGGCTTATGTGAGCCAGATGGCGCCCACCTATTCCCTGCGCGGCGGCACGCGCGAGATCCTGCGCGGCATGATCGCGCGCGGTCTGGGTCTGCGCTGAAAAAGAAAGCATTCCATGTTTGCACAAGCGATTGAAGATATCCTCCAGGACCAGTGCACGCCCGCCGTGGTGCGCGCGATTGAAGCGGGCGGCTCGCCGCTTAAGCTGTGGCAGGCGCTGCAAGGTGCCGGCTTCCTCGAACTGCTGGCGTCCGAGGACGCTGGCGGTGCCGGCCTCCCGCTGGCCGATCTGTTCCCGATACTGTGCAGCTTCGGCCGCTACACGGTGCCGGTGCCGGTGGCGCAGACGATTGTGGCGCGAGCGCTGCTGGGGTCGCAGTTTGCGATGCCCAGCGGCATGATTACGCTGGGCGCTGCGTTGCGGCGCGAGGCCGGTGGCGCTATCGTGTGCTCTTTCACACCTTACGGCATGCTGGCGGATTTCGTGCTGGCCCAAGATGGTGATGCCTTGTTGCTGCTGCACTGCGCAGCGGCGCAGCGTGAAGCAAGCGGCGTGCACGGGAGCCTGACGGCCACCCTGCGCTGGTCCGATGCGCGCGTCGCGACGCACGTGCCCGGCGCTGGCCCGCTGCTGCCGACGTTCGCGGCGGCCTTGCACGCCGCCGTGCTCAGCGGGGCCATGACCCGTGTGTTCGAAATGACACTGAAACACTGCAATGACCGCATCCAGTTCGGCAAAACCCTGGGCAAGTTCCAGGCGGTGCAGCACCAGTTGAGCGTCATGGCCGAACATGTGGCTGCTGCCTCGATGGCAGCCGAAGCGGCCTTCCACACCGACGCTGCGGCACCGTCCCTGCTCGCCGCAGCGATGGCCAAGTCCCGCACCAGTGAGGCGGCGGTTCTGGTCGCCTCCATCGCGCATGCACTGCACGGCGCTATCGGTATTGCGGAAGAATACGACCTGCAATTGCTGACCCGGCGCCTGCACGAGTGGCGCATGGCGCATGGCTCGGAGGCGCACTGGAATGTGTTGATCGGCCAGCGCGTGCTTTCTGCCGATGTGTCCATCGTTGATTTTGTGCGGTCTGTTTAGCCGCCGCTTTTGTGCCCACGATCAGCGGCGAAGTGATCGACACCCGGGGCTTGCAACAGTTTCGGTTCATCGATCCGGCTGTTGCGCTAACGACTTGCCCCCGCCAAGCGCTTCACTGAAGAAGTCGATGAAGGTTCTCAGCTTGGGTGTCACGTACTGCCGATTCGTGTAAACCGCATACAGCGTGAAAGGGGGCACCGTGTAGGTCGGCAGCACGCGCGCGAGGCAGCCCGCGGCCAGATCGTCGTCGACCGTCCATTCGGGGAGGAACGCCATGCCCATGCCGGCGTGCATCGCGTGATAGGTGAGCGTGCTGTCGTCCGAGCGCATCACCGCATTCAGCTTGATCCGCGCCTTGCCGGCAGGTCCCTGCATTTCGAGGCCATCGAGGTTCACGTAGTTGGGTACCACGGCGCTGCACCTGACCAGATCGGAGGGTCTGCGCGGAGAGCCTTCGCGCTTCAGGTAAGCCGGGGTTGCGACCAGGTGGAACTGCACGGGACAAATCGGCCGTGCAATCAGCGCCGGGGACAGTTCGCGCGTGGCGCGCAGCGCGAGGTCGTAGCCGTCGGCGACCAGGTCGATCTTGCGGTTCTCCAGTCGCATGTCGACCAGCACCTCCGGATAGGTGTTGCGGTAGGCCGCCAGTACGCTGGCGAAATGCCGGTTTGCACACCAGACGGGCGCGCTGATTTTCAATTGTCCGCGTGGTGCCTGCGCGCTTTGCCGAAGCGCCGCTTCGGCAGCCTGCAGCGTGTCGAGCGCCTCGCGGCATTGTGCGTAGTACATCGCGCCGGCCTCCGTCAGGCTGAGCTTGCGGCTGGTCCTGTGCAGCAACCTCGCACCGAGGTCTCGTTCGAGCTGGGCGACATGCTTGCTGGCCATCGGAGCGGACATGGTGAGGCGCGCCGCGGCGCGGGAAAAGCTGCCAGCCTCGACCACTTCCCTGAAAACGCGAAGGCTGGTCAGACGATCCATTTATGGTTTCTTGTGAGGAAATGATGTTTTAATAATACAGCTATTGATTAACCAAGATTAAACATTAAGCTATTCCTCATGGTCAGTCGGGTAGACATCCAGTCTCAAAGAGGCTGCCCATCAGCCGCGCTTTCGTTGATGCCTTCAACCAATGCCGTATCACTTCTTAATCATCCTCAGGAGCTCAACATGAGTAAGCCGCATATCGCCGCCACCACGCCGTTCGCAATCGACGTGGAAAAAGGCAAGGACTACTACTGGTGTGCCTGCGGTCTCAGCAAATCGCAGCCGTTCTGCGACGGCAGCCACAAGGGCGGCGAGTTCGTGCCGACCAACTACAGCGCCGACGAAAGCAAGACTGTCTATTTTTGCGGCTGCAAGCAAAGCAAGAACGGCGCGCTTTGCGACGGCACGCATAAAGCTCTGTAAGAGCGGACCATGCCCGTGACAACGGAGCGATTGCCGACCTACTTCATCTCACACGGCGGTGGGCCCTGGCGATACATGATGGCGCAGTCCAACGGCATGTACGACCGTCTGGCGCAGTCCCTGCGGGACATGCCGCGCCAGCTCGGCGAGCGACCGAAGGCGGTGCTCGTGATCTCCGCCCATTGGGAGGAGCGCGAGTTCACCGTGATGGCCGCCGAACGGCCTCCCATGGTTTACGACTACGCTGGCTTCCCCGAGCATACCTACCATGTCCAGTACCTGGCTCCGGGCCTGCCAGCGCTGGCCGAGCAGGCGCGGCAGTTGATCCAGAGCGCAGGGTTCTCGGCGCGGCTCGATGCCCAGCGCGGGTTCGATCACGGCAGCTTCGCGCCGCTGGTGGTGATGTACCCGCTGGCCGATGTGCCGGTCGTGCAACTGTCACTGCGCGCGGGCTATGACCCGGCAGAGCATTTGGCCGTCGGCCGTGCCCTGGCGCCGCTGCGCGAGCAGGGCGTGCTGATCGTCGGCAGCGGGCTGAGCTACGACAACACGCGCCGCATGGGGCCGTCCGCCGCAGGGCCGTCAATGCAATTCGACGACTGGCTGCAGCAGACCTTGATCACCACCGAGCCGCACCAGCGTGAGCAGCGGCTGATCGACTGGCAAGACGCGCCGGCCGCCCGCGTGGCCCATCCGCAAGAAGACCATCTGCTGCCCCTGATGGTGGCGGTGGGTGCCGCCGGGCATGATGAAACCGTGTGCGTGTACCACGAGGAAGGCTTCTTTGGCGGCGTCACCGTCTCCAGCTTCAGGTTCGGCCAGGAAGGCGGGGTCTGAGTGGCGGTGGCTTGCTGGGCCGGTAGGCGCTTGTCGCCGGAGGGGTGTTGCCGGTTACCCTCGCGGCAGGTGTACAGCAACAAACGATGAAGTGCGAAGACGGAGAACCGCATGACAAGTTATCTCAGCCATCAGCGCCGTGGCGCTCGCCCACAAACGACGCCAAGCGACCCGCACACGCAGCTTGAACAGAATGCGCCGGTAGAACTGCAAGAGCTGGTTTTCGAGAGGGGGCAGTCCCTGGGCAGCGTGGAAGTTGTTCCGAGCCAGGTGTCTGTTCCCGGAGCGCGTGCCTTTTATTTACCGCGATGCGGATGCCAGTCCTTCGGCGCCTTCATGTTCGGCAAGGAGTTCGCCCACATCCACCCGCCCAGTGACGGCAGTCTGCACATGACCTTGCCGCCCGAGATCGTTCCCCAGGTCATCGAAAACGGCTGGGCGGAGTTGCATCCGCTGGCGGGTCAATATGGCCTGCCCGGGAACATCGTGATGGTCTATGGGCCGCGTGACGACGAGGAACTGCAGGTGGTTTGCGATTTGCTGACGGCGTCGCATACTGCGGCGACATCGTCAGATGCGTGAAAAATCCGGGGCCACATCCTGCCCGTCAGGGCAGGATATGGCGCACAACCAGGCTCAAGCTTTTGCAAGTTTGCCCTGCAGCTCGGCCACCGTTTCCGGGTTGACCAGCGACGACAAGTCGCCCGGACTGTCGCCCTTGTACAACGCCCGCACCACGCGGCGCATGATCTTCATGTTGCGCGTCTTGGGCAGGTCGCTGACCAGCAGCACCTGCCGGGGGCGGTAGGAGGCGCCCATGCCATGGACGACCGCCTGCGACAGTTCGGCCTTCAGCGCCGCGTCCGCCGCCACGCCGGGCATCGGCACGCAGACGCAGACGATGGCCGAGCCCTTGATCTCGTCGGGCACGCCGATCACCGCCGCCTCTGACACCTTGCCGGTGCCGGTGAGCAGGGTTTCGATCTCCGACGGGCCGGTGCGCTTGCCTGAGACCTTAATCGTGTCGTCGCTGCGTCCGAGGATGTAGAACAGGCCGTCCGCATCGCGCATCGCAAAGTCGCCATGCACCCAGACGCCCGCAATGGTGCGCCAGTAGCTGTCGAGGTAGCGTTCGTCGTCGCGCCACAGGCTCTTGGTGAAGCCGATGTTGGGGTTGCGCAGCACCAGCTCGCCGACCTGGCCCGCGCCGACCGGCTCGCCGCTTTCATCGACGATGTCAACCCCGGCGCCGAGCCCGCGCGCGCCGAACGAGCCTGGCCGCAAGGGATGGTGCAGGGTGCCGGTGAAGTTGCAGCCGCCCACCTCGGTGCCGCCGACGATGTTGAGGAACGGCAATTTCTCTTTGCAGATGTGCTTGAAGAACCAGCGCCAGGGCGCCTCGGTCCAGGCCTCGCCGCCGGAGCAGGTGATGCGCAGCGAAGACAAGTCGTAGCGCTGGACTTCTTCGTCGCCGTAGCGCATCAGGCTGCGGATCAGCGTGGGCGCGACACCCAGGTAGGTGACTTTGTGATCTTGCACCAGGCGCCAGAAGCGGCCCGTGTCGGGGAAGTCGGGCGTGCCTTCGGCCACCAGCAGGCTGCCGCCGAAATAGCTCGGAATGCAGGCGCACATGGCGCCCACCATCCAGCCCATGTCGCTCATGAAGAAGAAACGGTCGCTCGACTTGAAATCGGCACAGATGTGCATGTCGCGCGTGACCATCGAGCCCAGGAAGCCGACGTGCGTCCAGACGCAGCCCTTGGGCTTGCCGGTGGTGCCAGAGGTGTAGAGCAGCACGGCGGGCGCGTCGGCGGCCATCTCGGCGGTCGGCATGTCGTGAGGCTGGCCGGCGACCAGGCTGGCCCAGTCGTGGTCGCGTCCCGGCGTCATCGGGCAGGGGGCGGCGTCGCCCAGGTGGCGCAGCACCACCACGTGCTGCACGCTGGGCACCTCGGCAAGTGCTTCGTCCAGCACCGACTTCATTACGCCGGGCGTGCCGCGCCGCCAGGTGCCGTCCACCGTCAGCACCGCCTTGGCCTCGCCGTCGTTCAGGCGGGCGACAATGGGCTGCGGCCCGAAGCCGGAGAACAGCGGCATCAACACGGCGCCAATTTTCAGTACGGCAAAGAATGCGACAAAGGTCTCCGGCAGATTGGGCAGGTACAGGCCGACCCGGTCGCCCTGGCCGATGCCCAGCGACTGCAGCGCTCCGGCCAGGCGGCAGACTTCGGCGTCAAATTCGCGGTAGCTCAAGGACTTGCGGTTTTTCGGGTCTTCGCCCTCCCACACCAGGAAAGGCTGGTCCCACACCGGCGTTCCGCGGTGCCGTTCCAGGCAGTTCAGCACGATGTTGGTGGTGCCGCCGATGCACCAGCGTGCCCATTCGATGCCGCGCGAGGTGTCAAGCATCTGCGTGTAGGGCTGGTAGAAGCGGAAGTCGCAGAACTCGAACACCTCTTGCATCAGCCAGGCCGGATCGGCGTCGGCACGGGCACTCAAGTTTTCGAAGTCGGACTCGCCCACTTTGTGCAAAAAAGCGGTCAGGTTGGACTGCGCCATCAGTTCAGGGGAAGGCGCCCAATCAAACGGTCGTTTGCTAGAATTCATGTGGCAATCCTATCCGAACGTCGTATTGGAGTCCAGCGGTGCAGTCTCACCGCGTCGTTTCTTCTCCGCAGCTCTACGTAGTCAGAAAGGCGGTCTATCCGTGCATGTCGACGAAGCGATTCGCAGCCGAAAATCGGTCAGGCGGTTTCTACCTGCCTCCGTTCCTTCCTCGGTGGTGCAGCACATTCTGAGCGTGGCGGCGCGTGCCCCGAGTGGCAACAACGTGCAGCCGTGGAAGGTGTATGCGGTGGCGGGTGAGGCCCGGCAGCGCCTGTGTGATGCCTTCATTGAGGCGGCCACGCACGAGCCTGACCGGCATCAGCCCGAGTACGCGTATTACCCCACGACCTGGGTCGAGCCTTATCTGGAGCGCCGGCGTCGCTGCGGTTTCGGTTTGTATGCCAGCCTGGGCATCGCCCGCGACGACGCGGCGGCACGCGAGCGCCAGATGCTGCGCAACTACACGTTCTTCGACGCGCCGGTGGGGCTGCTCGTCACGCTCGACCGCCGTTTGAACACTGGCAGCTTCATGGACCTGGGCATGTTCATCCAGAACATTCTGGTGGCCGCGCGCGCGCAGGGACTGCACACCTGTGCGCAGGCCGCGTTTGCCTGGTTCCACAAGGTGGCGCGCGCCCAGTTGCCGATCAGTGACCACGAAATCCTCGCCTGCGGCATCGCCCTCGGGCACGAGGATCTGTCGGCCCCGGAGAATGCCTTCATTACCGAACGAACCGATGTGGAGGCGTTTGCCAGCTTCCATGGTTTCGATCCCCAGAGCTGACCAAAGCTTTTCGTTGATTTAATCAAAATTTTCTGAAGAAACTACTCATGATCCTGCATTCGCCTTCTACGATTGAACACTACACTGCCGCCAAACTTTGGGGGGGCCGCACCCTGCTTGATGTGGTTGCGGCACATGTTGTCGATGTTCCGCAACGAGTGGCCATCGTCGATACACCAGACCGTGAGGCGCTCATCGGCACGCCCGCCACCTCGGTAACTTGGAGCGAGTTCGGCAAAGCCGTCGACGCGATTGCCACCGGGCTGATTCGCCGTGGACTTAAAAAAGACGATGTTGTGGTTGCGCAGTTACCCAATGTCTGGGAGTTGATTGCGTTGTACTTTGCTGTGTCCCGCGCCGGAGGCGTGCTGTCTCCGGTGGCCATGCAGTGGCGCGAAACCGAGTTGCGCAACGTCGCAGAGGCCAGTCAGGCGCAGCTCTACATCGGCGTAAAAAATTTCAAGGGCTTCGACCACATTTCGATGGCTGCCAAGCTAGGCTACGCCACCGTGGCGATTGAAGACGTCACCGCTTTGGCCGCACAGGCACCAGACCAGGCCCTGCTGGACGCTGTCAGCGTCAGTGCCAACGATATTTTCAGCCTGTGCTGGTCCTCGGGTACTGAATCACATGCCAAGGGCTGTCCGATGTCGCACAACAACTGGCTTTACCAGATGCGGCTGGTGCCCAATACGGCGGGCATTCAAGAGGGTGACCGTGTACTGGCACCAGCACCGATGGTCAACATGACGGGTGCCGTGGCTTGGCTGAGCTGGCTGGCAGCGCGTGGCACGCTGCTGCTGCACCATCCGCTCAATGTCGAACTGTTCCTCAAGCAAATACTCACGGAAAAGGTTCAGTTCACGATTCTGGTGCCTGCAATCCTGAACATGATCCTCAAGCTGCCCAATGTCGACAGCCTCGATTTGTCATCCATCCGCTCAATCGCCACAGGCTCAGCGCCGCCCTCGCGCTGGAGCATGGAGGAGTTCAAGCGCCGCTGGAACATCGAGATCTGCAACCTGTGGGGGCAGACCGAGGGCACAGGCTTGGTTGGCGGCCCGGTTGACGTGCCGGACTTCGCTATGCGATCGGAACATTTTCCCTGGTGGGGCAAGCCGGGACTTGAATGGCCGTCGACAATGGAAGGCGTACAAGCCAAGCTGCTTGACGAGCAAGACCAAGAATGCACGCGGCCAGGCGAGGTGGGCGAGTTGGTCTATCGCGGACCCAACGTGTTTGCCGGCTACTACCGGCGGCCAGACCTCGCGCAGAATTCGTTCACGGCCGACGGTTTCTTTCGCACCGGTGATTTTTTCATCGTGCGCGATGAACGCCACATCGGCTTTTTTGACCGCAAGAAGGACATCATCATTCGTGGTGGTTTCAATATAAGCGCCGCCGAGGTCGAGAACCTGGTACTCACCCACCCCGGTGTGCAAGAGGTAGCAGCGGTGGCGGTGCCCGACGAAATCATGGGCGAGAAGACCTGTATCTACGTCGTGCCCAAGGACAAGGCCCGGCTGCCGACGCTGGAAGATATCGTTGACCACTTGAAACAAATTGGCGTGGCGGTCTACAAGCTGCCCGAGCATATTGAGTACCTTGACATCATCCCGCGCAACCCGGTGGGGAAAATTTTGAAGGCGCAATTGCGACAACGCGTGCATGCTTCGGGGGCGTGACCTCCAACTCTGGACACTCAATCATGACCCCTCAAACGAACTCATCGCCGCGCAGTCTCCGCGGTGAAACCGCGATCATCGGCGCCGGCATTTCGGCCGTCGGCCGCGTGCCGGGCAAGAGCGCGCTCGCGCTGGCCGCCGACGCAGCAGGCAAGGCGCTTGCCGATGCCGGCATCGGCAAGCACGAGGTCGATGGCGTGCTTTCCAGCTCCGCCTTCGCCTCGCCGTTTCACCGATTCAGCGTAGCCTTCAGTGAGTACCTCGGCATCCAGCCGACGTTCTCCAACACGATGCAGGTCTCCGGCGCCACGGCGGCCACCCTGTTCAACATCGCCGCCGCCGCCATTGCTGGCGGCCTGGCCGAGACCGTTCTGGTGGTGGGCGGCGACAGCTTGCTGACTGGTCTGTCGCCCGACCTGGCCCTGCGCTCGATGACCGAAAGCCGGGACCAGCAATACGAAATGCCATTCGGCATTCCCGTGGCCAACACCTTCGCCATGACAGCGCATCGCCACATGAAGGAGTTCGGCACCACCTCCGAGCAATTTGCCAAGGTGGCGGTGATCCACCGCGAACACGCACGCCGCACGCCGGGGGCGCAGATGACCGATCCGCTGAGCGTCGATGACGTGCTGAATTCCGGCTGGGTGACAACGCCCTACCACAAGCTCGACTGCTCGCTCATCTCCGACGGCGCAGCAGCTTTCATCGTCACCTCGACCGAGCGCGCCAGGGCGCTGGGAATTGCCAAGCCCATCTACATCCTCGGCGGCGGCGAATGCTACACGCACGAGCACATCTTCTTGATGCCCTCGCTGACCACCACGGGCGCGGTGCAGTCGAGCGCCAAGGCCTACGCCATGGCCGGCTGCGGGCCCAAGGACATCGACGTGGCCGGGATCTATGACTGCTTCACCGGCACGGTGATCATGATGCTGGAGGACCTCGGCTTCTGCCCCAAGGGCGAAGGTGGGCGCTTCGTCGAAGACGGGCAGATCACCTACGGCGGCGCCATCCCCTGCAACACCCATGGAGGCCTGCTGTCGTTTGCGCACTCGGGCATGCCGGGTTCGCTGTTTCATTTCTACGAGGTCGTCAACCAGCTGCGCGGAAGCTGCGGTGAACGCCAGGTCGCGGGCGCTGAACTTGGCCTGGTGCACAGCCTGGGCGCCGGTTTTGCGACCAACGCCACCACCATCCTGGGAACGGAGGCCACGCTGTGATCAACCTCAAAGACGCCCACCTCAAGCCACAGCCGATGCCAGATGCAGATTCGGACATCTATTGGCGCGGCATTCAGGAGGGCAAGCTGCTGCTGCAGCACTGCCCAGCGTGCGGCCACGTGCAGCTCTACCAACAGGCGATCTGCCGTGAGTGCGGTAGCGAGCGCCTAGAGCACCGGGCCGCCAGCGGTCGCGCCAAGGTGCATTCGTTCAGCGTGGTTCACCGGGCGCCCGGCCCGGCTTTCAAACAGGACACGCCCTATGCGGTGCTGCTGGTCGAACTCGAAGAAGGTCCGCGGATGATCAGCTCCTTCATCGGCGCAGACCCTTCAGCAGTCACTTTCGACATGGCTGTCGAGTTGGTTTGCGAACCCGTCGGTGGTGGTGTGTCGCTGCCGCGATTCCGGGCGGCCGGACCTCCAGCGTGAGGCAGCGTCGTCGTGCGCCTTCTGAGTGTCTGAGGACATGACCCAACCCAACGCGGGATTTCGGTGGCCGCAGCTTGTTGCTGCGCCGTCCTCCCAGGCGGCAGTCGAGGGGGCTCCTCCTGACCTGACGACGGCCACAGTGGCGCGGCGGGCGATTGCGCCCTTGTCCATGCATGAACGGATCGTGGCCATCGTTGCGCCGGTCGGCTATGGCAAGACGACATTGATGGGCGGATGGTTTCGCGCTTGCAAAGACGCAGACCCCGTGTGGGTGGGACTCGATGCTTCCTGGCGCGACCAGGTGTTCTTTGTTCGCTCCTTGTTGAATGCGATCGGAGGCCCGTCGGAGCCGGTCGCGATGGGGGCCATTGACGCGGCGGCGGTGGTCGAGAGCGGCTTGCTGGCGTTGTTGCAGGCCCTTGGACAACGTCGTCGTCCCATGATGCTTTTTTGCGCCGCTATGCCAGGTCTTTGTGCGCCAGTGGCCGGCAGGACCACAAGATCAGGACCCATTCCACTATGGCGCCGCACAAACGGTTCTGGCCTATGCGCACAAATGCAATTGACGTTTCACCGTGGCCCCCCAGTCCTTGCGCGAGGTGCAAGTGAAGTTCGGGGAGGCTCCTTCGCCTTTCGGCCACATGTGGGTGCGGGTGATCTTTTCCGCCTTGCTGTTCAAGGCGGGGCGGCATCGTGAGGCCCTGGCAGACAGCACCTCGGCGCTGACCGAAGAGCTGGCTTTTGCTCCCGACGCCTCGTGCCTGGCGGTCAGGCTGCGCGCGATCCGCGCGTTGCTGCTGTACGAACGCAACCTGTGCATCGAGGCGATGGTGGATTTGGAGGTGGCGTGACCACTACTGTCGCACCAGGGCATCGTCGATAAGATGGCGTAGATCGTGTGGCCGATGGGGTGCAGCAGCAGCCCCTGCGCCAGCGCGCGGCAGGCATAGCGGCGGCCGAAGTCGGGCAGGCGTGCTGAGCACGTGCCACGCGAAGACCATGCCCTTGCGTCGATCGAAGCGCACACGCGGGTGCTTGGAGATCGGCGCGAACTGCGCGGCCAGCCGCTCGCTGGTGCCCAGGTTCTGGCGCAGCGCGTCGGTCTGCGCGAAGAGGTCCAGCGTGGCCAGCGCGGCGCGGCAGGCCAGCGGGTTGCAGGTGTAGCTGTGCGAATGCAGGAAGCCGCGCGCCACCTCGTCGTCGTAGAAGGCGGCATAGACCGCGTCGGTGGTGAGCACCACCGACAGTGGCAGCGTGCCGCCGGTCAGGCCCTTGGAGAGGCAGAGAAAGTCGGGGCGGATGCCCGCCTGCTCGTGCGCGAACAGTGTGCCGGTGCGGCCGAAGCCGACCGCGATTTCGTCGAGCACCAGGTGCACCTGGTGCCGGTCGCAAAGCTCACGCGCGCGTTTCACATTTCAGGTACAGCGGGTCGTGCATGGCCTTGCCGGCGGCGCACTGGATCAGCGGCTCGATGATCACCGCAGCGGTCTCGTGCGCGTGTTCGGCCAGCCAGTCGCCCAGTGAGGCGGCGGCCCCCTCGGCCACGTCGGCCGGGGTGTCGCCGGGCGCGGCCTGCCTGGCGTCG
This sequence comes from Variovorax sp. GW821-FHT09B01, assembly GCF_059418345.1. Classification (NCBI taxonomy): domain Bacteria; kingdom Pseudomonadati; phylum Pseudomonadota; class Betaproteobacteria; order Burkholderiales; family Comamonadaceae; genus Variovorax; species Variovorax sp. GW821-FHT09B01. Next base: position 78,309 of record NZ_JBWKPQ010000015.1, on the reverse strand, counting down.
GGGCTGGGCACGGTGGCGGCCATGCGCACCAGCGGCGCGTAGGCTTCACGGAACAGCGCGATGTCGGTCACGGCCAGCGCGCCCACCGTCTCTCCGTGGTAGCCCCCGGCGACACTGACAAACCGGCACTTGCCTGCCCGGCCCGCATTGCGCCAGTGGTGGGCGCTCATCTTCAGCGCGAACTCCGTGGCACTAGCACCGTCGCTGCCGTAGAAGGCGTGGCCAAGGCCGGTGCGCGCGGCCAGGCGTTCGGAGAGTTCAACCACTTGCCCGTGGGTGAAGCCTGCAAGCATCACGTGGCCCAGTGTGTGCAGCTGGTCGATCAGCGCGGCGCGGATCGTGGGGTGGTTGTGGCCGAACAGGTTGACCCACCAGGGCTGCGCTGGCGCCACGGCGTTGGCCGACACGGGCTGCGTCAAAGCTCGGCGCCCAGGGGCAGGATGACCGGGTCGCCGGCCTGCGGACCTGCGGGCTCGCTGCGGATCTCGACGATGCGGTTGGCAGCGTCGGGGAACACCAGCTGGGGCACGGCCTCGTCGAGCTTGTCTTCGTGCACCATGCCGAAGGCCGCGATGATCACCAGGTCGCCCACGCTGGCGCGCCGGGCGGCCGAGCCGTTGAGCGAAATGATGCCGCTGCCGCGCGGCGACCTGATGGCGTAGGTGATGAACCGTTCGCCGTTGTTGACGTTCCAGATGTGAACCTGTTCGTTGGGGCGGATGTTGCTCGCCTCCAGCAGGTCTTCGTCGATGCCGCAAGAGCCTTCGTAGTGCAGCTCGCAGTGGGTGACGATGGCGCGGTGGATTTTGGATTTCAGCAGGGTGCGGAACATAGGGGATTTGCTTGAACGGAGGGAGCCTCGGCCATCGACAGGGCCAAGGTCAGGCGTGCGCCCGCGTGGTGTGCATGCCCGTGCGGGCCAGCAGGTCCTGGTCGGCTTCCACGTCGGGATTGCCGGTCACCAGCAGCTTGTCACCGTAGAAGATGGAGTTGGCGCCGGCCAGGAAGCACAGCACCTGGGTCGATTCGTCCATCTGCCGGCGCCCGGCCGACAGGCGCACCTTGGCCCTGGGCATGGTGATGCGGGCCACCGCCACGGTGCGCACGAACTCCAGCGGGTCGAGGTCGGGCTCGTCGGCCAGCGGCGTGCCGGGCACCTTGACCAGGTGGTTGATCGGCACCGACTCGGGGTACGGTGCCAGGTTGGCCAGTTGCGCGATCAGGCCGGCGCGCCCGGCGCGGGACTCGCCCATGCCCACGATGCCGCCGCTGCAGACGTGGATGCCGGCCCCGCGCACGTGGCCCAGCGTGTCCAGCCGGTCCTGGTAGTCGCGGGTGGTGATGATGTCGCCGTACAGCTCGGGCGCGGTGTCCAGGTTGTGGTTGTAGTAGTCCAGACCAGCACCCTTGAGGCGTTGCGCCTGGTCGCCCGTGAGCATGCCCAGGGTGCAGCAGGCCTCCAGGCCCTCGTCCTTGATCACGCGCACCAACTCCTCGACCTTTTCCAGGTCGCGGTCGTTGGGCGCTCGCCAGGCGGCACCCATGCAGAAGCGCGAGGCGCCGGCCGCCTTGGCGCCGAGCACGGCCTCGCGCACTTCCTCGGACGTCATCATCTTGGTGGCGGGCACGCCGGTCTCGTAGTGCACCGACTGCGGGCAGTAGCCGCAGTCCTCCGGGCAGCCGCCGGTCTTGATGGACAGCAGCGTGGCCAGCTCCATCTCGGTGGGGTCGTGGTGCTCGCGGTGCACGGTCTGCGCGCGGTGCATCAGCTCAGGGAATGACAGGTCCAGCAGGGCCTGCACCTCGGCCACCGGCCAGGCCTGCTGGCGGGCCTCGACCGACAAGGTTCCCACGCTCGATGCCTCGGCAGGCTGCGGGGGTGATTGCACCCAGTGGATGGGTTCTTCTCTCAGGATCGTGTCATTCATTGCGCAATACTCCAGTGGTGTCCAGCAAAATTCAATCGATAGGTCGACGCGGGCGCATCGTGCCTGCAAGGCCAGCCACAGCGCTTCAGGCGCCTTGTGGTCTGATGTGCTGGGTGGCCTCGTCTTCGACCCGCTGCCAGATCTCGACCGCCATCGGGTTCTTGCTCTCTTCCAGGATGTGTCCCACCAGCCCTATGGCACGCGCCAGGACGCCGATGCCGCGCACAATTTTCCATGGTAGCCCGAGCTCGCAGCTGATGGCGCCGATGGCGCCGGTCGCGTTGACGGGAAGCGACTTGCCAGCGACGCGCTCGGCCTCGGCGCAGATCAGTTGTTCGAGCCGGATGTAGTCGCCGGAAAAGCCATTGTCCTTGGCGATCTGGAACAGGCGCGGGGCGCGCGGATCGACCGGCTTGTGCAGCGGATGTCCCAGGCCGGGGATGATCTGGCCGCGGGCACGAAAGGCTGCCACGGTGTCGATGGCGATGCGCTCCAGGTCAGCCCCTTTCGTTCCGGGTGGCAGGGCCTCGTAGAGCATTTTGGCGGTGCCTTCGGTGCTGCCGACGAACACGCTGCCCAGGCCGCACAATCCGGCCGCCACTGCGGCCTGCAACGACTCGGGCGCACCGGCGTAGGTCAGTCGCGCGACCAGCGCACTGGGCGTGATGCCGTGCTCGACCAGCGTCACCGCGATGGCGTTGAAGACGTTGGACTCCTGCTGCGTTGGCATGCGCCCGACGATCTGCAAGAAGGCCATATCACCCAGGTTGAGATGGCCGAGGATTTCGTCAGGCAGACTCTTGCCGTGCACCTCGATGCGGTCGGGGGTACTCCAGGCAATGTCGGAGCGGATGGGTTTGGCTTTGCGAGTCATAAGGAATTCCAGTCGATTGGAGTGGGTTAAAAAATCAGGCGCTCAGACCCGCGTCGCGCAGCACGGCGCGCGCGCGCTGCACCACCGGCAGGTCGACCATCTGGCCGTCCACGGCCACGGCGGAACCACCCGCCGTTTCAAATGCTTTGCAGACGCGGCGCGCCCAGTCAAGCCGTTCAGGGCTCGGCGTGAACACCGCCTGGACGGTGGCCAGCTGCTTCGGGTGGATGCACAGCTTGGCACCAAAGCCGAGTCGACGTGAGCGTTCGGTGTCGGCCTGCAAGCGTTGCAGGTCGTCGATGGCGGTGCTGACACCATCCACCGGCGCCGCCAGCCCGGCCAGCCGCGAAGCCAGCACCAGTTGGGAGCGGAAGGCCAGCAGCTCGATTTCCGTGCCATCGGGCGCACACTCAATGCCCAGATCCAGCGCCAGATCGACGCTGCCAAAGGCCAGCCGGATCACGCCCGGCACGCGTGCGATGCTGTCCATCTCATGCAGGCCGCGCGCCGACTCGATGATGGGCAGCACGTCCTGGTAGGTGGTCTCGACCACGGTGCAAACGGCGTCGATGCCTTCGGCCTTGGGCAGCATGATGGCGGCCACGCCGGGGTGGCGGCACAGTTCCAGGTCATCGTCAAACCAGGGCGTGCCGGCGGCGTTGATGCGCACCACCAGCGGCGCGGCCTCGTCCAGCAGCGCCGACAGCGCCTCGCGCGTGCGCACTTTGGCCTCGGGGGCCACTGCGTCTTCCAGGTCAACAATCACCGCGTCGGCACCGCTGGCGCGCGCCTTGGCAATGCGCTCGGGCCGGTCGGCGGGCACAAAAAGATAGGCATGCAGCAAAGCCTTTGGGCCAGAGGTATGGGCTGTCATGCGCGTGCCTCCAACCAGCGGTCCATGCGCGGCGCCTCGGCCACCGCCCAGACGCGCGCGATCAGCGCCTGAACCTCGGCAGGCGTAGCCCCCTTGCCGTAGGCTGCCAGGCGCTGCGCCTTGTCTTCGATCTCGGCGCGCGTCAGTGTGTTGCCGGGGTCGCCTTTGGGCTCATCGACCCGCGCGCTCAAGCTGCGGCCATCGCGCGTCGTCACCGTCACCTTGCCGATCCAGCGCTGCGGGTAGGCCTGATCGACCTCGGCGTCGAGCTGCATGGTCACGCGGTCGCGCAAGGCGGCCACGCGCGGCGCGAGGTAATGCGCTTCAAATTCATTCAGCCCGGCAAAGCCGTATTCGGCCGCCAGCGCCAGCACCGTGCCCATCGAGAACTTGGCCTGGTGCACGGTGGCCGGCACGGTGACGCGGCCCAGCACGTCGATGGCGCCCTGGTGCACCTGGGTGGTGACGCTTTCGATGTCGTCGGCTTTCACGCCGTGCGTCTGCATCAGCGTCAGCAGCGCATCGGCGCTGGGGTGGGTGTGGCGGCACGAGGCGTGGTATTTGAACGAGGTTTCCGCCGTGGCCCAGCGCTGGCCCAGGCGGTCGGTCAGGCGCGCCGGATCGGCGTCGCTCGACATGCCCGCGGCCATGCCCTGCGCGCCTTCCAGAATCTGGCGCGCGCCGGTAAAACCGCTTCGCGCCAGGTAGGCCGAGGTCAGACCGCAGGATGCCGCGTGCGCGGTGTGCAGCTGCTTGGAGTCGGCGGCGTCGCGCAAAAACTCCCAAAGTCCGGCGGCTTGTGTGCCGGCGCTGCCGAAGGCATGCAGCATGGTGGCGGCATCGAGCTTGAGCAGCCGTCCGGCCGCTGCGGCGGCGGCCAGCGTGCCGGCGGTGGCCGTGGTGTGAAAGATGCGGTAGTGCGAGCGGCCCAGGAACTCGCCCACACGAATGCCGACTTCATAGCCCGCCACCACGGCGGCCAGGAACTCGCGGCCGCTGGCACCGATGTCCTGCGCGATGGCCAGCGCCACCGGGAACACGACGGCCGCGGGATGAAACACCGAGCCGTTGTGGACGTCATCCTGCTCGGCGAAGTGCGAGGCGGCCGCGTTGACCATCGCGGCGAAATGGGGCGAGGTGGTGCGGCGCGAGATCAGCACCTCGGCGCGGCCCGAGTCCGGCCCCATGGTGCGGGCATAGGCTTCGATGGCCTCGACCGGCCGGGCGCCCTTGCCCGCCAGCGCGGAGGCGTACCAGTCGAGGAACAGGTCTTCGGTGCGGCGCAGCACCGGCGCCGGAATGGTGTCGAATGACAGATCGGCGGCAAAGGCAGCCAGCGTCGCGCTCGGGTTTGTATCCAGGGTCATGGCATCGATCTCGCAGTCAGATGGCTTTGTCCGCACGCAGCCGGGCAATGTCAGTCTCGCCGTAGCCGAGCTCGGTCAGGATGGCTTCGGTGTGCTGGCCCAGCGCAGGCACCGGCCCCATGGGCGGCGGCGGCTCGCTGCCATTGACGTGGTGCGGCGGGTACAGCGCCGGCAACGTGCCGCCGGGCGAGCCGATCTCGGTCCAGCGCCCGCGCGCCGCGAGTTGCGGGTGCTTCCACAGGTCGGCCATCTCGTTGAGCTGGCCATTGGCGATTTGCGCCGCATCCAGCCGCGCCACCAGTTGCGCCGCGGTCAGGGTGGCGCAGACGCCTTCGATGATGCCGCGCAGTTTCTCGCGCTGGGCCAGCCGGTTGGCGTTGCCCAGGTACTGTGCGGTCAGCTCGGGCAATTGCAACACCTGGTTGCAGAAGGTGGCCCATTCGCGGTCGTGCTGCACCGCCAGCACCACTTGCTTGCCGTCGCCGCAGGCAAAGGGGCCGTAGGGGTAAATGGCGGCGTGCGAGGCGCCGGCACGCGGCGGCGGCGGCTGGCCGTCCAGCGTGTAATAGAGCGGGAAGCCCATCCATTCGGACATGGCTTCGAGCATCGAGATTTCGAGCCGCTGGCCGCGCCCGGTGCGCCCACGCTCCAGCAAGGCGGCCAGCACGCTGCTGTAAGCGTACATGCCGGCGGCGATGTCGGCAATCGACAGGCCGGCCTTGGAGGGCTGTTCGGGCGTGCCCGTGACGGAGACAAAACCGGCCTCGCTCTGGATCAGCAGGTCATAGGCTTTTTTCTCGGTGTAGGGGCCGCCGTCGCCGTAGCCCGAGATGTCGCACACCACGATGCGCGGATTGACCGGCGCCAGGCTGGCGTGGTCCAGTCCCATGCGCGCGGCAGCACCGGGCGCCAGATTCTGCACCAGCACGTCGGCGCGCTCCACCAGCTTTTGCAGCACGGCGCGGGCATCTGGGTGCTTGAGGTCGAGCGTCAGGCTTTCCTTGGAGCGGTTGCACCAGACGAAGTGGGAAGCCGAGCCGTGGGCCCGGCTGTCGTAGGCGCGGGCGAAGTCGCCCTCACCCGGGCGCTCGACCTTGATGACGCGCGCGCCGAGGTCGGCCAGTTGGCGGGTGCAGAACGGCGCGGCAATCGCGTGCTCCAGCGTAACGATCAGCATTCCTTCCAATGGACGCATGGCAATTTCTTTCAGAATGAACGGGGCAGATCCAGCACGTGTTCGGCCACGTAGCTCAGGATCAGGTTGGTGGAGATCGGCGCCACCTGGTACAGCCGGGTTTCGCGGAACTTGCGCTCGATGTCGTATTCGCAGGCGAAACCAAAGCCGCCATGGGTCTGAATGGCGGTGTTGGCCGCCTCCCAGGAGGCTTTGGCGGCCAGGTACTTGGCCATATTGGCCTCTGCGCCACACGGTTGGTGGGCGTCAAACAGCTCGCAGGCACGCCAGCGCATCAGGTCAGCGGCCTCGGTCTCGATGTGTGCCTCGGCCAGGGGAAATTGCACGCCCTGGTTCTGCCCGATCGGGCGGTCAAACACGCGGCGCTCACTGGCATAGCGGGCGCTGCGCTCGACGAACCAGCGGGCGTCGCCAATGCACTCGGCGGCAATCAGCGTGCGCTCAGCGTTCAGTCCGTCCAGGATGTACTTGAAACCTTTGCCCTCCTCGCCGATCAGGTTCTCGGCCGGGATTTCGAGGTTGTCAAAAAACAGCTCATTGGTCTCGTGGTTAACCATGTTGCGGATCGGGTTCACCGTCATGCCCTGGCCAATGGCCTGGTGCAGGTCAACGATGAAGATCGACATGCCCTCTGACTTGCGCTTCACATCTTTGAGCGGGGTGGTGCGTGCCAGCAAAATCATGAGGTCGGAGTGCTGAATCCGCGAGATCCAGACCTTCTGGCCATTGACCACATAGCGGTCGCCCTGCTTGACCGCGGTGGTCTTGATTTTGGTGGTGTCGGTGCCTGTGGTTGGCTCGGTCACGCCCATGGACTGCAGGCGCAGATCGCCGCTGGCAATTTTGGGCAGGTAGAGGCGCTTCTGCTCATCCGAGCCATGGCGCAGCAAGGTGCCCATGTTGTACATCTGGCCGTGACAGGCGCCGGCATTGCCGCCGCAGCGGTTGACCTCTTCCATCACCACCGAGGCTTCGGCCAGACCCAAGCCAGCTCCGCCGTACTCCTGCGGAATCATCACCGCCAGCCAGCCGGCCCTGGTCAGCGCGTCCACACACGCCTCGGGGTAAGCACGGGCATCGTCAATCTTGCGAAAGTACTCGTCGGGGAAGCGTTTGAAAAGATCGCGCAGGGCGGCGCGCAACTCGGGGTAACGTTCTTGGTTCATCATTTTTCAGTCTCTAAAAGTTCCCCGCTGAGCCGCGCAGGACAAAGATTACCGGTTAGCGGAATTTGCTGAAGTCGGGCTTGCGTTTTTCAAGAAAGGCGCTGGCCCCTTCCTGCTGCTCGCCGCTACTGAAATAGTTGGGTGCCACTTCCTGGATCAGGTCGTTCATGTCCTTGCCCATGATCGGGGCCATGTGGTGGTAGAACGAACACTTGACGATCTTCAGGCAGGTCGGCGACAGCGACAGCAATTCGTCGCAGTACTTCTGCACTTCTTCGTCGAGCTGGGCCATGGGCACCACCGAATTGGCCAGACCCCAGTCGAACGCCTGCTTCGCGCTGTAGCGGCGGCACAGCATCCACAGCTCGCGCGCACGCTTGTGGCCAAGCACATTGGCCGAATGCGAGACGATGTAACCACCCGCCGGTGAACCGACGCGCGGGCCGTTCTGGCCAAAGATCGCGTGCTCGGCGGCAATCGTGAAGTCACAGAAATAGGCAATGTGGTGACCGGCGCCAATCGCGTAGCCGTTGACGCGCGCGATCACGGGCTTTGGGCATTCGGCGATCTGGCGGTTGAAGTTGAATTCCAGGTCCTGCAGGCCGCTCTTGCCGCTGCTGTCGCCCTTTTCCCAGTTGACATCACCGCCGACGCAAAAGGCGCGCTCGCCCGTACCGGTCAGCACGATCACGCCGACCTTCGGATCATTGCCGGCCTGGGCCAGCAGCCGCTCCATCTCTTTGATCGTATCGCCGGTGAACGCGTTGAGCGTCTTGGGTCGGTTGATGGTGATGGTGGCGACAAAGTTCTTGACTTCGTAAATGACTTCCTGATCGCTCATGGTGTTTCCTCGTGAAAAAAAGTTGGGGAAAATCAGCGGCTCTGCGTGGCATGCCCGCGTGCAAATTCAAGAAACCAGTCCAGGCTGGCGGGGTTGGTCAGTGCATCGCGGTTGACCACTTTGTCGATGGGCTGGCCGAGCAGCAGCTTCTTGATCGGCAGTTCGAGCTTCTTGCCGGTGAGCGTGCGCGGCACCTCGGCCACGGCAAACACCGCGTCCGGCACATGGCGCGGCGACGCGGCCGCGCGGATGGCGCTCTGGATGCGCCCGATCAGCGGCGCGTCCAGCACCACGCCCGGACGCAGCACGACGAACATCGGCATGTAGCTTTCGCGCCCCAGATATTCAAGGTCGACCACCAGGCTGTCGAGCACTTCGGGCAGCGCCTCGACCACGCTGTAGATGTCGCTCGTGCCCATGCGCACGCCGTGGCGGTTGATGGTGGTGTCGCTGCGACCGTAGATGATTGCGCCGCCGCGCGGTGTGATGCGAAGCCAGTCGCCATGCCGCCAGACGCCGGGGTACATGTCGAAATAACTGTCCAGATAGCGCCGGTTGCCGGGGTCGTTCCAGAAGTAGAGGGGCATGGACGGCATGGGCGCGGTGCAGACCAACTCACCCACCTCGTCCACGACCAGCTGGCCCTGCTCGCTGAAGGCCTCGACGCGCGCCCCAAGGCAGCGCCCCTGCATTTCTCCCACGACAACGGGCAGGGTCGGCACGCCGCCGACGAAGGCCCCGGCGAAGTCGGTGCCGCCGGAGATCGGGTTGATCCAGACATCGCGCCCGACATGCTTGGCAATCCACTGGTAGCTTTCCGGGGACAGTGGCGAGCCGGTCGAACCCACGGTGCGCAGCGGCCCCAGCGCGCCCACCTCGCGCGGCTCGACACCGGCTTTCTGGCAGGCCGCATAAAACGCCGCACCGGCACCCAGAAACGTCACGCCGACTTCCCCAGCGAAACGCCACAGCGTGGTGTAGTCGGGCCAGGCCGGGTTGCCGTCGTACAGGCAGGCCGTCGCCCCCACCAGCAAACCGCCCACCTGGCAGTTCCACATGATCCAGCCGGTGGTGGAAAACCAGTGGAAGCGGTCTTCGGGACCGAGGTCGTTGTGCAGGCGCATCAGCTTGACCTGCTCCAGCACAATGCCGCCATGGCCGTGCACGATGGGTTTGGGCAAGCCGGTGGTGCCCGACGAATACACCACCCACAGCGGGTGGTCGAAAGGCAGTGACTCGATGCGCAGTTCAGCCGGGGCGCTGACCACCTCGCTCCAGAGCACGCCACCGCGCAGCGCGTCCGCGCTGGCGCTGCGCTCCAGGCAGGGCAAGAGCACGCAGCGCTCGACGCTGGGCAGCCCGTCGAGCAGCGTGGCCACGGCTTCGCGCCGGTCGAAGCGCTTGCCACCCCAGTGGTAGCCATCGACCGCGATCAACACCTTCGGATCGATCTGCCGGAAACGGTCCAGCACCGTGGGCGCCCCCATGTCGGGCGAGCACACCGACCAGACCGCCCCCACCGAAACCGTGGCCAGAAAAGCCACGATGGTCTGCGGAATATTGGGCAGGTAGGCCACCACGCGGTCGCCCGGCCCCACGCCCGCCGCGCGCAGCCACTGGGCCAGCGCCGCCACCTGGTCTTGCAGCGTGCGCCAGGACATGTCCGCCCGCTCGCCCGCTTCATTGCGGAAGACGATGGCCGGTCTGGCGTCCGTGGCGTGCCGGAACACCTGCCGCGCATAGTTGGTGCGCGCGCCCACAAACCATTGCGCGCCTGGCATCCGGCGATCGCTCAGAACCGGGCCATTCCAGTCGTCGAGCGGCAACTCGAAATACTCGACGATGGCGCGCCAGAAGCCCTCCAGGTCATCCACGGACCATTGCCACAAGGCCTCGTAGTCGGCAAAGCGCAGGCCTTTTTCGCGTTCCAGCCATTGTTGGAAACGGGTCACCTCGGCACCCGCGATGCGATCCGCGCGGGGGGTCCACAAGATGTCGGTGGAAGACGGGCTCATGGCTTCCCTCCTGCTGTGCTTGCCATGGCGGTTTCTTGCAGGCGCACGACCCCGTCGCGCACCAGTTGGGCAATCTCCGGCGCACCGTAGCCCAATTCGCCCAGCACCTGCCCGGTATGCTGCCCCAGCGCAGGAGGCGCCGGCATCTCACCGATCTTGCGCATGCCTGCAGCCAGCTGCGCCGGAAAAGGGATCAGCGGCAGCCCCGGCATCTCGGGGTGCTCCACGAAACGGGCGGCCAGCACCGGGTCGGCCATGGCCTCGGACACCGTGTTCACCGGACCACAGGGAATATCGGCGGCCTCGAAGGCTGCCACCCAGGTAGCCGCCGAACGGGTGATGAAAATCGCCTCCAGTTCAGCCAGCAGCGCCGGCCGGTTGGCAATGCGCACCGCATTGCGCTGGTAACGCGGATCGGTGAGCCACTCCAGCCGCTCGATGACGGCGCAAAACCGCTTGAACGCACCTTCATTCACCACCGACACGCTGAACCAGGCACCGTCGGAGCCTCGAAAGTGACGGCTCGGCACAGCAATCGGCAGGTTCACCGCACGAACTGGCTCGCGCTGCTCAACCGCATATTCACCCACCTTGCTGGCAAGAAAATTGAACATGGTGTCCACCAGGGACAACTCCACGCGCTGCCCCTGGCCGGTCTGCTGCCAATGCATCACCGCGGCCAGCACGCCCAACGCGCCGCACATGCCGGACGCCACATCGATGATCGGCAAGCCGATACGAACCGGTGGATTGCCCTCTTCCCCGCTGGCGTAGAAGGCCCCCGTCATGCCCTGCACCACGCTGTCGACCGAGGGCCTGAGCCGGTAATCGCCCTGCTCACCGAAGGCGCTGACCATGTAGTACACCAGCGTCGGGTTGATGCGCCGCACCGCGTCGTAGGTCAGCGCATGGGTCTCGGCAAAGTCGGGGCGAAAGTTGTGCACCAGAACCTGGGCTTTTGAAATCAGCCGCTCCAGCACCGAGCGCCCGGCAGGGGTGCGTATGTCCAGCGCGATCGACTCTTTGCCCCGGTTGCAGGTCATGAAAGCGACGCTGGAGTCGCCATAAAACGGCGGGCCGAAATGCCGCCCCTCCTCGCCTGTCATGGCTTCGACCTTGATGACGCGGGCGCCCAGGTCGGCCAGCACCATGGCCGCGTAAGGCCCGGCTATCAAGCGAGACAGATCGACGACGGTGATGCCACTCAGAATACCTTGCACGGCAACGCCCTTTTCTACTTGCTGGCGCGTGAGCGGGTGCGGAAGGCCGCAATGCCGGCGCGATGCTCGGGCGTGTCTTCGAGCACCGCCATGTGCGAGGACACCATGTCCAGGTGTGTGGCGAGCGCCATGGTCTGGCTTTGGTAGACGGCGCGGCGAAAGAAGCGCACCGCCTGCTGCGGCTTGGCGGCAATGGTGCGCGCCATATCGTAGGTGGCGGTCATCAGTTCGGCATCGGGCACCACGCGATTGACCATGCCAATGCGGTCGGCCTCTTCCGCCCCCACCACGCGACCGGTCCAGAACAACTCGAGCGCGCGCGCCGTGCCTATCAGGCGCGGCAAGTACCAGGCACCGGCATCACCGGCCATCAGTCCGATGTTGATATAACTCTCGGCCAGCGTGGCCGAGCTGGCCATCAAGCGGATATCGCACATCAAGGCCATGTCGCAGCCAGCGCCTCGCGCAGCGCCGTTGACAGCGGCAATGACCGGTTTTTCCATCCGCTCCAGCGTGAGCGCAATGCGATGCACGTGGCGGTACAGAAAATCCTTGCGTCCCATGCTGTCCATTTCACTGAACTTAGCCATTTCCTCGAAGTCGCCACCCGCACAGAAGGCGCGTCCGGCACCGGTGACCACGATCACCTTGACTCGCTCATCAGCTTCGGCCTGCTCAAGTGCTGCGCGCCAAGCATCCACCATCTCAAGATCGAAGGCATTGAGCTGATCGGGCCGGTTGAGGGTCAGGGTCGCAATGCCGTCGGCATCAACCGCAAGCAAGATGGCAGGAACGACGGACATGGAAAACCTTTCTGACGGTGGGATGAACAAGGATCAAGGATCAAGGATCAAGGATCAAGGATCAAGGGCGACTGTCCGCGCCTGCCGGAAACCGGCTGGTTTCGATAAACGTCATGCGAACATATTGATAGAACGGTGGTTAGTTAGGACCGCAAGCCGAAGCACGCCTTGCAAGCAGCCTGGTCACAGGCGCGGGCGTGTGTTGCACACCCCATGACCTTCCCGACACCTATCGTTCAATGTCCTCGTACAGGGCGCGATAGCTGTCACGCAGCGGATGCTTTTGAATCTTGCCGGTGGAGGTCATCGGCAAGGCATCGACGATGCGGATCGCCTTGGGCACCTCAAAGCCACCGAGATGCTCCTTGCAGTGGTTGATCAACTCGGCCTCGTCGGCCTGCGCCCCTGGCTTGAGCACCACGAAGGCGGTGACCGCCTCGATCCAGCGCGGGTGCGGCAAACCAACCGCCGCCACATTGGCCACCGCCGGGTGGCGCAGCAACGTGGCCTCGACCTTGATGGACGGCACGTTTTCGCCGCCGGTCTTGATCATGTCCTTCTTGCGGTCCCTGAACATCATCTGGCCATCGACCCACATGCCTAGGTCACCGGTGTGGTGCCAGCCGAAAGCGCGTGCCTCAGCGGTGGCTTCGGGATTTTTGTAGTAGCCCTCCATCACGTTCGGACCGCGGTGCACGATCTCGCCGACCTCGCCGGGGCCGAGCAGCTGGCCCGCGTCGTCCATCACCGCCGTGTCGTTGATCAATGCACTGACGCCCCAGTAGGAACCAAAGCGTTTAAGCTGCTCTTCCGGCCGGAAGGCCATGGTGAGCGGGTACATCTCGGTCTGACCGGTGGCCAATGAGTAATTCGGGCAGAACTCGGCGATCAGGCGGCGCAGCAGGGTCTCGGCCATGGGCGCCATGGCGTACACGCACATGCGCAGGCTCGACAGGTCTCGCCCCGGGCGCGAGGGATGATCGAGCATGGCCTGGTGCATCAGCGGCAAGCCCACCAGCAAGGTCACCCGTTCACGCTCGATGGCGTCGAGCATGGCGGCGGGTTCGAAAGCGCGCATCACAATCACCGTGCCGCCGCCCGCCAGCACACCGCACATCAGCGTGTGCTGGGCGCAATGAAAGAGGGGCAGCACGGCAATGTTCACGGCATCGCGCCACACCCCCAACTCAAGCGCGTTGTTCATCGCTGCCATCACCACCGACAAATGGCTTTGCATCACCCCCTTAGGGCGGCCGGTGGTTCCGCTGGTGTACATGATCTGGGCTACGTCGCGGTCATGAATTTCAACCTCGGACTCAGTGGCAGACTGCGCAGCAATCGCTGCAGCGAAGCTGCTGAAAGCCCCAGCCCCCTCGCCTTCCAGCACCCATCCGCGACCGGGCTGCGCCTCGATGGCTGCACGCAACTCCGGGCGCACCAGCAGAGCGGCATCCACAAGCAGGAAGCGCGCCTCAGAGTGGTCGATGATGTAGCGAACGTCATCCAGCCCCAGGCCGGTGTTGATCGGCACCCAGATCAGGCCGGCGCGATGGATGCCGAACATGGCCACCAGGAACTCAAGCGAGTTATTGCATAGCGTGGTCACGCGGTCACCTCGCACCAAGCCAGCGGCCAGCAAGGCATTGGCGCAGCGGGTCACGCGCTCATCGAGCTCACCGTAGCTCATGCGCTGATCGCCGAGCACGAACGCCGTCTTGGCGCGGTCTCGAGCTGCCGAGCGGCGCAGGAAGTCGCCGATGGCCACGCGGGCAATTGCGCCAGGGGATGGCACACCAGCGATGACGGAGGTTGATGGGTTCATGATCGATGTCTCCTGCATTTTGAATTGTTTGACCGGTGCCGCCGACCATCCTGCCAGGAACAAGCCTGGCCTCTGCTTTACCTCGGCATCCGCTGCGACCTATAACGCAGTCACCAATTCGGGCACCGCTGTGAACAGATCCGCCACCAGCCCATAGTCGGCCACCTGGAAGATCGGCGCTTCGGCGTCCTTGTTGATCGCAACGATCACCTTGCTGTCCTTCATGCCGGCCAGGTGCTGGATGGCGCCCGAGATGCCGACCGCCACGTACAACTGGGGTGCCACGATCTTGCCGGTCTGGCCGACCTGGTAGTCGTTGGGCGCGTAGCCGGCGTCGACGGCGGCGCGCGAGGCGCCGATCGCCGCGCCAAGCTTGTCGGCCAGCGGCTCCAGCACGGCGTGAAACTTGTCGGCCGCGCCCAGTCCGCGTCCGCCCGATACGATGACCGTTGCAGCGGCGAGTTCCGGGCGCTCCAGCTTCACCACCTCACGCCCGACCAGGGTGGTCAAGCCGAGATCGCCAGCCGCGTCCAGCGTCTCGACCGCTGCCGTGCCGCCCGAACCGACCGGGTCGAAGGCGGTGGTGCGAATGCTCAGCACCTTGATGGCATCCTTTGATTGCACGCGGGCCAGCGCGTTGCCGGCATAGAACGGGCGCAGGAAGGTGTCGGGCGACTCGATCGCGATCACGTCCGACACCTGGGAGGCGTCCAGCAAGGCCGCCACGCGCGGCAGCACGTTCTTGCCAAAGGCCGTCGCCGGTGCCAGCACATGGGTGTAGCCCGCATCGGCGCGCACGCGTGAGCGCACCAGCTCGGCCAGGCTCTCGGCCATATGGGCCTCGTAGTGCGCCGCGTCGGCGTGCAGCACCTTGCTCACGCCCGCAACCGCCGCCGCAGTCTGGGCCACGGCAGCGCAGTTGCGGCCCGCCACCAGCACATGGATGTCGCCGCCGATGCGCGTGGCCGCGGCAATCGTGTTCAGCGTGGCCGCTTTGAGTACGGCGTTGTCGTGTTCCGCAATGATCAGGGTTGTCATCAGATCACCTTCGCTTCTTCTTTGAGTCGTTTGACGAGTTCGGCCGTGTCGGCCACCTTGATGCCGGCCTTGCGGGTCGGCGGCTCGCTGACGTGCAGGGTCACGGTGCGCGGCGCGATGTCGATGCCGAGCTCGGCCGCCTTGATCACCTCCATCGGCTTTTTCTTGGCCTTCATGATGTTGGGCAGCGTGATGAAGCGCGGCTCGTTCAGGCGCAGGTCGGTCGTGATCACGGCCGGCAGCTTCATGGCCAGGGTTTCCAGGCCGCCGTCGATCTCGCGCGTGATGGTGGCGGTGTCGCCGCCGATCTGCACCTTGGAGGCGAAGCTGGCTTGGGCCCAGCCCATCAGCGCGCCAAACATTTGGCCAGTCTGGCCAGCGTCGTCATCAATCGCCTGCTTGCCGAAGATGGCGAACTGAACGCCCTCTTTTTGGGCCACATGCTGCATCAGCTTGGCCACCGCGAGCGGTTCGAGCGCGGCGTCGGTTTCAACCAGCACGGCGCGATCGGCGCCGATGGCCATCGCGCTGCGCAGCGTCTCCTGGCAAGCGGTCGGGCCACAGGACACGACGATCACTTCAGAAGCGACACCGGCCTCCCTGAGGCGCACCGCCTCTTCGCAGGCGATCTCGTCGAACGGGTTCATGGACAATTTCTGGTTCGCGAGATCGACTCCCGAACCGTCGGACTTGACGCGGGCCTTGACGTTGTAGTCCAGCACCCGCTTGACAGCGACCAATATCTTCACTTTATCTCCATGTGACTAATATAAACAATTGAAAACGGTAAGATGGAAGCCGAATCCGGCCCGTTCAATCACTGCTCACTCCCGATGCGGCCACACGAGGAAACAGCATCGCGTACATGCGCTGCGCCAACGCATCGATGTCCAGACGCCCGCCAGGCTGGTACCACTGCGCCGTCCAGTTGAGGGCACCGAGAACTGTCTGGCGCACCAACACGACATCTGTATCGACCAGGCCCAGCGCCGCAGCCTCGCTGATCGGCGTCATCCACAAGGTCTCGTAGGCGTCGCGCGATGCCATCACCCGGGTCTGGGCGGCCGGCGAAAGGCTGCGCCACTCATAGAGCAGCACGGTCATGGCGTCGAGCCTCGTACCCAGCAAAGCCTTCAGGTGGCTGCGCACCATCGACAGCAGCCGCTCGGGCAAGCGAACTTCGCCAGCCAGCCCGTCGCGCACCGACCGCATGATGTCGCGAACACCCTCCTCCATTATCGCCACCAGCAGATCCTCCTTGGTCGCGAAATGGTAGAAGAGCGAGCCTGAAGTCATGCCCATGGCCTGGGCAATCTCGCGCACCGAGGTGCGCTCGAAACCCTGGCGCCGGAACCGACTCGCCGCAGCCGCCAGGATCGCATCTCTGCGCGGGAGTGGGTTGTCTTGCTCCTTTGTCATGCCATATACTATATCATCTAACAAGCGTTTGGTCGATAGCCTTGTGCATCGCGCATTGGGCGCTTCCGGCGCCTTCCCGTGTGGACGAGCAACTCTTCGCGACCGTCGGCCACGCCAGCGTCAATCAGATTTCAAGGACAGACCCATGCTCAACCGCACCCTCTTCGGTGAAGAACACGAACTCTTCCGGGACCAGGCCCGCCGCTTTCTGGAAGAAGAGGTCATCCCCCATCACGCTGGCTGGGAAACCTATGGCATCGTGCCGCGCGCCGTCTGGCGCAAGGCCGGCGCCGCAGGCCTGCTGTGTCCGGCCATTCCCGAAGCCTACGGCGGCGGCGGCGGTACGCGCCTGCACAGTGCCGTGCTGATTGAAGAAGTCGCGCGCGCCGGCACCACCGGCATCGGCTTCGGACTGCATTCCGACATCGTGGCACCTTACATCCTGGCCTACGGCACCGAGGAGCAAAAGCACAGCTGGCTGCCAAAGATGGCCACCGGCGAGGTGATTGGCGCCATCGCCATGACCGAGCCGGGCGCGGGCAGCGACCTGCAAAACGTGCGCACCAGCGCCGTGCGCGACGGCGACGAACTGGTGATCAATGGTCAAAAGACCTTCATCACCAACGGCCAGAACGCCGACCTGGTGATCGTTGTCGTCAAGACCGACCCGAAGCAAGGCGCCAAAGGAACCTCACTGGTGCTGGTCGAGACCAATCGCCCCGGATTCAAGCGCGGACGCAACCTCGAAAAGATAGGCATGAAGGCGCAGGACACCTCGGAACTCTTCTTTGAAGACGTGCGCGTGCCGGTCAGCAACATTCTCGGCGGCGAGGGCAAGGGCTTTTTCTTGCTGATGCAGGAACTAGCCTGGGAACGCATGCAGATCGCCGTCGGCGCGGTCGCAGGTGCCGAGGCCGCGCTCGAATGGACGCTAGCCTACACCAAGGATCGCAAGGCCTTCGGCCAGCGCGTGATCGATTTCCAGCACAACCGCTTCAAGCTCGCCGAAATGAAAACCGAGGTGCAGATCGCACAGGTCTTTGTCGACCGCCTGCTCGGCCTGCTGATGGATGGTCAGCTTGATGCCGCCACCGCCGCGATGGCCAAGTACTGGACCACCGACCTGCACTGCAAGGTGATCGACCAATGCCTGCAGATGTTCGGCGGCTTCGGCTACATGTGGGAGTACCCGATTGCCCGCGCCTATGCGGATGCGCGCGTCGCGCGCATCTACGGTGGCGCCAACGAAATCATGAAGGAAATCATCAGCCGTACGCTGTAGCACACGCCGCCAGCCGCTTTCCGCCATCTTGCCTATCGCTTCCACAGATTCAGAAAGAAGGAAACCCACCATGACCGAAACATTCATTTTTGATGCCGTGCGCACGCCGCGCGGCAAGGGCCGCAGCTCGGGTGCGCTGCACGGCAGCACGCCCATCAGTCTGGCCATCACCGCGCTGCAGGCGCTGCGCGACCGCAACACCCTGGACACCGCCTTCGTGGACGACATCATCCTCGGCTGCGTCGAACCCGCCGGCGAGCAAGGCGCCAACATCGCCCGCGTTGCGGCCATCGCCGCCGGGTACCACGAAAGCGCTGCCGGTGTGCAGATCAATCGCTTTTGCGCCTCGGGCCTGGAGGCCTGCAACATGGCCGCCGCCAAGGTGATGTCGGGCCAGTCGCCACTGGTCATCGGCGGCGGCGTCGAGAGCATGAGCCGTGTGCCCATGGGCACCAGCGGCGGCGCTTGGGCGGCTGACCCCGCGGTAGCGATTCCGACCTATTTTGTGCCGCAGGGCATTTCAGCCGATCTGATTGCCACCCTTTACGGCCACAGCCGCAACGATGTTGACAGCTACGCGGTCGAAAGCCAGCGCCGCGCGGCACTCGCATGGGCCGAAGGCCGCTTCGCCAAGTCGATTGTTCCCGTCAAGGACGTGAACGGTTGCGTCGTACTGGATCGCGACGAACACATGCGCGCCGAAACCACGCTGGAGTCGCTGGCCAAGCTGGAGCCTGCGTTCAAGGTGCAGGGCGAGAAATACGGCTTCGACGCGGTGGCCATGCAGCGCTATCCGGAGATCGAGCGCATGGCGCACGTGCACCACGCCGGCAACTCGTCGGGCATTGTTGACGGCGCGGCCGCGGTGCTGATCGGCAACGCCGAGGCCGGCAAGCTGCTGGGCCTGAAAGCCCGTGCACGCATCCGCTCGTTCGCCTCCATCGGCAGCGAACCCACCATCATGCTGACCGGCCCCTCCTACTCGGCGGAAAAGGCGCTCAAGCTCGCCGGCATGAGGGCCAGCGACATCGACCTATATGAACTGAACGAAGCCTTCGCCTCGGTCGTGCTGCGTTTCATGGAAGTGATGAACGTCCCGCACGACAAGATGAACGTCAACGGCGGTGCCATTGCCATGGGGCACCCGCTGGGCGCGACCGGCGCCATGATACTGGGCACCGTGCTCGACGAACTCGAGCGGCGCAACCTGTCCACTGGCCTGATCACGCTGTGCGTGGGCGCCGGCATGGGCACCGCCACCATCATCGAGCGCGTCTGAAGCCCCGGCACGACGCGATCCTCATCACAGACCTGGACCACCACCATGACTATTGACTACAAGGTTGATGCCGACGGCATCGCCACCATCACCTGGGCCATGCAGGACGTGCCGATGAACGTCCTCAACGGGCAATCCATTCCCGCCTTCGCCGACGCCGTGAAGCGTGCCCAAGCGGATTCTGCCGTCAAGGGCGTGGTCGTCACATCCTCCAAGCCCGAATTCATCGCCGGCGCCGACCTCAACATGATGCTCGCCATCACCGACGTGGCCGGCATGATGGACTTTGTCACCCAGTTGCACGCCCTGATGCGCGGCATTGAGAAAAGCGGCAAGCCCTTCGTCGCGGCCCTCAACGGCACCACGCTTGGCGGCGGCTACGAGGTCGCGCTGGCCTGCCACCGACGCATTGCCGCCGACAACCCTAAGGCCCTCATCGGCCTGCCCGAGGTGGGCCTTGGCCTACTGCCGGGCGGAGGCGGCACGCAGCGTCTGCCGCGCATGATCGGCGTGCGCAACGCGCTGCCCTTCCTGCTCGAAGGCAAAAAGCTCGCCCCGAAAAAAGCCCTGGAAGCGGGTCTGGTCGATGAAGTCGTGCCGGCCGACCAACTGCTGGCCCGCGCCAAGCAGTGGCTGCTGACCGACGGTGCCGCTGCCGCTGTTCAGCCCTGGGACCGCAAGGGTTTCAAGCTGCCGGGCGGCGCCGTGCAAAGCCCCATGGGCTACGAAACCTTCACCGCAGGCAACGCCATGCTGCGCGCCAAGACCTTTGGCAACTATCCCGCGCCCGAGGCGATCTTGAACTGCGTCTACAACGGCTGCCAGGTCGACATCGACACCGGCTGCAAGGTCGAGATGCGCGAGTTCGTCAAGCTGACGACCGGCAAAGAGGCCAAGAACATGATTCACTCGCTGTTCTTTGGCATTCCCGCCGCCAGCAAGCTGGCCTCCCGGCCCAAGGGCGTGCCTCAGGCCAGCTACCGCAAGGTCGGCATTCTGGGGGCTGGCATGATGGGCGCGGGCATTGCCTTCGCCGCCGCCGAGGTCGGCATGGAAGTGGTGCTGCTCGACAGCAGCACCGACAGCGCGGCCAAGGGCAAGGCCTACAGCGAGAACCTGTGGAACAAGCGCGTGGCCGCCAAGCGCATGACCGAGGCCGAGCGTGATGCCAAGCTCACCCTGATCAAACCGACCACCGACTTCGCCGACCTGGCAGGCTGTGACATCGTGGTCGAAGCGGTGTTTGAAGACCGCGCCATCAAGGCCGACGTGACGCGCAAGGCCGAGGCGGTGATCGCCCCCGGCGCCATCTTCGCCTCCAACACCTCCACCCTGCCCATCAGCGGGCTGGCCGAGGCGTCCGCACGTCCGGCCAATTTCATCGGCCTGCATTTCTTCTCGCCAGTCGACAAGATGCCGCTGGTGGAGATCATTCGCGGCCAGGCCACCAGTGATGAATGCCTGGCCCGTGCCATGGACTTCGTCAAGGCGATCCTCAAGACGCCCATCGTCGTCAATGACAGCCGCGGCTTCTACACCAGCCGGGTGTTCTCGACCTACGTCGGCGAAGGCCTGGCGCTGCTGGCCGAAGGCGTGAAGCCGGCGCTGATCGACAACGCCGGGCGCATGGCCGGCATGCCGGTGGGGCCGCTGGCGCTGGCCGACGAAGTCTCGCTCGAATTGATGGCGCGCATCCGGAAACAGACCGCCGCCGACCTCGGCAAGGCCTACCAGCGCAGCGCCATCGACGACGTCTGCGACCGCATGGTGGACAAGTTGGGACGACTGGGTAAAAAGACCGGTAAGGGTTTCTACGACTACCCGCAAGATGGCCAGAAGCAACTGTGGGCAGGCCTGGCGCAGGCGTTCCCGCTGGCGGCCACGCAACCCACGGTCGAAGAGGTCAAGCAACGCCTGATGTTCATCCAATCGGTCGAAACCGCGCGCTGCCTCGAAGAAATAGTGCTGCTGGCGCCCATCGATGCCGATGTCGGCGCGATCCTGGGCTGGGGTTTCCCGGCCTACCTGGGCGGCCCGATCGGCCAGATCCACAGCCTGGGGCTGGCCGCTTTTGTCAAGGCCTGCGAGACCCTGGCCGAGCGGCACGGTGCGCGCTTTGCGCCGCCGCAACTGCTGCGCCGCATGGCCGATCAGGGTGAGCGTTTTTACGACCTGTAAGCAGGCCTGTGACCCCATTCGTTCACTGCGACCTTTCAGCGAGAACCACCCATGCCCGCCATTCAAAGTCAAGTCGACCCGCAGTCAGAGAGCTTCCTGCGCGAGCGCGCACAGATGCTCGCGCTGATCGACAGTTTCCGCACGCTCGAAGACCGTGTGCGCAACACGTCGAACAGCCAAGAAGCCAAGTTCCGCGCCCGCAAGCAGCTGCTGCCGCGTGAGCGCATCGCGCTGCTGCTCGATCGCGGCTCGTCGTGGCTGGAGTTTTCGACCCTGGCCGGCTTCAGGATGCACGACGACGACGGCGAGAAGAACGTGCTGGGGGGCGGGATCATCTGCGGCACCGGGGTGGTGTCGGGCATTCGTTGCGTGGTGATCGCCTCCGACAGCGCGATCAAGGGCGGCACCATCACACCGATGGGCATGAAGAAGAGCCTGCGCGCCGAAGCCATCGCACTGGAGAACAAACTGCCAGTGGTGCGACTGGTCGAGTCCGGCGGCGCCAACCTGATGCATGTGGGCGAGGTGTTCATTGAAGGCGGCCGCGGCTTCGCCAACCAGGCGCGGCTATCGGCCAGGGGCATTCCGCAGGTCTGCGTGATGCACGGCCACTCAACTGCCGGCGGCGCCTACCTTCCGGGCATGTCCGACTATGTGATCATGGTGCGCGGCCGTGCAAAGGCTTTCCTGGCCGGCCCACCCTTGCTAAAAGCCGCCACCGGCGAGATCGCCACCGACGAAGAGCTGGGCGGCGCCGAGATGCACTGTTCGATGTCGGGCGTGGCCGAGTACCTGGCCGAGGACGACGCCGACGGCATCCGCATCGCACGCGACATCTTGGCGCGGCTGCCGTGGAACGACCGCTTGCCGATGAGCGCGGTGAAGATCTGGAAAGAGCCGCGTTATCCGGTCGAGCAACTGGCGGGCGTGGTGCCGGTTGACTTTCGCCAGCCCTACGACATGCGCGAAGTGCTGGCGCGGGTGATCGACGACTCCGACTTCCTCGAATTCAAACCGCTGTACGGCTCCGGCACCGTGTGCGGCCATGGTGCCATCGAGGGATACCCTTGCGGCTTCATCGGCAACAACGGGCCCATTGATCCGCAAGGCGCCACCAAGGCAACCCAGTTCATCCAGTTGTGCTGCCAGTCGGGCACCCCGATCGTCTATCTGCAGAACACCACCGGCTTCATGGTCGGCAAGGATGTGGAGCAGGTCGGAATGATCAAGCATGGCGCCAAGATGATCCAGGCCGTGGCCAATGCCACCGTGCCGCAAATCACCGTGATGACAGGTGCCTCCTTCGGTGCCGGCAACTACGGCATGTGCGGCCGCGCCTACGATCCGCGCTTCGTGTTCGCCTGGCCCAACGCGCGGGTGGCTGTGATGGGCGGCGAGCAGGCCGCCACCGTGATGCGCATCGTCACCGAAGAAAAATTTGCCCGCACTGGCAAGGAGCCACCCGCCGAAACCATGGCCACCATGAAAAGCGAGATCCTGGCACGTTTTGACCTCGAATCGCATTCGCTGTTTGCCACCGCGCGCCTGTGGGACGACGGCATCATCGACCCGCGCGACACCCGCCGCGCGCTCGCCACCACCCTGGCGGTGTGTCGGGAAGCCGGGTTGAGGCCCTTGCTTTCGAACACTTTTGGCGTGGCACGGATGTGAGAACCCTGATGAACTTCACCAAAATCCTGATCGCCAACCGCGGAGAAATCGCCTGCCGGATCATCCGCACAGCCCAGGCCCTGGGCTACCGCACGGTGGCCGTTTACAGCGAAGCCGATGCGCGGGCGCTGCATGTCGCCCTGGCCGACGAGGCCGTGTGCATCGGCCCGGCGCCGGTACGCGAGAGCTACCTCAACGTTGCGGCGCTGCTGGCGGCGGCGCGCAGCACAGGCGCCGACGCGGTACACCCCGGCTACGGCTTCCTGTCCGAGAACGACGGCTTTGCGCAGGCTTGCCTGGACGCCGGGCTGGTGTTCATCGGCCCGGACCCGCAGGCCATCCTGAAAATGGGCAACAAGGCCGGCGCCAAACGCCTGATGCTGGCGGCGGGCGTGCCCTGCGTGCCGGGATATCAGGGCACCGACCAATCCGATGCCACGCTGCTCACGAAAGCTGCCGAGATCGGTTTCCCGATCATGGTCAAGGCGGCGGCGGGCGGCGGCGGGCGCGGCATGCGGCTGGTCGAACACCCGCAAGACCTGGCGGTCGCCCTGGTCAGCGCCCGCTCGGAAGCCGGCAACGCCTTCGGCAGCGAAGAGCTCATCCTGGAGCGCGCGGTGATGGAGCCGCGCCACGTCGAAATCCAGGTCTTCGGCGACCAGCACGGCCACATCATCCACCTGGGCGAACGCGACTGCTCGATCCAGCGCCGGCACCAGAAGGTGTTCGAAGAAGCGCCCTCCCCGGCGGTCACGCCCGAGCTGCGCGCGCAAATGGGCGCGGCGGCGGTGGCGGCGGCGCGCACCGTGAACTACGTCGGCGCCGGCACGGTCGAGTTTCTGCTCGACCGCGAAGGGCGTTTCTACTTTCTGGAGATGAACACACGGCTGCAGGTCGAACACCCGGTGACCGAGTGCATCACCGGACTGGACCTGGTGGCCTGGCAGATCGCCGTGGCCCGTGGCGAGCCCTTGCCGCTGGCGCAGGAGCAAGTGCAATTGAACGGGCACGCGATCGAAGTGCGCCTGTATGCCGAAGACCCGTACGCGGGCTTCCTGCCGCAAAGTGGCGATGTTGCGCTCTGGAGCCCGCCCACGGGCGAAGGCGTGCGCGTTGACCACGGCCTGGCATCGGGTCAGACCGTGAGCCCTCACTACGATCCGATGATCGCCAAGATCATTGCACACGGCGCCACCCGCGACGAAGCCCGGCGACGCCTGATCGGTGCGCTGCAACGCACCCGCCTGCTCGGTCTGCCCCACAACCGTGCCTTCCTCGAAGCCGTGGCCAGCCACCCGGCCTTCGCCGCTGGCGAAACGACCACGGCCTTCATCGCCCAGCACTTCGGCGCTGCGGCGCTGGTGCGGCCCCAGCCCGACTCGCTGGCGCTGGCGCTGGCCGGCACGCTGTGGTTTGAAGCCAGCGCCACGCCGGTCGCAGCCGCGCCCTGGCGCTCCAGCGGACCGGCACGCTGGCCGATGCTGATCGGCGAGGGCGAACACCGACATGCCGTGCATATCACGGTCACTGGCGCCCACCGCTACACGCTCGAAGTGGGCGCGGCGCTGCACCACGTCACCCTCAGCGGGCGTCAAGGCGAGTGCCTGCACCTGATCGCCGATGGCGTGCAACAGCACGCGGCTGCGGTGTTTGCCGGCGGCGTGTTGCACCTGGAACTGGGCGACCTGAGCGCCAGCTTTGAAGACCTGACCTATGACCCACCGGCCGCAGCTGCAGGCAGCGCGGAGTCACGTGTGCTCGCCCCCATGAATGGACGGGTACTGGCCGTTGACGTCCAACCTGGCGACACCGTCACCAAGGGGCAACGCCTTGTGGTGCTCGAAGCCATGAAGATGGAGCACCAACTGCTGGCCCGTCGCGACGGCGTGGTGGACCAAGTGGCGGTGCGCGCTGGCGACCAGGTGGCCACGCGCGCCTTGTTGGTGTCGCTGGTCGAGCAGCCTGATTGAGGCGCGCACCGCCCTGCACGCACGACACCCGCCACACCCACGAGGAGTAATACCCATGCCTGCCGAAACCCTGCCTGCCAAGAGTCCCTTCTATACGCCCGAGCACCTGGCGTTCCGCGACGCGATGCGCCGCTTCGTCGCCCGAGAAATCAGTCCGCACGTGGATGCCTGGGACGAAGCCGAGTCCTTTCCTGTCGATCTGTACCGCAAGGCGGCCGAAATCGGCCTGCTGGGCCTGGGTTTTCCGCAAAGCCATGGCGGCAACGACGGCGACCTGTTCATGACCATCATCGCCGCGCAGGAACTGGCGCGTTGCGGTGCTGGCGGTGTGCTGGCGAGTCTGCTGTCGCACACCATCGGCTGCCCGCCCATCGTCAACGTGGGCAGCGAGGCGCTCCAGCAGCGCGTCTTGCCGCCGGTGCTGCGGGGCGAGAAGATCAGCGCACTCGGCATCACCGAACCCTCCGGCGGTTCGGACGTGGCCAACCTCAAGACCACGGCGCGCCGGGATGGTGACCACTACGTCGTCAACGGCTCGAAAACCTTCATCACCTCCGGCATGCGCGCCGACTTCTACACCGTGGCGGTGCGCACCGGCGGGCCGGGGCCGGGCGGCGTGTCGCTGCTGCTGATCGAGAAAGGCACGCCCGGCTTTACGCAAACGCCCTTGAGAAAAATGGGCTGGTGGTGCTCCGACACCGCCGACCTGTATTTCGACAACTGCCGCGTGCCGGTGGAGAACCTGGTGGGGGTGGAAAACCAGGGCTTCAAAGCCATCATGAAGAATTTCAACCGCGAGCGTATCTTTCTCGCCGCCGGCGCCAACGGTTTTGCCCGTGTCTGCCTGGACGAGGCGCTGGTCTGGTCGCGTGAGCGCGAGATGTTTGGCGGCAAGTTGATCGACCAGCAGGTCACCCGCCACAAACTCGCCGACATGGCCATGCGCGTCGAGGCGACCCAGGCCATGCTGGAATTGCTCGCCTGGCGCGTCGAACAGGGCGACACGCCGGTGGGCGAAATCTGCCTGCTGAAAAACCAGGCCACCCAGACCATGGCCTATTGCGCCAGCGAGGCGGTGCAACTGCACGGCGGCGCCGGTTTCATGCGCGGCGTCAAGGTGGAGCGCATTTACCGCGAAGTCAAGGTCAACGCCATCGGTGGCGGCGCCGAAGAAGTGATGCGCGACCTGGCGGCGCGACAGCTCGGGTTTTACGCCTGATCTGGATGGACCTATGAGCGGCTCTCAATCCCCTGAGCAACCCAAGTCGGACCCGGCGCTGCCCGAGGCCATGCGCTTGGCCCTGGCGAACGCGCCAGCGTCTGACTGCACGCACGGCTTCCCCCGCGCCTGGTGGCGCCACCTCGGCGCCAGTGGCCTGCTCGGCGTGGGCTTCGACAGCGACGGTGGGGCGCCCGTAGCGGACTCCGCGCTGGTCAGCGCGCTGGCCGGCATCGTCGCCCGGGAATCCGCCAGTCTGGGGCTGGGCATGGCGTGGATGATGCAGCAAATGCTGGCGCGCTTCGTGCTGTCGCCGAATCTGCGCAGCGACCGGCATCGTGCGCTGCTGCAATCCATGGCGGTCGGCGACACCCTGCTGGCACTCGCGATCTCCGAGCCCGGCACCGGCGCACACCCCAAACACCTGAGCTGCCGGGCGGTACGGGACGGCGACGACTGGCTTCTTGACGGCCACAAGGCCTTCGTCAGCAACGGTCCGGCCGCCGATGCCATCATCGTGCTGGCCGTCAGCGGCGAAAAAGAAGGGCGCAAGCGCTTCGATGCTTTCGTCATTGAGGCCAACACACCGGGCCTGACCCGCGAACTGGACGACAAAGTGCGCGGACTGGCGCCGCTGGGCAATTGCGGCCTGCGCCTGGTCGGCTGCCGGGTGCCGGAAAGCCAGCGCCTGGGCGAGCCTGGACAGGCTTTCGACACCATCGCTCGGCCGCTGCGCGCGATCGAAGACGCGCTGCTGCTGGGCCCGATGCTCGGCGCCATGCAAGCCGAGCTGGATACCCTGGCACGCTGGTTTCGCCATGCAGCCCGCACGCCGGCTTTGACCCGGGAGCTGGGTGGCTTGCAACTCGAACTCGACGCCCTCTCGCCCGTGGCACGCCATGCCGCCCAGCACCTGGACCAGCACGGGCCCGACGAGGCGCTGGCGGCGTTCAACCTGGGCGCGCGCCGCCTGTTTGATCGCTGGCAAGGCGCCTGTGAATCCTTTGCCGCAGCCCTGGACGCCCATGAACCGGCCCTGCTCACCCTGGCGCGCGACCTGCGCCTGGTGCAGGGCATCGCCCGCAGCATCGCCGAATCCCGGCAATTCCAGGCCGGAGAAACCCTTTTGGAATCAACGACAACCCATGAAAACACTGCACCAAGCCCACTTTGATTCCTTTGACCGAGTCTCCAAAGCCTTCGCCTCGGTCGACTACATCGCCAGCCGCGAAATCGCCACCTCGGTCTACCTGGGCTTCAACCTGGAAAAGCCGATCCTGGTCGAAGGCCCGGCCGGCGTCGGCAAGACCGAACTGGCCAAGGGCATGGCCGAGATTCTCGACGTGCCCCTGATCCGCATGCAGTGTTACGAAGGCCTGGACGAATCCAAGGCTTTGTACGAGTGGAAATACGGCAAGCAATTGCTCTACACGCAACTGCTCAAGGACAAGCTGGGCGAGATGATGCAGGGCGCCGTCGGCCTGGCCGCCTCCATGGACAAGCTGCATGCGCACGACGACCTGTTTTTCAGCGAGCATTTCCTCGAACCGCGCCCTCTCTACCAGGCCTTGCACCAAGAGCGCGGCTGCGTGCTGCTGATCGACGAGATCGACAAGTCCGACCCCGAATTCGAGGCCTTCCTGCTCGAAGTGCTGTCCGACTTCCAGGTCTCGGTACCCGAACTCGGCACCATCAAGGCCAAGGTCAAGCCCCTCGTCTTTCTCACCAGCAACAACACGCGCGAAATGAGCGACGCGCTCAAGCGCCGCTGCCTGCACCTGCACATCTCCTTCCCCGAAGCCGCGCTGGAGCGGCGCATCCTGGAGCGGCGCGTGCCCGGCCTGTCGGCAACACTGAACCGGGAGCTGGTGGCCTTCATCCAGGCAGTGCGCCAGTTGGACCTGAAAAAACTGCCCTCGGTCAGCGAAACCATCGACTGGGCCAAGACGCTGCTGCTGCTGCACGCCGAACACCTGAACCTGGACGTGGTGCGCGACACGCTCAATGTCTTCCTCAAGTTCGAGCAAGACATCGCCACCGCCAACGCGCAGATGTCCACCCTGCTGCAACAAGCGCGCAAGGATGCGGAGAGTCCCCGTGCAAGCCACGCTTGAAGACTTTTTCAAGGCGCTGCGCGGCAGCGACCTTGAAATCCATCTCAACGCCCAGGTCGAGGCGGCGCGTGCCGTCGAACTGGTGGGTTGGAGCGACCGCGCCCTGCTCAAAATCGCGCTGGGCACCACGCTGGCCAAGACCACGGTCGACCGCGCCCTGTTCGACGAGGCCTTTGACCATTTCTTTCGTTTCAGCTCTTTTGAAAACCTGGCAGCCCCTGGCGGCGCGGTCCGGCCCGGCGTCCAACCCGGCGCCGACGCCACACCAGCGCAGGACCCGCCCGAGCAAAGCCCCAAAAACCAGACAGCCACCGGCTCCGGCGGGCCGGGCGGTTGCCAGGGCAGCGGCGGCCAGGCCTTGTCGCAGTTGTTGCTGTCGGGCGACTCGGCGGCGCTGGCCAAGCGCATGCAGGAGGCCGCGCGCGAGGTGGGCCTGACCGACATCTGGTTCTTCACGCAAAAGGGTTTTTACACCCAGAAGATCCAGCAGGCCATGGGCCTGGAACTATTGGACCGCGAAATCTCTGACGCCAAACGCCAGACGCTGGCGCCCAAGCGCGCCAAGGAGCTTGAACTGGCGCGCAAGAAATTGTTCGAGGAGGTTCGCAATTTTGTCGAACGCAAACTCGCGCTCTTCGGCACGGCCCCGACGCGCCAGTTGCACGACGACTTCCTGCAAACGCAAAAGCTCTCCAACATCGAAAAGCGCGATTTCGCGCGCATGCACGTCATCGTCAGCAAAATCGCCAAGCGGCTGGCTGATCGCCACTCGCGGCGCAAGAAGCAGCGGGTGCGCGGCCAGCTCGACTTCCGCAAGACCCTGCGCAAGAACGCGGCCTACGACGGCGTGATGTTCGAGACCTTCTGGCGGTCCAAGGTGGTGGACCGGCCACGCGTGGTGGCCATTTGCGACGTCAGCGGCTCGGTGCGCCAGTACGCGCGCTTTCTGCTGCTGTTCCTGCACAGCCTGGGCGAGCAGGTCAGCGACGTGCGCAGTTTCGCCTTCACCAACCACCTGGTGGACGTGAGCGACACCTTCGAGCTGCTGCCGGTCGAGCAAGCGGTCGACAAAGTGATGCAGGCCGTGGGCGGCAGCGGCACCGACTACGGTCAAACCCTGCTCGATATTGAAGAACAATTGCTGGGCGACATCGACCGCCGCACCACGGTGCTGATCCTGGGCGACGCGCGCAACAACCGCGGCGAGGCGCATGTCGAGGTCATGAAGCAGCTTTATGAGCGCGCGCGCCGGGTGATCTGGCTCAATCCCGAGCCCACCTCGTTCTGGGGCCTGGGCGATTCGGAGATGAAGCGCTACGCGCCCTATTGCCACATCGCGCGCGAATGCAATTCCCTCACCCACCTGGAAAGCACACTCGACGCCTTGCTGCGCACCCATTCGGCCAGCGCGTAGAGCCCCCATCCCCCGCGCAAGGAACACCGCCATGGCCCGCCCCACCCTGCAACTGCACCCCCACAAAGAACCGGCCGTGGCGCACCCAGCGGCCACCCTGCTGCTGCTGCGTGACGGACCGCTGGGCGTCGAAGTGCTGATGACCCGGCGCTCGCCAAACGCCAGCTTCTTGCCCGGCGCCTATGTGTTCCCCGGCGGGCGAGTGGACGCCGACGACCACCAGACACACACGCTGGCGGGCGGACGCTACCGCACGGCGGCGCTGGCGGCGCTGCGGGAAACCTTCGAGGAACTGGGCATCCTGCTGGCCGTGCAGGCCGATGGCAGGCCCATCACCCGCACCCACCTTCAAGTGCTGGACCGCAGCCGGGCGCTGTACCCGCAACTGCAAGCCCAGGGCTGGTCACTGGCGGTCGATCAGGCGCGCATGCTGGCCTGCTGGACCACCGACCGCAGCGTGCCCAAGCGTTTCGACACCGTCTTCTTCGCTGCGCTGATGCCCGACCAGCAGGAACCGGTGGCCGACGAAATGGAGCAGTTCGAGCCGGTCTGGGTCCGGCCCCAGGATGCGCTGGCGCAGCACCAGGCCGGCAACTTTTTCATGATCTTCCCCACCATCCGCACCCTGCACTGGCTGTCGGCCTTCGAACAGGCCGGGCAGGCCCTGGCGGCCTGCACCGAGGACGAACCACTGTGGAACTCCACCCCCCGTGGTGGTCTGGTCGGCGGTCAACCGCAGCGCTTCATGGAACAGGACCTGCCCTACGCCGAGCTCGCGCTGGTGTGCCCATCCGGACAACTGGAACATGCGCTGGACTGGCAGCACGAACGGCCGGTGCCCCTGCTGCGGCACCTGCATCGCCTCACCGCCCCCAACGCCAGCGTCATGACCGGCCCCGGCACCAACAGCTACATCGTGGGTGACGCGGCCAGTGGCTACATCGTCATCGATCCGGGCCCCTTGCTGAACGACCATATCGAGCGCCTGCTGGCGTTCACAGCGGGCCAGATCACGGCCATCGTCTGCACCCACTCGCACGCCGACCACTCCCCCGCCGCACGGCCGCTGGCCCAGGCCTGCGCCCGCCTGACGGGCCGTACGCCGCCCGTGCTGGGTCTGGCCAGCGCCGCCACCGCCCGCTCCACGGCAGCCTTCGCCCCCGACCGCGCGCTGGCCGACGGCGAGCGCCTGATGCTGCACGATGGCGAGCACCACAGCACCCTGCGCGTGGTCCATACCCCAGGGCACGCCGCCAACCACCTCTGCCTCATCCTCGAAGAAGACGGTCTGCTGTTCTCGGGCGACCACATTCTCAGCGGCAGCACCACCATCATCGACCCGCCCGACGGCGACATGAGCGCCTACCTCGATTCGCTGGACCGCTTGGCGCAGGCCTGCGAAGAGGACGGTATCGAATTCATCCTGCCGGCGCACGGCCACGTCATCGGCTGGGCGGCGCAGTCCATTGCGCAGCTCAGGGCGCACCGCCTGCGTCGCGAGGCCACGGTGCTGGCGGCCATGCGCGCCGTCCCGCAAGGCAGCCTGGACGACTGGCTGCCACTCGCCTATGACGACACGCCCGCAGCGCTCTGGCCACTGGCGCGCCGTTCGTTGGCGGCCCACGTGCAACGCATCGAACAACTGGCGATGCTTTGAATCCCCTACGATTTTTAAACAAGCCTCAGGAACCCCATATGAATGCCAACGCCCCCCACCTTGACCGCATCGCCGCTTACAAGAAAAGCTGGAACGACAACCCCTTTCTGAAGGCGCAAGGGCTGGAAGTGGAAGAAACAGGCGTGGGCAGAGCCATTGTGCGACTGCCCAAAGCCCTCCCCACCCAACGCGGCGGCGGCGGTTCGGACACCGTGATCAATGGCGGCGTCATCTCCTATATGTTTGACGGCGCGCTGGGCTGGGCGATCATCTCCTCGCTGCTGGACATGCCTGAGGTGGCCGACATTGACCCCTTCGAGCTGCGCCAGTTCACGATCAACCTCGACATCACCTTCCTCAACGCTGCCTTGGGCGATAGCTTTGAGGCGCGCGGCAAGGTGGTGCGCATCAGCCGCACGACGGCATTTGCCGAAGGGGAGTTCCTGGATGCCCATGGCACCGTCTGCGCCACAGCCAAAGGTATCTGGCGTGTATTCTGGCCACGCAGTCTTGCCACCACCCCGCGCTGACCCCACTCCCCCAATCAACTGGAGACATTCATGAAAAAAGACACCCTTCGCATTGGCAGCGCCTCGGGCTTCTGGGGCGACTCTGAGTTCGCCGCCGCCCAACTGGTGCAGCACGGCAACATCGACGTCCTGGTGTTCGACTACCTGGCCGAAATCACCATGTCGCTGCTCAGCCGCGCCAAGGTCAAAGACCCGGCACTGGGCTATGCACCGGATTTCGTGACCGCCCTCCAGCCCCTGATGAAGGAACTGAAGTCGCGCGGCATCAAGGTCATTGCCAACGCGGGCGGCGTCAACCCATCGGCCTGCCGCGCCGCGCTGGTGGCGGCAGCCCAGGCCGAAGGTGTCGATCTGAAAATCGCCGCCGTACTGGGCGACGACCTGATGCCTCAGGTAGAGGCACTGCGCTCGGCCAACACCCAGGAGATGTTCGCGGGCAGCCCCTTTCCACAAAAGGTCATGAGCGCCAACGCCTATCTGGGCGCCTTCCCGATCGCCGCGGCGCTCGATGCCGGCGCCGACATCGTGGTCACGGGCCGCTGCGTCGACAGCGCGGTCACGCTGGCGCCGCTGATCCATGCCTTTGGCTGGGCCGCCACCGACCACGATCTGCTCGCGCAGGGCAGCTTGGCCGGCCACCTGATCGAGTGCGGCACACAGACCACCGGCGGCAACTACACCGACTGGGAGTCGGTACCGGGCTGGGACGACATGGGTTTTCCCGTCGCCGAGTGCCGCGCCGACGGCAGCTTCATCATCACCAAGCCCGAAGGCACGGGCGGGCTGGTCTGCCCCTCCACGGTAGGCGAGCAGATGCTCTATGAAATCGGCGACCCGCGCGCCTACATCCTGCCCGATGTGGTGTGCGACTTTACCGGCGTGACACTGACGCAGGTCGGCCCCGACCGCGTCGAGGTCAAGGGCGCGCGCGGCCTGCCGCCGACCGACCAGGCCAAGGCCAGCATCACCTACGCCGACGGCTTTCGGGCCATGAGCCTGTTCATGATCGGCGGCATCGATGCCGGCGCCAAGGCGCAGCGCGTGGGCGCCGCCATGCTGGCGCGCGTGCGGCGCCACTATGCGCAGCGCGGTTGGCCCGACTTCACCGAAACCTGTGTCGAGGCCATCGGCGCCGAAGACACCTACGGCCCCCACGCGCAGCCCGATGCGCGCGAAGTGATGCTCAAGGTCGGCGTGCGCCACCCGGTCAAGGACGCGCTCGAACTGTTTTCGCGCGAAGTGGCGCCGCTGGCCCTGATGTCGGCACCGGCCATCACCGGTTTCACCGGCGGCCGGCCCAAGGTGCAGCCGGTGGTGCGGCTGTTCTCCTGCCTGGTACCCAAGGCACAGGTGGCCGCCAGCATCGACATGGGCGACCAGACCGTGGCGGCACCGCCATGGCACGGCCAGGCGTTTGATCCGGCGACCCTGCCCCAGGTCGACGGCCCGCTGCCTGACGCCGACGCCTATGCGCGCGGCACGCGGATAGTGCCGCTGGTGAAGCTGGCCTGGGGCCGCAGTGGCGACAAGGGCGACGCCGCCAACATCGGCATCTTGGCGCGCAAGCCCGCTTACCTGCCCTTCATCCGCGCCGCCCTGAGCGAGCAGGCGGTGGCGGCCTGGTTCGCCCACCTCGTCAAGGGCAGCGTGCAGCGCTTTGATCTGCCTGGCACGCACGCGCTGAATTTTCTGATGCACGAAGCCCTGGGCGGCGGCGGCATCGCTTCGGTTCGCATGGACTCGCAGGGCAAGGCCTTTGCCCAGATGCTGCTCGATTTTCCGGTACCCATTCCAGCCGACATGGCTCTTTGAGAACGTTCAACCACTAACCCAAGACGGAGTCACAAACCATGAACACCCCGGCCACCACCGCCATTGCCAACACCGCTTCCGCAGCCCTGCGTGATCGCATCCGCGACGTGCAGGAAGCCGCCCGCGGCGTCACCACCCTGTACCCACGCAGCTACATCCTGCAGTGCATCAAGGAAGACCGCTTCCCCGACGAGCTGTGGCTAAAGCTCGGCGAATTCGGCCTGCTAGGCCTGTCGGTTCCGGAAGAGTACGGCGGCTCAGGCGGCGGCGTACTGGAGATCACCGCGCTCAATGAAGCCCTGGCGCTGGCCGGCGTTCCCACGCTGTTTCTGGTCGTCACCGGCCTGGGCCGGGTGCCAATCATGCGCAACGGCACACCCGAGCAAATCCGCAAGTTCGTCACGCCCACCTGCACCGGAGAGAAGAAACTGTGCTTTGCCATCACCGAACCCAATGCCGGCACCAACAGCTTTGCCATGACCACACTGGCAACACCGGACGGCGATGGCTGGGTGCTCAATGGCCAGAAGGTCTTCATTTCTGGCGCGCGCGATGCCGACTACATGCTGGTGATTGCCCGCACCACCAAGGCAGGCGAGGTGAAAAACCGCACCGAAGGCATCTCGCTGTTCGTGCTCGACATGAAAACGCCCGGCATCCAGCTCACGCAACTCAACATCCAGGTCGAGACCGCCGAGCGCCAGTACATGGTGTTCTTTGACAACGTCAAACTGCCCGCCGACGCGCTGATCGGCGAAGCCGGCAAGGGCGCCAAGCTGATGTTCGAAGGCCTGAACTCCGAGCGCCTGCTGGCCGCCGGCGCCGCCATCGGCCTGGGTGACTATGCGCTGGCCAAGGCGGTGGCCTACTCGAAAGATCGCAAGCCATTCGGCAAGCCGATCGGCTCCTACCAGGCGCTACAGCACCGCATGGCGCAGGCCAAGGCGCAAATCGAGGCGGCGCGCCTGATGACCTACAACGCCGCCGAGCACTTCGACGCCGGCGAGGACGCCGGTGCGCATGCCAACATGGCCAAGCTGTTAGGCTCGCAAGCGGCAGTAGCCGCCGTCGAGGCCGCGATGCAAACCCACGGCGGTTACGGGTTCGACCGCGACTACGACATCGTTACGCTGTGGCCCATGGTGCGCCTGCTGGAAATCGCGCCCATCAACAACGAGATGCTGCTCAACTACATCGGCGAACATGTGCTGGGCTTGCCGAAGTCGTACTGAGCCGATGGCCGTCATCCCCGGCGCCGACCAGCCGGACCAAGGTTCGCAACACGGTCGAGGCCTCCGTCCGCCGCTTTCGGGCTGGCCTGAGCTTACGAACCGGCACCTTTGGCAGGCGTCGCTACTCGTTTGCGGATGATGTGTGCCGCGCGCTCCCTTCCCACTTTCGCAGCAACCAAGCGGCCGCGAGGCCGCCCACGCAAGACGCCGCAAGAGCGAAATGAAGGCAACCGCCGCCAAGATATCGTCAAGGCTGCGGCCAAACTGTTTCGACGCAACGGCTTCAACGGCACGAGCACGCGCGACATCGCCTGCGCCGTTGGCATGCATTCCGGATCACTGTTTTGTCACTTCAAAAGCAAGGATGCGCTGTTGTATGAGGTG
Source organism: Variovorax sp. GW821-FHT09B01 (assembly GCF_059418345.1). Classification (NCBI taxonomy): domain Bacteria; kingdom Pseudomonadati; phylum Pseudomonadota; class Betaproteobacteria; order Burkholderiales; family Comamonadaceae; genus Variovorax; species Variovorax sp. GW821-FHT09B01. The sequence goes on along the minus strand of NZ_JBWKPQ010000015.1, from coordinate 43,005 downwards.
ATGCAGGAAGGCATGCGTAGCGCGCTGGCGCGCCAGACGATCGTGCTCCTTGCCGAACATGACGCTGCGACTACGCTGCGGCAATTGATCCGATCGCATTTCGATACGCTACTGGGGCCGAGCAGAGACTTCATGCATGCGGTGCTCTACGAGTCCCGCTCTCTCAACAGAAGGCAGCAGAATGTCATCGCGAAGCTGCAAGGTGACTACGAAGCGACATGGACGCCCGTGCTCCAAGAACTCGCGTCGACCGGCTGCTTGCAAGGCGAGGTGTCGCTTGCGCGCCATTTGATGTTCGGACTATTGAACGGGTCAGCGCTGTGGTTCAATCCTAAAAAGGGAATCTCGATTGATGCCCTGACCGACGCAGTGGTAGCCCTGTGCATACAAGCCCCCCCGGCAATCCGGACTTGATTTTGTTAGCCTTGAAGTCCCCTCGAATTTCTGAGCCAGTCAGAAGTAGAGGTTGGGAAACTGTTTTATACGGTACTCGACCGGTGGAACACGGCCCAAGGATTCATGGGGTCGATGATGGTTATATCGGTGCAGCCAATCGGCCGGGTTCTGTCGCGATAGCGGATGGGGGGCGTGCTGACTTGTGCAACGACCTCTCAATTCAAATGGTCAAGCTATAGAACTGTTGTGCGACCGACGTGGTTGACCCTTTGGGGCAGTTCATCTGCCCCTTGCGAATCATGTGCATGGTCTCGATATCCGTGATCAGTCGACGGGCCGTGTGGAATGTCTTGAACCCCATCATGTGCCTGCCCCGCACCTTCGCTGGCTGACGGCGCCACCGCAGTTGGTCGGCTCGGACTTGTATCGGACCGTGAATCGGCGTAATCTGGTGTTCAACTGGCGTTTGGACTCGCCAGGCTTGGTGCATCAGCGGCAACCAAGCCCACAGGCTGCATAGAACACAACTTCTCTTGCAGTTTGAGTACAACTTCTCTTGTGTAAGCGCAGTGCGTTCGCGCAAGACATTTTGACCCTAGATCTGGGGTCAAATAGCAGCTGAATCCCCTCCTTTCGTGCCAGTTTCAGGGGCCGCTGTGCAAGAGAAACTGGCCCCTAATGGCGATTTCAAGAAATTTTCGCCCGTGATTGCCTTCAGTGCTGGGGTCAGCAATGACACAACGGCAACTGATCGGAGTGCGCACGGCAGCCAGTGCCTTCACTGCGCTGCCTCCAGCAAACGGGAAGGAGAGTGATCCAAACCTTGGGAGGCCTTACGCGACCTGACAAATTGGGATGCGTTCGCGCAGATCACCCTGAATGAGCATGGTTTGCCGACGTGGCTACGGGTTCGCCCAGGCATCTAATCGCATACGTACTTCGGCGTGAGGAAGACGGCAGCGGCGATCGGACGATATGCGTGTCAGGCCCTCATGGAGCGCAGCCATCGAGATTCCCCCGGATGCAACCATCTGATCCAGTATCCAGAGTAGTCCATAAACGGTCCTTCGACGCGCGGTGGCCTCACTGCGAAGAATCCTGTCGCCCGTCACGAGAGCGTGATCGGCGCGGGTCGCGCAGCTCAGCGCGAAGCAATCCGGCAACGAGAGCGCTTTGCGCTCGGTGCGAAGTTGCTGCGCAAAAGCCACCTCCTCAGAGGTCAGCGCGACCACGCCCAAGCCCAGCTTTCGCAGGAATGGGCCGTTTTCCGGTTCCAGTTCCCTCTCATACAAGAGATCTGGAACAACCATCGTCAATCCACAGGAAAAAGCAGCCTCGAGCAGCCCGCCCCGTTCCAAGTCGATCAGTATGGATGTGTCGGAGACCAGGATGATCATGGCGATCTATACGATTTGTCCCATCAGACGCCGATCAAGCTCACGAACGCTGATATTGAGAAGCTCGGCCGCTTTGGCCTCGGATATGACGGCTTCGGCGACTGCTCGCAGACACATGCGCTCCATCCGTAACGGCACTTCTGCGGGCAGTGAGTAAGGCTCCGCCGATGCCGGCCCATTCCACCCCAGGCCGCGAATCTGCGCCCACAACCTCCCGTAGGCGGCCTTCGTCAGCACGCCCAACTGCGAACAACGCACGACCAGCGAAGCCACGCTGACCTTGAAGATTTTCTTCAACTCGGCCAACTCGCCCAACGAAATAGACGTGCGGTGTTGACCCAGTAGCCGCAACACCATGTCCTTCGCCATGAGAAAGGCACCGGCGAACCGATCCGCAGCCTTCTCCTGATCCGCTTCGCTAAGACCACTGAACCGCAGCACGAGGTGAGCGAGTTCGTGTGCCAGCGTGAACCGCTGCCTTTCTCCGTTGTGGTGCTGATTGACGACAATGACCGGTACGTCCCCATGTTCAGGCCGCGTGACGAACGCCTTGGAGCCCGAAACGGCGATGGGAAGGTCCAACGCGATCACCTTGACCCCTTTGTCCTCCAGCAGCTCGGCCATGATGGGAATCGGGTCGATGCCAAGTGCCCAGAGTTCTCGCAGGGCATAGGCGGCCCGCTCCGCATCTTCGATTCGATGGATTTCGAACTCTACGGCGCCAGGGGCAATCCATGCTTCGTCTAGCCCGGGGAACAGTTCCTCCAGCTCCAGATAGCGCTCGACCTGATCCAGGATGGCGGCCTCGACCGCGCGCTCTTCCTTCACGCCGGCATGCGGTGCCTTGCGGAAGTCCACCCCCGTCAGCTCGATTTCTCGCTCGCTGAGAAGGAATTCCGGCGAGACGCGAAGCGCCCGCCCCAGTGCGAGCAGCACCGTCGAACTGGGCATCATTTCATCGCGCTCGTACTTGCCGATGGCCTGCGCCGACACCTGCCCATGGATGGCGGCTTCGAGGTCGCGCAGCGACAGGCCCAGCGCTTCGCGGGACCTTTTAAGCCGATTTCCGATCATGATGCTCTCCGATTTTTGGTTTACAGATTGACTGCTTGAATTTTATTTTGTAAACTCCATTTCGTCAATCCATTGGAGGTTCCAAATGGCAAATCGAAACAATGTTCACATCGTTATGCGCGGCGCTCAGTGGGGAGCCTTGCGCGAAGGCGGGCAGCGCGCAAGCCAGGTCTTCGACACCCAGGCGCAGGCGATCCAGACAGGACGCGAGATGGCCCGGCAGGGTCAGGGCGAACTGCTGATTCACGGGCAGGACGGGCGTATCCGTGCCCGGGACTCCTACGGCAACGATCCGTGCCCGCCAAAGGACGCCAAGTAGGCGGACTGTTGTAACAGCCAGAGGTTACCTGCCCGGCACATGCGCGGAGGCGGGCACCAAAAGCATCAACCCAAGGACAAATTCATCATGAATGAAGCAGCAGACAAATCTCCGGGCAAGAAGGACGTCACCGTCATCTTCAACGGCCGTGCGAAGGTTGTGGAGAAGGACTTCCTGACCTTTGCGGAAATCGTCGCCCTGTCATTCGACAACCCGCCCACTGGGGATGGCGTCGATTTCACGATCCAGTACACCAAGGGTCACTCGGGCAAGCCCAAGGGGTCTCTGGTGGCTGGCGAGTCGGTCAAGGTCAACGATGGGATGGAGTTCGATGTCACGCCGACCAATCGCTCGTAGTCCTGACCTGCAAAGGCTGCGCCAGGACGGTTACGACCTCGAATGCAAAGGGGCGTACCTTCTCATCAAGGACATTCCCTACGCCAATGCACAGCGGCAGATCAAGCGTGGAATATTGATCTCCGGCCTGGAGCTGGCGGATGACGCGACCAAGAAGCCGGAAACCCATGTGACCTACTGGACCGGGGAGCATCCTTGCCTGAGCACCGGCGCAAAGATGACCTCCATCGAAAATGGGAGCCCCGCCCAATCGTTCGGTGACGGGATTCAGGCCGACTTCACGTTTTCCGCCAAGGCCGACTATCGCGACTACCACCACAAGATGACGACGTATATCGAACGCATCAGTGGAGAAGCCCGGATGATCGATCCGTCCGTGACGGCAATGACGCATCCGGTGCATTTGGCGGGCGAGGAAGAGACCTTGTTCAACTACATCGACACGGCTTCTGCCCGGGTGAACGTTGGCGCCCTCAACGAAAAGCTGGCCCGGCTTCGCGTGGCCATCGTCGGGTTGGGCGGCACGGGCGCCTATGTTCTGGATTTCCTGGCCAAGACTCGTATCGCGGAGATCCACCTTTTCGATGGCGATGTGTTTGAACAACACAATGCGTTCCGTGCGCCGGGTGCTGCGTCCATCGGAGACCTGAGAGCACACAGCACGAAAGTCCAGTACTGGGCGCGTGTCTACGGCGAGATGCGTGCCGGCATAGTTGCCCACCCCCGCTTTCTGGACAGCTCAAACGCCAGCGAGTTGCAGGGGTTCGACTATGTGTTCCTGTGCATGGACTCCAGCCAGGCCAAGCGTGAGATCGTTGCTGCGCTGGAACAGATGGGAACACCGTTCATCGAGACGGGCATGGGTGTGCTGCGCAATGACGATCAACTGAGGGGACTCGTCCGGGTGGTCACGAGCACGCCACAGACCAGGAATCAGGCCCGCCCTCACATTTCCTTTGCAGATGGCAATGGCGCAGAAAACGAATACTCGACGAACATCCAGATCGTGGAGTTGAACGCTTTGGCCGCCTCAATTGCCGTTATTCGCTTCAAAAAGCTCGTCGGCTTCTATGCCGATAGTTGTCACGACTACCGATGCGGCTACTCGATCAGCGCCAACGAAATTGTGGCTGAGGGAGTGTAATGGCTCGACTGAACCGCATTCAGCATGAGTATGTCGATTTCATTCCGGCTCGTCTGGAAGGAGGCCGACTCTACATTTCCATGAAGTATCGGACAGCGACACATCTGTGCTGCTGCGGCTGCGGCATGGAAGTCGTGACGCCGCTGAATCCAGCGAAGTGGCACTTGAGCGATCACGGAGCCACTGTGTCTTTGCATCCGTCCATTGGCAACTGGAGCTTTCCCTGTCGGTCGCACTATTGGATAACCTCCGGAAAAGTTCTATGGGCAAGTGCCATGTCCGAAGGGCAGATCAGGCGAGTGCGGGCGGGCGACCATCGCGCAGTGGAAGTGGAAGCACAAAGAGAGTCCAGGGTGGATCAGCCCAGAGAAGAAACTACGCAGTCGGCGTCTTGGGTGACGCGTTTTATTGAGTGGTTACGTCGGCTTTTGTAGTAGGGTTCTGTCGCTTACTGGCAATTGGAGGCCATACGCACCCTGGCGAGTCTGGGAGGCGTTCGCGCCGATTTCACGGGACCCTTGCAAGAGAAACTGGCCCTTGATGGCGATTTCAAGTAAATTTCGCCCGTGATTGCCTTCAGTGCTGGGGTCAGCAATGACAAAACGGCAACGGGTCGGAGTGCGCACGGCAGCCAGTGACTTCACTGCGCCGCCACAGGTCGACATCACCCAATGGGTCGAGGTCGATGAGGCAGCGTTGCCTCCAGCAAGGCAGCGGCAATTCCTCAACCGCAAACGTGCCATCGTGCTGTACCTGGGCGGGGCCAACGAGGCTCAACTGCTCCAGGAAACCGGCCTGAAGAGGCGCAACGTCTACCGCATCATCGTCGAGCGCTGCCTGCAGCAGCAGGATGACGGCACGCTGCTGGGCTGGCGAGGTGCATTGCCGTTTCTGCGGATCAAACCCTACACCCGTGAAACACCTCCAGTGATCAGTCCATGGGGCGGAGGCGCGGCCGGCGCGCTCCAATGGATCTTTTCTTCACCGGGCGGCCAAGACCTTGAAGCCCGCTTTCGCCGGCAGATCCTCCTCAAGGGCCCCGCACTGGCCACGGCCAAGCAACCCAGGCAAGCGCTGTTTCGCTGGTTCATCGAGGAGCTGCGCAAGCTCGGCAATGAAGAGCGTGGGGAGTGGCCGTTCAACGTGGATCGCTTGGGCTACGTCACGATCAACACCTTCATTTCCAAGGTGCTTGCCCAGAACCCCAAACGCCAGCTCGAGATCCTGGGCGGCCAGAACGCTGTTCGCAAAGCCCGCGCAGGTGACGGTGTCGAGCGCCCAAGGTTGCAGGCTTTTGGGAGAGTTGAATGCGACGCACACAAGCTGGATGCGCGCATGGTGGTGATGGTCCCATCTCCTCACGGCGGGACCGAGCCGCGCAAGATCCATCGACTTTGGGTTGTCGTCATCATGGAAGTGGCGTCCCGCGTGGTGCTGGGCTACCACCTGAGCCTGCGCCGGGAGTGCTCGGCCGAGGACGTGCTGCGCGCTGTCAAACACGCACTCTCGCCATGGACCCCGCGTGACCTGCAGTTCAGCGACAACGCCTACGTCGACAAGGCTGGCTTTGCCTCCTATCGGTCGCCTCGTTTTCTGGGGGCCTGTTGGGACGAATTCAGTGTCGATGGTGCCTTGGCCAACATCTGCAACCGCGTCGAACAGCCCATGCATGATGTGGTCGGCGCCCGGGTTCTGAAACCACAAGACACCACAACGTTCGCCAGCCGGCGCAGCTTGGACGACCGTCCTTTTGTCGAGTCATTCTTTCGGCGGCTGGCCGACGGTGGGTTTCATCGGCTGTCGCCAACCACAGGTGGCTCACCAAACGATGTCCGGCGCGCCGATCCGGACGCGGCAGCCCAAGCCACGCAGTTTCAACTCGAGTACGCCGCTGAGTTGCTCGACACCATCATCGCCAACTACAACGCAACACCCCACAGCGGCCTGGGCTACCGCAGCCCACTCGATCAGCTCGAGTGGTTGTGCGCACAGAGAGAAACACACGTGCGCGTGGCGGACCCCGGTGCCGTCCGCAGGATGGTGGGCGTGCGCAAGTTGTGCACCCTGCTCGGAGGTGTTGCCACCGGACGGCGCCCCCATTTCAACTTTGCCAACGCCCGGTATTCGGCCGAGTGGCTGTGCCTGCGCACCGACCTCATAGGTAAGAACCTCTGGCTCCACATTGAGGATGAGGACGATGCCCGCTACGCCAGCGTTTCAAACGCACAGGGTCTGTACCTGGGTACCGTGCGCGCGGCCCCGCCTTGGCATCAAACACCTCACACGCTATACATCCGCCAAGCGATACGTGCACTGCACAAACGGCGCCTGCTGCACCTGTCCAGCCACTGCGACGCCATCGAAGAGTTGGTGCATTACGCGGAATCTTCGCCTGACAAAAAACTGCCCGCCCACCCAGCCTACCTTGAAGCCAGGCGCGTCTTGCAGCGCCACGCCGAGTCGAAGGCCGGCCAATCCATGGTGTCGCTGGCCAGAAGCGCACTCACAGCCCAGGCAGGGTCAGCGCCGCCAGCGCCTGAACCAGTGACAGAGCCAGCGCGACCTCAACGGCCGACACCATCCGTCGCCATTGGACCCGCTCCGCCAAGCGCCCTCCCCCCACCCAGAACGGCCCAGCAGTGGTGATTGAACCCCAGACCGCCGCAGCACTTGTTCCGGCACATATCGCGCCGGAGCACCCCATCGTGACCCGCGACTATTCGCTGTTCACACTGGCCATCCATGACATGGCCAATACGATGGCCGGTTGGCTGGACGATCAGGCCGACGGTGCCACCATTTTTGGCCCGTCTCGGTTCGGCAAATCCAGCGCAGTCAACCATTGGCTGCAGCGGCTGCTGTCCGAGCGGCACGGGGGATTTGTACCCATGGTGGTCTGGAGCCACATCGATTCCGGTACGGCGCAGTCGGTGGGCCGGTTCTACGCGAATCTGCTGCAGGCCAGCCAACATCCGCTGGCTCACGCGGTTCGTAGTCCACTCGACCGCCAGCACATGCTCATCGAGCGCTGGATGGCCATGGCCGCTCAAGGTCGGGGGCGTTTTCTGGTGCTGGTCATTGACGAGGCGCAGGCCATGACCCAGCGTGAGTGGATCTGGCTGGTGGAGCTGCACAGCACGCTGGAGAGACAGCGCATCCGCCTGTGTGTCTTTTCCGTCGCCTCGCTGCAATTCTTCGACGAACCCATGGGAATGGCCTTGTCCGGTGGCGCCCATGTTGCTGCCCGCTTCATGCTCTTGTCCAAGCCTTTTCATGGGGTGCGCAACGTCCAGGGAACTGGCCTATGTGATGGCCGGCTACGACAACACATGCTGGCCTCCAGGATCGGATATCTCCTACTCCGCAGGCCTGGCACCCAAAGCATGGGCCGCAGGCCAGCGCATGGAGCATCAGGCAGACGCCCTCTTCAACGCGATGGTCGATGAACTGCCTGAGCGCTACGCTGGACCCCTCGATTTCCCGATGAAGACTGTCGCACACGCCTGCCGGCACGTGCTCTTGCGGCTGGCCGGCGGCGCGGAGTGGGACGACGTCACGGCGCCCGAGTCCTGGCAGGCCATCGTGGCCGACAGTGGTCACAAGCCCTTGATGGCCATTGTGTCGGCTGCCGCTCCCAAATTGCGACCCAAGGTGACGGGGTGATGCATGGCCTCACTGTGCCCATGACCGATGCTGCGACCGAGTTGGCCGCCGGTTTGATCGCCACTCTGACCTGGTACCGCGGCAGCATCAGACCCTACGCGTCGCTGTGGCACACCCTCATGCGTGTGGCCGCCCTGAACGGGCACAAGGCAGGAGAACTGCCCGGCTGGCCCGCCAGCCTCACAGCACCCCAGCACCGTCGACGCCTGCACCCGCTGCACAACCCCAAGTGCGCCTTCAACACCGAGGCGCTGGCGCACGCGCTCGGTGAGCCGCTGGAGGTTTTTCGGTGGTCTCACCTGGGCGCTCTGCCCTCGTGGATGCGGCCGCTGGTGGCCCAGGGTTTTCGGGTTTGTCTGACTTGCCTTGATGAGGGATATCACTCTGCCCTGTTTTCACTTCGGCTGCTGCAGGACTGCCCCATCCACAACCGCCCTCTGCTTGAGCGCTGTCACTGTGGCCGCGCGTTCCCCGACAAGCTCACGACTGCCGACCTGAACCTTCGAGCTTGCTGCCCATGCGGTCAGTTCACTTTCTTCACACCCGAGGTCTGTCGTGTTCCCCGCCTGACCCCGCCCCAAACACAAGCACTTGACGCCGTTGTTCAATGGCTGGATCAGTTGTCGCGCGTCGTCAGATCCTCCGCATGGCGAGAGCTGGCCCCGTTGTCACGCGAAGCGCTGACCTCGCACGTGGTGTGGGAACTCTCCAGTGCCTTGGGGCTGGCATACCCAAAGTGCATGACCTGCCAAGCCGAAGCAGCACCCCCGGCCTGGCGGTCATTCCGCCACGCATCTACATACGATTTGCCCCTCCAAACGAAGAAAATTCGGCGTCACCACCCTGCGCCGCCCAGACCCACGTACTGGGCAGAAACGCCAGCAAACCATGTCTACAAGTCAGTCGCTCGCTACCTGCGCAGTCATGGAGTTCGCCATGGCGATCGCTGGGGTCAACAATTCCAATTCCTGCCAAGCGGTGACGAGAAGCGACTTCTGCACCACAACCCCGAAGCGGTTCCTGCATGGACCGAGTGGATGTGGGCACAACAGGTGGAGCCGCAGGCGCGCGAACGACGCTGGCCCTACCGGCCTCCAGGGCCAGACAAGGCCAATACGCTGTACGGCGGGTTGGGGCCCACCGGCTTTTATGCCTGTCCGTTCACATTGCGCGGAGCGTCCATATCGCCGCACTCTCCCTTACACATTTGGCTGGAATACCAGGCGGCCGGCTTCACCCTGCTCCAGCTCTGGCGTTCAGCCCATTTTCAGGCACGGGCAGGTGTGGATCACATATTGCCGGAGGATGCGACGCCAGCGATTGAGCCCTGCGACTGGTCCGCTGCTCAGCAGCCCGGTGGCCACTGGGTGTTCATTGGGCACCCTGCGGCCAACAACCCTACGTCTGTCGGTTGGCCCAGCTTACCCCTTCCCAACAAGTCCGCCCGGGAGTACGCTTTCAGGAAAGCGCTAGACAAAACATGGAAGTCGGTGTTGAGCGTGTGCGTGGGGCCATGTTTGACTTGGCTCCCTCAAGCCGGTTGGACAGTCTCTCAGGCGGCGCAGCCCAGCGCCATGCCCTGCAGGCGGCTCAACTTGCTGGGTCTGCCAGGGAAGAAACCGGTGTTTTGGGTGTTTGAGGCGGGCGACGGGTTCGTTGCTCGCATGTGCGGCGCCAAGCTGCAGGTGTTTGGCGGCACGCCGAAGGAAGCGATCACAGCGCTGAGGAAGTGGTACCCCTCCTTTCAGCGCATGCAGGGTGTTTTGACACCATCACTGCTGGAACAGGTCGGCCCATAGGGCCTGGTCCAGGCGGCCATCCGACCTAGGGTCAAAATGGCTTGCAGAAGTAGGGTCAAATTCACTTGGGCGAACGCTGCTTCCATGCTCGGGCTGCTGCTGACCGTGGTGCTGCTGTTCGGCTTTCAGGGCCCGGTGATCCTGGCCCAGCCCATGCTGATTGCGCTGATTGCCGTGCCCATCCTGATCCAGTCCTACGCCATTTTCGCCCTGGGTTATGCCTGGGCCTGGGCCTGGCGTCTGCCGCACCCGATTGCCGCGCCCTGCGCGCTGATCGGTACGTCCAACTTCTTCGAGTTGGCGGTGGCCGTGGCTATTGGCCTGTTTGGCCTGAACTCGGGCGCGGCGCTGGCCACCGTGGTTGGCGTGCTGGTCGAGGTGCCAGTGATGCTGTCCCTGGTGGCTTTTGCCAACCGCACGCGCGTGCGTTTTGCAGCGTTATGACGAATGTCGGCAAACGGGTATCTGGAACCTCTCACCTAAGGAGCCCATCTATGGACAAGCCGAATACCTGCTGCACCCCTGCGACGCAGCCCAACGTATCGTTGACACCAATGAGTGACGATGCGCATCGCCGTACCGTGCGAAATGCCTATGCCCAGGTGGCTCAGGCCAGCGACAAGGGCCAAAGCAGCGGCAATGCTTCGAGTTGCTGCGGCGTCAGCGACGATGGCGCCATCAACACGCTCATCTCCACCCGTCTGGGCTACAGCCAGGCCGACTTGGATCTGGCGCCTGCTGGCGCCGATATGGGCCTGGGCTGCGGCAACCCCAAGGCCATTGCCGCACTGAAGCCGGGCGAAACAGTCGTCGACCTGGGATCGGGCGGCGGCTTCGACTGCTTCCTGGCCGTTGGCGAGGTCGGGCCTAGCGGCCAAGTGATCGGCGTTGACATGACCCCGGAGATGGTCTCCAAGGCGCGTGCCAACGCCCTGAAGGGGCAGTACGGGAACGTGGAGTTCCGCCTCGGCGAGATCGAGCACCTGCCGATTGCCGATGCTGTTGCCGACGTGGTGATCTCCAATTGCGTCATCAACCTGTCGCCCGACAAGCCCCAGGTGTTCCGCGAGGCTTTCCGCGTGCTCAAGGCCGGGGGGCGGCTGGCCATTTCCGACGTGGTCGCGACTGCCCCGCTGCCCGAGGACATGCGCAACGATGCCGCGCTCATTGCCGGGTGCATGGGCAACGCATCGCTGATTGCCGACCTGGAGGCGATGATGCGTGCCGCCGGATTCGAGCAGATCCGCATCCAGCCGAAAGACGAGTCGAAGACCTTCATCGAGGACTGGGCGCCGGGACGCAAGGTCACCGACTTCGTCGTCTCGGCCACGATCGAAGCCATCAAGCCGGGCACCACGCCGTCGCATCTCTCATGACTGAAGGGCCCGTGGGTGCTAAAGCGCCTGTGGGCCTTGGCGAGCTGGAGAGTGTCATGGCCCGCGCTGCCTCGCCTATGGGCCGATTCGAACGCTACCTGCCGCTTTGGATGGCGCTGTACGTTCCGAGCGGCCCAGCCTTGGGCCACCTCATGCTTGGGCTGCTCAGCATATTGGCAACCATCGAATACGCCTGGGCCACTGGAACACAGATCCCCAACCCTACGAATTTCTGAGTCGGCATACAGCAATGAATCCAATCACTATTTATCACAACCCCGCCTGCGGCACATCGCGCAACGTGCTCGCCATGATCCGTAACAGTGGCGAGGAGCCTGTCGTCATCGAGTACCTGAAGACACCGCCCGACCGGGCCACGTTGACAGCGCTGATCGCCGCCATGGGCGTGCCGGTACGTGCCGTCCTGCGCGAAAAGGGTACGCCTTATGCCGAGTTGGGTCTCGATGACCCGAAATGGAGCGACGAGCAGTTGATCGGATTCATGCTCCAGCACCCCATTCTTATCAACCGCCCCATCGTGGTCACGCCGCTGGGCACCATGCTGTGCCGGCCTTCGGAGACGGTGTTGGACATCCTGCCCCAGCCGCAGCGCGGTGCATTCAGCAAGGAAGACGGCGAAGCCGTCGTGAATGCGGAAGGCCGCCGTGTCTGAATCCAGAGTTGACCTGCCCAATATCGGCACCGCGCTGTTCCAGCAACCCGATGCCCAGCGGCTGATGGCGCCCGAGCGTGCCACCCACGCGCCGCGCTTCCTGCTGCTCTACGGCTCTACTGCGCGAACGCTCGTTCAGCCGCCTGGCTGCCGAAGAAGCGGCGCGCATCCTGCGTGCGCTCGGTGGCGAAACGCGAATGTTCAACCCCTCGGGCCTGCCGCTGGTGGACGATGCGCCTCACGATCACCCGAAGGTCAGGGAACTGCACGAACTGGTGCAATGGGCCGAAAGCATGGTGTGGAGTTCGCCTGAGCGCCACGGCGCCATGACCGGCCTGATGAAAACGCAGATCGACTGGATTCCACTGTCCATCGGCGCGGTGCGCCCCACTCAGGGCAAGACGCTGGCGGTGATGCAGGTATCGGGCGGTTCTCAATCCTTCAATGCCATCAACCAGATGCGCGTGTTGGGCCGCTGGATGCGGATGCTGACCATTCCCAACCAGTCCTCGGTGGCCAAGGCATACCAGGAGTTTGATGAAGCAGGACGCATGAAGCCCTCTGCCTATTACGACCGCATCGTGGATGTGATGGAAGAGCTGATGAAGTTCTCGCTGCTCACGCGCGATGTGGCGCCCTATCTAGTGGATCGCTACAGCGAGCGCAAGGAAAGCGCCAAAGCCCTGAGCCGGCGGGTCGATCAAGCGGCGATATGAGAACTCATGTGTTGGCTCCTTGCTGAGGCGCAGCCCAGGCTGATCCATGCACGGCTGGTGATGCGCAACAACGGCTGCGCCTCTTGTGCCGCCTTGACGATATGCGGCTGGCGTCAGGGGCGTACCTCTGAAAACGGGTAGCCCGCAGATCGCATTCCTGGCTGACCGTGCGGCGGCGCGCCGCCAAGGTATCGGCATCGCAACAGAAGAGCCGATGTCATGCCCGCAATCCAAGTATCCCGGCGTCTGGTCGGCGCTGGTCTCCTGGCTGCAGCGCTAGCCAGCGGCTGCGCCACCACGACCGCGCCACTGGTGCCAAACGCCATAGAAGAAGTCGCCTCCGTTCCCGAACCCGAGGCCTCTGAGTTCATTCCCGTCGTGCGCTATGGCCGCTACACGCTGGTCGAGCTGGCACCCTCGGCGGCGCAGCGTGACTTGCTGTTGCAGACCATCGACGTGTCTATGCCCGAGGATGCCCGTGCCACGGTCGGCGACGGGCTGCGGCATGTACTCAAGCGCAGCGGCTACCAGCTTTGCGAGACCGCGCACGCGGTGACCGCGCTGTACGCGCTGCCGCTGCCAGCGGCGCATCTACATCTCGGCCCCATGACCTTGCGCGATGCGCTGCTCACCCTGGCCGGCCCGGCCTGGGAAGTGCACGCAGATGACCGGACACGGCAGGTCTGCTTCGAGCAGCCCGGTCGCGATGCAGGCACCGAGCCGGTTCCCGGGCTGCCCGCCGCCGAAGCGGCGCAGACGTTCCCGCTGCCTCCTTCCATTTCGGGAGGCCAGCCATGAACCCCACGCAGTCTCTCCGGCGCCCGACCTTCACCGTGGTGGTGCAGAGCCTGCTGTGGCTTTGGCTGATTGGCCTCAGTGTCTTCGCACTTCGGGGCCACCAGGCGATAAACGATCAGGCCGACCAGCAGCGGCTCGACACCCGGCTGCAACGCCTCGAAGCCCAGGTAGCCGGGCTGGCCGCGACCATGCAGCAGCAGCCCGCAGCCGCCACCGCCGCAGGCCTGCAGGACACCCGCCAAGCGCTGGAGGCACGCATCGCCCAAATCGAGCAGACGATGGGCGGTCATGCCACTGCCGACGACGTTCTGGCGCTGCGCAAGGAGGTCGAGCAGATCAGGGCACGCCAGACCACCCCGCGTGCCACAACGCCAGCCCAGCGGCGCTCCCCGAGCCAACCCGTCACCGCCAAGCCCGAGCCGCCGCCACTGCCGTTCCGCATTGTCGGCGCCGAACTTCGCGCCGGCCAGCGCAGCCTGTCCGTCGCGCCGAGCAGCGGGGACTTCACGCCCGACCAGCTTCAGGTGCTGCTTCCAGGCGATGCGATCGGCTCGTGGCGCTTGCAGGCGGTCGAGGGCAGCACCGCCGTGTTCCAGACCGGCGACCAGACCCGTCGCGTGGCGATCCCTTGAGCTGAGGACACGACATGAAGCCAGCCATCATCCTTTCCGCGCTTCTGCTCGCGTCTGCCCAGTTGCCCGCCGGGGCGCAGCAGCCGGCCACGGCTCCCGCCGGCAATGCGCACAGTCAGGAGCGCTCGCTGATCGCCCACGCCCTGGACGACCGGGTGACAAGCGAATGGGGCCTGCAACCGCAGGAGTGGGCGCGCTACCGCGAACTGATGGACGGGCCGCTGGGCATCTACTCGCCCAACCTGGACCCGCTGTCCGCCCTGGGCATCGAGGCGCGCACCGACGAGGAACGGCACCGCTACGCCGAGCTGCAGGTGCAGGTCGAAGCGCGCCGCGTCGAGAAGCTGCTCGCCTACCAACGTGCCTACGACGAGGCCTGGCAGCGCCTGAATCCCGGCATGCAGCGGGTGAACCTGCCTGACGACAAGCCCGGCGCCGCCACAAGCGCCAACCCCTTGCGCGGTTCAGGCCGCACGGCAGTATTCGTCAAGGACGGCTGCGCGGCCTGCGGACAGCTTGTGCAGCGCCTGCAATCCTCCGGCACCGAGTTCGACCTGTACATGGTCGGCAGCCGCCAAGACGACACGCGCATCCGCGACTGGGCCAAGCGTGCGAACGTCGATCCGGCGCGCGTGCGCAGCGGTGGCATCACGCTCAACCATGATGGCGGGCGGTGGCTGTCGCTGAGCTTGCCCGGAGACCTTCCAGCAGTCGTGCGCGAGGTGAACGGTCAATGGCAGCGCCAGCCGTAGCGGCCACCTCCGTTTCGCAGTGCTTGCGCGCACTGGTGCTCGCGGCGGGCCTGTGCGCCTGCGCCGCCCATGCCCAAGAGATTCCGCCACCGGCCTATCAACTTGCGGCCCAGCGCGCGGGCATTCCCTCGACGGTGCTCTACGCGGTGGCCTTGCAGGAGAGCGGCATCCGCCGCAACGGGCGCATCGTCCCGTGGCCGTGGTCGCTCAACGTCGCCGGCCAGTCGCACCGCTTCGCCACCCGTGCCGACGCCTGCGCCGGTTTGCAGCAGGCAATGCACTCCACGCCGCACACACGCATCGACGCGGGCCTGGGCCAGATCAACCTCGGCTACCACCAGCAGCGCTACGCCAGCCCGTGCGACCTGCTCAACCCATACAGCAACCTCGCCATCGCCGCTGAAATCCTGAAGGAGCAGCACACATCTGGCGAGGACTGGTTACTGGCAATCGGTCGCTACCACCGTCCTGCGGGTGGAGAACCTGCCGCCCGCTATCGGCGCAGCGTGTCGCGCCACCTTGCCCGTGTGCAGGGTACGCGCCCAACCGCCGCAGCCCTCGCCGCGCACCAGGAGACATCCCCATGACGAAGTTCCCTCTGGCCAATCTCACACTGAAGGGCCTGCTCGTGCTGCTGGCGGCTCTGCCGCTGGCCTCGCGTGCCGGAGAGCCGCTGATTGTGGTCGAAGACCGTGGCGGCACGTCGGCGCTGCCGTACTACGAGGCTCTGAACCTTCAGCCGCGCGCCGATGCCCCGGCCCAACCGCCCATCCCGATGCTCCCGGTGCCCGTCACGCCCATGGGCGAGGCCGCGATGTTGCCGGTGCGCAGCGCCAAGCTCACGCCTGGCACCGTCGCGCGGCGCGTGATCGAGGCACCGGGTCTGCGGCCTTTCGTGGTCGTCGGCGACGACGAGGCTTCTCACGCCTGGCTTCGTCGTCAGGCGGCCTCGCTGCGCGAGCGCGGCGCGGTGGGCCTGGTGGTTAACGTCGAGACCATGCAGGGCCTGGCACGGCTGCGTGCCCTGGTGCCCGGCGTCCCCCTTGCGCCTGTGGCCGGTGACGACCTGGCCGAGCGCCTGGGTCTGCGGCATTACCCGGTGCTGATCACAGCCACCGGCATCGAGCAATGAAGCCATGTCGGGGAAACAGCCGGTTGAGGTTCTGCTGCGCCCAGCGGTGGAGTTCTATACCGTCGCGGCGTGTGCAGGCGCCGCGTTTCTGTCCCTGGTGGCCCCGTGGTCGCTCGCGCTGAGCCCCGCCATGGGCGTCGGCAGTGCGCTGGCGTTCTGCATCTACGGTGCCATCCGCTACCGCGATGCCCGCGTCATCCTGCGCTACCGACGCAACATTCGCCGCTTGCCGCGCTATGTGATGACCAGCAAGGACGTGCCGGTCAGCCAGCAGCGTCTGTTCGTGGGACGCGGATTTCTGTGGGAGCAGAAACATACCCATAGGCTGATGCAGACATACAGACCGGAATTTCGCCGCTACGTCGAGCTGACGCCGGCCTACCGGCTGGCGCGCAGGCTGGAGGAACGGCTGGAGTTCGCGCCATTCCCGCTGTCCCGGCTACCTGCGCTCACGGGCTGGGATGTGCCTTTCAACCCGGTGCGCCCGCTGCCGCCTGTGGGCGGCCTGCCGCGCCTGCACGGCATCGAACCCGATGAGGTGGACGTCAGCCTACCGCTGGGTGAGCGCGTCGGGCATTCGCTGGTGCTGGGCACCACGCGCGTGGGCAAGACGCGGTTGGCCGAGTTGTTCGTGACTCAGGACATCCGGCGCAAGAACGCCGACGGCGAGCACGAGGTCGTCATCGTCATCGACCCCAAGGGCGACGCCGATCTTTTGAAGCGAGTGTACGTCGAGGCCAAGCGCGCGGGGCGCGAGGGCGAGTTCTATGTCTTCCACTTGGGCTGGCCCGACATTTCCGCGCGCTACAACGCCGTGGGCCGCTTTGGGCGCATCAGCGAGGTGGCCACCCGTGTTGCAGGGCAGCTCTCCGGGGAAGGCAACAGCGCGGCATTTCGCGAGTTTGCATGGCGCTTCGTCAACATCATCGCCCGCGCCCTGGTGGAACTGGGCCAGCGCCCGGACTACATGCTGATCCAGCGCCATGTGATCAACATCGACGCGCTGTTCATCGAGTACGCCCAGCACTACTTCGCCAAGACCGAGCCCAAGGCCTGGGAGGTGATCGTCCAGATCGAGGCCAAGCTCAACGAGAAGAACATCCCGCGCAACATGATCGGGCGCGAAAAGCGCGTGGTGGCGCTGGAGCAGTACCTCTCGCAGGCGCGCAACTACGACCCGGTGCTCGACGGCCTGCGCTCGGCAGTGCGCTACGACAAGACCTACTTCGACAAGATCGTCGCATCGCTGCTGCCGCTGCTGGAGAAGCTCACCAGCGGCAAGATCGCCCAGCTTCTGGCCCCGAACTACTCCGACCTGGCTGACCCACGCCCGATCTTCGATTGGATGCAGGTGATCAGGAAGCGCGCCGTGGTCTATGTCGGCCTCGATGCGCTGTCCGACGCCGAGGTCGCCGCGGCGGTCGGCAATTCCATGTTCTCCGACCTGGTTTCGGTCGCCGGCCACATCTACAAGCACGGGATCGACGACGGCCTGCCGGGCGCATCGGCTGGCTCGCGCGTGCCGATCAACGTCCATGCCGATGAGTTCAACGAGTTGATGGGCGACGAGTTCATCCCGCTGATCAACAAGGGCGGCGGCGCTGGCCTGCAAGTCACCGCGTACACACAGACGCTCTCGGACATCGAAGCACGCATTGGCAACCGCGCGAAGGCCGGTCAGGTGATCGGCAACTTCAACAACCTGTTCATGCTGCGCGTGCGCGAGACGGCTACCGCTGAATTGCTGACCCGGCAATTGCCGAAGGTCGAGGTCTATACGACCACCATCGTCAGCGGCGCGACCGACAGCTCCGATATTCGTGGAGCGACAGACTTTACGTCAAACACCCAGGACCGCATCAGCATGTCCAGCGTGCCGATGATCGAGCCATCGCACATCGTCGGCCTGCCCAAAGGCCAGTGCTTCGCGCTGCTGCAGGGCGGTCAGCTTTGGAAGGTGCGTATGCCGTTGCCGGCGCCAGACCCGGATGAAGTGATGCCGGCGGACTTGCAGCAACTGGCCGGGCACATGCGCCAGAGCTACAGCGAGGCCACGCAGTGGTGGGAGTTCACCAGCTCCCCGGTCTTGCAGGACGCGGCCTTGCCGGACGATCTGCTCGATGAGACGGCCATCGCCACACCCATCACCGGCACGGGCGACACGGCCAGCGAAGAGGCCGCGCCATGAGCGATGCCGCCTCGACTGCGCAGCGCGAGCAGAACCGCCGCCAGGGCCTGATCGTCGGCACCATTACCTTGCCGTTCCGGCTGCTCGGGGTGCTGGTCGGCTCGCTGCTGTTCTCTATCCTGATGGAGTGCATCGGCATGCACCTGTTCTGGAAGGATCAAGGCTGGCAGCACTCTCAGCAAATGTTGCAGTACGAGCTGGGGCACCTGTCCAACCACTTCACGCGCAGCGTAGTCGTGCAGGAGCCGGGGCGCACGGCGCATGAGTTGGTGGACACTGGCTACGAATGGGTGTTCGTGCGATCGGGGCTGCTGGAGCGCATGAGCCAGACCGCCGAGCGCGCCCGTGCGCCCAGCCAGGGGCAAGCGCGGAACTTCCGCTACTTCATCAGTCAGGTCTATGTCTGGACGGAGAGTTACTTGATCGCCGCAGCCTTCACGACGCTTACTTTCCTCGTGCGCCTGCTGGTCCTGGCGCTCACGCTGCCGCTGATCTTCACAGCAGCGTTTGTTGGTTTGATCGACGGCTTGGTGAGGCGTGACGTTCGCCGGTTCGGCGCGGGCCGCGAATCCGGCTTCCTCTACCACCGAGCGAAAGCCAGTCTGATGCCGCTGGCCGTGCTGCCTTGGGTCACGTACCTGGCCTTGCCGATCTCGGTACATCCGCTGCTGATCCTGCTGCCGAGCGCGGCCTTGCTGGGACTGGCCGTGAGCCTGACTGCAGGGAGCTTCAAGAAGTATCTCTAGGCCATCAATCCGGTCATCCGCAGGTTCTTATTGTTTGCGGCTTGATACGCCTCTGATCGCCACGATCAAGCCATTGCTGATCACACAGGAATGGCGCGATGTTGGCTCCGATCTGGCTGCGCGCCGCGCATCGCGGCGTGCCCACTTTTCTCGTGACGGCCCTTCTGATGGGCCAGTTCCCGATGGCGTTGGCCGAATCCCCGGCACAGCGCCAGGAGCTGGTCGCTGCGCTGCGCCAGCTCGATGCGCTGAAGCGCACCGTCGCGGGTGGCGCCGCGCATGCCTCCATCCAGCCGGGCGAGCGCTACCACTTCGATTACCCGCGACTGCTGGCTGACCTAGAGCGTATGCGCACCGGCATCCAAGCCCATCTCACACCGTCACGCGCCCAGCCGCGCGACCTTTTTGAACTGGCTGGCGAGTACCGCACCGAGCGGGCCGCCCCGCCATCGCTGCCGACGACTGAGCAGGGCAGACCATGAACGGCGCCCAGGTCTCGGCATTTCAAGCCAACAGCGGCATCGCGCCGTCCGCGATGGCGACCGTTCTGGTCGGCATCGTGTTTGCGGTTCTGCTCGTCTGGGGCGTCTGGGCCATCCGAACGGCCTACGTGGGGTGGGCCGAGAACCGCCTCAACCAGCGCCAGTTCCTCGGCGTCGTCGTGCGCTTTGTCGCGATGTACCTCGTCCTGACGTTCTTCCTCCTCTCCTGACCTGAAGGGATTGACCATGCCAAACCACATCTTCACTACTCGTTTTGTCCAACGCGCCGCCGTCGCCCTGGGTGCCGCCGCGCTGCCCGCGCTGACGTTTGCGCAAGGGCTGCCGCAGTTGGAAAACCCAACCCGCGGCGCCGGCAGCGGCATCATGGAAACGATCAGGAACTACGGCTACGACATCATCATGCTCGTGGCCCTCCTGGTGGTGGCGTCGATGTTCATTGGCGTGTGCTACCACGCCTACGGCACCTACGCGGAAATCCACACCGGCCGCAAGACCTGGGGCCAGTTCGGTCTCACGGTCGCCATCGGCGCCGTCCTGCTCGTGATCGGCATCTGGCTGCTCACCGAAGCCACCGGCATCCTGTAAGCGAGGACGGGCCATGTCCGAGCAACAGCATGTCCGTGCCGATGGGACAGTCACGTTCCTTCCACACCGGCTCAACAGGCACCCGGTGGTCGTTCGCGGTCTTACCGCCGACGAGCTGTGGATCTGCTGCGGCCTGTCCGGCGCCGCCGGCCTGGTGGTCGGCGCGCCGTTGTCCTGGGTGTTACGCACCATTGCCATCGCGCCGACCTTTGTTGTCCTGGGCGTGGCGCTGGGCGTTTTCATCGGCGGCGGCATCCTGCGCCGTCTCAAGCGTGGGCGTCCCGACACCTGGCTGTACCGGCAGTTGCAGTGGCGCATTGCCACGCGCCATCCGCTGATGGCCGGTTGGGTGGGCGGCCATGTGCTGATCTCGCGCTCCGGCTTCTGGACCATCCGCAGGGGCATGCACGGGGGCGCGCGATGAGCCGTTTCAAGAACGAGATCACCCACCTGCAGGCGCACATCAAGACGATGCGCCTCGGCGCGGGTGCGCTGGTCATCGTCGCCCTGGTCATGGGCGGCGGCTGGTGGAGCGCACCGCGCGATCTGACCATCCACGTCCCGCCTGACCTGCGCTCCGGCAGTACCCGCAAGTGGTGGGAAGTGCCGCCCGAGTCGGTCTATGCGTTCACGTTCTACGTGTTCCAGACCCTCAACCGCTGGCCGACGAATGGCGAAGAAGATTACCCGCGCAACCTCCATACGCTCTCGCCGTACCTCACCCCGTCCTGCCAGGCATTCCTCAAGGCGGACTACGACTACCGCCGCAGCACCGGCGAACTGCGCCAGCGGGTGCGCGGCATCTACGAAATCCCCGGTCGCAGCTATGGCGACAACCCCACGGCGCGCGTGCGTGTGATCTCCGACCGCGACTGGGTGGTGACGTTGGACATCAGCGCCGACGAGTACTACGGCGCCGAGCAGGTCAAACGCGCCCTGGTGCGCTACCCCGTAAAGGTCGCGCGGGTGGACGTCGATCCCGCACGCAACCCGTTCGGCCTGGTGCTCGACTGCTACGAGGGCACGCCCCAGCGCATCAGCGCACCGGAGCCGACGCGCCCGGTGCCTGGTGGCCTGACGCCACAAGCGCCTCAAGGAGGTAATTCCCCATGAAGCCCATGAAGCATCCTGTACTCGCGCTGCTGGGGCTGCTGGCCGTGGCCGCCGCAGTGGTCGTGTCCCCCGCTGTCCAGGCGGTGGAGATCCTGCGTTGGGAGCGCATGCCGCTGGCGGTGCCGTTGAAGGTCGGCCAGGAGCGCATCGTGTTCATCGACCGAAACGTCCGCGTGGGCGTTCCCGCAGGCGTCGGTGAGCGCTTGCGCGTGCAGAGCGCGGGCGGCGCGGTGTACCTGCGCGCCAGCGAGCCGATCGAGCCCACGCGGCTGCAATTGCAGGACGCCGACACCGGCGCGCTGATCCTGCTCGACATTGCCGCGGAGCCGCCCAAGGACGGCGAAGCCGAGCTGGAGCCGGTGCGCATCGTCGAGGGCAACAGCGCACCGGCGCGCTATGGCGATCAGCCTGACGGTGCCGATGCGCCCCAAGCTCGTGCTCAGGATCAGGCAGGCACCCGGACGGCGCGGCGCGAAACGCCAATCCCCGTCGTGCTGACACGTTTTGCTGCGCAGAACCTCTACGCACCGCTGCGCACCGTGGAAGCCTTGCCAGGCGTCATGCGGGTCAACCTGCGCCGCGACCTCGACCTCGGCACGCTGATGCCGACCTTGCCGGCACGCGTGGTCGCGCTCGCCTCGTGGCGTCTGGAAGACCAGTGGGTCACTGCCGTGCGCCTGACCAACAACAGCAACGACTGGATCAACCTCGACCCGCGCGTGCTGCAAGGCGATTTTCTCACCGCCACCTTCCAGCACGAGGTGCTTGGCCCGCGCGGAACCCCCGAGGACACCACCGTCCTGTACCTGGTGACGCGCGGGCACGGGCTCGCGCAGTCGCTGCTGCCGGCGATCCATCGCTTCGACCCCGCCGTGCATCTCCCGCAGCCAAAAGCAGCAGCCAGCCACGACAGGGAGGCCCGCCATGCGCAGTAACGGACTCCTGAAGTGGCTGCTGATCCCCGTGGCCCTGCTGGTGCTGTTCGTCGCCATCCGGCTGTTCTCCGGTGACGGCCCGTCGGCACCGTCTGTCGCGGATGGCGGCGGCAGGCTTACGCCGGAGGAAATGAAGGCGCTGGGCATCGAGGGTGACACCCCGCGCGACACCGTGGCGACGCTGGTTGCCCAGGTGAAGCAGTTGCGCACCGAACTTCAGACCGCGCTGTCCGACAACAGGTCGCAGCGTGAGGAGAATCAGCGACTGCGCCAGCGCGAGAACGCCATCGACCAGCGCATCAGTTCCGCCCTCGAATCCGAGCGCTCCAACCTGCGCCGCGACCAGCAGCAGGCGGCCAGCGCGCGCCAGCAGACCGAGGGGCTGCTCGCTGACCTGCAGCAGCGCCTGGACAGCATCGGCGGGCGTGGTGGCGGCCATGCCGATTTGCCGGTGGGGCTGGGCCTGCGTGACGGCGACGAGGCTGGCATGGACGGCGATATGCGCTGGGTGGAGCCTGATGACGCGAAACAAAGCGACTGGCGCGGCAGGTCGAATGGCGGCATAAGCTTCCCCACCAGCTTCGGTTCCGCACAGAGCACGCTGGAAACCACAGCGCAAACCGTGGCGAACGCGGGCGCACGCGCCGCTGGCGTCAAGAGCGCGACGCCCGTCTATACCGTGCCGACCAACTCGACGCTGATGGGGTCGGTGGCAATGACGGCGCTGATTGGCCGCGTGCCGATCGACGGCACGGTGAACGACCCATACCCCTTCAAGGTCTTGGTCGGGCCTGACAATTTGACCGCGAACGGCATCGACATTCCCGATGTGGCCGGAGCCGTGTTCTCCGGCACCGCATCGGGCGACTGGACGCTCTCGTGTGTGCGCGGCCAGGTGCGCAGCATCACCTTCGTGTTCCATGACGGGACCATCCGCACCATTCCCGAGGATCGCGAGGGCAACCAGCAAAACAACCAACAACGCGACGGCCTGGGCTGGATCAGCGATCCGCACGGCATTCCCTGTGTCAGCGGCGAGCGGCGCAGCAATGCGCAGCAGTACCTCGGCACCCAGGCGCTGATCACGGCGGCTGGCGCTGGCGTGGCCTCACTGATCGAATCCGACAGCGGCAGGGCGTCCTATGTCGGCGCCGACGGCTCCATCGGCAGCGTGGGCATCAGCGGCCAGGAAGCCGTGGGCCGGATTCTCGCCAGTGGCGTTCAGGACATGTCGAGCTGGGTCAACAAGCTCTACGGCCAGGCCTTCGCTGCCGTTTATGTGCAGCCCGGTGCCAAGGTCGCCGTCCACCTCGAAAAGCCGCTCGCCATCGACTTCGACCCAGAAGGCCGCAAGGTCGATCACCGCGCAGGAGAAAGCCATGCCCTCGAACTTGAATAGCTGGGCTCAAGGCCTGGCGCTGGCCTTGGCCGTCGCGCTGCTCGGCGGCTGCGCCACCAGCAAGGAAAAGCTGCTGACCCACGGCGACAGCACGATGATGGACATCTGGCAACAGAACGCCGGTGACGGCGGCGGTGGCGCCGGCCAGGTGGCGCGTAGGCAGTTGCTCGATGCGCGCCAGAGCCTTCGCCGTCCGCTGACCGAGATGGATGTGCAAGCCGCGCCCGTCGAGCAGATGCGCTATACGCGCACGGCGCGCAACGAGGTCTATCGCCAGTTCCAGCGCCTGCCCAACCCCGATCTGGTCATGTACGTGTATCCCCATTTGGCGGGCACCGACCCGGTGCCGATTCCGGGCTATACGACCGTGTTCCCGCTGTACCAGCGCGTGCAGTACGCCATGCCAGGCGAGCGCGTGGAGGACTACTGATGCGCTGGAAACTCTCCTGGCCGAAGCTGGCCGCACCGAAGCTGGACGCGTCCGGCGCTGGCGATGACGAGCAGCCGGACGGCTGGCAGCGCCACGTCGAGGCACTGCGTCAGGCCGGCATCCCCGAACCCGGCACGGCGGTGCAAGCTCGCAGGTCGGCGACCCTGGCAGACGAGCAGGCGCTGTACGAGGTCGCGCCGTCGTTCGTGGAACTGCTGCCCTGGGTGGAGTTCCTGCCGCAGTCAAAAGCCATGTTGCTGGAGGACGGGCAATCGGTGGCGGCGTTCTACGAGCTGGTGCCGCTGGGCACCGAAGGCCGGGAACCTGGCTGGCTCGCGCAGGCCCGCGATGCCTTGGAGAACGCGCTGCAGGACAGTTTCGATGAACTGGACGAGAACCCCTGGGTGCTGCAGCTCTACGCTCAGGACGAGCCCAGTTTCGACCAGTACATGCAGACCCTGCGCGACTATGTGCAGCCGCGCGCCCGTGATACGGCGTTCAGCGAGTTCTACCTGCGCTTCTTCGGCCACCACCTGCGCGCGGTGGCAAAGCCGGGCGGTCTGTTCGAGGACACGGTGGTCACACGGCTGCGCTGGCGCGGCCAGACCCGGCGCGTGCGCATGGTGGTCTATCGCCGCGTGACCGGCCAAGGGCAAAACAGCCGCCGCGGCCAGACGCCCGAGCAGATGCTCAATATCGTCTGCGACCGCCTGTGCGGCGGACTGGCGAACGCCGGCATTCAGGCCAGGCGCATGGTGGCTGCGGATGTTCACGACTGGCTTCTGCGCTGGTTCAACCCGCGTCCCACGTTGCTTGGGCCTGGGGCCGAAGACCGGGAGCGCTTCTATGCGCTGGCGCGCTACCCCGAAAGTACGGAGGCCGGCGAAGACGGCGAGATCGAATTGGCGAGCGGGCGGGATTTCAGCCAGCGGCTGTTCTTCGGCCAGCCGCGCTCCGACGTGGCGCATGGCACCTGGTACTTCGACGGCCTGCCGCACCGCGTGCTGATCACCGACCGCCTGCGCATGCCGCCGGGCACGGGGCACCTGACCGGCGAGACCCGCAAGGGCGATGCGATCAACACGCTGTTCGACCAGATGCCCGAGGACACCACCCTTTGCCTGACGATGGTCGCCACGCCCCAGGATGTTCTGGAAGCGGATCTCAACCACCTGGCGAAGAAGGCCGTGGGCGAGACGCTGGCGTCGGAGCAGACGCTCAAGGACGTGCATGAAGCCCGCTCCCTGATCGGCAGCGCGCACAAGCTCTATCGCGGCACGCTGGCGTTCTACCTGCGCGGGCGCGATGAGGCGGAACTGGACCGACGCGGCCTGGACCTGGCGAACGTCATGCTCAACGCCGGCTTGCAGCCGGTGCGCGAGGATGACGAGGTGGCCCCGCTGAACAGCTACCTGCGCTGGCTGCCGTGCTGCTACAACCCCGGCCAGGATCGGCGCAAGTGGTACACCCAACTGATGTTCGCCCAGCACGCGGCCAACCTATCGCCCGTGTGGGGCCGCGCCCAGGGTACGGGGCACCCCGGCATCACGATGTTCAACCGCGGCGGCGGGCCGATCACCTTCGACCCGCTCAACCGCCTGGACCGGCAGATGAATGCCCACCTGTTTCTGTTCGGCCCGACGGGTTCGGGCAAGTCGGCGACCCTCAACAACCTCTTGAATCAGGTCACGGCGATCTACCGGCCACGGCTGTTCATTGTCGAGGCCGGCAACAGCTTCGGCCTGTTCAGCGATTTTGCCCGGCGCCTGGGTCTGACCGTGAACCGGGTCAAACTGGCCCCAGGCTCGGGTGTGACGCTCGCGCCGTTCGCGGATGCGCGGCGGCTGATCGAGACGCCCAGCGGCGTGCAGACGCTCGACGCCGATGCGCTGGACGAAGACCTTCCACCCGATGCTGTGGCCATGGAGGCGGATGAGCAGCGCGACGTGCTGGGCGAATTGGAGATCACCGCGCGGCTGATGATCACCGGCGGCGAAGACAAGGAAGAAGCCCGGATGACACGGGCCGACCGCTCGCTGATCCGTCAGTGCATCCTTGACGCCGCAGAGCACTGCCACAGAAAGGATGGCGAAAAGCGCACCGTGCTCACGCGCGATGTGCGCAACGCACTGCGAACGCGCAGCCAGGACCCGACGCTGCCGGAAATGCGGCGTGTGCGGCTGCTGGAGATGGCCGACGCCATGGACATGTTCTGCCAAGGCACGGACGGCGAAATGTTCGACCGCGACGGCTCGCCGTGGCCCGAAGCCGACATCACCCTGGTCGATCTGGCGACCTATGCCCGCGAGGGCTACAACGCGCAGCTCTCCATTGCCTACATCAGCCTGATCAGCACGGTGAACAACATTGCCGAGCGCGATCAGTACCTGGGCCGCCCGATCATCAACGTCACCGACGAAGGGCACATCATCACCAAGAACCCGCTGCTCGCCCCCTACGTGGTGAAGATCACCAAGATGTGGCGCAAGCTGGGAGCCTGGTTCTGGCTTGCCACACAAAACATCGACGACTTGCCGCGCGCCGCAGAGCCCATGCTCAACATGATCGAGTGGTGGATCTGCCTGTCGATGCCACCCGATGAGGTCGAGAAGATCGCCCGGTTTCGCGAACTGTCACCCGCGCAGAAGGCGCTGATGCTTTCCGCGCGCAAAGAAGCTGGGAAGTTCACCGAGGGCGTCATCCTCTCCAAGAGCCTGGAAGTGCTGTTCCGGGCCGTGCCACCGAGCCTGTATCTCGCGCTCGCGCAGACCGAACCCGAGGAGAAAGCCGAGCGTTACCAACTCATGCAGCAGCACGGCATCAGTGAACTCGACGCGGCCTTCAAGGTGGCCGAGAAGATCGACCAGGCGCGCGGCATCGAGTCGCCAGCCTTGGGCCTGCCGCAATAGCCGCCGGAGACTGCCGTGAAACCGAAACGTCCTTCCATTCCTATGCCGGTGCAGGCGTTCCGCCGTCGGCGCTCGCGCAAGCGCTGGCCCTGGTTCTTGGCCGCTGGATTGATCACACTGCTGTTGATATGGCTCGTGTCTCGCGCACTCAGCGAATCAGAATCGCAAGCTCCCGTGCCGATCAGCACGGCGCAGATGGCCGGGCCTCCCTGGCAGATGGGCAACCCCGAGGGCCGGTTCACGCTGACGCTCTATGCCGACCTCGAATGTCCGTTCTGCCGAGCGTACTTTCCGCAACTCAAGCGCTGGGTCGGCAGCAACACCGACGTGGCCCTGCAATGGCACCACCAGCCGCTGGCCGCGCACGAGCCGGCCGCCTCCGCCGAGGCACGCCTGGCCGAGTGCGCCGCCGAGACAGGTGGGCATGCGGCTTTCTGGCAGGCCATTGAATGGGTCTATGCGCACACGCGCAGCGACGGCCTGGGCTTGCCTGAGGGTCTGCGTTATCCCGGCCTCAACCCAGCCGTCGAGCAGTGTTTGGCAAGCGAGCGACCCGAAGCGTTGATTCGCGCTCAGGCCGAGGAAGCCATGAAGGGCGGCGTGACCGCGACGCCTTCGATTCGTCTGCACGATCGCCAGACCGGCCAGGCGATCCTGCTGCAGGGGCCGATCGAAGGCGATGCACTGCTGTCGGCCATGGACATGCTGGCGGCTGAGGATTCCGTCGCTTCACCTGCCACCGAAATGCCTGCCGACGTCGTCGGCGACATGCCCAGGTAGCCCGCGGTCATTGAGGCTACGGCGCAGCACACTGCGCTGACCGCTACCCGTTCGCCTCGCATCCTGGCCGCGAACGATCACCGCTGCTGTGGTGATGGATGCACCTTATTCCGTTGTTCCACTCCCAGGAGGGCCTGCCCTCCTGGGGCACGTGCGCCCTCCGATTTCCCTGCCTGGAGGTTCGCCATGCCTGTCGTCATCAATGACTCCTGCCTGGAGTCGCTTTCCGATATTTCTGTTCAGAACGAGGACTGGATCATCCAGCAAGCCATCGTGTTGCTGGAGCGACGGGTTTTCAAAGCAGGGCCGCGCCTTGAGCGGCCCGCTGCGGTCAGGGACTACCTTCGCTTGAAGCTGGTCGCCGAGCCCAATGAGATATTCGTCGTCGTGTTCATGAACAGCATGCACGACGTGCTGGCCGTGGAGCCGATGTTCCATGGAACGATCAATGCGACCTCGGTTTATCCACGTGTCGTGCTGCAGCGAGCGTTGCAACTGAACGCCGCTGCGGTCATCTTCGCCCATCAGCACCCCTCGGGCACCACCGAGCCATCCAATGCGGATCGCTTGCTGACCGATCAGTTGAAGACGGCCTTGGCGCTTATCGACGTGCGGGTACTCGACCATTTTGTGATTGGTCAGGGCGCACCGTACTCGTTCGCCGAGTCTGGTCTTTTGTAATCACAGTGGGGGCTTCGGCCTCCGCTTTTTTCCATACGGCAGCACCGAACAGGTATGCGGGGTGCCCGCGATGCGCATTGTTTGTTGGGGCGGTAGCGGGTTCGCGTTCGACTATGGCTCTGATCAACTTCCAGGGCACGCGACATGCCAGCATCTTTATTCCGCTTCGCATCCGGCTGGCGAACCCTTGGCCTGGCCGTTGCACTGCCGGCGTTCTTGGCCGTTTTCAGCCCAACCACCTTCGCCGCCGATGTGGTGGTCGTCACCGACAGCCGCCACCCGGTCAAGACCATGGGTGGCGAGCGGTTGATCGAGTTGGATGAAGGCCCGCGCATCGAAGCCGCGCTTTCCGCACAGCTGCCCGCCCATCCTGAGCAGGCCACGGCCATCGTCAAGCGCCGCCTGAACAACGGCGGTGCCGACCTCCAGCGCCGCATCGCTTCCGCATACCAGGGCGTCGCCGACGCATGGAGCCTGGGCGTCACCAGCATTCCGGCCGTCGTGGTGGATCAGCGTTACGTGGTCTATGGCGAGCCGGACGTGGCCCGTGCCGTCGCGCGCATTGCGCAACACCGGAGCCCGCAGCCATGATCCGACCCTTCGAGCGGATGCGCCGCCTGCGTACTGGCGTGGCGTCAATGCTGCTGCTCAGCGCCACGGGCAGCTATGCCCTCAACACCGCAACCATCGTTGGCTCAGTGGCCTCGCCAGACTGCCTCGAATACCGCGTCGTCGGCATCTGCTACTGGCTCTACTGCACCTGGACGGGCTGCACGGTGCGCACGTCGATCAAGGTACGCCACTACATCCCCGATGCGGTCGTCTCCAGCTACAGCAACACCGGCGAGAACCCCTGGGTCGAAGTTCGACCGATGAGCACGCCCAACCCTTCGGCCCAGGCCGGCGGAGACGGCACCACCAACGAAGACCACGAGAACAATCTCGCCAAGTTCAAGAACGCGGACGTCATCGGCCATCCCGGCGTCGAGGTGTTCAACCAGTTCGTCTCATCGTCGGGCTACTTCTGCGAGGGCGCGGGCACGGCGTTCATGCCGTACCTGCTCAGCACCCTGGACACGCTGGCCTGGCGTTACAACGTGCCCGAGATGGTCTA
This sequence comes from Variovorax sp. GW821-FHT09B01, assembly GCF_059418345.1. NCBI lineage: Bacteria > Pseudomonadati > Pseudomonadota > Betaproteobacteria > Burkholderiales > Comamonadaceae > Variovorax > Variovorax sp. GW821-FHT09B01. The sequence continues at coordinate 13,394 of NZ_JBWKPQ010000015.1, read as the reverse complement.
CCCGGAGGCGCTGATTCCGGGTAGGCGCGAGGTCGGCGCGCGCACCACGCTGAACCTGTGGGGCAACGTGTATCCGCGTGGCGGTTTCCTGCACCAGGCCGACGACCACAAGGCTGGCGCCGTGGTGGCCCAGCGCGCTGGCGATGTCGTCACGCGCCGTGGACAAATCCACGTCTATCAGCCGCTGCTCGCCAACTCGCGGCCCGGCTACTGGCCTGCCGGCGCGCTGATGGAAGGCGATGCCTCGACGGGCAAGTGGCAGGAACTCACGCCCGTCCTGTCCTCTTCCTGCACGGTGTTCCCGCGCAGCGGCTTCCTGACCCAAGCCCAGCAAGGCGACTACGCCTGGGCGCTGTGGCGGCCCTATGCGTGCTGCGAACGCCGGGGCCAGGTGTTCCTCGGCAGCGTCGATTTCCAATGAGGGTACGGCGATGAAGCGTCCTGAACTGACAAACCTCTCCACCAAGGCGTGCCGCCTGCTGCGTCCCACGGTATTGACTGGGGTGTTGACCGGGGTGCTGGCTGGCGCACTCGTTCTTGGCGGCGGCCTGGCGTGGGCGCAGACCGGCTTTCAAACCGGCGGCTCCGTGATCGGCGACGAGGTGATGTATTCGATTGGCGGCGGCAGCGCAGTGTCCATGGGCCGCGCTGCCGGCATGCGCTCGATCGGCGTCGGCGTGGGCTGGAACAGCAACCTGATCTGCGGCGACATGAGCATCCAAACCACGCTGCGCAACCAGCTCAACGGCGTCACCAACGGCTTTCAGCAGATCATGAGCAACGTGATCCAGAGCGCCACCAGCGCGGTGGCATCGCTGCCTGCGCTGATCATCCAGCGTGCTGATCCGGGCCTGTACAACCTGCTGACCAACGGCGTGCTGCAGGCGCGGCTGGATTTCGACCGCTCCAAGCTGACCTGCCGCGCCATGGCCGAGAAGATGGCCGACACGGCGGGCGGACAGCTCGGCTGGAGCCAGATGGCCGAAGGCATGGCACTGCGCGATGCGGTGTCGAGCACGGACGCCGTGTCGGCGATTGAGCAGGCAGAGACGCGCCGCGGCAACGACGGCGTGCCCTGGGTAGGCGGCAGCAATGCGGGGGGCGCAGGTCAGTCGGCCATCCGCGTGGTCGGCGACGTCACCCGCGCGGGCTACAACCTGGTCAACGGCCGCAGCGTGACCGACACGTCGTCCATCGCTTCCGCCAGTTGCGCGAGCCTGTCCTGCCAGACTTGGACGTCGCCACAACAAGCGACTGAATGGGCCACACGGGTTCTTGGGGAACAGGTGCAGCGCACCTGCGATTCCTGCACCAAGACCGAAACGGTGCCCGGCGTCGGGCTGACGCCGCTGATCCAGGAGGAGTACGAGGCAAAGCTGGAAGCCTTGCAGGAACTGGTCTCGGGAACTCGCAACACCACCTTCGAGAACCTGCGCGCAGCTGGCAGCACCTCGCTGCCCATCACGCGCGGCGTCATCGAGGCGCTGCGCGACGAGCCTGACCAAGACCTGCTGGCGCGGCGCCTGGCCTCGGAGGTCGCGCTGGCGTCGGTGCTGGAGAAGGCATTGCTGCTCCAGCGCACCATGCTGACCGGCAAGAAGGAGCCCAACGTCGCGGCGAACCAGTTGGCGGTCGAGGCCGTGAACCACGAGAGCGACACGCTCGACCAGGAGATCCGCAACCTCAAGACCGAGCTGGAGCTGCGCCGCGAGCTGGCGAACAACTCGCCCATGGCCATCATCCAGCGCCACGGCACGCGCGCGGCTGGCTCGCGTGGCATCTACGAAGGCGATCCCATTCCCGACCGCCTCGACCGGCTCCAGAAGGGCAATCCGGGAGGCAACCCATGAACCTGCCGCGCGCCAGTTGGCTGCGCCCCCGCTGGCTGCTTAACCAGCGCGCGGCGAAGGCGTTGCTGTGGACGGTGGTGCTCGTTGCCGCCGCTGTGGGCGCCAACATCGTCGGCATTTATCTCGTCGGCAGCGTTGCCAACTGGGAGCGGTGGCTGGCGGCCACGGCGGGCTACTTCCTAGTGTGGCGGCTGTGCCTGTACGGCGCGACAGCCTACGGCTGGGTCTGGATGCGCCGCCGGCTGCTGGCGCGTGAGGCCCAACGCGGGGCGGATAGGCAGGCGCGGCGTCGCCTGGTGCGCAGCGAGATCGCCGGCGTTGCCGCGATCGTCGCGCTGGAAGCCAGCCTGTTACTGCAGGCCGCTTGAGGGGAGATCGGGGTCATGACGCTTTTCACCACCGACTACCTGGAGTACTACCTCACGCTGGTGTCGTGGATCGTCCACAACGGCATCTGGGCCGTGCTGGTGGCGAGCGGTGTCTTCGCGCTGCCTTTCATTGCCATCATCGTGCAGGAATGGCTGAAGGCCCGTGCGGAAGGTGCCGACGAAGGCAACAAGGGCGTGCTCTCGGCTGCGCGCATCGAGAACCGGGTGTTCGTTGCCATCGTGGTGGTGATGTTCGCCGGTATTCCATTCATCGACGTGGACCTCAACACCATCCGCTACGACAGCGCACGCTCGGCCCAATGCCAGGTCAGCGTGCCGCAACCCACGGATACCGGCTGGTCACAGTCCTTCAGCACCATCAACAACCAGTCGGCGAAGGTGCCTGTCTGGTGGGCCTTTATGCACACACTCTCGCGAGCAGTGACCGGTGCCTCGGTGGCGGCGATTCCCTGCGGCACCGACTTGCGGCAGATGAGGATGGAGATCGACGCGACTCGCATCGACGACCCGGTGCTGGCTCAGGAAGTGGCGGATTTCTCGCGAGACTGCTACGGACCGGCCCGCGCCAAGCTGTTCATGCAGCGCCCGAACCTCGATGAGGCGCAGATGCACGACGTGACCTGGATCGGATCGCGCTTCTTCACGGACACCGGCGGCTACTACGACACCTACCGCTCCAGCACGCCACGCGACGATTGGCCCTACGACAGCACCCGCGACGCGGGGCTTGCGCAGGTGGCCAGTGGTGGCGGCTACCCGACCTGCAGGCAATGGTGGGCCGATGCCGGCAATGGCCTGCGCGCACGCCTGCTGGGGCAGGTAGACCCAAGCCTGCTGAATCGCCTGGCGGGCTGGGCCGGATTCCTGAGCCGAGCCGATGTGGACGACTCGGTGATCCGCACCATCGCCTCGCCACGGCAGCAGAAATTGAACCAGGGCAGCGTCTATACAGACTACGGTGGCCAGATCGACAAAACCCTGCCGAACATCGTGACGCGGGCCACGGGCGACGTAGGGATGGCTGTCGGCGCGATGGCCGCGTTTCCCGCCATGGACGTGGTGCGCCAGGCGCTGCCTATGGTGCTCGCCTTGCTCAAGATGGCGCTGGTCATCTGCATCCCGCTGGTGCTGGTTGTGGGCACCTATGACCTGAAGACCGTCGTTACCGTGAGCGTCGTGCAGTTCGCGCTGTTCTTCGTCGATTTCTGGTTCCAGCTCGCACGATGGATCGACAGCACCATCCTCGATGCGCTTTATGGCTGGGGCTTCGGCTGGAACCGGCCACACAGCAACTTCGATCCACTGGTGGGGCTGAACAACGCCTTTGGCGACATGCTTCTGATGTTCGTCACGGGAACGATGTTTCTGGTCTTGCCCGGATTCTGGCTGGCGAGCCTTGCCTGGGTTGGGATTCGGGCTGGGCACGCCATCCAAGGGCTTTCAGACGGGAGCAAGAGCGCCGGCCAAGCGGGCGGCAAGGGGGCTGGTGCACTTACCGGAGGCAAGCTGAAGTAGCGCGGGGCCGGTCAGTCGTCAGTGTACAACTCGTGTGACGTATCGTTATACAGATTGGGATCGTAGCCCGGCGTCTTGCGCAGTTCGGTGAGGTCAGTGAAAGGCCACTCGTCCTCATCCAAGGTATTGGCAGCAGCAGCCCATCCCGCCACAGTCACACTCAGCACCACGAGTGCGAACCAGAAAGCAACGTAAAACAGCAATCCCAGCACAACCAGCTTGACCGTCCACAACAGCACGGTGGCACCAGCTACCGGCACACCCTTGGATACCAACCAGTTCGACGCCCGCCGTTCGCCACGCACATAGGCGCGCCATCCACGGCCCAAGGCCTGGCCGAGGCGTTCTGCTGTGCTGATGCGGGTCGTGGTGCTCATGGTCGTCTCCTGCTGCTGAGGGATACCTATTTCAGTTTGCTCCAATCCTGCTTGCTTGCCTGTACCAATGCGCTCCATTCGTCCGGCGGATTCCCGCGCCCGAGCATCTTCTCGAACACGGCATACGGGTCTGATTTGCTTCCCGAAGACCGCAGGGTCTGTTCATCGTTGACCCAGGCGTACACGATGACCTTCGCCTTCGAGTCGTAGCGGAAGAACAGCCGGTACCGTCTTCCGAGCTTGGCCCGCCGCCAATGGCGATAGGCCGGCCCCATGGTGTTGCCTTGACGGTACTCATCGCGTGCCGGATCGCCTGGCACCACGTCTTGCATCAACTGGACCAAGGCCCGGAAGAACTTGACGTTGGCGTTCGATCCGAACCCTTCCGGGTCGTTGTCTTGGGCGCGCAGCACCGCCGCGCGCAGCTTCAGCATCTGCTCGATCAGGTTGTCGTGGAACAGCAGTGTCCAGCCATGCTGTTGCATCAGATGTCCACGTCCTCATCGAAATCATCGCCCAGGTCCACCTTGTGCCCCGCGTGCTCCAGCATTGTGCGAGCCAGATCCTCGGGCAGGCCGCGCACATTCCGGCCCGCTTCAATGTCGCGGGCCAGCAAGGTCAGAAACGCGGCAATGGCCGGGTCCTCGTGCTCGGCATCGGCGCGGGTCACGACGACCTCACTGCCACGAAGCTCGAACGCAAGCTTGCTGCCGGTATCGGCGCCAAGCGCCTGTCGGATGGACTTGGGCAGCGTGATCTGGCCTTTGGAGGTCAACGTGGCAACTTCGTGAATGGCAGGCATGGCGGCTCTCCTGATCGCAATGTCTACATTGTAAGGAATTATCCTTACCTTGTCAATGAGAGCTCTCACCGGGGTTCTCCAGCATCCAACAATGAACCTCATCGTAGGGCGGGAACAGCCAGCCTTCCCGCATCAATCCGGCCCCGCCATACCCGCATTGACGGTGGACGACCAATGCTCACCGCTCTATATCCAAAGGCTTCTAAAGGCCAAAAGGTCAAAGGGAGCAAGGGAATGGGGTGCAAGGGGAAAGGCCCTACCCGAAAAGGCGAAAAGGCCTCCCGCTTGGCCCGCCATCAGGACACCCACATGCTCTCTCTGTTCCAGCGAAAACGGCCCCCGGTCGCTGCCGCTCCGTCGCCAGCACCCGCCACCGACCTCCCGAAAGGGCTGATCTGGCCGGAATCGGCCGCATCGCTGCTGGCGACACCGCGCCGACAGAAACTGCTGGAACACATCTGGCAGCGCACCTCGCTCTCGCGCAAGCAGTTCGCCGCGCTGTACCGTGCGCCGCTGGAACGTTATGCCGAGCTGGTTCAGGCTTTCCCTGCCTCCGAAGCGCATCACCATGCTTACCCAGGCGGCATGCTCGACCACGGTCTGGAAATCGTCGCCTACAGCCTGAAGCTGCGCCAGTCTCATCTGCTGCCCATCGGCGCCAACCCCGAGGATCAGGCCGCGCAAGCCGAGGCCTGGACTGCTGCCATCGCCTACGCCGCACTGCTGCACGACATCGGCAAGATCGCTGTCGATCTGCACGTCGAGCTAGCCGACGGCAATACCTGGCATCCGTGGCACGGCCCGCTGCACCAGCCATACCGCTTCCGCTACCGTGACGATCGCGAGTACCGCCTGCACAGCGCCGCGACAGGCTTGCTCTATCGCCAGCTACTCGACCGTGAAGTCCTGGACTGGCTCAGCAGCTACCCATCACTGTGGGCACCGCTGCTTTATGTCCTGGCCGGGCAGTACGAGCATGCAGGGGTGCTGGGCGAACTGGTGGTGCAGGCCGACCGAGCTTCCGTGGCCCAGGAACTGGGCGGCGACCCCACACGCGCCATGGCCGCGCCCAAGCACGCGCTGCAACGCAAGCTGCTGGACGGGCTGCGTTACCTGCTCAAGAAGGAGCTGAAGTTGAACCAGCCCGAAGCCTCCGATGGCTGGCTCACCGAGGATGGTTTGTGGCTGGTCAGCAAGACGGTCTCGGACAAGCTGCGCGCACACCTGCTATCCCAAGGCATCGACGGCATTCCTGCGAACAACACCGCCGTGTTCAACGTGCTGCAGGATCACGGCATGTTGCAGCCGACAGCAGACGGCAAAGCGATCTGGCGCGCTACCGTGACCAGTTCCACCGGCTGGAGCCACTCGTTCACCCTGTTGCGGCTCGCGCCCGCGCTGATCTGGGAATCTGGTGAGCGGCCAGCACCGTTTGCCGGGACGGTGACGATCGACAAGCCCACCGCAGGTGAAGATGTCGAAGCAGGGGCCACCCTTTCTGCGAACGGCGCGACGTCCGCTTTGGAGAACCCAAACGCTCCGCCAGCGGAAGGTAGTGGCATCGCATCGGCACCTCCACCCAAGGCCCAGGCCAGCCCCGACGCCATGGAGGACATGCTGGCGATGGTGGGAATGGGGAATTCACCAACCATCCAGCAGGATGTGGAAACCGCCCCGGACGAAGTGCCCGCAGGCCTCCCCGATGCGCCCCTGCCGACCTTGGCCGGCGCTGCGCCTTCGCCGCCGGCCTCCACATCCTCGACGACACAGCCATCCGGCGAGCACTTCATAGCGTGGCTGAAACAGGGCATCGCCACGCGGCGGCTCATCATCAACGATGCGAAAGCGCTGGTGCATACCGTGAGCGACACCGCCTACCTGGTCAGCCCTGGCGTGTTCCAGCGCTATGCGCAGGAACACCCGCAGGTAGGGAAACTGGCCAAACAGGAGAACCTGCAGGATTGGCAGTGGGTGCAGAAGCGTTTCGAGCGACTGCAATTGCATCGCAAACAGCCGAGTGGTCTGAACATCTGGACGTGCGAAGTCACAGGCCCCAGAAAATCACGGAAGCTGCATGGTTATCTGCTTCTTGAACCCTGCTCGATATTCAATGACGAGCTGGCAAATAACCCATTCTTGAAGTTGGCATAGTCAACCCAAAACAGGCGAAGTGCATGCCGTTCTCAAATCGTGCCTCGCAACGCGACAAACTGGTTACTCGGTCCTTCCGACCGGAGGGTGAGGCTCGGGCTGTTCGCCACCAAATAAGCCAAAGGCCGCGTCAAGCTGAACGGGAACAGCACGGGCAGCGACTGCAGACTGGTCACTGAAACCGGCTTGCCAGCGTAGCGCACGACAGCTTCGATCAGCCAAACCGTGAGTGCATCGTTGTCGATGCCCGTCTGTGGCAGGCGAATGACCCGCTTGCCTTTCTCGACCCGTTCCACCGCGCCCCAGCTCGCCTGACTCTGAATCACCATGTTGGTCATGCGTCGGGTGCCTTCGCGCTCCCCATAGGTTTCGCTCATGCGCCGATGCACTTCGGCGGCTGCGCAGTCGCCCTGGATAGCGGACAGGCGGCCCACCAGCTCGGCCACCTTGCCAAAGAACGGGTACGTCGCCACGGACATGCCCCAGCACAATGCTGAGATGGGAATGTCCGGCTGCGTCTTGTGGATGGCCACGCCGCGATCGGCGTAATCGACCAGTTCGGCACGCGGCTCCAGCCACAGCCGATTCAACACGGTGCGCGTTTTCTTCTTGGCTTCCACGCCAAGCTCGGCTGCATCGAGCAGTGCATTCAGATCATCTAGCCCAGCCACGCCTGCACGTATATTCAGTGCCGCAGCCGCCCAATCAAGCTGAATGAACCGATCAAAGCCTATTTTTGGGGCTGATGAATTCATTCGGTACCTATCACATAACTGACTTTCACAAAGGGCACGATCAGTTCTTCGACCGACACCCCGCCGTGGACCACCACCTGGTCGCCCTCCGGCACAAAGGCGGTTCGTCCGCCTGCGAACAGGGGCATGAAGTTCGCGGGAAGGCCTGCGACGTCCAGCCTGACCGTGCTGGGATAGGCCGCTGCGGAGTCGGCCAGCAATGGCTCACTCCGATACACCCGCACGCGCTCGCCGCGCGTCTCGGCAATCACGCCCTGGTTAGGTCTGCCGACGCCGGTGGACTCCACGTTGCCGTGGTCCGCCGTGAGGTAGATGTGAAACCCCTTGTCCAGCAGCAGCGAGAACAGCCGGTCGACGAAACCAGTCGTCAACCAGTTCCCGATCCACATCGCCACGTCCTTCTTGGACCGCTCCTTGTGGAGCCGGTCATCCACCTCATCGATGACCAGGCCCACCACCTTCGGGCGCCGGTCGTTCAAGTCCGCCTCAAGCACATCCAGTTGATCAATCTGGCGCAGCGCGCGTCGGTACATCACCTCATTCGAGTTGACGCCTTCGTTCTGCCAGAACGTCTTCCACAAGGATTCCTCCTTGTCCGTCCGGTCGATGGAGTCGTCGAACTCACGCGGCTTCAGGCCGGAGAACAGCGCCTGGCGCGACACCGATGTCACGGTCGGCAGCCATGCGAACGCGGTTCCCTCGTCGAACGCGAAGCGCTTGGTGGTGGCGATCAGGCGCTCCCGGATCTGCACCCACTGGTCGAAGGCCAGCCCGTCAAATACCAGCAAGGCCACCTTGGTTTCCCCTGCGGATCGCCGATGCCGCAAGAAGCGCGGCACGTGGTGCACCATCACCGGGCCTTTGGTCACCGGCTGCAGAATCAGGTCGGCGTAGTGCTTGGCTGCGACCCAGGCTTGCAGATGCTCGTCTGATTGCGCCTGCAGGGCCTTGATCCGTTCCCGAATCACGGGCAGGTGTTCGCTGCCTTCCGTGCCGGGCAGGCCATGCGTGCGAGCCAGGATCTCGCCGTAGCGCTTGGCGAACTCGCTCCAGTCCTTGTGCGACGAGGCGGCCGTTGGCGTCATCTCGATCAGGCCATCGATGCCTTTGAGCACCAAAGCCTGCAACGCCGCCGGGTCCTGGACGATCCCGGCCTTGATCCAGCTCGGCATCCCCGCCGGGACGCTGTGCGCCGCCAGCGGATGCAAGCTGCCGTCGAGGAACATGGAGTCGACCAGCACCTGCACATCGGAGTGGTCGAACGGGATCTCGATCTTGGCGCCGTAGTCTGGCGGTGGCGGTTCGCCCGTGCGCGTGCCATCCAGTCCAAGTGTCTTCAGGTAGCGATACCACGCATCCTGCACCACGCGCAGCAGCGCGCTCTTGGACGCCAGCCATGTGGCGACGGGTTGGTCGGTGAACAGCCCCTTGCCCTGAATGATGCCTGCCGCGTGTTGAGCAAACAGGGGTGACAACGAGCGATTGGCAAAGTGAAGCCGCAGCAGCTCGCGCCAGAAGTCAACCGGGTTGCGAATCGATCTGGGCGCCAGTTGGTAGACGTGTTCGAGGATGAAGTCCTTCGACTCGTTCTCGCCCCGAGCTGACTGCAACTCGGTCTGGTGGACATAAAACAACCCGGCAAGATGCTCCGGCTCGACTTGCTGCACGGCGCTGTAAGCCAGCTTGGGGAACAGATCGGCAAGGCTGAGGCGCACCACACGACCGTGATGCACGATGTCCCAGGGCAACGCGTTCGCGTCAGCGCTGCGCAGATGCAGAACCAGCGAGGGCGCTGGCCCCGGCTCACCCCGATCCCATGCCGCGCGGTAGCGCTCCTCGTATTCCGCGCGGAAGGCAAACGGGTCTTCGTACAGCATCAGCTCGAAGCCGCGCCCGCGTAGCTCGGTCAACAGCTTCTCGTCGAGCAACACATCGTCAGGGTCGCACGCCACCCACAGCCGGGTGAGATCGGCCGTGAAATGGCTCAGGATGCGTTCCGTCCAAAGGCTCATGCATCACCTCCGACGTGCACCATCATCACGGCATTCAAATCCGGCACGCTGGCCTCCATGTCATCGAGAGCGGCCATGCGTGCATCGTGTTCCTGTTGCAGCCGCTTGCGCCGGTGCTCGCGCACGGCGGGCAGGCCGATTCGGCCAATCGCCTGGCCTCGGGCCTCAAAGGCATACACCGCACGCTCGCGTTCTTCCTTCAGCCGGGCACGGTGTTCGGTCAGAAGTTCCGTGAAGATCCGTTCCCCCTGGGCGCTGGCAGCCGCATGCGATGCCTCGAACCACCTCACCGACTCCTCGGCACCCGTCACGGCATGCACGTCTACGATTTCAGTAAGCAGCAGATCCCAGACGCGCTTGGCAGTCGGCACGAAGGGACGGCCTTCCTCGTTGATGAACACTGGAAGGAAGCGCTTCCGGCTCAGACCTTCAGCCGCCAGACTGATCTCCCATAGCGACCAGATGCCGCGAACCGAATCCGGAAGACCGGTCACGCGGATCACCGGCAGCGGCTGCCCGGCGACAAAGCGCGGCAGCTCACTGATCACCGCCCGGGCGCGTGGGTCTTCCATCGTGACCCATTCCAACTCCGGATTCTCATCCGCCGTGCGGGCGTCAAAACAAGCCTGTGCCGACTCGCTGCCGTCTGCCCACTTCACCCGCCACGCCTTGCCAACTTTTGCTGCCGAGCCACCGCGCGCAGCCAACCCGCTGGTGATGGCGCGCTCCAGCCAGAACTGCGCTGGGTGGTCACGCCACTTGCGGGCATCGTCGGCATCCAGATCGTGTTCTGTGGTGAGCAGATCGCTGTTCTTTTTCGACTCCGCCAGGGTGGATCGAAGCTGGGCCACCACCGCGTCACATCCCTGTTCGATGGCATCCGGATTCTGCAGACCATGTACGAACAGCTCGTCGAAGATCGGGTCGGCCTCGACCGAGTCCATCACGTCGGCCGCTTTGTCGACGCCAAACTCCTGCGCGATGACTTCAAGCTTTTCCTCTAGCACCTGGCGCACCCGGTGCTCCACGGTGTCTTCAAGCACGAAGTTGATGGCGCGAACTACGTGCTTCTGCCCTATACGGTCCACCCGGCCAATGCGCTGCTCGATCCGCATGGGGTTCCACGGCATGTCGAAGTTGACGATGACATGGCAGAACTGCAGGTTCAGACCTTCACCACCGGCATCCGTCGAAATTAGCACGCGCACATCCTTGGAGAACGCCTGCTGCGCACGCGTGCGGGTTTCCAGATCCATGCTGCCGTTGAGCGTCGTCACCGAGAAGCCACGGCTTTCCAGGTAGTCGGCCAGCATCGCTTGCGTGGGCACGAACTCGGTGAAGATCAGCACCTTCAGCGCCGGGTCGCCTTCCTCCTGCTGCAGCTTGTAGATCAGCTCCAGCAGAGCCTCGGCCTTGGCATCGGTGCCTGCGGCCTCGGTTTCCCGCGCCAGCTCCAGCAGCATCTCGACTTCGGACTTCTCCAGCTCCCAGCCACTGGACTGCATGGCCAGATCCACCTGAGACTGGCCGTCCAAGTCTGCCCACTCATCGGCGCTGGTGTTCTCAAAGAGATTTGCTTGGGGCTGTGGCGCATCAAGCAGTGCCTGGCGTTTTTCCAGTGTGGTACGGATGGCTGCCGTACTGGACGTCACCAGCCGCTGCATCAGAATCATCAAGAAACCGATGTGGCGCTGCTTGGATGCCAATGCCTGGTTGTAGCCATGGCGCACATAGTCGGTCACCGCCTCGTACAGGCGCTGCTGCGAACCATGTCGGGCCTGCCATGCCACCGCCTGCAGCCGGGTGACACGCGGCTTGAACAGCGGCTGGCCTTCGGCATTGATCGATGCGCGCTTCTCGGTGCGGATTACGAAAGGCCGCACTCGGTCACGGCTGACGCTGCTCTCGTCCGGGAAGGCTTCGCGGTCCAGCAACTGCATTAGCCGCATGAACTGGTCAGTCTTGCCCTGGTGCGGCGTGGCCGACAGCAGCAAGAGATAGGGCGACGCTTCGGCCAGCGCTGCGCCCAGCTTGTAGCGGGCCACCTGCTCGGTGCTGCCGCCCATGCGATGGGCTTCGTCGATGATGACCAGATCCCACGACGCTGAGATCAGGTCCTCGAAGCGCTCGCGGTTGTAGGTGTTGAGTTGCTCCAGGCTCCAGCCGCGACGGCCTTCCAGCGGCTTCACTGAATCCAGCGAGCAGATCACCTGGTCGTGCATGCGCCACAGGTTTTCTTCCTCGCCCGCGCCGCCGCTGCGCCACTGCCGGAAGGCCGCCAGCTCGGACGGTTCGATGAACTGGAATTTCTCACCAAAGTGCAGACGCATTTCCGCCTGCCACTGGCGCACCAGCCCCTTAGGCGCCACCACCAGGATGCGCTTCACCCGGCCACGCAACTTCAACTCGCGCAGCACCAAGCCAGCCTCAATCGTCTTGCCGAGTCCAACCTCGTCAGCCAGCAGGTAGCGGATGCGGTCGCGGCTGATGGCGCGGTTCAGCGCATAGAGCTGGTGCGGCAGCGGCACCACGCTGGACTGGATGGGTGCCAACAGCAGGTTGTCCTCCAGTGCATCCAGCAGTTTGGCCGCAGCCGTGGTGTGCAGGATCTGCTCCACGCTCGGGCGCACGCTTTCCAGCGAGGCCAGGTCCGCTGTCCGGGCGCGCACCACGGCGTCCTTGGCCGGCAACCAGACGCGGTAAGCCGTCTCGCCCCACAGCGCCAACCGCTCCACCACGCGGCACGGTGAAGCCTGGCGCGTGTGCCAGCACCAGTCGTCGGTGTCGAAGTGGCTGCTCATTCGCACATCAAACCGCAAGACATTTGTCCAACAGCCTGTTGGACAAATGCAGGCTCTGGCCAAGTCTCGGTGACATGGCCTGTCGCCGAGACGCAAACTGCTGCTGGTCGGGCCTCCGGGCACCGGCAAGACGATGACCGCCTCTGTGTTGGCCGGTGAACTTGGCATTCCGCTGTTCTCCGTTCGACTGGATGCACTGATCACCAAGTTCATGGGGGAGACCGCCGCCAAGCTGCGTCAAATATTCGATGCCATCAATGATGTGCGAGGCGTCTACTTCTTTGACGAATTCGACGCCATCGGCTCACAAAGAGGGCTGGCCAATGACGTGGGTGAGATTCGGCGGGTACTGAACAGTTTTCTGCAAATGATCGAGAGCGACCAATCTCATAGCTTGATCGTTGCAGCAACGAACCATGTTGAGTTCCTTGACTACGCGCTTTTTCGCCGATTTGATGACGTGATCGAGTATCGGCTCCCGAGCGCGCCGCAGGCCACCAAGCTGATCCAGTCGCGGCTTGGGAAGTTCGCGCCCAAGCCCTTTCCGCTCAAGGCCATCACAGCCAAGGCAGAAGGCTTGAGCTACGCGGAGATCAGACGTGCCGTAGATGAATCCATCAAGGAAGCCGTGATGCACGACGAGGAGCGCGTAAAAGCAGATGTGCGAGCCTGTCAGAAATTTTGTGTTTGAGGCATAGCATGACGAACAGGAGCATCTATGCCAAGCAAGAAGAAGCCGGCG
>NZ_JBWKPQ010000014.1:0-220479 GCF_059418345.1 Variovorax sp. GW821-FHT09B01 | reverse complement strand
TTGCGTCCACATCATTCATCGCGGACACGATGCCTGCCGACTCTCAGGCTATCAAGATGACTTCACTGCGTGCTTACGGAACGGGTCGAGAACTCCAGTCCCCTCCGCACTGCGTTCGAATGCACTCACATCAAAAACAAGGCGGCCCGTTGCTAAAAGCAACGGGCCGCCTTGTCGTTTGTTGTCAGTCGTCCTAGGGGCGCGAGTCAAGCAATCCGATCAAGCGACAAGAGCAGCGCCGGCAACCCGAGGAGAGGTGTCCAGCAGGACCTCACCGCCAATGACGTTCGAATCCGGATCGACGTCACGCAACAGCACTGCGTTCGCAGAGTTTCTTTCCAAATGCACCCAGTCGACCACCTCCGCGTGCGGCTGGTATCCAGACAGCATCTGCGCCAGTGCATGCTTGAGCGCCGGCACATCGTTGCGATCGAGGATGGCCCCCAACATTGCGAACTGCCGCCATAGTTCCTCGGCCGGCGGGCAAGGCTCGTGAGCCTTCATCACCCGAGAGTGCGTGGTCTGCATCGCGTTGTCCCCGATGAGAAGCTCTTCGTAGAGCTTTTCACCCGGTCGCAAACCTGTAATGCGAAGTTCGATGTCTCCATCAGGGGCACTCTCGTCACGAACGGTTCGCCCCGAGAGCTCCACCAGCCTCCGGGCCAGATCGATGATTCGAACCGGTTCGCCCATGTCGAGAACGAAGACGTCTCCACCTTGCGCCATGGCGCCAGCCTGGATGACGAGTTGCGCCGCCTCCGGGATCGTCATGAAGTAACGGGTGATATCGGCGTGCGTCAAAGTAATCGGGCCACCAGCCTCGATCTGCCGGCGAAACAACGGAACCACCGAGCCGCTAGAGCCGAGGACATTACCGAAGCGCACCATCGAAAAGCAGGTTCCTGAAGGCTGCTGTGCCAAACCTTGCAAGGCGAGTTCGGCCAAACGCTTGCTGGCGCCCATGATGTTGGTCGGCCGTACCGCCTTGTCGGTACTCACCAGCACGAATCGGCGAACCTGGCATTCCATTGCGATCTGCGCCGCCAAGAGCGTACCTAGCGAATTGTTCCGTACGCCTTCGACGGGATTGTGCTCGACGAGCGGCACGTGCTTATAGGCAGCCGCGTGGTAGACGGTATCGGGCCGCCAGGTCCGCATGATTTCACGCAGGCGTGCCGGGTCGCGCACCGAGGCCAAGAGAGGAATGATCTGGACCTCCGGACTCATTGCCTCCAGTTCTTGGTGGATTGCGTAAAGCGCAAACTCCGTCAGTTCCACCAACAGCAGCTTCGACGGCGCAAGTTTGACGATCTGCCGGCAGAGCTCACTGCCGATCGAGCCGCCGGCGCCCGTGACCAACACCACCTGGTGCCGTATGTGCTTGTGCAGCAGATCGTCGACCGGCGCGACGGGATCACGGCCCAGCAAATCCTCGATATCAACTTCGACCAAGTCATGAACTTGAACGCGGCCATTGGCCAAATCGGCGAGCGCGGGCAGCGTACGCACATGCAGATGAAGCGGAAGCAAATCATGCAGGATTTCGGCTCGCCGTGCCCTGCTGGTAGAGGGCATCGCCAGCAAGACGTCCGAAATCCCGAGCATCGCGGCGTTTTCTTGCAACCAGCTTGGCGGTTGAATCCTGATGCCGTTGAGAGTACTGCCATGAAGATGCTTTGCATCATCGATAAAGGCTCGCACCAGCATGTCGCGACTCTGCGCCAGCGCAGCCGCAAGCTGCAGCCCCGCACCGCCAGCGCCGTAGATGACCACCTGCGGCAATGACTTGCGCTGGACCGCACTCATGTACATGCCACCGAGCCAATAGCGCGCGAGCATGCGCAGTCCGCCGATACACATGAAGAGCAGCAGCGGGACCAGCAGCCCGACTGTTCTTGGCACGGAACTGACGCCGACGATCGTAAAGAGCGCGGCATAGGCTAGTCCGAACAATGCACATGCCCGCAAGATAGCCAGGACCGCAGGTGCACCCGCGTAGCGAAAGATGGCACGATACAGGCCAAAGACGGTGAAAAGTGGAAGAGCAATCAACACCGCCACTGCTGCTGCCCACCATTGCAACCCGCGAGGAAGCATCCACTGCTCGAAACGCAAGCTCAACGCAAAACATACGCACAGCACGCACACGAGCGCGTCCACGCACAATGCCAGTAACCGTTTGGCAGGCCTAGGCAATCCGAGCAACTGCTCTGCCAGACGATTGATCACGCAGGAACTCCTACCCGAGCCGCGCCCGGACATTTCGAAAGATTTTGCCCCCATGCTTCGGGCCATCTCTCGCTCTAAAGACTTTGGATTGTTAGAAAGTGTACAAGCTGCTACGTTTGTAGACCATCTTTCAAAAGGCATAGCAAGTTGGAATCACTGGCTTTCATAAGTAATTAACTCAGCTACAAGCGCGTACGTAATTTGTCAGTCGGCCTGCTTGTACTTGTATTCGGTGTAACGATAACCACCGTACTTGTAGCCATAACTGCCATAATGCCTGCGCGAGAGATCCATTCCATTGAACACCACTCCACTGACACGCTGATTAGCATGTGCCAGCCGCTTGACACTTTCACTAAGCTCGCCGATCTGGGTCAGCCCATCACGCGCTACCAACAAGATCGCGCCAACATGAGCCGACACTGCTGCAGCATCTGCAGCGACAAGAACAGGGGGACTGTCAATCACGACCAAGTCATATCGCTGCGACGCTTCATTTAAAATATCTCCTAGCGCAGACGACAACATCATGTTTGCCGGGTTGAATGGATAATTTCCGGTCGTAAGAACGTCGAGATTCGGAAGCACTTGCGAATGAATCGCCTGCTCGCAAGCCATATCGCCAGCTAATACATCTGCGAGGCCTCCTTGGCGAGGAAGACCAAAGGACTTATTGATATGACCCTTACGCAAGTCGGCATCGATCAACAGCACCCGTTTGCCGGCCTGCGCCATGATGACCGCATAGTTGCTTGACACGAAACTCTTGCCAACGCCCGGCGTTGCACCGGTCACCAAGACCTTGTTGCTTCCAGACTCCATCAAGGCCAATTGGAGGGAGATCCGCAAATTTCTGAGACTCTCGATCGCAAGACTTTCAGGCGCGGTAACAGCAAGAACCTGGGCGCCTCCAGCACCGGTCGCGATCAGCTGTAGAAGAGCATCTTGTTCAAGCGCCTGCGGAACCACGGAATACACGCTCAATCCCAAACGATCTTCGATTTCTTGCGGATTATGAATGCCGCTGCTCATCTTGCTACGGACTATTGCTAACGCGATACCAGCCAGCAATCCCAACACCAAGGACAATGCAACAACCAGGGCTTTTTGGGGCTTTACAGGTCGCTTAGGCTCAGTAGCCTTATCAAGTAGGCGCACATTGCCCACTTTACCTTCTTTCACGAGGCGCAGTTGGAGTGAACTGTTCAATAGCGACTTATAAAGCTCTCCATTGACGCGCACGTCCCTCTCGAGGCGCAACGCATCACGCTGAAGCACCGGCATCGCACTTACTCTGCGATCCACGCCATCCAACTCATGACGAAAAGCTGCTATTTGGCCATCGACAACACGAACCTTAGGATTCGTTTCAGTGAAACGAGAGAGAAGGTCGCGACGAAGCTGCTCCGATTCAAGTAACTTGCTCTGCAACTGTACTGCCTGACCTAAAATTGCCTTAGCTTCTTCATCAAAAGCAATTGTTCCATTTTTATTTCTAAAATCCGCGTAAGCGTCCTCCGAATTTTCGAGCTGTTTTTTGAAGTCAGGCAATTGGCCATCAAGAAATTGAAGAGTCTTTTCCGCCTCGGCGGCCTTGCGGTCAACATTTTGACGCACATATTGAAGACCAATTTCATTTAAAGTTCGGCGCAGTCTGTCACGGTCCGCATCCTCCAGCGTTGCACTAATCACATTAGATTGCTTGCCTTGCTCACTGAGCTGAACTCTCTTTTGCAAATCTTCTGTCGTGGCAAGCAAAGAGGCTCGTGATACGATGAATTGCGCACCAGGCTTTCCGTCGAGTCGGGATACGATCAACGCAAGAGTTCCGCCACTCACTTGTTGGGTCAACAATTGACCGACAGTTCCCGTTATTGAATCATCAAGATCGGGATGCGTGAGAACGTATTTACCGTCAGCCTGCGCCGTAATTGTGAACGGCTTTTGATCTTCGAACGAAGATGGCACATCGAACTTAGCGATGTCAATGGCCTCAGTTCCTGAAACATATCCACCAAATCCAAGAAAGCCGGGCTCGGAAAGCCCTTTGGCACGACGCGACAGCCACGCTCCAATGACAGGTATGTAATGGGGCCGTGCATCTATGTAAAGTCGAGTGGCGTCAACTGCGCCGCCGATAATCATGCGCGAACGAATAATCTGAATCTCGCCCGATGCCGGCGTTTTTACATCGAACAAGTTGGCTGTATCGCCAAGGAAATTTTTTGCATCGGGAGCAGAATCTTCGACTTGAATCAAAAGATTAGATTGATAGATTGGCGTAGAAAACAGCGCGTATGCCACTCCGAAAGCCACAGCAAGAAAGGTGATGCTTGCAACCAGCCATCTACGATCTATCAAAATATCCAAATACTCCGACAGGCGAATAGCATCGTCGTCGTCGCGCATTGGCGTCGCCACACTAATGGGCGAAGCAGAGGAGTTGGCAAAAGCGTTCATGAGAGTTTTTTAATGCGCTCGGCCCATGCTGTAGCACCAGCGTCGATGAGCTGCAAGGCTTGATCGAAGGCCGATCGGCCCAAACGATAGGGGTCGGGAATATCCACGCGGGCGACCTCGCCCAAACGGAACAACTTGCCACGGGTGAAAGGGTGGCGCTGGCTGACATGCAGGCGCTGCTCCTCATCCATGACCAAGATCAAATCAGCCTCTTGACACATGCTGTTTGTTAACTGTCGCGCCCGGTGCGCCTCGATATTTAGTCCGCGCTCAGCCATCAGCGCGCACGCCAAAGGATCTGCAGCATGACCTACAAGAGCGCCAACGCCAGCAGATGACACGTTCAAATTCGGTAATGCCGCGGCAATCAGTGCTTCCCCCATAGGGCTTCGACAAATATTGCCAATGCAAACGACTAATACAGATCTCATGGAGTGCGACAACCCATAGAGTGAAAATTGGCTTGCAGCCCTTCTGAAAAATTGATCACGTTAGTTTTTCTCCCTTTTTCACAATTTTACTTGCTTACAGCTCCGTGCTGACCTCGCGAAACCGAGGCATCCAAGAGCCTCGACAAACACGTCGCCCGCCCGTGCAGAGCTATATCCAAGCCACCTTCAACGGCTACGGGAGCATTGAAACACCAGCGGGTACTTCGCTGCTGACTATCGCGGGTCATAACGTGTTGAACAACATAGGCGCTCAAGCTCCCGCCTGCGCCAGTACCTGCGATATCACTTTGCAGCTCCCGTCGATCTCACGCGGCGTCAGCGTTGGATGCACCAGGAACATCAGGCTTGTTTCGCCAAGCGCACGCGCCTCGGGCAATGGCTGCGGTGGACGCCAACCTGTGCCATCGAACGCGCGTTCTAGATACACCTCCGAACAGGATCCCTGGTAACAAGGAACGCCGCCATCTTGGATGGCATCGATGATGCGGTCACGCGTCCAACCTTGTGTCAAGCGCTCCGGTCGCACATACAGATAGCACTTGTAATGCGCATGAACGCTGCCTGCTTCCTCATGGTTCTCGAATTCTGGAACACGCACTGTAGTATGGGGGCGAGCAGCATCCCACAATGCTTTCGCATGACGCGTGCGAACAGCCGTCCAATCTGCCATTCTCTGTAGCTGGATCCTGCCAATGACAGCCTGGATCTCGAGCATGCGCCAGTTGGTGCCGAAGCTTTCGTGAAGCCAGCGGAACCCTGGCGGGTGCTTGCGCTCGTACACGGCCTCATAGCTCTTGCCGTGGTCCTTGAACTCCCACATGGCGCGCCACAGCGCCTCATCGTTGGTCGTGACCATGCCGCCTTCGCCACCCGTTGTCATGATCTTGTCCTGGCAGAAGGACCAGGCACCCGCGTGACCGATGGAGCCAACGGCTCGGCCCTTGTAGCGCGCACCATGTGCCTGCGCGCAGTCTTCAATCACCTTGAAGCCGTGCTTGCTGGCCAGCGCCATGATCGGGTCCATATCGCAGGGCCAACCACCAAGATGCACGCAGATGACGGCCTTGGTGCGTGGTGTGATCACGCGCGAGATGGTCTCAGCCGAAAGGTTGCCGCTTTGCGCATCGACATCCGCAAACACTGGCGTGGCTCCTGCATTCACCACACACGACACGCTGGCGATGAAGGTCCGCGGCGTGACAATGACCTCATCGCCCGGGCCGATGCTCATTCCCTTGAGAATCACATCCAATGCCAATGTGCCATTGGCCAACGCCAGCGCGTGCGAAGTGCCCGTCCAGGCAGCGAATTCCTTTTCGAACTCGCGGCATTCCTGACCAGTCCAGTAGTTGACTTTGTTTGACAAGATCACGCGCTGAACAGCGTCGGCTTCTTCTGTTGTGAAGCTGGGCCAAGGAGAAAAAGGAGTGTTCAACACAACGATCAACCTTTGAGAAATGTTTTGGCGGGATTGCCAACAACCGTGGTGCCTGGGGGTACGTCGCGGGTAACGACCGCCCCCATACCGACCAGCGCACCGCGGCCAATGACGCGTGGCTGACCCGGCTTTCCCTGCTTGATGACAGCGCCGGCACCGATGTAGGCATGGTCTTCAATGTGCACGTTGCCGTTGCACTTGACGCCCGGCGCGAACGTGACGAAGTCGCCGATCACGCAGTCGTGCTCGACGTAGCTGTACAGGTTGGCATGAAAGCATTTGCCGATGCGGATGTTGGAAGTGAGCGTCACGAACGGGCTGAGGGCGGCTCCGTCACCCACCTTCACATCGTCCATGACGACCACGTTGGAAGCTGCGACCGTCCATTGCTGCACACCATCAACCAGGCAGCGAGTGGCAATTTGTTCGCGCACTGCGCTATTGGCAATTGCCACGACGATATGTCTGCTGCTCGCCGGGATCTGCAGAAACTCTTCATACCGCAATACCGGATGCCCATTGACCAAGCCGTCCCCTGGCTGATCGTCCACGAATACCAGCCGCTCTGCAGCGATGTCCTCGCGCTCCAGTTGCGAGCGCGCCAACGGCATGATGCCGCGACCACATCCGCTGGCGCCGAATACGGCAAAGAGTGGCAGCGTCATTGCTTGGGCTCCGGGAGAGAGCCTGTGAATCGCGACATCGTTGCCTCGCCCGCCGCACTAATGCCATCACGCACCATTACCTTGCGCACCGTGAGCCAAAGGATCTTGATATCGAGCAGCATCGACCGGTTGTCCACATACCAGACATCGAGCTTGAACTTCTCCTCCCAGCTCAACGCATTGCGCCCGTTGATCTGAGCCCAGCCCGTGATGCCGGGGCGGACTTCATGACGCCTCGATTGTTCGGCGGAATACAGCGGCAGATAGTCCATCAGTAAGGGACGCGGGCCAACCAGGCTCATGTCACCCTTCAGCACATTCCAGAGCTCTGGCAGCTCATCCAGGCTGCTGGCACGCAGGAAGCGGCCGAACGATGTCAGCCGGTCCGCATCGGGCAGCAACTGGCCGTCGACACCACGCGCATCCGTCATCGTGCGGAACTTGATCATGTTGAACGGGAGACCGTTCAGACCCGGCCGCATCTGACGGAAGAAAGCGGGGTTACCGAGCTTGCGGCGCACCTGCCACGTTAAAAACAGGAGGGGAAAGCTGAAGAGCAGTAGCGCTAGGCAGGAGGCCACGATGTCAAACAGACGCTTCATTTCGATTTCGAGTCGTTGGCGAGCCGCGTGAAAATCGCACCAAACTTGGCTGCACCGACCTTCAAGGCCAGCTGTTCGCGGTAGTAGTGTTGAGCCCGATGCCCTATGGCTGAAAGTGCATCAACCGGCATAGCGGACATTGCCTCTACAGCCTCGGCCAAGGCATTGCCGTTTTCGGATTCCACCACCACGCCCCCCCCCGATTGGGCCACCAACTCGGCCGCATCGCCATCGACAGCCATCAACAGCGGCTTACCCACGGCCATGTAGGCCTGTGTCTTGGAAGGAATGGTGATCTCGAACAGCGGGTCCTTGCGCAGATGGACCAGCAAGGCATCCGCCGCGTTCAGCAACACACCGACTTCTGACATCGGCACCGAAGGCAGAAAGACCACGTTTCTCAATTGCAGATCTGCCGTCCGTTGTTTGAGCCGCGCCACCTCGACCCCGCCACCCAGCAACACGAAGCACACCCGCGAATTTCGCGCCTGCAACAATGCAGCTGCATCGAGCACTGCGTCGAGTGCCTGCGCCTTTCCCATATTGCCCGCAAAAAGGACGCGGAACCGCTCCTGCCCTGGGAAGCTGACCGGTACCTGCCCTTGCTGGGCACCCAGCGAAACTTCATCGGCCCAGTTGTAGATCACCTCGACCTTAGACTGCTGTACCCCGCGCTCCAGCAACAAACGCTTGAAGCCCGGCGAAAGCACTGCGATGTGGTCCGCACGGCGATAGACCCACCGGCATACGGCGGCCACTATACTCAAAGCTCGAGTATTGCTGACCATGCCCGTTGCACGCAAGGTATCGGGCCACATATCCTGAATGTCGTAGACCACCCGAACCCCGCGCAGCAGCCGGAGCAGGCCGGCTGTGACGCCCACCGTGAGCGGTGGATGATAGGCATAGATCACATCGGGTCGCCGCGCCATGAACAAACCGTAGACCAACGAAGACGCGGCAAAACTGGCGTAATTCAACACACGCTTGAGAGCCGACTGATCGTGATTGGGGTAGAGCGGTACGCGAGTGACGTGCACACCGTCGATCACCTCGCGCTGGAGCAGCTTGATCCGGTAGCCGGGATACACTTTGCCGCCGGGGTAGTTGGGGAAGCCCGTCAGCACCTCGACCTCGAAGCCCTGACGCACCAACTCACGGGCGAACACGATGCCCTTGAAAGTGGGTTCCGGATCGAACCATTGCGTCAGCAGCAATACGCGAGTTGACATGAGTCAGTACTTTTTCCACACCACGCGATTTACGTAGTCGGTATAGCTGTGGACGATGCGCAGCACCTTATCCGACACGTTGGGCATGCTGTAGTCAGCCACTTGGCGCAGGCCGCGCACATCGCCGCGCGGCTGGCTCTCCAGAATGGCCAGACCTTGGCGCACGCGCTCCACCTCCAAGCCCACCATCATCACGGCCGCTTCTTCCATGCCTTCGGGCCGCTCGTGCGCCTCGCGCAGGTTGAGCGCCGGAAAGTTGAGGATCGAGGACTCCTCGTTGATCGTGCCACTATCGGACAAGGTGACGCGCGCGGACAGTTGCAGCTTCACGTAGTCGTGAAAACCCAGCGGCTTCAGCAGCCGCACCTGCGGATGAAAGCGCGCGCCCGTTGCGTCGATGCGCTTCTGCGTGCGCGGATGCGTCGAGACGACGACTGGCAGGCCATGATCTTCAGCAACCGCATTCAACACGGCCACCAGCTTTGTGAATGACTGTGCAGACTCGATGTTCTCTTCACGATGGGCACTCACCACAAAGTACTGCGTGGCCTGCAGGCCCAGGCGCGCGAGCACGTCCGATGCCTCGATGCGCGGGCGGTAGTGCGTCAGCACCTCGAACATCGGGCTGCCGGTCTTGATGACCAGATCGGGCGGCAGCCCTTCGCGCAGGAGATAGTCGCGCGCGATGGTGCTGTACGTCAGGTTCACATCCGCCGTGTGGTCCACGATGCGCCGGTTGGTCTCTTCGGGCACGCGCTGGTCGAAGCAACGGTTGCCGGCTTCCATGTGAAAAATCGGGATCTTGCGGCGCTTGGCCGGAATCACCGAGAGGCAACTGTTGGTGTCGCCCAGCACAAGCATTGCCTCGGGCTGCACTTCGCCCAGCACTTGGTCGACCGCGATGATGAGGTTGCCGATGGTGTGCGCCGCGCTGGTGGCATTGGCCGCGCTGTTCAGGAAATGGTCGGGCTTGCGCACGCCCAGATCGTCGAAGAAGACCTGGTTGAGTTCGTAGTCGTAGTTCTGGCCGGTATGCACCAGCACATGTTCGCAGTGCTCGTCCAGCTGGGCCAGCACTCGCGACAAACGGATAATTTCGGGTCGGGTGCCGACCACGGTCATGACCTTGAGTTTTTTCATGGGAAAGATCGAAGGTCCAAGGGTCTACAACGGGCAAGCGAAGGTGTCGGGCCGCGCTCGGTCGAACACCTCGTTGGCCCAAAGCATGACGACCATTTCTTCGGTGCCGATGTTGGTGATGTCGTGCGTCCAGCCGGGCACGGTCTCGACGATTGCAGACTTGTCGCCGGCCGTGACCAACTCATGGGTTTCGCCAGTCTGCATGTGCCGGAACTTGAAGCGCGCCTGACCCTTGATGACCAAGAATTTCTCGGTCTTGCTGTGGTGGTAATGGCCACCTCGGGTGATGCCAGGGTGCGCGGTGAAGAACGAGAACTGGCCTGCATCCGGCGTCTTGAGCATCTCGACGAACACACCGCGCGCGTCTCCGTGCTGCTGCACCGGGTAGGCGAAGGACTCAGGCGGCAGGTAGCTCACATAGGTCGAGTAAAGCGCCCGGACCAGCCCTGTGCCCACGCGGTCGGTCATGAGCGTGCTGCGGCTGTCCTTGAAAGACTGGATCTGCTGGGCCACCTCGCCCACCGTGGTCGTGTATTGCGGCGCGACAGTCGCGAAGCCCTCGGTATCCACCGCAGCATCGACGCCATCCATAAGCTGAACAAAGCGCTCGATGACATCATCCACGTACACCAGCGTGACCGGCGCAGCCGGGTCGTTGACCTGGATGGGCAAGTCGCGTGCGATGTTGTGGCAAAAAGTGGCAACGGCAGAGTTGTAGTTGGGCTTGCACCACTTGCCGAACACATTGGGCAACCGAAAGATGTGCACCGGAATGCCGTGGCCGAAGGCAGCTGCCTGCAGCGTCTGTTCCGCTCTGCGCTTGCTGTGGCCGTAGGGGTTGTCGCGCCCCGCTTGGGTGGACGAGGTATAGACGATCGGCACTTTTTTGCCGGTGGACTCAGCTACAGCGCCTACGGCGTGACACAGGTTCAACGTAAGTTCTGCGTTGCCGATGGCGAACTCTTGCGGGTCCTGCGGGCGGTTGACACCGGCCAAGTGGAAGACAAAGTCTACGTCCTCCAGCAGCGCAGGCAGTTGCTCCACGTGGTCGTCGCGGGTAAAGCGTACCACCTCGACGTTTTTGCGCTCCGCCAGATGGAGCTGGAGGTTCTTGCCCACAAAGCCCCGGGCGCCGGTAATTAACACCTTCATGGCATCAGTCCTGTATCACAGTGGCTTCGCCCCGCGCGATGAGCTGCATGAATTCAAGCTTTAACAATAGCTTCACCATGCCCTCAACATCAAGGCGGGTCGTGTTATGCGAGTTGTAGTCTTCGCCATGTGTGCTCTGGGTGATACGCTTTTCGCCCTCCTCCACGAACTTGGCGTAGTTCAGATCGCGCCCATCGGGTGGCACGCGGTAGTAGTCACCCTGGTCTTCGGCGCAGGCCATCTCCTCGCGACTGAGCAAGGCTTCATAAAGCTTTTCACCGTGGCGCGTTCCGATTTCGCGTACTTCGTGACCAGGCTTGCCCATCACCTGAAGGATGGCTTGAGTCAGCACTTGCACCGTGGCTGCTGGAGCCTTCTGCACAAAGATGTCGCCGTTGTTACCGTGTTCGAAGGCATGCAACACCAGTTCGACAGCGTCTTCCAAGGTCATCATGAACCGTGTCATTGACGGGTCGGTCACGGTGATGGGCTTGCCTGCGAGCACCTGCTCCACAAACAACGGGATAACCGAACCGCGAGAGGCCATCACGTTGCCGTACCGAGTCCCGCAAATGACGGTCTTGGTGCTCTCGAGGTTGCGGCTAGCTGCCACCATGACCTTTTCCATCATGGCTTTGCTGATGCCCATGGCGTTAATCGGGTACACGGCCTTGTCGGTGCTAAGGCAGACCACGCGCTTGACACCTGCGGCAATTGCAGCTTCTAGAACGTTTTCGGTGCCGAGGACATTGGTACGGACGGCCTGCATGGGGTGGAATTCGCAGGAGGGCACCTGCTTTAAGGCAGCTGCGTGGAACACGTAATCGACGCCGCGCATTGCTCCGCTGACGCTGCGGGAATCGCGTACGTCGCCTATGTAGAACTTGAGCTTTGGATGGTTATAGCGCTTGCGCATGTCATCCTGCTTTTTTTCGTCGCGGCTGAATATTCGAATACTTTCCAAATCCGAATGCAAGAATTTTTTCAAAACCGCATTACCGAAAGATCCAGTCCCACCAGTAATCAAAAGAGTACCATTTTTAATCACGAACAACTCCAAGAATTATTGAACTGGCATGAGATACAGAATGCTGAGCTGCCAAGAAACTCTTGCCTCGATATCCCATTATGTGGTGAAGATCGAGATTGGCAGTAAAAGACAGAAAGCAATTTTTCATTGACTCCGTATCTCCCGCTTTGCAAGCGTAACCAAATCCATTGCACTCAACAATCTCACCAAAGTCAGTAGCATCCTCAACAGCAGCCATTACCGGAATACCACAAGCCATATAGTCCAGACTCTTTGAAGGATAGGCTGGGGCACTTATCCCGGGAACTGTTGCCACCACGCCAACATTTGCCGTAGACAATACCTTTAAATACTCCCCTCGAGGTAGACTCCCCAAATATCTGATGCATGTTGGATTTTTCGCGGCATATTCAGCTACTACTCCAGACATACTCCCACTACCGCATACGATTAGAGCCACTCTCTTGTCAACCTGATGTGCAGCAATAGCAGCATCGCAAAGTTCGCGAACACCTCTACCGTAAGTAATTTGACCTCCAAAAACAAATAATACGCAATCAGAATCAAAAGATAAAAGAGGCTGCGCTAAATTTCCACTTGGCGGCACCGATAATATCGAGGTCCATATTGGCAAAATCATAGGCCGAGGAACAGAATCACTAGATTTTCGCGCCAAAAATTTGAAATATTTCTCAAAAAAATCCACCCCGCGCTTACTCATTAGACCCACATGATCAAACCTTCCAATTAGCCAGCGCTCCAGACACTTAGCAAACTTTTTAACGACAGCAGGAACAGCTGAGAATATTTCAAAATTATGAACAGGAAAAAAATCCCAATAAATCAAAAACTTAGAACGACACATTAAAGCAGCCAGCGGCAGCGTCGCCCAAAGCGCAGAGCAAGGAGACAACCCGATCATCAAATTGTAACGGCGACCGAGCAACAACTCCTTCAAAAGAAAAGGCGTAGGGAGGAGTGACGATATCAACCACTTTAGCAAACGCCCCAACGCCCCTCCGCGAGACTTGAATGCCCCAAAGGAAATTAATTTCAAGCCCGGCAAGAGGGATGATTTATTCAAATCCGGTGAAGAATTCTCCCAATCAACATTTAAGACGGTAACTTGATGTCCTTGGGCACAAAATTCATTAGCTAGTTCGCTGATCAACCAAGGCGATCCATCCGCGTGAGTGAATTTTGTAGTAAGTATTAGAATTTTCACGGCTTCGGAAACTGCATAGGTTCAACTAAGCCGATATCCACATTTTTTTCAGTTGCTCATAGCGGGCGGAAGATTGATTCTCCTGCACAAGATTTGCTATTGACGGCTGAACATCAAAAAACTCTTCGCGAAACTTATTCAGTGCAGCTATAAAAGAATCGGTCGTAGCCGTGTTTCGAATTGAAGGGTGTTGAAGAAAACTTGGCATGCCCGAAGTAACCAGTGGAAGTCCTCTAGCGAGGAGTTGAAACGACTTATTAGAAAGCGTGACAGCCTCAATATCTGCAACCCCTGATTTGTAAGGTATCACTGCGGCATAATAAACTGACAGGTCAATATCATCCAAACGAGACGCGGGCCTAAAAAAAATATTAGGAATGGCCATTGCCTTTTTAATTTCCGGCTCGATTTTCCAAAAATGATCGCCGTAAATGTGGAGTTCGGAGTCTGGAAGAGCTTTTGCAACTTCACGCAACAAATTGAAGTCTATTCTCACATCAATATATGCCCACAACAACACTGCCCTCTTGGAGGGAGCCGACAATGCAGGGGCTATATAGGGAACATCAGCCCACGGAAGAAACAACTTTGGCTTGCACCATTTTTTAAGCTGTTCGATCAGCGGATAAGAAACTGCAAGTACCTCATTGCTAATCTCGCATGTCCTTCTCAAACTTGCACGAACGTGGCTGCCTTTAAAAAATTTTGCTTGCGCGACGAAATCATCATTTATTATTGTAATTATTTTGTTATTGACAAATAATTTTCTTAAAAAACCAAAGTCATAATTGAAATTAATAACCACATCGCTCGATTGCACCCCCCCTGGAATCGATTTTTTGATTGACTTCTTTTCTACAACTTCGTTGATAAATCCTAGAATAGAGTTCACTCTCAATTGAAGATGAAGCAACTGTGCAGAGCGATGGACGTAAAGTCCATCTGAAATCTTAAAGTCATCAAGCGGCGAAATCTTTTTCCAGACATAGCGCGAGCCCTGAAAGAAGTGCACTTCCTCGCCGGCCTCAGCCAGCAATTTGGCTACCTGATGCCTCAATCGAGGTTGCTCATTCCAACCCGAGCGAGTAAAGATAAATATTCGACCATTTTTTCTTGCACTCATGATTCTGATTTCTCTGCCCCAGGCCATTCGCTTATTTAAAGGTTTCGTCAATAATCGAAACAATCTTTTCACCGGCCCGCCCATCCCCGTACAAGAGATCGCGCTCTTTAATGGAAAATTTGGGCGCTTGTAACGCATGTGCAATCAACATCGCGTCGGCGCCAACTAAAACATTGGCTCCTACGTCAACCAATTCGGTCCACTCCGTTTCCGAACGCAACGTCACACAGGGCTTTTTGTGAAAGTAAGCTTCCTTCTGAACTCCACCTGAATCCGTAGCAATTGCAATGCAGTTAGCCTCCAGCCACGCCATTTCTAAGTACCCAACTGGCTCAGCCACCATAATATTGTCGGGTAGCTTGATGCCATACGCTTGAATTCTGGAGCGTGTGCGCGGATGGAGTGGCAATATCACAAGATGCCCACATTGACGTAAGCCGTCAAGAATTTGCCTCAGATAAAGCTCTTTGTCTGTATTTTCAGCACGATGAATAGTGCATAGAACAAACTCGGAAAATACGTTGTCGCGCGACTCAATCCAAGCTGGCTTAACTGCTCTATCTGCATAAAAATTTGACGCATCAAGCATTACATCTCCGACCACGAAAATCTGCGCGCCTCGAACCCCTTCTCGTTCTAAATTGACCTTTGCGACTGCCGTAGGCGCCAGAAGAAGATCTGAAACATGATCAGTTAGTATTCGATTAATCTCTTCTGGCATCGCACGATTAAACGATCGGAGTCCAGCTTCTACATGCACGACAGGAATACACAATTTCGCCGCGGCTAGCGCGCCAGCTAGAGTGCTATCAGTATCGCCATAAACCAAAACAACTTGTGGCTGCTCCTTAACGCATACGTCCTCAATCGCCTCAAGCATGCGCCCGGTATTCTGGCCATGCGTCCCCCCCCCAATTGAGAGATTGTAATTCGGAATGGGAATGTCAAGGTCTTTAAAAAAGACCTCCGACATATTTGCATCATAATGCTGCCCCGTATGCACGATTACCTCGGCAATATCTTTGCCAAATTTTTTTAATTCGCGCGACACAACAGCGGCTTTGATAAACTGCGGTCGTGCACCAATAATAGTAAGTATCTTCATTATTAGAAATTTCCCCAGGCGCAATCACGCACGGAAGAGTCACAATACTTTAGATTCTAATTTTCCCAGCTTTATAAAAAATAAAAAGCGCAAAGAATAAAATAGCAAGCACTAAAATTCGCTTTCCAAAAAGCAAGCCTCCCAAGTCGCCTGTGAACGTAACCGAAGCCGAAATAAATAGTGCAGCCACGTATTTCGCTTCTGCGATTGGTAACTTGAATTTTTCATTTAAGATTCTTACGACCATATACACAATAGAGCAAAAATTCAGGCCCACGAATATTGGAGAAAACCATACCAAAAGCCACCCCCCAATAGCAAATGCCTCCCCAATGAAGAATGAGTTCATCACGCCGAATTCGGTGGGATCCAAATAAAATCCATATGTAACCCCCATCAAATCTTTGGAGAATGCCTTCGATTCCCCAAAGAGCCCGGAAAGAGGTATTTCGCTTAAAACGTAAGCAGGATCATGAAGCTTGACAGCAAACTGCTCGTATACGCCTTGGATTTGACCGATTCCCAGCCGCTCAAATACAAATCTTATAAACTCAGAAAACTGCATCTCGGGATACTGCACTCGAGTCACGAAGTAAATAGCAAAAAAACTCATCGCACCAAGCATCAAAGCGCGCCGAAGTATCAAATACGGGGAAGAGCGAATGTTTCTTAATTTTCCCAAAAAAAATAATATTAAGACCTGAATTATTGGCGCCTTGTCCCCCGGAAGAGCTGCGGCATAGACAACGATAGCCATGGTCAAAATAACCCTAGTTCTCGACATCGAGGCAGAATAAAGGCCAACAAGTAACGCCGTCAGCTGAAACAGATAACGAATGTAGGCAACTATATGAGGAGGACCAGTAACTTCATTTTTATTTGCCAATCTCAGCTGCATCAGATCTGTTCCAGAACTAATAGACTCCAAGAATGCCGGCTTCATCCCGGCGGCATGCCCCGCTACCAGTAAAAATAGCAACATGACTGTGGACGCAAAGATCAATTGGAGACCGGCATCTGAAGTGCTGGTATTCTGGCGATCAGAGCGACTCCACATCAATTTTCCACGAAAGATAGTCCGCGAAGTAAAGGCGATTGTTCCAATGAGCAATCCCAAGCAAATTAGGATAACTATCGAAGTCTCTTCTAACGATTCATTCGTAATATAAAAGGTAACGAAGCTCTCATATCCTATGGCCTCAAAAATGAGGACGCCTAAAACTATCAAGAGAAATATCTCTCGCAGGATAAGAAATCCTCCCACAGTGCGTCGTGCCAAAGACACCTCGAAAATGGTGCCACGGAATCCGGAGAGCAATAGAAACAGCAATGCTGTCGCACATAAGATTATTAAGGTAAACCGCATGAATCACTTAACCTGGACTACCATCATCTTCGAGCATTCATGTAAAATATTTTGCACGGCTGATGCATTCAGTTAAGATGGAGAATTGCATTTATTAAAATAATAGGCCGGTCTCGCACCGATGAATCTTCAGTCACAGATTCATCAGCCCAAACAAGCATGCAGCAAAAAAAATACCAAAAAGAGCCCAGCCGCAGACAATAAAAAAGCTTTTTTTCAACTCACCTAAAAGCTCAATGACTTTAATATCAGAAAGCCGTATTACAACATACAAATAGATGGAATAGAAAACAAAACCAGAAATCGCATAAACCTCCACTATGCGCGTTGGAGCCAACCTCCCAGCCATTACGACTGCGCCTATGCGAAAAATGAGTCCAAATAGTTGAAGAATTAATGCTGCGCGCTGACTTTGTGTCACATGCAATGCCATCGAAACCGGAGATGATAAAAATTGCATTACAAACCAAGGCGTCATCCATGCGACCAAATCACCTGCACGCTGCCATTTTTCTCCAAATACCAATGGAAAAACTACTGGCGCTATCACTCCTGCAAAAATCAAAGGGCCCGCGCCAGTTTTAGCCAAACCGCCGATCACTTTAGAAGTAAAGACCCCAAGACGTCCATCCCGCATCTCTTCTGATGCACGCGACAAATAAACTTGGGAAACTGCTCCTCCTATCAGTCCCATGGGAACGGCCATAGTGCGAGTCGCTAGCATCAAATAACCGGCTTCGGGCCCGACCGCTAGCGCAGCAATCACTAGAATCGGGAACTGGATGCCAGCGCTGTTGGCTAGCGCCTCTGCAGCGGAGTACTTAGGAAAACGATCGTATTGCCTAAGCATGCGGCGCATAGTCTCGCAATTGATATTCTTAAAAACTGCATCGCGGAATGCTGCAAGTCCGAGACCAACCAAGCCCGCCCCACTACTTACAACTTGCCCCAGAAGTAGTCCGAACGGCGTAACGCCTCCCCAACCCATCCCGACTTGCGTTCCGACTCCGCCAATCGCTTGCGTCATACGAGTTTTAGCAATTGCGGAAAATCTTTTCTTTCGTGTAGCCCAGAATTGGAGGGCAGTATAGGAACTGGTCATCCATACACCCAGGGGCAATAACCACAGATATGGGAGAAATGCGGGCTGTTTTAGAAGATCAACGATCTGCGTTGGAAACCACCATACACACAATCCGACTGTTACTGCCACAACAAAGCAAGCAGACAGCGCGAGCACTAGCAGATTGGCGGCCTCCTCATCAAGCTCAGGTATCGGAATCGCAATCTCCAGCCGTAAACAAGCTGCCACCGACAGAATCGCAAGGACTGAAGAAAATACTGCAACAAAATTAAAATCAGAAGGTGTATACAGCCTTGAAAGCAACGGGAGTGCCAAGACCATAATAGCTTGGGCGAGGGCTGTTCCACCTACTAAAACGCCGACTGAACGCATAAATCCGCTTTGTTTCACAGATCTGAATCCGGAGCAAGCGGCTGACATGAATGACTTTATTTGCATTAGCCGCGCGACCCTAGGCAAACGCGCGGGCAACTTTCAGAGTTTCAGTCAGAGTCATGTACGGATGCATTGGAAGGCTTAGAACCTCCCGAGCCGCCGCATTTCCGACAGCTAAACTCACTTGCCCGTCCGCAACTGCCGGCTGCAGATTTAGAGGAATTGGATAATGAACAACCGTTGGAATTCCGGCGAGTTTCATCCTTGCCTGTAACGCTTCTCGGTCTGAAGCGCGTATCGTATATTGTGCCCAGACACTTTGATTATGCGGCTCGATGACCGGCATTGTAGTAATGCCAGCTTTCCTCAGTAACCGACCATAGTTATCCGCAACACTCTGCCGACTCGCAATTTCTTCATCGAATATATCGAGCTTGACTAGCAACACAGCTGCCTGCAACGTGTCTAATCTACTATTCACACCCACCCGGACATGGTGATACCGCCGATCTTGCCCATGCCTCGCGATCTGTCGCATCGCCTTTGCGAGTTCGTCATCATTGGTAAAGATCGCTCCACCGTCCCCATAACACCCAAGTGGCTTACTTGGGAAGAAGCTGGCACACGCAATAGTGCTGAGATTGCAACTCTTACGCCCTTTATAGGTAGCCCCAAAACTCTGTGCGGCATCCTCTATCACTGGAATTTCATGCCGCGCCGCAATTGCATTGATGACATCGAAGTCAGCGCACTGCCCATAAAGGCTTACCGGGATAATCGCCTTGGTCCGCGGCGTGATCGCGGCTTCCAGCAGTGCGGGGTCAAGATTGTAGGTGCGCGGGTCAATGTCAACGTACACCGGCTTGGCGCCAAGCAAGGCCGCGCTCTCCGCGGTGGCAATGTACGTAAAGCCTGGCGTGATTACTTCATCACCAGGCCCAATACCAAGCGCCATTTGTGCAATTTGCAAAGCGTCTGTGCCGTTGGCCACGGTAATGCAGTGCTTAGCGCCCGTATAGGCCGCCAGCTTCTCTTCCAGCTCGGCGACTTCAGGGCCAAGGATGTATTGGCCATGCGCCAACACGCGCTGAATGGCCGCGTCGATCTGGTCCTTGATGCGGGCCTGCTGGGTCTTGAGGTCGATGAATTCGATCATGGGGTGCTGGCTTCCAACTTGGTCACGGCCTTGCCGTCGAGTACATAACGAGCGCCGGTGTGCGCGCAAATGGCTTCTGCCGTGCCTTGCAGCGGCAATGCGAGTTGTTCGCCGAACTCGCTCATCCAGCCGATCTGCCTGGCGGGCACGCCAATCATGAGCGCATAGGCCGGCACGTTCTTGTTAATCACGGCACCGGCGCCCACAAATGCGTATTCGCCCACGGTGTTGCCGCAGACGATGGTGCAGTTGGCGCCCAAGGTGGCGCCGCGCTTCACCAGGGTGCGGCGGTACTCGCCCTTGCGCGTGACGGCCGAGCGCGGGTTGTAGACGTTGGTGAAGACCATGCTCGGTCCGCAGAACACGTCGTCCTCCAACGTGACCGCGTCGTAGACGCTGACGTTGTTCTGGATCTTGACGTTGTGGCCAATGGTCACGTCGTTGCCGACGTACACGTTCTGACCCAGCGAGCAACCCTCGCCAATGGACGCCTGCGCGCTGACGTGTACCCAATGCCAGATGCGGGTGCCATCGCCAATGCGGGCCCCTGCATCGACGATCGCAGTGGGGTGGGCTTTGTATGCCATACCGACCTTCCGATACGTCAGGCCAGGCTGCGCACGAACGGGTGCACTTCGCCTTGCTCTCCCTGTATGGGCGTGGCGCCGCGGATCAAGTTGACGGTCTCGATGCAGTGGCGCGCGTCCTCAAGGCCATACCCTCGGCCCGCCAGAATCTCCTGATAGCTCACGTTGTGTAAATCGGTGAAGCCTTCGGAGAACTCGAGCTTCTCGCCGCTGATGTCGATGTTGCGGAAAGTGGTCTTCTTGCCCTTCACGTCGGCTGGCAGGTCGTTGGCGTCGATCGACAGGAACCAGCGCACGCGAGCGCGTTCGTATTCGAGGTAGCCGGCCGCCTTGGCGGTGCCGCTGTAGTGCACCACGTTGCGCTGCAGCTTGCCGAAGATGAAGTGCAGCATGTCGTAGAAGTGAACACCGATGTTGGTCGCCACGCCAAACGACTTGCGGTTGTCTCCCTTCCAGCTTTCCATGTACCACTTGCCGCGCGAGGTGATGTAGGTCAGCTCCACATCGAACTTGGTATCGGCGGGCGCGGCGGCCACCTTGTCGCGCAGCTTCAGGATGGCGTCGTGGTGGCGCAGTTGCAGGATGTTGAAGACCCGCTTGCCGGTTTCTTTTTCAACACGCTCGAGTTCATCGACTAGGTCGGGCGTGGGCACCAGCGGTTTCTCGCAAATGACGTCGCAACCCAGGCGCAGGCCGGCGGCAATGTGCGGATGGTGCAGATAGTTGGGGCTGCAAATTGCCACGTAGTCCAACGCCGTGGCGGGGCTGCGCTTGAGCTGTTGCGCATACTCGTAGAAGCGCTCGAACTCGGTGAAGAACTCGCTCTGCGGCGAGATGCTGTCGATGATGCCGACCGAATCGTTGATGTCGTAGGCCACCGCCAGATGGTTACCCGTGTCCTTGATGGCGCGCATGTGGCGCGGAGCGATGTATCCGGCGGCGCCGATCAGTGCAAAGTTTTTCATGTCGGAAGGAGAAGCGAACGAGCGAATGAGCGAACGGAAAATGACTTAGAGTCGGAACACGGAGAAGCCGCTCTCACGCGCCTCCTGCGCGCTGAAGAGGCTCTTGACGTCGACGAGCACGGGCTCCTCGCCACGGCACAAGGCGCGCAACTCGGCCATCGTCGCGCCGCGGTACTCGTTGTGGCCCACGGCAACGACGAGCGCATCGACCGGGTGCTCCGAATCGACCTGGCCGAACTGCAGACCGTACTCATGCGCAACCTCTTCGGCGTCCGCCCACGGGTCCACGATTTCGACGCGCGCCCCCCAAGCCTCGAACTCACGCACCATGTCCACGATCTTGCTGTTGCGGATGTCCGGGCAGTTCTCCTTGAAGGTGATGCCCAGCACGCCGATGCGGCAGCGCGGCACGTCCATGCCGTTCTTCAACATCAACTTGATGGTGTTGCGTGCCACATAGCGAGCCATGTTGTCGTTGATGCGGCGTCCGGCCAAAATCACCTGCGGGTGATAGCCAACCTGCTCTGCCTTGTGCGTGAGGTAGTAAGGGTCCACGCCAATGCAGTGCCCGCCCACCAAGCCTGGACGAAAAGGCAGAAAGTTCCATTTGCTGCCGGCGGCTTCAAGCACATCGAGCGTATCGATGCCCAGACGTTCAAAGATCACGGAGAGCTCATTGACCAGCGCGATATTGAGGTCGCGCTGCGTGTTCTCAATCACCTTGGCGGCCTCGGCCACTTTGAGACTTGTTGCTTTGTGCGTACCAGCGGTGATGATCTCGTTATAGAGACCATCGACCATGTCGGCCACAGCAGGGGTGCTGCCGCTGGTGATCTTCTTGATCTTGGTGAGCGTGTTGACCTTGTCCCCCGGATTGATACGCTCCGGGCTGTAGCCGCAGAAGAAATCGACGTTGAATTTCTTTCCGCTGTGCTTTTCCAGCACAGGCACGCAAACCTCCTCCGTCGCGCCCGGATATACGGTGGACTCGAAGATCACGATCGCGCCCTGACGCATGACCTTGCCAACGGTTTCGCTGGCCCTGATCAATGGCCTGAGATCAGGCCGATTGGCGTCATCGATGGGTGTGGGCACAGTGACGATGAAAATGCTGCAGTCGCGCAAATCATCAAGGTGAGAAGAGAAGGTCAACTGGACGGCCGCCTTCAACTCCTCCGATGTGGTCTCGAGCGTGTGATCGTGACCACTCTGGAGCTCGGAGATGCGCTTGACGTTGATATCGAAGCCAACTACGGGACGCTTCTTGCCAAACTCCACAGCAAGAGGAAGCCCCACATAACCGAGACCGATGATTGCAATGGGTTGATTCGAATGAATGATTTGCATATTGGGAACACGGGAAAATTTTGGCAGCGCCACCCTGATGAGAACCATGCCCCATCGCGCCCGATCGATCTTCTCTCTAGAACCTGGTCACGGCACTCGTCATCCAGGCTGGAAATGGACTCCTAGCGTCAGTTGTTATGCCTGACGTAAATCTCGCTGGCGGTATTGGCCACTGAAGCCGACGGCAGGATCAGGTTGACCACGCGATTCCACTTGACCAGCGGCACAGGGTCGATATAGACAACATCCTGCGACTGCAGCCGGAATTGGCTGGCAATGGCCAATGCTGCGGGGTTTTTGGCATTGAGATTGAAGATGGCAGGCGCGCCGGTCGCGCCTTGGCGGATCACATAGATCTGACCAGCACTCGCAGTCGCATTCATTGGTCCACCGGCTTCGCCCAGCGCTTCGCTCAGACTGAGGCGGCCGTTGCTGCGCATGGGCAAGGCCAGCGGCGCGAGCACTTCGCCCATCAGAAACACCTTCGTGTCCTCCCGATTAGCGACGCGAACCGTATCGCCGTTCTTCAATGGGATGCTGTTGCCGTCGTAGCCAGCTTCACGCAGAGTTGTCAGGTTAATCGGAATCGATACTCCATCACGAATCAGCGTGACCGCCGAGCGATTGCCCGCCGCGGTAATTCCTCCAGCGCGATTGATCGCCTCGCTCAAAGTCATCGGCACATCGGTGAAAATCTGCGAACCTGGCGTGCGCACCTCGCCTTCGACATACGCGCGGCGGCTTCTGAACGATTGGATGCGAACGGTCACCTGCGGATCGCGGATGTGAGGCCTCAATAGCTTGACCATCAAGTCAGAGGCATCGCCTTCGCTCAGGCCTGCGATGCGAACGCGACCGATATAGGGAAACGCGACCTCGCCATCCGCGTCGACAATGAAGC
Organism: Variovorax sp. GW821-FHT09B01; assembly: GCF_059418345.1. NCBI lineage: Bacteria > Pseudomonadati > Pseudomonadota > Betaproteobacteria > Burkholderiales > Comamonadaceae > Variovorax > Variovorax sp. GW821-FHT09B01. Next base: position 196,845 of record NZ_JBWKPQ010000014.1, on the reverse strand, counting down.
CCGGCGCGACCTGCACGCCAGTCGGGTCCGCAGATTGCGAAATGACCGCGCCAGCATTCGGCAGCAGTTCGGGATGGTCGTAAACGATGACACCGACCACGTCTCCCGGCCCGATCGTGTACCTTGGACCCTTGCCAAACAAAGCTTGCACCTCCGCCGGCACGCCCTTCGGAGCAGCCTCGGCCAACGTACGAACCAGCGCCAGGGAAATAGGCGTGATCTCGCCCTCGGGCGCCCCATCCGGCAGATAGCGGAAGTCGTTCGGCAACGGCCCGCCAGCGTCGTAGGGCTCGACGTTCCCCATCCCTGGCGCAATCGCACAAGCCTGCAACGCCACCACAGACGCCAGCAAAGCCCATTTCAGAAAATTCGTTTCTTTTTTCATTTCAACCCCCACGGAAAATCAATTTTCGCCATCGTCAATTTCGAATTCGGGACAAGCCCTACCTCAACAAAACCCGAACCAAATGATTGGCTGGCCCAATGGGGTGCACATAGCGTCTTCTCAAAACGATCCTCGTCGCAAGACTGATTGATTGTTGAACAACCCAGACCCCCAGGCGCATCTGCGCCTGGCCTCTGACGCGGTGGTCAGCAGCCTCCCTGTTTGGCTGTTGGTCAAGAGACCTGCGGGATTTCCCTCCCCAGGCCAACCCGGCATTGTCGCTGCACGTGACGACTGCTATCCCGGCTTGTAAGTTGCAAAAGATTGTGTCCAACCTTGCTCGGCAGGCCGATCATAGGCGAGTCCCCTTGGCTTCCCTCGTTTCAACACCCCCTGCCCAGCAAACCAATCTACTCGAAGAAGAAGACTTTTTTATAACCTTCGTAGCATTGCCAAAGTGTTAGCGATCCTTGTGTCAGCACCGTTTTCCGTAGGCCATGTTGCTGAACTCCCACGAAAAAGCTGCGAAAGAACGCCTTTCCCGCGAATGTAAAGTTGCGAAAAAGTTCGCGCATCACCCGCTTGAGGGAGCACGGGGTCGTGAGGGCTCGCTCCGACCGGACAAAACTCGAAACAATTAGCGACAAATTGGATCCCGCCCGCGCTGGATCGGCGCCAATCCATCGCGCCGGCAGCGATCCAGATTTGGCTCAGCTTTGTGAAAGACTTCATGGGGCTCAGGCACCACGCCACGCCGAAGACCCCGGCCGCCCCGTGCATACTGGCGCCTCCCTCAACCCCAGTGCTCCAGCACCCTCCCAACCATGACCATCCTCAGCGAATTCAAGGAGTTTGCCGTCAAGGGCAATGTCGTCGACCTGGCGGTCGGCGTGATCATCGGCGCGGCCTTCGGCAAGATCGTCGATTCGCTGGTGGCCGACATCATCATGCCCATCGTCGGGCTGGTGTTCGGCAAGCTGGACTTCTCGAACCTCTACGTGGTGCTGGGCACCGCGCCGGCGGGTGTCGCCAATACCCTGGCGGACCTCAAGAAGGCCGGCGTGCCGGTGCTGGCGTACGGCAACTTCATCACCATCGTGGTCAACTTCGTGATCCTTGCCTTCATCATCTTCATGATGGTCAAGCAGATCAACCGCCTGCGCCGCACGGAAGAAGCCGCGCCGGCCGCGCCCGCCGCACCGCCCGAAGACATCGTGCTTCTGCGCGAGATCCGCGACAGCCTCAAGCGCTCCTGACGCGCAGCGCGGCCCGTTGCGGGCCACGCATCCCTCAAATACCGGCCAGCGCGCGCGCCATGCGCAGCGCCTCGATCAGGCTCGACGCATCCGCCCGGCCCGTGCCCGCGATATCGAACGCCGTCCCGTGATCGGGGCTGGTCCGCACCAGCGGCAGCCCGAGCGTCACGTTCACGCCCTTCTCTACGCCCAGGTACTTCACCGGGATCAGTCCCTGGTCGTGGTACATCGCCACCACGACGTCGAACTCGCCGCTATCGGCCACGCCGGGCTGCTTCGCCCGCGCGCGCATGAAGACGGTATCGGGCGCATGCGGCCCATCGGCGGCGATGCCTTCGGCGCGCGCCGCGGCAATGGCGGGCACGATGATCTCCTGCTCCTCCGAGCCGAAGAGTCCGCCCTCCCCGGCATGCGGATTGAGCCCCGCGACACCGATGCGCGGCGCGCGGCCCAGGGTGCGCGAGAGTGCGTGATGGGTGATGCGCAAGGTCTCGAGCACGCCGTCGAAGGTGACGGCCTCGATCGCCTGGCGCAGCGACATGTGGATGCTGACGAGCACGGTGCGCAGCTCGTCGTTGGCCAGCATCATGCGCACGGGCACCTCGGGCACTCCGCGGCCCAGGTGCGCCGCGGCTTCGGCCTGCAGCAATTCGGTATGGCCCGGAAAGGGAAATCCCGCCGCGGACAGCGCCTCCTTGTGCAAGGGCGCGGTAACGATGGCGGCGATCTCGCCCCGCAGCGCGGCCCGAGCCGCCCAGACCACCGCGTCACCCGCCGCGCGCCCGGCCTCTGCGCTGATGCGGCCATGCACCACGCCCACCGGCGGTGCGATCACTTGCAGCACAGGCACGCAACCGGGCGGAACCTCGAGCGCCTCGGCCGGCGAAGCAATCTCGACCACGGGCCGCGCCGGATTGCCCGGCACCGACAGGGCCTGCAGCGCCGCTCGCATCGTCGCCACGTCGCCCGCCACGAAGGCACCGCGCGTGGCCTCGGGCGTATCGCGAAAGGCCTTGCCGATGATCTCCGGCCCGATGCCGGCCGGATCGCCGAGCGTGATGGCAACGGACTTGCCACTTGCGGAAGCGGCGCCCGTCATGCCGGGTTGTCGATGTCGATGAACTCGTGCTGCAGCCCGAGCTGCGCGGCCACGTGTTCGGCCACGGCGGGCGCGCCGTAGCGCTCGGTGGCGTGGTGCCCGCAGGCCAGGAAGGCCACGCCCATCTCGCGCGCATAGTGCGCCTGCGGCTCCGAGATCTCGCCGGTGATGAAGGCGTCGGCGCCGGCCGCGATCGCGGCCTCGAAGTAGCCTTGCGCGCCGCCGGTGCACCAGGCGATGGTCTTGATCGGGCGATGGGCGGTGTCGACCAGCGTCACCGGCCGCTTGAGCACCTTCTCGACATGGACCGCGAGCGCTTTCGCGTTGGCGAGGGTCTCGCCATCCTCGAAGCCACCGAGAAAGCCCAACTCCTGCTCACCGAAGCGACCGGCCGATCCGGGATGGGCCAGCAGGCCGAGTTGCTCGCCGAGCTGCGCGTTGTTGCCGAGCTCGGGATGCGCGTCGAGCGGCAGGTGGTAGGCGAAGAGGTTGATGTCGTACTTCAGCAGAAGCGCCAGCCGCTGCTTCATCCAGCCGGTGACGCGGCCGTCCTGGCCGCGCCAGAACAATCCGTGGTGGACGAAGATCGCATCGGCCTCGGCGCGAATGGCCGCCTCGATCAGCGCGCGGCTCGCGGTCACGCCCGAGACGATCTTGCGCACGGTGGTGCGGCCCTCGACCTGCAGGCCGTTCGGTCCGTAGTCCTTGAAGCGCTCGGGAGCGAGCAGCAGGTCGAATGCGTGCAGCAGTTCGTGGCGGGTGGTGCTCATCGCGACATTGTCGCGCCCCCGGCCGACGCGACGCCAGCCCGCATGGGGTGGCCGCGGGCGGCCAGGGGCCAGAGCGCGAGCACGAAGCCCAGCGCGGCCAGCACCGCCACGTAGTGCGCGGGCGCCATGGGATCGTGCTGCAGCCAGAGCGTGAGGATCACCGGCGTGAGCCCGCCGAAGACGGCATACGACATGTTGTAGGCGAACGAAAGCCCCGTGAAGCGCACCGGCGCCGGAAAGGCGCGCACGCCGGCGATCGGCACCGTGGCGATGGTGCCCACGAACAGCCCCACCAATCCGTAGTGCCAGAACAGCGTGGCCGGCGTGCCGGGCAGGCCGGTGTAGAAGAGATAGGCGGTCGCGAACAGGCCACCCCAGCCGATCAGCATGACGGCACGCGTGCCGATGCGGTCGCTGGCCCAGTCGACGATCACGCAGCCGATGGTCAGCGTGAGGGTGGCCAGCGCATTGGCCTCGAGCGCCAGCGCGGCCGGGATGTGGTGCACCTTCTGCAGGTAGGTGGGCGTGTAGAGCACCACCACCACGATCGCGGCCGACAGCACCCAGGTCTGCAGCGCGACGAACACGCTGGCGCCGCGGTGCTCGCGCAGCACGGTGCGCAGCGGCAGCTCGCGCGCCACGCTGCGGCGGTCGGCCAGCTCGCGGAACACGGGGGTCTCGTGCAGGAAGCGGCGCAGGTACACCGACACCAGTCCGAACACGCCGCCGAGGATGAAGGGGATGCGCCAGGCGAAGTCGTGCACCTGCTCGGGCGCGTAGTGCCGGTTGATGGCCACGGCCACCAGCGAGCCCAGCAGGATGCCGCCGGTGATGCCCGAGGTCAGCGTGCCGACGCCGAAGCCGTAGCGCTGCGCGGGCACGTGCTCGCCGACGAACACCCAGGCACCGGGCATCTCGCCGCCGATGGCCGCGCCCTGCAGCACGCGCATGGCCAGCAGCAGCAGGGGCGCCGCCACGCCGATGCTGGCGTAGGTGGGCAGCAGGCCGATCACCAGCGTGGGCGCGGCCATCAGGAAGATCGACAGCGTAAACATGCGCTTGCGGCCGAGCAGGTCGCCGAAATGCGCGATCACGATGCCGCCGACCGGGCGGGCCAGGTAGCCGGCCGCGAAGATGCCGAAGGTCTGCAGTTGGCGCAGCCAGTCGGGCATGTCGGCCGGGAAGAAGAGCGCGCCCAGCACGGTGGCGAAGAAGACGTAGATGACGAAGTCGTAGAACTCGAGCGTGCCGCCGAGGGCGGAGAGGGCGAGCGTCTTGTAGTCGCGGGCATCGAGCGCGCGGGCCGGGGCCGGCGCTGCGCCGTCCGGGGTGGTTGCGTGTGAAGTCATGGCGGGCGGAAGGTCGTGGCCGCGCACCGGGGCCGCGGGGCCGGATGGGAAGCGAAAGCGGTGCGCCGACGAAATGCCCGGCCGCGTCCACCGGATGGGCGGGGCGGGGGCGAGAGAGAGCCGGGCCGGTAGGCTCGGGGCCACGATGCTAGGGGTTATCCCTTATTGGCGCCTCGACCTTCCGTGAATCTCGACCGGCCGGCGCGGTCTTCGCCTCCTGCCGTTGAGAGACAATCGTCGACGATGCCGCGCTCCGCGGCCTTTTTCCCCTCAGCGCCCTCGCCTTCGCGCCTTTTCACCAAGTTTTCATGAAACGCACCTGGCTGCTCTTCGCCCAAGCCGTGACCGTCCTGCTGGCGGCCTATTTCGTGGTCGCCACGCTCAAGCCCGAATGGATCAACCGGCGCACGACCTCGCTGGGCGGCGTGGTGTCGATCATCGAGGCGCCCGCGAGCTCGACGCCCGGCGTGCCCGCGCCCGGCAGCCTGAGCGCCGCGGCCAAGAAGGCCTCGCCGGCGGTGGTGAGCATCAACACCAGCAAGGCGGCACAGCGCCATCCGCGCAGCAACGACCCCTGGTTCCGTTTCTTCTTCGGCGACCAGGACGACCAGCCCCAGGTCGGCCTGGGCAGCGGCGTGATCGTGAGCACCGACGGCTACATCCTCACCAACAACCACGTGGTCGAGGGCGCCGACGAGATCGAGGTCACGCTCAACGACAGCCGCCATGCGCGCGGCAAGGTGATCGGCACCGATCCCGACACCGACCTGGCCGTGCTCAAGATCGAGCTCGACAAGCTGCCAGTGATCGTGCTGGGCAGCTCCGACGAACTGCAGGTGGGCGACCAGGTGCTGGCCATCGGCAATCCCTTCGGCGTCGGCCAGACCGTGACCAGCGGCATCGTCTCGGCGCTGGGCCGCAACCAGCTCGGCATCAACAACTTCGAGAACTTCATCCAGACCGACGCGGCCATCAACCCCGGCAACTCGGGCGGCGCGCTGATCGACGTCAACGGCAACCTGCTGGGCATCAACACCGCGATCTACTCGCGCTCGGGCGGCAGCATGGGCATCGGCTTCGCCATTCCCGTGTCGATGGCCAAGATCGTGCTCGAGGGCATCGTGAAGGAAGGCCAGGTGCGCCGCGGCTGGATCGGCGTCGAGCCGAACGAGCTGTCGCCCGAACTGGCCGAGACCTTCGGCGTGAAGGCCGACGCGGGCGTGATCATCACCGGCGTGCTGCAGAACGGCCCGGCCGCCAAGGCCGGCATCCGCCCCGGCGACGTGATCACCGCGGTGGGCGACAAGAAGACCGACAGCGTGCAGGCGCTGCTGACGGCGGTGGCCGGTCTCAAGCCCGGCAGCACCGCGCGCTTCGCGCTGCAGCGCGGCAGCGACAAGATGGAACTGGACGTGATGCCGGGCCTGCGGCCGAAGAGCCCGGTGCGGCAGGTGCCGAACCAGCAGGAGTGACGAACGAGACGCGCGGGCCCTGGGTCCGCGGCGCCATGAAAAAAGCGGCCGACAGGCCGCTTTTTCTTTGCCGGATCCGGAAGATCCCAGCCGCTCAGGGCGGCGTGGTCGACGAGGAATCCGCTTCCTCGTCCTCCGGCGCCTTCGAGACGCGCGAGAAGTACTTGGCCCCGATGATCCCCACCTCGTACAGCACGCACATCGGGATCGCCAGCGCGAGCTGCGACACCACGTCCGGCGGCGTCAGCACGGCGGCCACGATGAAGGCCACGACGATGAAGTAGCCGCGGAAGGAGCGCAGCTTCTCGATGGTCACCATCTCGAAACGCACCAGCAGCATCACGACGATCGGCACCTGGAAGGCGACGCCGAAGGCGAGGTACAGCGACAGGATGGCCTCGACGTACGAGGAGATGTCGGGCGTGGCCGCGACCGCGGCCGGCGTGAACTTCTGGATGAAGCCGAACATCTTGTCGAGCACGAACAGCTGCACGAAGGCGATGCCCGCATAGGCCAGCAGGCTGCCGAAGATGATCAGCGGCAGCGCGAAGCGCTTCTCGTGGGTGTAGAGGCCGGGCGCCACGAACATCCAGGCCTGGTACATGAGCCATGGCAGCGCGAGCAGTACGGCGGCCATCATCAGTACCTTGAGCGGCACGAAGAAGGGCGAAAACACGCCCACGGCGATCAGCTTGGCGTCGGGCGGCATGTGGGCACGGATCGGCATCGCGATGATGTCGATCAGCCCCCCCGGGCCGGGCCAGATCGCCAGCAGGATGCCGGCGATCGCCATGCCGTAGACGCAATAGAGCAGCCGGTCGCGCAGCTCCATCAGGTGCGCGACGAAAGGCTGCTCGGTGCCGGCGAGCTCGTCTTCTTTGTTCTTGGAGTCGGAATCAGCCATTGAGGAGATGGAAAGCGTGGGCTGCCGACGGGCGGCGCGCGTGGGAACGCTGGGTGGAGGGGAAAACGCGCCGCGCCGCTGCTAGCTGACCTTGTGCGGCCGGTAGCGCGCGACGCGCGCCGCGCCCGACAGTGCCTTGGTGCGCACGCCGTTGCGGGACTTGTACCACTGCGGCGTGGCGCCCTGCTTGAGGCGCCAGTTCTTGCGCGGATGCTTGTAGACCGGCATCACCGGTTCCGGTTCGGCCAGCGCCGAGAGGGTTTCGCCCGCGGGGGTGGAGAACTGCTTCTCGAGGTCGCTCACGCCCGAGTGGATGTTCTGCTCCACGTCGCGCGCCGCGTCCTCGACGGTGCTCTTCATCTTGCGGAGCTCGTCGAGCTCCATCGAGCGGTTGACCTCTGCCTTGACGTCGTTGACGTAGCGTTGCGCCTTGCCGAGCAGCGTGCCGACGGTGCGCGCCACGCGCGGCAGCTTTTCGGGTCCGATGACGATCAGCGCCACGACGCCGATCAGCGCCATCTTCTCAATGCCGAGGTCCAGCACGTGTCGCCCGGATCAGGACTTGTGGCGTGCTTCGACGTCGATCGTCGGCTTGTCGGTCGCGGCCGACTGGCTCGTGACCTGGGCAGCCGGGCCGGTGGCGGTCGGTGCGTCGGAAGAAGCGCCGTCCTTCATGCCGTCCTTGAAGCCCTTGACGGCACCGCCGAGGTCGGAACCCATGTTCCGAAGCTTCTTGGTACCGAAGATCATGACGACGACGAGCAGCACGATCAGCCAGTGCCAGATGGAAAAAGAACCCATGGAAGACTCCTAAGAATGTGCCGATTTTAGTCGCGGCGAATGTGACAAATTTACTTAACGGCTCAGCCGCGAAGCCAGGGGCGCGGACCGCCCATGACATGGACATGGAGATGATGCACCTCCTGCCCCCCTTCGGTCCCCGTATTGACCACCACCCGGTAGCCGCCTTCCGGGTAGGGGTTGCACCCTTGCTCCAGCGCCAGCCTGGGCGCCAGGGTCATGATCTTGCCCATCAGCGCCGCGTCGTCGGGCGTCAACTGGGCCATCGAGGCGATGTGCTTCTTGGGCACCAGCATGAAATGCACCGGCGCCCAGGGCGCGATGTCGTGGAAGCCGAAGACGTCCTCGTCCTCGTAGACCTTGCGCGACGGGATCTTGCCCTCGACGATTTTGCAGAAGATGCAGTTCGGATCAGATGACATCGTTGGGTTCCATGGGACGGCCGTCGTTCATCCGGATCATGCCTTTCACGATCCGGTAGAGGAACCACAGCGAAATCAGGCTCCAGGCGATCCAGCCCGGGACGAAGAGCAGCAGCCAGAGCCACGAGGTGACGATGTACAGCAGCCCGGCCCAGAGCACCGAGCGGATGCGCCAGCTGAAGTGCGAGGCCTGCCAGGTGCCGGCCGCGTCGTCGCGCTTCACGAAATCGATCACCAGCGCCACCAGCAGCAGCAGCACCGAGGCCTGGGCACCCGGCACCACGGCGCCGATGGCGACGATCAGGTGCAGGATGTAGCTGACCCAGCCCCAGGTCTTGAGCGAGTCGTCGGGCTGAAGGTTCACGATGTCGTTGGGCATGGCGATGTCCTTTCGGTCGTCAGAGTCATCCCTCGGCAATCAGGCGGTCACTCGCTGGCGGCTTCGCGGGCCTGCACCTTGCGCAGCGCCTTTTCCTCGATGCCGCTGGTGCCTTCGCGCCGCTCGAGCTCGGCCACCACCTCGGCGGGCGACAGGCCGTAGTGCGCGAGCGCCACCATGGTGTGGAACCAGAGGTCGGCCACCTCGTAGACCACCTTCGTGCGGTCGCCGCCGTGGTCGGCGTCCTTGGCTGCCATCACCACTTCGGTGGCTTCCTCGCCGATCTTCTTGAGGAAGGCGTCGGGGCCCTTGTGCAGCAGCCGCGCGACGTAGCTCTTCTCGGGATCGCCGCCATTGACCGGCAGGCGGCTTTCGATGATCGCGGCCAGGCGTGCGAGGGCGTCGTTGGTGTTCACGGTGCCGCTCATTTGTAGATCGACTCCGGGTCTTTCAAGACCGGCTCGGTCACGGTCCACTGGCCGTTCTCGTACTTGTTGAAGAAGCAGCTGTGGCGGCCGGTGTGGCAGGCGATGCCTGGCTCGTGGCCCAGCTGGGTGACCTTGAGCAGCACCACGTCGTTGTCGCAGTCGAGGCGGATCTCGTGCACGGTCTGCACATGGCCCGATTCCTCGCCCTTGAACCAGAGCTTGCCGCGCGAGCGGCTGAAATACACCGCGCGGCCGAGTTCGGCGGTCTTCTCGAGCGCCTCACGGTTCATCCACGCGAACATCAGCACGTCGTTGGTGCCTTGTTCCTGGGCGATCACCGGCACGAGGCCGTTGGCGTCCCATTTCACTTCATCGAGCCAGATCATGGGCGGGATTGTCGGCGATCGGCCGGCCGCGACCGGCGCCGAAGGGTCATTAAATCCGCACCGGGATGCCGCGCTCGGCCATCCGCGCCTTGGCTTCGCCCACAGTGTGCTCCCCGTAGTGGAAGATGCTCGCCGCCAGCACGGCGTCGGCGCCGCCCTTCTGGATGCCGTCGGCCAGGTCGTCGAGGTTGCCCACGCCGCCCGAGGCGATCACCGGCACGTTGACGGCGTCGCTGACCGCGCGGGTCAGTGCCAGGTCGAAGCCGCTCTTGGTGCCGTCGCGGTCCATGCTGGTCAGCAGGATCTCGCCGGCGCCGCGGCGCGCCATCTCGGTGGCCCATTCGACGGCGTCGAGGCCGGTGTTCTTGCGCCCGCCGTGGCTGTAGACGTCCCAGCCCGGACCGCGGCTGGCCGCTTCCTCGGGCGTGCGGCGCTTGGCGTCGATGGCGACCACGATGCACTGGGCGCCGTACTTGGCCGAGGCGTCGCTGATCACCTGCGGATTGGCGATGGCGGCCGAGTTGAAGCTGGTCTTGTCGGCGCCGGCATTGAGCAGCCGGCGCACGTCCTCGACGGTGCGCACGCCGCCGCCCACGGTCAGCGGGATGAACACCTGCGAGGCGACCGACTCGATGATCGGCAGGATCAGGTCGCGGCCGTCGCTGGTGGCGGTGATGTCGAGGAAGGTCAGCTCGTCGGCGCCCTGCGCGTTGTAGCGCGCGGCGATCTCGACCGGGTCGCCCGCGTCGCGCAGTTCGAGGAAGTTGACGCCCTTGACGACGCGGCCGCCGGTGACGTCGAGGCAGGGAATGATGCGTTTGGCGAGCATGGTGGGGTAAGGGGGAAAAGAAGGAATCAGAGGACGCGCAGCTGCTGCCAGCCCTGCCACTCGGCGCCGGGCGCGAGCTGCACGGGCTCGTCGATGCGCGCGGCCTCGACGCAGAGCATGTGGCGAAAGCCGTCCTCGGGCATGTCGGCGAGTTTCGCACCGAGCACGGCGCCCGGGTTCCAGACCACGGTTTCGGTGCAGGTGGCGCCCTGGGAAATCTCGAGCGTGCCGCCGGGCTGCACCAGCCGCAGCGGCTGGGCCGGCGCGGCATAGACGCTGTCGAACTCGGATTCGAAGCGCAGCGCCGGCGCGGTTTCCACGTGACGGTCGTCGCGCACCGCATCCCAGCGGTTGGCGCCCTGCAGGCCTTCGAGCCGGGCCTCGGCGATGTCGTCCACCGCCAGGTAGGTGTGCAGCGCGGCCGTGAATGCGAAGGGCCCGCCGCCGAGATTGCGCAGGCTCAGCGCGGTGCGCAGCTGCCCGGCCTCGAGCGTGAAGGCGACCCGCGCCTCGAAGGCATGCGGCCACAGGGCCCGGGTGGCGTCGTCGTCGCGCAGCCGCAGGGTCAGCTCGCCCGATTCGGGATCCACGCCCTGGCTCTCCCAAGGCAGATTGCGCATGAAGCCATGTTTGGGGAGCATGCCGCGCTGGTTGAACTGCGGGCAGCAGATGGGCACGCCGCCGCGGATCGCGGTCTTGCCGTCGAACACGGCGCGCGGGCTCAGGTAGAGCCTTTCCCTGCCGTCGGCCGTGGTCCAGGAGAGCAGGTGGGCCCCGTGCAGGGCCACGGTGAGGGTGCTGCCGTCGGCACCGGAAGCGCGCAGCGCGGGCTGGCCGCGGAACTCGATCGAGCTGGTGTGCATGTGAGGAATTGTAGGCAGCGCTCCGATCGCTCCGGCTTCGCGCAACATCGGCGCCTCGCGCGGCGCGGCCATGGGGCCTAAAGACTGCATGGTCAGGCCCCGATTGCAAGCCCGGGGCCTTCTTGGATACCCTGTGCCTGCCCAAAAAAACGCTCACACAACCAAGGACAAGGGGAATCGAATGAAGAAGAAGTTGCCGATGGCGGCGTGGATCCTGATTGCCATGGTGCTCGGCATCATCCTCGGCTACATGATCTTCGCGAGCTTCCCGGACAAGGGAACCGCCAAGGAGATCGCGGGCTACGTCTCGATCGTCTCGGACGTGTTCCTGCGCCTGATCAAGATGCTGATCGGGCCACTGGTGTTCTCCACGCTGGTGGTGGGCATCGCGCACATGGGCGACGCCAAGTCGGTGGGCCGGGTGTTCGGCAAGGCCATCGGCTGGTTCCTCACGGCCTCGCTGATCTCGCTGGTGATCGGCCTGGTGATGGCCAACCTGCTCGAGCCCGGCGCCAACCTGGGCCTGCCGCTGCCCGACATCGGCGCCTCGGCGAACCTCGCGACCTCCAAGTTCACCTTCAAGGACTTCGTGAGCCACACGGTGCCGAAGTCCTTCGTCGAGGCCATGGCCAACAACGAGATCCTGCAGATCGTGGTGTTCTCGATGTTCTTCGGCGTGGCGCTGGCCTCGCTCGGCGACAAGGCGAAGACGCTGGTCGCCGCCACCGAGGAGCTCTCGCACGCGATGCTGAAGATCACGGGCTACGTGATGAAGCTCGCGCCGCTGGCGGTGCTGGCCGCCATGGCCGCCACGGTGGCGGTCAACGGGCTGGGCATCCTGATCAAGTTCGCGGTGTTCATGCGCGACTTCTACCTCGGCCTGTTCGTGCTGTGGGGCGTGCTGATCCTCGCGGGCTTCACCTTCCTCGGACCACGCGTATTCAAGCTGCTGGTGCTGATCAAGGAAGCCTTCCTGCTCTCGTTCGCCACCGCCAGTTCCGAGGCCGCATACCCGAAGATCCTGCAGGCGCTCGACCGCTTCGGCGTCAAGCGCAAGATCTCGAGCTTCGTGATGCCGATGGGCTACTCGTTCAACCTCGACGGCTCGATGATGTACTGCACCTTCGCCGTGCTGTTCATCGCGCAGGCCTACAACATCCACATGCCGATCAGCACGCAGATCACGATGCTGCTGATCCTGATGCTCACCTCCAAGGGCATGGCCGGCGTGCCGCGCGCCTCGCTGGTGGTGATCGCCGCCACGCTCAACCACTTCGACATTCCCGAGGCCGGCCTGCTGCTGATCCTGGGCGTGGACACCTTCCTCGACATGGGCCGCTCGGCCACCAACGCGGTGGGCAACTCGATCGCCACCGCGGTGGTCGCCAAGTGGGAAGGCGAGCTGCTGCCGGAGAGCGAGGCCGAGCTCAACGCGGCCCGGCTCGACGAGGAAGCGGCCGCGACGCTCGCGCATCCGGCGCATGGCTGAGGCGATGCACGGCATGACAACGATGCCTGGCAGGACCGCCCTGGCCTGCGCGGCCCTGCTGCTCGCGGCCGGCGCGGTGCAAGCCCAGGAGCTTCTCACCGGCACGCTCGCCAAGGCGCGCGCCAGCGGCGCCATCACCATCGGCTACCGCGAATCCTCGGTGCCCTTCTCCTTCCTCAACACGCGCAAGGAACCGGTCGGCTATTCGATCGAACTGTGCCGCGAGCTGGTCACGGCGATCGGCAACGCGGTCGACCGCACGCTCGCGATCCGGTGGGAGCCGGTCACCTCCGACTCGCGCTTCGACGCGGTCACGAGCGGCAAGGTCGACCTCGAATGCGGCTCGACCACCAGCAACCTCGAACGCCAGAAGCGCGTGAGCTTCTCGCCGACGATCTTCGTCTCGGGCACCAAGGTGCTGGTGAAGAAGGGCACGCCGATCGCCTCGTTCCGCGACCTCGCGGGCCGCAAGGTGGCGGTGACAGCCGGCACCACCAACGAGAAGACGCTTCGCGATCTCTCCGAGAAGTTCAAGCTCGGCATCCAGCTGCAGGTGGCGCGCGACCATGCCGAGTCCTTCGCGCTCGTGAAGAGCGGCCAGGCCGATGCCTTCGCGACCGACGACGTGCTGCTCTACGGCCTGATCGCGCAGGAGAACGCCCAGGCCGACTACCGCGTGGTCGGCGACTTCCTCTCCTACGACCCCTATGGGATCATGTACCGCAAGGGCGACCCGCAGCTCGCGAAGGTGATCAACGACAGCTTCCAGGTGCTGGCAGAGGACGGCGAGATCGAACGCCAGTACAAGCGCTGGTTCCTGCGCAAGCTGCCCACGGGTGCCAGCCTCGACCTGCCGATGAGCGCGCAGCTCGAGACGATCATCAAGACGATGTCGGTGAAGGCCGAGTAGCCGGGGCCGGCTTCAGCGCGCCGGCCACTCCCAGCGCGGGATCTCGCTCATGTCGAGGTTCGCGATGCGGGTCTCGCCCAGGCGCTTCTCGAGCACCACCGACTGCAACTCCACGCCGCCCGCGGCCGCCTCCTCGAGCGCGGCGATCAGCCGCGAGGCATGCGACACCACGATCACCTGCGACTCGCGCGCCGCATGCGCGATCAGCCGGCCGAGCGCGGGCAGCAGGTCGGGATGCAGGCTGGTCTCGGGTTCGTTGAGCACCAGCAACGCGGGCGGCCGCGGCGTGAGCAGCGCCGCGATCCACAGCAGGTAGCGCAAGGTGCCGTCGGACAGCTCGGCGGCGGTCAGCGCGCGCAGCAGGCCGTGCTGGTGCATCAGAGTCTGGAAGCGGTCGCCCGCGGCGTCGATCTCGATGCGCGCGCCCGGAAAGGCGTCGTCCACGGCGCGATCGAGCGCTTCGCCGTCGCCGATCTCGCGGATGGTCTGCAGCGCGGCCGCGAGGTCGGCACCATCGTTGGCCAGCACCGGCGTGCGGGTGCCGAGCTGCGGCTGGCGCGCCGGCGCCTCGGCGTCCGAGCGGAAGTGGTCGTAGAAGCGCCAGGAGCGCATCTGCTCGCGCAAGGTGAGCATCTCGGGCGCATCGCGCGGGTCGGCATGCTCGGTCATCATGCTCGCGAAGGACGGGATCGGCCGGCCCACCGGCTGCCAGCCGCGCCCGTCGCGCAAGCGCAGCGAGGCGCCCTTGCGGTCGACCAGCTGCGTGGACGGCCGCAGCAGCGGACCGGCCCAGATGGCCTCGTGCTTGATCTCGGGATCGCGCGAGAAGGCGGTCGAGGGAATCGGCGGCGGCAGGCCGATGTCGATCGCGTAGCCGAAGTCCTCGGCGCTGGCGCCAGCGAAGCCCAGCTTCAGCGCGACCGGTTCGCTGCGCGTGGTGCCCTGCACCGGCATCTCGCCGCGCAGCATGGCGGCCGAGAAGCGCTCGGGGCCGGCCCACAGCGTGGAGGACAGCCCGCCCTCGCGCACCAGCGAACGGATCGCGCCGCCGTTGGCGATCTCGGCCAAGAGGCGCATGGCGCGGTAGACGCTCGATTTGCCGCTGCCGTTGGGCCCGGTGACCACGGTGAGCCGCGCGAGCGGCACCGTGAGCTGGCGCAGCGAGCGGTAGTTGGCGATGGCGAGCGCGGACAGCACGCGCCGCCAGGCCCTCTCAGGCGCCGGCCAGTTCGTCGGCGCGCGCCTGCGCCTGTCCGAAGTCGAGGTCGCCCGAATAGATGGCGCGGCCGCAGATCACGCCCTCGACGCCTTCGGACTCGACCGCGCAGAGCTGGTCGATGTCGGCCATGTTCGACAGGCCGCCCGAGGCGATGACGGGGATGCTCAGCGCGCGCGCGAGCTTGACCGTGGCGTCGATGTTGATGCCCGACAGCATGCCGTCGCGGCCGATGTCGGTGTAGATGATCGACTCGACGCCGTAGTCCTCGAACTTCTTGCCCAGGTCGGCCACCTCGTGGCCCGTGAGCTTGCTCCAGCCGTCGGTGGCGACCTTGCCGTCCTTGGCGTCGAGGCCCACGATGATGTGGCCGCCGAAGGCGCTGCAGGCGTCCTTGAGGAAGCCCGGGTTTTTCACGGCGGCGGTGCCGATGATCACGTAGCGCAGGCCGTCGTCGATGTAGCGCTCGATGGTGTCGAGGTCGCGGATGCCGCCGCCGAGCTGCACCGGGATGTCGTCGCCGACCTCCTTCAGGATCGCCTTGATCGCCGCGTGGTTCTGCGGCTTGCCCGCGAAAGCCCCGTTCAGGTCGACCAGGTGCAGGCGCCGGGCGCCCGCCTCGACCCACTTGCGCGCCATGGCCGCGGGGTCTTCGCTGAAGATGGTGGACTGTTCCATGTCGCCTTGTTTCAGGCGTACGCAATGGCCGTCTTTGAGGTCGATCGCTGGGATGAGGAGCATGAAAGTGACGCGAGAGTGCAACGAAAGGACGCCGGCCGGCGGCGCCCGGTCAGGGGAACGAGGTGTTCAGGGATTCCAGTGGAGGAAGTTTCGGTAGAGCTGCAACCCGTGGTCCGCACTCTTCTCCGGGTGGAACTGGGTGGCAAAAATGTTATCGCGTGCGATGGCGGCGGTAAAGCATGCCCCGTATTCGGCTTCGCCCACGCTGTGCCGCGCATCGACCGGCCGCGCGTAGAAGCTGTGCACGAAATAGAAGTGGCTGCCGTCGGGCACCCCGGCCCACACCGCGTGCGGCTGCGCCTGGCGCACCTGGTTCCAGCCCATCTGCGGCACCTTGAAGCGGCTGCCGTCGGGCTGCAACCGACCTTCGAGCTCGAAGCGGACCACCTCGCCCGGAATCAGGCCGAGCCCGTCGGTCGGTCCCTCGTCGCTGCGCGACAGCAGCATCTGCATGCCCACGCAGACGCCGAACAGCGGCTTCGTCGCCGCGGCCTCGAGCACCGATTCGAGCAGCCCCGAATCGCGCAGCTCGCGCATGCAGTCGGGCATGGCGCCCTGCCCCGGCAGCACCACGCGCGTGGCCTTGCGCACCACCTCGGGATCGGAAGTCACGAACACCTCGACGCCGACCTGGTCGGCGGCATGGCGCACCGCCTGCGCGACGGAATGCAGATTGCCCATGCCGTAGTCCACCACGGCGACGGTGTTGGCGTTGTTTGCTACAGTTTTCATAGCTTCAATGACAGGCGGAGCGTGCGATGGCACGCTGTTCCGCTTGCAGGATCAGAGCGAGCCCTTGGTCGAGGGAATGACGCCGGCCGAACGCGGATCGAGCTCGAGCGCGGCGCGCAGGGCGCGGGCGAAGGCCTTGAACACGGTCTCGCACTGGTGGTGCGCGTTGACGCCCTTGAGGTTGTCGATGTGCAGCGTGACGAAGGCGTGGTTCACGAAGCCCTGGAAGAACTCGTAGGTGAGCTGGCTGTCGAAGGCGCCGATCATCCCGCTGGTGAAGGGCACGTGCATCTCGAGGCCGGGCCGGCCCGAGAAGTCGATGACCACGCGGCTGAGCGCCTCGTCGAGCGGCACGTAGGCATGGCCGTAGCGGCGGATGCCCTTCTTGTCGCCCACGGCCTTGGCCACGGCCTGGCCCAGCGTGATGCCCACGTCTTCCACCGTGTGATGGCCGTCGATGTGCAGGTCGCCCTGGCAGTCGATCTCGAGGTCGATCAGCCCGTGGCGGGCGATCTGGTCGAGCATGTGGTCGAAGAAGCCGATGCCGGTGGCCAGCTTGGCGCGGCCGGTGCCGTCGAGGTTGACGCTGACGGTGATCTTCGTCTCGGCGGTATTGCGCGCGACCGTGGCGGTGCGCGCGGCGAAGGCGTCGGGGGTGGCCGCGGGAGCGGCTTGGGGGGTGGTCATAGTGAGGCTTCGAGCGCCGCGAGCATCCTGGCATTCTCGTCGGCCGTTCCGACGGTCAGGCGCAGGCAGTTCGCGAGCAGTTCGTGCATTTTAGAAACGTTCTTCACCAGCACCCCGCGCGCCTTCATGCCGTCGAAGGTGCGGGCGGCCCGATCTCCCTCTCCCAGTACGCGCAGCAGGATCATGTTGGCGTCGCTGGGCCAGACCTTGACGCCCGGCAGCCGGCCGAGCCCCATCATCAGCCGCTCGCGCTCCTCGCGGATCTGCTTCGCCTGGGCCTCGAACACCTCGGCATGCTCGAGCGCGAACAGCGCGCACTCGCAGTTCAGTACGCTGACGTTGTAGGGCGGGCGCACCTTGTCGATCTCGGCGATCAGCGCGGCCGGGCCCATCAGGTAGCCCAGCCGGATGCCGGCCAGGCCGAACTTGCTGAGGGTGCGCATCAGCAGCACGTGGCGGTGCTTCGCGAGGCGGTCGATGTAGCTGCGCGCGGCGAAGGGCTGGTAGGCCTCGTCGATCACCACCAGGCCGCCCTGCGCCCCCTGGGCCTCGACGATCCTCTCGAGCACCGCGTCGTCCCAGAGGTTGGCGGTCGGGTTGTTCGGGTACGCCAGGTAGACGATGGCCGGCTTCTCGCGCGCGATCGCGGCCAGCATGGCGGCCTCGTCGAGCTCGAAGTCGGCCGTGAGCGGCACGCCCACGAAGCGCAGGCCCTGGAGCTGGGCGCTCATGGCGTACATGACGAAGCCCGGCAGCGGTGCCAGCACGCTGGCACCCGGCAGGTCGCAGGCGATCGCGAGCAGCGAGATCAGCTCGTCCGAGCCGTTGCCCAGCACCAGCGAGAAGCCCTCGGGCAGGCGCGCCTGCGCGGCCAGCGCGCGCTGCAGGTCGGCGCCGCGCTCGCCCGGGTAGCGGTTGAGCGCCAGCGCGCCGAGCCGCGCGCCGAGTTCGGCCTGCAGCGCGGGCGGCAGGCCGAAGGGGTTCTCCATCGCGTCGAGCTTGACCAGGCCGCGCGCGTCCTGCACGGCATAGGCATGCATGGCGCGCACGTCGGCGCGGATGCGCTGGAGCGCGGGAACGGAGGCGGTGGTGTCGGACATCGGGGGACTCGGGGAAAACGGTCGATGGAAAAAATCAGGAAGCGCAGCGGAAGCTGTTCTGCAGCGCGGCCGACAGCACCAGCTGCACCGGCATGTCGGCCTCGTAGAGCTCGGCATTGCGCTTGAGCTCGGCCTCGAACAGCGAGCGTGCCATCGAGGGCTCGAGCCGGCGGCCGTCGACGCAGAACAGCGGCTTCTGGCCCGCGCGGCGCGCGGCATCGCCAGCCTCGCGCAGGCCCTCGAGCACGCCCACGAGGTAGTAGCTGGCGTAGGCCTTGCCCTGCTTCTTCTCCTTCACCTCGAGGGTGTGGAACTCGCGGATGCTCATGGCCTGCGCGCCCAGGCTGGCCGCGGCCAGCGCGAGCGGCAGCAGCAGGAGACGCGTGCGCTGCATGGCGGACCTCACTTCGCGTAGCGCGGCGGCGGCGCGTAGCCGGTCGCGCCGTCGGCCGGGAAGGCATTGGGCTGCGCGGCATCGGAGCCACGGCGCGGACGGCGCGGGGCGTCGGGCTGCGTGATCTCGAACAGCGCGGCGCCGAGGATGCCGATGTTGCGCGCGTCGCCGGCCTCGGTGTTGGCGGCATAGGCGCGGCCCGGCGTGGCGAAGCGGAAGGCCGCGACCTCGGACTGGCTCTTGCGGAAGCCCTCGATGTCGATCACCTGCAGCGGCCGCAGCACGTAGCCGCCGTTGCGCAGGCTGCCGGGCTTGCCGTTGAGCACGTCGAGGCCGTCGACCGTGGCGATCACCTCGTAGCTGCGGTCGCTGAGGTTGCGAAAGCGCAGCGTGTAGCGCGCGCCCTCGGCGCCCGCGAGGCGGAAGTTCTCGTCGCCACCGCTGCCGCGGCGCGCGCGCTGCAGCGGGATCGCGCGGCCCGATTCGTCGATCACCGACCATTCGACGTCGCCCTGCGCCAGCTGCAGGTTGAGCCGGCGCTCGGGGTTGGCGCCGACGCCGCGGCGCACGCTGGCGGCGTCGTTGTAGCCGATGGAGGCGACCTCGTCGGGCTGGTCGGGCGTGTAGCGCTGGACCTGCACGCTGCGCGTGTTCGATTCACGGCCCTCGCCCCACTGGGTGCCGAGGCGCGGCGCCGGTGCGGCGGCGGCGGCCGTGCTCGGCACCGCCTCGGCCTGGCTCTGGGTCTGGGTGCGCGGCATCGGGGTGCAGGCCACGAGCAGCGCGGCACCGGCCAGCAGGCCGAGGGCGAACTTGAACAGGCGCGAACGACGCAGACGTTGATTCATCATCAGGCTTGCTCCTCCCGAGCGGGTTGTGGACGGAAACGGAATCCGGACCGGACGCGCGGGCGCGCCCCTCAAACCTTGCGCAGCCGCATGCGCGCGGCCTCGGCGTGGCCCTGCAGGCCCTCGCCCTCGGCCAGCGTGACGGCGATCGGCCCGAGCACCTGGGCCCCGGCCTCGCTGACCTCGATCAGGCTCGAGCGCTTCTGGAAGTCGTACACGCCCAGCGGGCTCGAGAAACGCGCGGTGCCGCTGGTGGGCAGCACGTGGTTCGGGCCGGCGCAGTAGTCGCCGAGGCTCTCGCTGGTGAAGGCGCCGAGGAAGATCGCGCCGGCGTGGCGCAAGAGCGGCTCCCAGCGCTGCGGCTCGCTGCTGCTGACCTCGAGGTGTTCGGGCGCGATGCGGTTGCTGATCTCGCAGGCCTCTTCCATGCTCTTCGTGTGGATCAGCGCGCCGCGGCCGTTCAGTGAGGCGGCGATGATCGCCGCGCGCGGCATGGCCGGCAGCAGGCGGTCGATCTCGGCCTGCACGCGGTCGATGTAGGCGGCGTCGGGGCACAGCAGGATGCTCTGCGCGAGCTCGTCGTGCTCGGCCTGGCTGAACAGGTCCATCGCCACCCAGTCGGGCGGCGTGCTGCCGTCGGCCAGCACCAGGATCTCGCTCGGGCCCGCGATCATGTCGATGCCCACGGTGCCGAACACGCGGCGCTTGGCGGCGGCCACGTAGGCATTGCCGGGACCGGTGATCTTGTCGACCGCGGGAATGGTCGCGGTGCCGTAGGCCAGCGCGGCCACGGCCTGCGCGCCGCCGATGGTGAAGGCGCGCGTGACGCCGGCCACGTAGGCGGCCGCCAGCACCAGCACGTTGCGCTCGCCCTTGCCGGACGATTCGCCGCCGGCGCCGCCGGTGGCCACGCTGCCCTTCACTGGAGTCGGCACGACCATGATGATCTCGCCCACGCCGGCCACGTGGGCCGGAATCGCGTTCATCAGCAGGCTCGACGGATAGGCCGCCTTGCCGCCGGGCACGTAGATGCCGACGCGATCGAGCGGCGTGACCTTCTGGCCCAGCAGCGTGCCGTCGGCGTCGCGGTAGCTCCAGCTCTCGCCCGAGGCCTTCTTCTGCGCCTCGTGGTAGCTGCGCACGCGGTCGGCCGCGGCCTGCAGTGCCTCGCGTTGCACGGCGGGCAGCGAGTCGAAGGCCTGCTTGAAGTCGGCCTGCGTCAGCTCGAGCTCGCTCACGGCGGTGGCACCCAGGCCATCGAAGCGGCGCGTGTACTCGAGCACGGCCGCGTCGCCGCGCCCCTGCACGTCGGCCAGGATGTCGGCCACCGTCTTCTCGATCGCGGCATCGGCATCCGCGGACCAATGCAGCCGCGCCTTGAATTCAGCATCGAAGCTGGCTGAAGTCGTGGACAGTCGGGCGGGGGCTGCTTGCAGGGTCATTTGGCGAAGTGCGGTTCGAGGGATCAGGCGGAGGGAATGGCCGACGCGAAGGCGTCGATGATGCGGCGGATGGGTTCGCGCTTGAGCTTGAGCGCGGCCTGGTTGACGACCAGGCGCGCGCTGATGTCCATGATGCGCTCGACCTCGACCAGCTGGTTGGCCTTGAGCGTGTTGCCGGTCGAGACCAGATCGACGATGGCGTCGGCCAGGCCGGTCAGCGGCGCGAGCTCCATGCTGCCGTAGAGCTTGATCAGGTCGACGTGCACGCCCTTGCTGGCGAAGAAGTCGCGCGCCAGGCCCACGTACTTGGTCGCGACCTTGAGGCGCGAACCCTGGCGCACGGCCGAGGCGTAGTCGTAGTCGGCGCGCACGGCCACGCTGAGGCGGCAGGCGGCGATGCGCAGGTCGAGCGGCTGGTACAGGCCCTGGTTGCCGTGCTCGAGCAGCACGTCGAGGCCGGTCACGCCGAGGTCGGCGCCGCCGTACTGCACGTAGGTCGGCACGTCGGAGGCACGCACCAGCACCACGCGCACGTCGGGGCGGGTGGTGCCGAGAATCAGCTTCCGCGACTTCTCGGGGTCTTCCGTGACCTCGATGCCGGCGGCGGCCAGCAGCGGCATGGTCTCTTCGAAGATGCGGCCTTTGGAAAGCGCCAGGGTGATCATGCGATGGCTCCGGTCACGCGTTCGATGTCGGCACCCAGGCCGCGCAGCTTGGCTTCCATGCGGTCGTAGCCGCGGTCCAGGTGGTAGATGCGGTCGACCAGGGTCTCGCCCTCGGCCACCAGGCCGGCGATGACCAGGCTGGCCGAGGCGCGCAGGTCGGTCGCCATCACGGTGGCGCCAGAGAGCTGCTGCACGCCCTCGACCATCGCCACCTTGCCCTCGACGTGGATGCGCGCGCCCAGGCGCACCATCTCGTTCACGTGCATGAAGCGGTTCTCGAAGATGGTCTCGGTGACCATCGAGGCGCCGTGCGCGATCACGTTGAGCGCCATGAACTGCGCCTGCATGTCGGTCGGGAAGCCCGGGTATTCGGTGGTGCTGAAGCTCTGGGCCTCGAGCTGTTCGGCCCCCTTCGAGGCGATGCGGATGCCGTCCTGCTCGCAGCCCACTTCGCAGCCGGCGTCGCGCAGCTTGTCGATCACCGCGTCGAGGTGGTCGCCGCGCGCATGGCGCAGCAAGGCCTCGCCGCCCGCGACCGCCACGGCGCACAGGAAGGTGCCGGCCTCGATGCGATCGGCCACCACGGCGTGCTCGCAACCGTGCAGCTTCTCCACGCCCTGGATGCGGATGTGGCTGGTGCCGTGGCCCTCGATCTTCGCGCCCATGCGGATCAGCATCTCGGCCAGGTCGACGATCTCGGGCTCCTGCGCGGCGTTCTCGAGCAGCGTCTCGCCCTCGGCCAGCGCGGCGGCCATCAGGAAGTTCTCGGTACCGGTGACGGTCACCATGTCGGTCAGGATCCGCGCGCCCTTCAGGCGCGTGCGGCCGGCCGGCAGGCGCGCGACCATGTAGCCGTGCTCGACCACGATCTCGGCACCCATGGCCTGCAGGCCCTTGATGTGCTGGTCGACCGGCCGCGAGCCGATGGCGCAGCCGCCCGGCAGCGACACCTTGGCGTGGCCGAAGCGCGCCAGCAGCGGGCCCAGCGCCAGCACCGAGGCGCGCATGGTCTTCACGAGTTCGTACGGGGCCTCGGGGCGGGTCAGGTCGCCGGCGTTCAGGCGCACGGTGCCGTTGTCGTCGCGCTCGGCCGACACGCCCATGTTGCGCACCAGCTTGAGCATGGTCGACACGTCCTGCAGCCGCGGCACGTTGTGCAGCACCACGGGCTGGTCGGTCAGCAGGGCCGCGCAGAGCTCGGGCAGCGCGGCGTTCTTGGCGCCGGAAATGAGTACTTCGCCGCGGAGCTGGCGCCCGCCGCGAATCAGGAGTTTGTCCATCGAAGGTCCAGCGAGTGGCTCGCAAAGGGCCCGCAGGCCCGGAGAGTTATTTTTCAGCCGCCGCCCATTCGGACGGCGTGTAGGTCTTCATCGAGAGCGCATGCACCTCGTCGGTGTGCATTTTCGCACCGAGGGTGGCGTAGACCCGCTGATGGCGCTGGATCGAGCGCTTGCCCTCGAATTCGGCCGAGACGATGGTGGCGTACCAATGTCGGCCGTCGCCCTCGAGCGCGATGTGCTCGCACGGCAGGTGGGACTGGATGATGGCCTTGAGTTGGTCTGCGGTCATGGAGTGTGGGGTGGGCCGTTCAGCCTCGGATTTTGTAGCCGATCTTCAGCAGGTGGACGGCGATCGCGCTGACCACGAGCCAGGCGCTGCCGACGATCCCGAAGCTCAGCCATGGCGAGGCGTCGCTGACGCCGAAGAAGCCGTAGCGGAAGCCGTCGATCATGTAGAAGAAGGGGTTCAGGTGGCTCACCGACTGCCAGAACGGCGGCAGCGAGCCGATCGAATAGAACACGCCCGACAGGAAGGTCATGGGCATGATCAGGAAATTCTGGAACACGGCCATCTGGTCGAACTTCTCGGCCCAGAGACCGGCGATCAGGCCCAAGGTGCCGAGCATGGCCGAGCCGAGCAGCGCGAACACCAGGATCCAGACCGGCGCCGCGAAATCCGGCATGGCGAAGAAGATCGTGACCAGGAACACGCCGAGTCCCACCGCCAGCCCGCGGATCACCGACGAGCCCACGTAGGCCAGGAACCAGCCCCAGTGCGACAGCGGCGTGAGCAGCACGAACACGAGGTTGCCCATGATCTTGCTCTGGATGATCGAGGACGAGCTGTTGGCGAACGCGTTCTGCAGCACGCTCATCATCACCAGGCCCGGGATCAGGAAGGCGGTGTAGCCGACGGTGCCGTAGACCTTCACGTGGTCCTCGAGCACATGGCCGAACACCATCAGATAGAGCAGCGCGGTGAGCACCGGCGCGCCGACGGTCTGGAAGCCGACCTTCCAGAAGCGCAGCGTCTCCTTGTAGAGCAGCGCGCGCCAACCCGTGACAGCCATCATCGCGCGACCTCCAGCGGCGTCTGCTCGCCCGCCATCAGGTCGATGAACACGTCTTCCAGGTCGGCCTTGCGCATTTCCACGTCTTCCACCGCCACGCCGGCCTGCCGGATGGCGGCCAGCAGTTGTTCGACCTCGTGCGCGTTCTGCGCCGGCAGCTGCACGATGCGGCCCGTGATGCGCGCATGCTGGGCGATTTCCCAGGGCAGCATCGCATCGGTCTTGAAGCGCAGCACGTTGCTCGCGGCCGACTTCAGCAGCTCGCTGGTGCGGTCCAGCGCGATCACGCGCCCGAGCTTGAGCATCGCGATGCGGCTGCACAGCGCCTCGGCTTCCTCGAGGTAATGGGTGGTCAGCAACACCGTGCTGCCCTGCTTGTTGAGCCGCGCGACGAACTGCCACAGCGTCTGGCGCAGCTCGACGTCGACGCCCGCGGTGGGCTCGTCGAGCACGATCACCGGCGGCTTGTGCACCAGCGCCTGCGCCACCAGCACGCGGCGCTTCATGCCGCCCGAGAGCTGGCGCATGTTGGCGGTGGCCTTGTCGGCCAGGCCCAGGCTCTGCAGCAGCTCGTCGATCCAGGCCTCGTTGTTGGTGATGCCGAAGTAGCCCGACTGGATGCGCAGCGACTCGCGCACGTTGAAGAAGGGGTCGAACACCAGCTCCTGCGGCACGATGCCGAGCTGGCGGCGGGCCTGGGCGTAGTCGCGCTGCACGTCGAAGCCATGCACGCGGATCGACCCGGCGGTGGGCCGCGACAGGCCCGCGAGCATGCTGATCAGCGTGGTCTTGCCGGCCCCGTTGGGACCGAGCAGGCCGAAGAACTCGCCGGGCTCGATGTCGAAGCTGACCTCGTCGACCGCCCGCAGCCCGGTCTTGCCCTGGGCCCGCTGCTGTCGTGAGGGAGGATAGGTCTTGGAGACCGATTGGAATGAGATCGCGGGCATGGGAGGCCGGGATTTTAAGGGCGCGGGTCCTCCAGCGCAGTTCGTGCGGGAATGCAAGCCCGGCGGACCCTTAAGGACCGCGAGGCCGGTTGGGGTCAGAATCGCGCCCGACGCCGGGCGGGGCACCGCCACCGCCGGCCGTCGCAAGGAGCCCTCGTGATGCGATCGTTGCACCGTCCTCCCCGGCCCTGGCTGGCCGCCGGAGTCCTGGTTCTTGCAAGCCTGCTGTCCGCCTGCGGCGGTGGAGGCGGCGGTGGTGGGGGCGGCGGCCTGCCCATCGTCGGGGGCAACCCGCCGACCAACACCACGGCCGAACTGCCCTCGCGCGAGGCGCTGATCGCGCGCGCCCGGTCGCTGGAACTCGCCACCCCCTACGTGCCGCCGCCCGGCAATGTGCTCGAGCACAACACCTCGGGCTATGCCAAGGCGATGTGCTCGGCGGTCTTCATCACCGGGCTCGACCCGGACGTCGCCGCCGAGACCGTCGGCTACTTCGTCGGGCCCTATTCGGAGCGCAAGAAGGTCGGCAAGCCGGTGGTCGACCGCGCGAAGCGCGAAGTGCGCATCGCCATCCCGGGCGGGCCCACGCTGACCGCGCGCCAGTTCGGTTCGCAAGGCTGCGTGACGCTGCCGCCAGGGCGCGACGACGTCTTCTTCACCCCGCTGGAGGTCAAGAGCGCGCTGCCCGACCCGTCCACCCAGCCCTGGCCGATGGGCGACGTGCTGCCGAGCACCCCGTTCCCGCCCAACGTGAACATGACCAAGGTGAACCAGGCCGTGAGCGCCGCCTTCGGCGTGCCCGAGGCCTACACCTCGGCCTTCGTGGTCACGCACAAGGGGCGGATCCTCGCCGAGCGCTACATGCCGGGCATCGGCCCGACGACGCCGCTGGAGTCGTGGTCCATGGGCAAGAGCGTGGTGGCCACCATGATGGGCGTGCTGATCCGGCAGGGCGTCTACACCCTCGACCAGCCGGCACCGATCCCCGAGTGGCAGGGCGAAGGCGACGGCCGCCAGAAGATCCGCATCTCGGACCTGCTGCACATGTCGAGCGGGCTGCGCATCAAGGCACCCGACGATCCGGACTTCGACCCGAACGGCACCTACCCCGACCACATCTACTTCTACACGGGGCGCATCAACGCCTTCAACTACGCCGCCACGCGGCCCCAGCAGTGGCAGCCCAACCTCGTGGGCCGCTACCGCAACACCGATCCCGTGCTGGCCAGCTACCTGGTGCGCCTCGCGGTCGAGAAGCGCGGCGAGGAGTACCTCTCGTTCCCGCAGCGCGAGCTGTTCGACCGGATCGGCATCCGCTCGATGGTGCTGGAGACCGATCCCTACGGCAACTTCCTGGCACAGGGCTACGACTTCATGTCGGGCCGCGACTGGGCGCGGCTGGCCAACCTGTACCTGCAGGACGGCGTCTGGAACGGCGAGCGCATCCTGCCCGAGGGTTTCGTGAATTTCGTGCGCACCGTGGCGCCAGGCTGGGCGGCCGACAAGCGACCGATCTACGGCGGCTTCTTCTGGCTCAACGGGACGATGAACAACACCACAGCGTTCCCGGTGCCGACCTCGGCCTACTACATGCTGGGCGCGGACGGACAGGTGGTGCTGATCGTGCCCTCGCACGACCTGGTGGTGGTGCGCATCGGGCACTCGAAGGGCGCGCCGGCCTATGGCCGGCCGCTGAACGATGCGTTGAAGCTGCTGATGGAGGCGATTCCCGCCTCCTGAGGATGAGGAGCGCCCTCAGGGCGCGGCCGGCAGCAGTCCGGCGATGCCGTAGAGCGCCGCCAGCTCGCGCAGCCGCGGCGACAGGCCCTTCACCGCGAAGCCGCGCCCGAGCGCGCTGGCCTCGCGGCGGCATTCGAGCAGCACCGCCAGCGCCGACGAGTCGAACTGCACCAGCGCGCTGGCGTCGACCACGGTGGCGGAGGCGTCGCCCTGACCGGCGAGGCCCTTCTGCAGCATGCGCATGCAGGCGGGCGCCTCGTCGTGCGTGAGCTTCGTCGGCAGGACCAGCATGGCCTCGGCTCCTTCTCGATGGGCCCGGCCGGGCTCAGCCCTTGCCGCCGCCCTTGTTGCGGGCCGCCAGCGCGGTGATCAGGCCGTCGATGCCGCGGGCGTTGATCTCCTGCGAGAACTGGGTGCGGTAGGTATCGACCAGCCACACGCCGAGCACATTGAGGTTGTAGACCTTCCAGCCGCCGCCCTGGCCGGGCGTCTTCTCGAGGCGGTAGTCGAGCTGGACCGGGTCGCCGCGGCCGCGGACCTCGGTGCGCACCAGCACTTCCTTGTCGTCGGGCGAACCGCGGTACGGGCGCACCGTGACGGTCTGGTCGCTCACCTGGTCGAGCGCGCCGGCATAGGTGCGCACCAGCAGGGTCTTGAACTCTTCCTGCAGGCGCTTCTGCTGCTCGGGCGTGGCCTGGCGCCAGGCCGGGCCGACGGCCGAGGCGGTCATGCGCTGGAAGTTGACGTTCGGCATGATCTTGCTGTCGACCAGCAGCATGATCTTGTTGACGTCGCCGGCCTTGATCGAGGTGTCGGCCTTGATGGTCTCGAGCACGTCGGTCGACAGCCGCTTGACCAGCGCGTCGGGCGCTTCGTCCGCGGCCTGCGCGGGGCGCACGAAGGCGACGCCGGCGCCGATCAGCAGCGCGCCGGCCAGCACCAGGCGGCCGAGGCTGCGTCGTTGAATCAAGGTCTGGGTTTTTGTCATGATCGTGAGTCCCTCTGGTTGAATCTGCCGCGCGGCCCTTCGAAAAAGAGAGCAGCCGCGCCAAGTCTGGAACGGTTTCGACAGGCTACCGGCCTACCGGGTTCCTGAACGTCGGATGAAGCCTGCAACCGGATGCAAGCGAAGGCCGTGGCCTCCTGACCTCGAAAAGCCGCGCTCCGGGCAGCGGCAAAGGCCTACTTGCCGTCGCCGCCCTTGGCGCCGTCCTTGGGGTCGATGTCCTCGCGCTCGTCGGGCGGGTTGCCGTCGTAGATGTCGCTGCGGCGGTGCTGCAGGTACGCGTCGCGCGTGAAGGTGTACTTGTCGAGCGCCGCATCGTCGAGCAGGCGGCCGGCGCGCAGGTACTTGGCACGGGTGTCGACCAGGTTCAACACGTTGAGCGAATTGCGCCACGCCACGTCGTTCATGTGCGAGATCGGATCGCCCCAGCGGTCCACCGGCAGCGCCGCGGCATCGCGCACGGTCGAGGGGCCGAGCAGCGGCAGCACGAGGTACGGACCCGAACCCACGCCCCAGTAGCCGAGCGTCTGGCCGAAATCCTCGTCGTGGCGGTCGATGCCCGCCTCGGTGGCGATGTCGAGCAGGCCGCCGAGACCGAAGATCGTGTTGACGTTCAAACGCATGAAGGTCTGGGCGCTGTTCTGCACCTTGCCCTGCGCGACGTTGTTGGCGAGGTTCCAGACGTCGCCCACGTTGTTGAAGAAGTTGGTGACACCGGTGCGCACCAGCGAAGGCAGCACGCGGGTATAGGTGGTGGCCACCGGCACGAGCACGTTCTCGTCGACGGTGTCGTTGAAGCGGGTCACGCCTCGGTTGAAGGGCTCGAACGGGTCGAGCGGATTGGCCTGCGGGCCGGTGGCGCATGCGGCGAGCACCGACAGAAGAGCAGAAATGCCCATCCAGCGGGCATAGGTCGCTATGTTCTTCATAGCATTCGACATGGGGTGACGGTTTTTCATTTCTTGTTGGTGTTGGCCGGCGTGGAACTCCCCTCGGCGGCCTTGCTGTAGAGGAACTGGCTGATCAGGTTCTCGAGCACCACCGCCGATTGGGTGGCGGTGATCGTGTCGCCGGCCTGCAGGTTCTTCTCCTCGACACCCGCCTCGATCCCGATGTACTGCTCGCCGAGCAGGCCACTGGTGAGGATCTTCAGCGAACTGTCCTTGGGAAAACTGTAACGGTTTTGCAAAGCCAGCGTCACGTCGGCCTGAAATGTCTTGTCGTTGAACGAGATCGATTGCACGCGGCCGATCACCACGCCGGCGCTCTTGACGGCCGTCTGCGGCTTGAGGCCGCCGATGTTGTCGAAGCGCGCGGTGACGGTATAGGTCTTCTGGAAGTTCAGGCTCAGCAGATTGGCCGACTGCAGCGCGAGGAACAGCAGCCCGGCCGCCCCGAGCAGCACGAACAGGCCGACCCAGATGTCGTTGTTGGAACGTTGCATGGTTGCACTCTCTATCTAGAACGATCGGGGCGAGCCCCTTCAGATACTGAACATCATGGCGGTGAGCAGGAAATCGAGCCCCAGCACCGACAGCGAGGCCGCCACCACGGTGCGGGTGGTGGCGCGCGACACGCCCTCGGGCGTGGGCTGCGCCTCGTAGCCCTGCAGCAACGCAATGAAAGTCACGGTGAAGCCGAACACGATGCTCTTGATGACGCCGTTGCCGACATCGCGCCAGACATCGACGCCCGCCTGCATCTGGCCCCAGAACGCGCCGGGATCGACGCCGAGCATCAGCACGCCCACCACGTAGCCGCCGAGGATGCCGACCGCGCTGAACACGGCCGCCAGCAGCGGCATGGTGATCACGCCGGCCCAGAAGCGCGGCGCGAGGATGCGCTGCACCGGGTCGACCGCCATCATCTCCATGGCGCTGAGCTGCTCGCCGGCCTTCATGAGGCCGATCTCGGCCGTGAGCGAAGTACCGGCGCGGCCCGCGAACAGCAGCGCCGCCACCACCGGCCCGAGCTCGCGCACCAGGCTCAGCGTGACCAGCAGGCCGAGCGCCTCGGAAGAACCGTAGCGCTGCAGCGCGTAGTACATCTGCAGGCCGAGCACGAAGCCCACGAACAGCCCCGACACCGCGATGATCGCGAGCGAGTAGTTGCCGAGGAAATGGATCTGGTCGCGCACCAGCGCGAAGCGGCGCAGGCTGCGCGAGCCCTGGAAGGCCAGCCGCATGAACAGCTTGGCGCCATAGCCGAGGTCGGACAGCTTGCTGCGCACGGCGAAGCCGACGTCGCGCGGATTCAACCAGCTCATGGATGGCCTCCGTGCGCGGGGCCGAAGTCTTCCTCGATGCCGACGCCCGGATAGTGGAAGCGCACCGGACCGTCGGGCAGCGCATGCACGAACTGGTGCACCAGCGGATCGCTGCTGTTGCGCACCTCGTCGGGCGTGCCCTGCGCGGCGATGCCGCCGTTGGCGAGCACGATCACCTGGTCGGCGATGCGGAAGGTTTCCTCCACGTCGTGCGACACGATGATGCTGGTGAGCCCCAGCGTGTCGTTGAGCTGGCGGATCAGCCGCGCCGCGGTGCCGAGCGAGATCGGGTCGAGGCCGGCGAAGGGTTCGTCGTACATCACGAAGTCGGGGTCGAGCGCGATCGCGCGCGCCAGCGCCACGCGCCGCGCCATGCCGCCCGAGACTTCGCTGGGCAGCAGGTCGCGCGCGCCGCGCAGGCCGACGGCGTCGAGCTTCATCAGCACGATGTCGCGCACCAGCGCTTCGGGCAGTTCGGTGTGTTCGCGCAGCGGAAAGGCCACGTTGTCGAGCACGCTCATGTCGGTGAACAACGCGCCGAACTGGAACAGCATGCCCATGCGGCGCCGCGCGGCATAGAGCGCGGCGGAGTCCATGCGGCCGACGTCCTGGCCGTCGAACAGCACCTCGCCGCGCTGGGCGCGCTGCTGGCCGCCGATCAGGCGCAGCACGGTGGTCTTGCCGCCGCCCGAGGCGCCCATGAGTGCCGTGACCTTGCCGCGCGGCAGCGAGAACGAGACGCCATCGAGGATCGCGCGCGCGCCATAACCGAAGCGAACGTCGCGAAACTCTACGAAGGGCTGTGGCTGTGCGGCTGGGTCCATCTCAATAAAAAAGCCGGGCGCCCTGAGGAGGCATCCCGGCATGCGGTTTCCGCGGATGATAAAGGAGCCGCGAGAAGCCCCGCCGAATTGAAACAAATTTCAGCCGTGGCAGCCTGCTCCGTTTGGAGGAGAAGCCCGCCGCCCCGGAGACGGCGGGCGCGGTGCCCGGAATCAGCGCGGCAGGTCGCTGAAGCCCATCAGGAACTCGTCGACCGAGCGCGCGGCCTGGCGGCCCTCGCGGATCGCCCAGACCACCAGCGACTGGCCACGGCGCATGTCGCCGGCGGCAAAGACCTTCGGCACGTTGGTGGCATAGCCACCGATGAAGTCGACGCTGGCCTTCGCATTCCCGCGCGCATCCTTCTCGACGCCGAAGGCATCGAGCACGGTCGCCACGGGGCTCACGAAGCCCATCGCGAGCAGCACGAGGTCGGCCTTGAGCACCTGCTCGCTGCCGGCCACTTCCTGCATCTTGCCGTCCTTCCATTCGACGCGAACGGTCTTCAGGCCGGTGATCTTGCCCTTCTCGCCGATGAACTCCTTCGTGGAGATCGCGAACTCGCGCTCGCAGCCCTCGTCGTGGCTGGAGCTGGTGCGCAGCTTGATCGGCCAGTACGGCCAGGTCAGCGGGCGGTTCTCTTCCTCGGGCGGCTGCGGCATCAGCTCGAACTGCGTGACGCTCACGGCGCCATGGCGGTTGCTGGTGCCCACGCAGTCGGAGCCGGTGTCGCCACCGCCGATCACGATCACGTGCTTGCCATCGGCGCGCAGCTGGCCCTTGACCTTGTCGCCCGCGTTGACGCGGTTCTGCTGCGGCAGGAACTCCATCGCGAAATGGATGCCGTCGAGGTCGCGGCCGGGCACGGGCAGGTCACGCGACTGCTCGGCGCCGCCGGTCAGCAGCACGGCGTCGAAGTCCTTCTGCAGCTGCTCGGGCGTGACACTTTCCTTGGCCAGGTTGATGACCTTCGAGCCCTTGCCCAGCGGATCCTTGGCGGCGCCGACGACCACGCCGGTGCGGAACACCACGCCCTCGGCCTTCATCTGCTCGACGCGGCGATCGATGTGCGACTTCTCCATCTTGAAGTCGGGGATGCCGTAGCGCAACAGGCCGCCGATGCGGTCGTTCTTCTCGAACAGCGTCACGTCGTGGCCCGCGCGCGCGAGCTGCTGGGCAGCGGCCATGCCGGCCGGGCCCGCGCCCACCACGGCGACCTTCTTGCCGGTCTTGTGCTTGGCCGCGCGCGGCGCGACCCAGCCTTCGTCCCAGGCGCGGTCGATGATGGCGTGCTCGAGCGACTTGATGCCGACCGCGTCGTCGTTCACGTTGAGCACGCAGGCCGCCTCGCAGGGCGCGGGGCAGATGCGGCCGGTGAACTCGGGGAAGTTGTTGGTCGAGTCGAGCACCGCGAAGGCGTTGCGCCAATCGTTGCGGTACACCAGGTCGTTGAAGTCCGGAATGATGTTGTTGACCGGGCAGCCGCTGTTGCAGAACGGCGTGCCGCAGTCCATGCAGCGCGCGCCCTGCACCTTCGCCTGGTCGGTGTCCAGGCCGACGACGAATTCCTTGTAGTGCTTGAGCCGCTCCTCGACCGGGCGATAGCCCTCCTCGATGCGCTCATGCTCCAGAAAACCGGTGATCTTTCCCATCGTGCTGTTCCTTCGTTGTGTCTTCGTTCACCCGCGCCTTCAGGCGGCGGCCGGCACCGTCTTGGACGCGGCGGCGATCGCATGCGGCTCGAGCCCGACATGCGCGTTGTTGCCGGTGCTGGTGAGCTCGACCTTGCGGTCGTGCAGCTCGGCCAGGGCGCGCTTGTACTCGTTGGGGAAGACCTTGACGAACTTGGTGCGCGACACGGCCCAGGTGTCGAGCAGCTCGCGCGCGCGCTTGCTGCCGGTCCAGCGGTGGTGGTCCTCGAGCAGCTTCTTCAGCTGGGCCTCGTCGGTCTCGCCGCCGTGCCAGATCTTGCGGTGCACGCTGGCGGTCTGCTCGGCCGAGGTCAGCACCTTGTCGAGCGAGACCATCGCCATGTTGCAGCGCGAGGCGAACTGGCCATCCTCGTCGTAGACGAAGGCCACGCCGCCGCTCATGCCGGCCGCGAAGTTGCGCCCGGTCTTGCCGAGCACGGCCACCGTGCCGCCGGTCATGTACTCGCAGCCATGGTCGCCCGTGCCTTCGATGACCGCCGTGGCGCCCGACAGGCGCACCGCGAAGCGCTCGCCGGCCACGCCGCACAGGTAGGCCTCGCCGGTGGTCGCGCCGTACAGCGCGGTGTTGCCGACGATGGTGTTGCGCGCGGCCTCGCCGCGGAAGTCGAGGCTGGGGCGCACCACCACGCGGCCGCCCGACAGGCCCTTGCCGGTGTAGTCGTTGGCGTCGCCGATCAGGTACAGCGTGATGCCGCGCGCCAGGAAGGCACCGAACGACTGGCCGCCCGTGCCCTCGAGCTGGATGCGGATCGAGTCGTCGGGCAGGCCCTGCGGATGCACCTTGGTCAGCGCGCCCGAGAGCATCGCGCCCACCGAGCGGTTGACGTTGCGCGCCACCTCGATGAACTGCACCTTCTCGCCCTTGTCGATCGCGGGACGCGACTTCTCGATCAGCCGGACGTCGAGCGCCTTGTCGAGGCCGTGGTCCTGGTTCTCGACATGGAAGCGCGAGACGTCGGCCGGCACGTTCGGCAGCGCGAACAGGCGGCTGAAGTCGAGGCCCGAGGCCTTCCAGTGCTCGATGCCCTTGCGCATGTCGAGCAGGTCGGCGCGGCCGATCATGTCGTCGAACTTGCGGATGCCGAGCTGGGCCATGATCTGGCGCACTTCCTCCGCGACGAAGAAGAAGTAGTTGACGACGTGCTCGGGCTTGCCCGAGAACTTCTTGCGCAGCACCGGGTCCTGCGTGGCCACGCCCACCGGGCAGGTGTTGAGGTGGCACTTGCGCATCATGATGCAGCCCTCGACCACCAGCGGCGCGGTGGCGAAGCCGAACTCGTCGGCGCCCAGCAGCGCGCCGATGGCGACGTCGCGGCCGGTCTTCATCTGGCCGTCGGCCTGCACGCGGATGCGGCTGCGCAGGCGGTTGAGCACCAGCGTCTGCTGGGTCTCGGCCAGGCCGATTTCCCACGGGCTGCCCGCATGCTTGATCGACGACCAGGGCGAGGCGCCCGTGCCGCCGTCATGGCCGGCGATCACGACGTGGTCGCTCTTGCACTTGGCCACGCCCGCGGCGATGGTGCCGACGCCGATCTCGCTGACCAGCTTCACGCTGATGCTGGCGTGCGGCGCGGTGTTCTTCAGGTCGTGGATCAGCTGGGCCAGGTCCTCGATCGAATAGATGTCGTGGTGCGGCGGTGGCGAGATCAGGCCCACGCCCGGCACCGCGTAGCGCTGCTTGCCGATGTACTCGGTGACCTTGCCGCCCGGCAGCTGGCCGCCCTCGCCCGGCTTCGCGCCCTGGGCCATCTTGATCTGGATCTGGTCGGCCGAATGCAGGTACTCGGCCGTGACGCCGAAGCGGCCCGAGGCCACCTGCTTGATGCGCGAGCGCAGCGAGTCGCCGTCCTTCAACGGCAGGTCGACCTCGACGTTCTCGGCACCGATCACGCTGCGCAGCGTGTCGCCCTGCTTGATCGGGATGCCCTTGAGTTCGTTGCGGTAGCGCGCGGGGTCCTCGCCGCCTTCGCCGGTGTTGCTCTTGCCGCCGATGCGGTTCATGGCCACGGCCAGCACCGAGTGCGCCTCGGTGCTGATCGAGCCCAGCGACATCGCGCCGGTGGCGAAGCGCTTGACGATCTCGGCAGCCGACTCGACCTCGTCGACCGGAATCGCCTTCGCCGGATCGATCCTGAACTCGAACAGGCCGCGCAGCGTGAGGTGGCGGCGGTTCTGGTCGTTGATGAGTTGGGCGTATTCCTTGTACGTGTTCCAGTTGTTGGCGCGCGTGCTGTGCTGCAGCTTGGCGATCGCGTCGGGCGTCCACATGTGCTCCTCGCCGCGCGTGCGCCAGGCGTATTCGCCGCCGGCGTCGAGCATGTTCGAGAGCACCGGGTCGTCGCCGAAGGCGGCCTTGTGCATGCGGATGGCTTCCTCGGCGATCTCGAACACGCCGATGCCTTCCACGCGGCTGGCCGTGCCGGTGAAGTACTTGCTGACGGTCTCGCTGTTCAGGCCGATGGCCTCGAACAGCTGGGCGCCGCAGTAGCTCATGTAGGTGCTGACGCCCATCTTCGACATGATCTTCGACAGACCCTTGCCGATCGCCTTCACGTAGTTGTAGATCGCCTTCTCGGCGCTCAGCGCGCCCGGCAGGTCGGCATGCATGCCGGCCAGGGTGTCCATCGCGAGGTAGGGATGAACCGCCTCGGCGCCGTAGCCCGCGAGCACGGCGAAGTGGTGCACCTCGCGCGCCGAGCCGGTCTCCACCACCAGGCCGGCCGTGGTGCGCAGGCCCTCGCGCACCAGGTACTGGTGCACGGCCGACAGCGCCAGCACGGCGGGGATCGCGACCTGCGTCGGGCCGACGCCGCGGTCGCTCACGATCAGGATGTTGTGGCCGCCCTTGATGGCATCGACGGCTTCGGCGCACAGCGAGGCCAGCTTGGCTTCGACGCCTTCGTCGCCCCAGGCGAGCGGGTAGGTGATGTCGAGCACGTAGCTCTTGAACTTGCCCTGCGTGTACTTGCCGATGTCGCGCAGCTTCGCCATGTCGGCGAAGTCGAGGATCGGCTGGCTCACCTCGAGCCGCATCGGCGGGTTGACCTGGTTGATGTCGAGCAGGTTGGGCTTCGGGCCGATGAAGGACACCAGCGACATCACGATGGCTTCGCGGATCGGGTCGATCGGCGGGTTCGTGACCTGGGCGAACAGCTGCTTGAAGTAGTTGTACAGCGGCTTGTTCTTGCTCGAGAGCACGGCCAGCGGGCTGTCGTTGCCCATCGAGCCGATGCCCTCTTCGCCGGCCTGCGCCATCGGGCTCATTAGGAACTTGATGTCTTCCTGGGTGTAGCCGAAGGCCTGCTGGCGGTCGAGCAGCGCGACCTGCGAGATCGGCGCGGCCACCGGCTCGGCCTGCACGCTGTCGAGCTTGATGCGCAGGTTCTCGATCCACTGCTTGTAGGGCTTGCTGTTGGCGAGGGTGGCCTTGACCTCCTCGTCGTCGATCATGCGGCCCTGCTCGAGGTCGATCAGGAACATCTTGCCGGGCTGCAGGCGCCACTTGCGCACGATCTTCTGCTCGGGCACGGGCAGCACGCCCGACTCGGAGGCCATGATGACCAGGTCGTCGTCGGTCACGCAGTAGCGCGAGGGACGCAGGCCATTGCGGTCGAGCGTGGCGCCGATCTGGCGGCCGTCGGTGAACACGATCGAGGCCGGGCCGTCCCAGGGCTCGAGCATGGCGGCGTGGTACTCATAGAACGCGCGGCGGCGCGGGTCCATGGTGCTGTGCTGTTCCCAGGGCTCGGGAATCATCATCATCACGGCCTGGCTGATCGGGTAGCCGGCCATCGTCAGCAGCTCGAGGCAGTTGTCGAAGGTGGCGGTGTCGGACTGGCCGGCGAAGCTGATCGGGTAGAGCTTCTGCAGGTCGGGGCCCAGCACGGGCGAGGACATCACGCCCTCGCGCGCCTTCATCCAGTTGTAGTTGCCCTTGACGGTGTTGATTTCGCCGTTGTGCGCGACGTAGCGGTACGGGTGGGCCAGCGGCCACTCGGGGAAGGTGTTGGTCGAGAAGCGCTGGTGCACCAGGCCCAGGGCCGAGACGCAGCGCTTGTCCTGCAGGTCGAGGTAGTAGGTGCCGACCTGGTCGGCGAGCAGCAGGCCCTTGTAGACCACGGTGCGGCTCGACATGCTCGGAACGTAGTATTCCTTGCTGTGCTTGAGCTTCAGGCGCTGGATGTTGGCGCTCGCGGTCTTGCGGATCACGTAGAGCTTGCGTTCCAGCGCGTCCTGCACGATCACGTCGTTGCCGCGGCCGATGAAGACCTGGCGCAGCAGCGGTTCCTTTTCGCGCACGGTGGGCGACATCGGCATGTCGCGGTTGACCGGCACGTCGCGCCAGCCCAGCAGCACCTGGCCTTCGGCCTTGATCGCGCGTTCCATTTCCTGCTCGCAGGCCTGGCGCGAGGCGTGTTCCTTCGGCAGGAAGATCATGCCGACGCCGTACTCGCCCGGTGGGGGCAGCGTGACGCCCTGCTTGGCCATCTCGTCGCGGTACAGGTGGTCGGGCAGCTGGATCAGGATGCCGGCGCCGTCGCCCATCAGCTTGTCCGCGCCCACCGCGCCGCGATGGTCGAGGTTCTCGAGGATCTTCAAGCCCTGCAGCACGATGGCGTGGCTCTTCTCGCCCTTGATGTGGGCCACGAAGCCGACGCCGCAGGCATCGTGCTCGTCGGCACCGGAATACAGACCGTGTTGTTGGAGATGTTGAATCTCGGCAGCCGTCGTCATGGCGCACTCCTTCAGTTTTCGCAGGGATTGGGAGCATATTGCGATGCACAAAGAATGCCAAACACTTTAATAAGGGTCAGATTCCGATTAAATCTTGAGTTTTCTTGTCAGAATTTAATTGGGGACACATCAAATTAGATAGCGAAAGACAGCCACTGGACGGCGGTTTCCGCCCTCTTTAGCTCAACTCTTGATGTCGGAAGGCGGCCGCCCGGCCTTGGCCGGCAGCACTCGGCGCTCGGTGTTCTTCTGCAACGCTTCCAGGAAATCGGCGTCGCCGGCCGCCCAGCCACGCAGCGTGGCCTCGGTCAGCGCCGACTGGTCGGCCGCCCGGACCCCCGCGCGCACCAGTTCGACATACGCCGCCTCGCGCGCGAACGGGGTGTTGCCGAGCTCCCAGTACAGCGGATGGGGCGTGAGCAGCCGGTCGTGCCGCAACCCCGCGTAGTGCGCATGACTGGACCACGCGAAGTCGCGCGGATCGATCACCAGCCCCGCGCGCACCGGGTTGAGGTCGATGTAGGCCATGCAGGTCAGCAGGTAGCGCTCGGTCTGGATCAGGGTCGACCTGTAGCGCCCTTCCCACAGGGTGCCGCTGCGGCCATGGCGGTCGTTGAAGTAGCGCACGTAGCTGCGCCCGACCGACTGCATGAGCTGCGGCAGCCCCGTGGCGGTGTCGGGCGTGGCCAGCAGGTGGAAGTGGTTGTCCATCAGCACGTAGGCGTGCACCGCGACGCCGAAGCGCGTGGCGCTGTCGGCCAGCAGGGCGAGCAGCTTCTCGTGGTCGGCACGGTCCACGAAGATCGGCTGGCGGTTGTTGCCGCGCTGGATCGCATGGTGCGGCAGGCCGGCAAGGGTGAGGCGGGGAAGGCGGGCCATGGGCCAGGAAGGGGTTGACGCGCGGGACTTGTATCCTAAGCCGCCCGCCGAACCATCCCATCCTGGCGGGGGAGGAGCCATTCGATGTTCAAGTTCTTCAAGGAAATGCTCGATACGGTCAAGGAAGGCATGGCGGAGGGACGCGCCGAGCTGGCGCAGGAAACCGCCGAGCGCGAGGCCAAGGCGCAGCAGGACGGCGCGGCGCTCGAGGCCCGGCTCGCTGCCTCGTCGCGCTACGAGAACATGGCCGTGGCGCTGGCCGCGATCTACCGCGAGACCTTCGCCCCCGAGCTCAAGGCCGCCAGGGAAGCGAACCGCGGCGCGGTGCACCTGCTGTGCGTGCCGATCCCCGACGAGGAAGTCGGGCCGTGGAAGAAGCTGCTGGCACGCGACTTCGACGCGGACGGCGAGGCGCAGGCACGCGAAGCCATCGCCGACACCCACGACGCGGCCGAGGCGATGGCCCGGAGCACGGATGGCGAACTGGCCGTGTGGATCGCCCGCTTCGCGCACCTCGCGACCGGCTCGGCGGCGGTCGGCTACCTGGAAGCGCGCGAGGCGCTGGACGCGCTCGAGCCGGCGGTGGCGCTGGCGGTCGAGCGCTTCGATGGCTGGGAGAGCTACGGCCGCAGCTTCCTCGAGGGCGAGCGCGATGCCGCGGGCAGCAACTTCATGGGCCGCAAGGTGCTGGCTTCGGTGACCGAACGGCTGCTGGAAGACGAGCGCAGCCCGTGGAAGACGCTGGCCTGGCCCACGCGCGACGCGCTGCCTGCGCTGCTCGCCTCGCGCTGAGCCGGTGCGGCGTCAGGCTCAGTCGAGACTAAAGCGCGTATCGCCCAACGCATCGAGCCCGAACTGCGCCAGCAGTTCGCGCAGCCGCGCCGCCGCGCTCGCCTTGCGCTGGCCGGTATGGCGCGCGAGGATCAGTTCGTTCTTCATGCTGTGCTCCCAGCCCACGAGCTCGGTCACGGTGACGCTGTAGCCGTTGGCCTCGAGGTACAGGCAGCGCAGCACGTTGGTGAGCTGGCTGCCGATCTCGCGCGTGTGCAGCGGATGGCGCCAGAGCTCGGCCAGCGGCGTGCGCGAGAGCGCGAGCGCCTTGGTCTCGCGCAGGCAGGCCGCCACCTCCGCCTGGCAGCACGGCACCAACACCATGCAGCGCGCCTTCTTCGCGAGGCCGAAGGCGATCGCGTCGTCGGTGGCGGTGTCGCAGGCATGCAGCGCGGTCACCACGTCGATCCGCGGCGGCAGCTCGCCCGCGGTGGCCGATTCGGCCACCGTGAGGTTGAGGAAGGACATGCGGTCGAAGCCCAGCCGCTGCGCGAGTTCGCGCGACTTCTTGACCAGCTCGGCGCGCGTCTCGATGCCGTAGACATGACCGCCCTGCCCCGTGCGGAAGAACAGGTCGTAGACGATGAAGCCCAGGTACGACTTGCCCGCGCCATGGTCGGCCAGCGTGGCGTTGGCGCCGCCCTCGGGCAGCTCGCGCAGCAGCTGCTCGATGAACTGGAACAGGTGGTAGACCTGCTTGAGCTTGCGGCGCGAGTCCTGGTTGAGCCGGCCCTCGCGCGTGAGGATGTGCAGCTCCTTGAGCAGCTCGACCGACTGGCCCGGGCGCAAGGCCTCGGCGAGCTCGGCATCGGCCTTCGCCATCTTGGCGGTCTTGCCGCCCTTGGCGGAATGGTCGTCGCGGATCTTTTTCAAAGCGTGGGCATTCATGTGGGGGTGCTCCCGGGGCCGACATCGAGCGCGGCCCAGCCTTCGGGCCCGAGGGTCTCGAGGGTGTCGATGTTGCGGCCGAAGATCTCCTCGGCATCGGGAAAGGCCTCGACCGCGCGGTCCACGCTCTCTTCGCGCAGCAGGTGCAGCGTGGGATAGGGCGCGCGGTTGGTGGCGTTGCCGATGTCGTCGGGCTCGGTGCCGCCGAACTGGAATTGCGGATGGAAGCTCGCGAGCTGCAGCACGCCGTCGAAGCCGGCCTTGGCAAGCCTGCGCTCGGCGCGTGCCGTGAAGTCGTTGAAATCGAGGAAATCCGAAAGCGCGCTCGGCGCGATCAGCAAGGTGGTGTCGCGCTCGGTGGCATCGAGCGCGACGAGTTGCCGGGCCTCGGCGAGCAATGCGTCGAGCAGGTCGTCATGCTCGGCGGGCAGGTAGGTGGCGTAGTGGATCCGGCCCTTGACGTGCACGGCCTTCGCGAACGGGCACAGGTTGAGGCCGATCACCGCGCGCTCGAGCCAGCGGCGCGTGTCGGCGACGGCCTGCTCGGCCGTGACGAAGGCACCGCTGCTCATGGCGTCGCCGTCTCCAGCGCCAGCCGCGCACGGCCGAGCCGGCGTGCGATCGCGATGCCGGTCAGCGAGCAGGCCAGCGTCGCGACCCAGGTCCAGTGCCATCCGCCAACGCGGTGCGCCACCCAGGCAACAGTCGGCGGCGCCAGGAACTGGCCCAGCGACGAGGCCTGCTGCATCAGTCCGACGGTGGTCGAGACGGTGGCCGGCCCGGGCGCGAAGCGCACGCCGAGCAGGAACAGCGTGGCCGGCACCATGCCGCCCGCGAGCGAGAAGGCGCAGACGGCCACGAAGCGCAGCGAGGCGGGCAGCCCGATGGCATCGGCGCCCGGCCCGCGCAGTTCCGCGAAGGC
Organism: Variovorax sp. GW821-FHT09B01; assembly: GCF_059418345.1. Taxonomy (NCBI): domain Bacteria; kingdom Pseudomonadati; phylum Pseudomonadota; class Betaproteobacteria; order Burkholderiales; family Comamonadaceae; genus Variovorax; species Variovorax sp. GW821-FHT09B01. Next base: position 156,181 of record NZ_JBWKPQ010000014.1, on the reverse strand, counting down.
CGCGATGCCGCCCAGCGCCATGATCAGGAAGCCCCACTGCAGCAGCCGCTCGGGCGCGATGCCGCGCTGCAGCCAGCGCCCGCCCATGATGTTGCCGACGATGTTCATCGCGGCCGCCAGCGCCGTGAGCACCGCGTTCCAGCCGGCCGGCACGCCCGCGCCGGCATAGATCGCGGGCAGGAAGCCGATCACTGCCATCCACTGCGCCGAGTAGACGGCGAAGCTCAGCGCCGTAAGCCAGGGGCCGCGCGCGCCGACCGTGGTGCGCAGGCGCGACCAGCCGCTCTCGGGCACGGCGGCGGCGATCGGCGCGCGTTGCCGGTCGGCCGGCACCGCGACGAACAGCCAGGCCGCCGCCAGCGCCGACACCAGCGACAGCGCCCACCACCAGCCGGGCCAGCCGTTCCAGCCGATCAATACCGGGCCGAGCAACAGGGCCAGCGCCACGCCGAGGGGCATGTAGGCGCCCCAGAGCCCCAGTGCGGCCTTGTCGGCGCCCGCGGGCGTGAGGGCGCGGATCAGGCCCGGGCCTGGCATCACCGCCAGCAGGAAGCCGACGCCCTCGACGGCGCGCAGCACCAGCAGCCAGGGCACGGCCTGCTCGGCCGGCAGATGGCTGCCGACCGCGCCGCCCGCGAGGCTGGCCAGGGTCAGCACCGCCAGTCCGCCCAGCATGCTGCGGCGCAGGCCGATGGTGTCGGCCGCCAGGCCCGCGAGCAGGCCCAGCGTCATGCTCGCGACCTGGACCAGCGAGAGCAGGAAGCCGGCCTCGACCAGGCCGATGCCCAGCGAAGCCTGCAGCGCCGGCACCGCGGGCGGCAGCTTGCCCAGGTGCAGCGCGGCGCTGACGCCCGCGACCACGACCGCGAAGGCGGCCGCGGGGATGCGCGGGCGCGCGCCGGGCGATGTCATGCCGTCGGCCCGTCGGCGCGCGCAATGCCGCGCCGGCCGGTCAGCCGTTCGTGCTCGCGCATCGCGAAGCGGTCGGTCATGCCCGCGATGTAGTCGGCCACGGCACGCGGGCGGTCGGCGCGCTCGGCGAAGGACTCGGGCATCTCGGCGCCGCGCTCGAGGTAGGCATCGAACAGTTCGCGCACCACCTCGCGCGCCTGGTCGGTGGTCTGCACCACCTGCGGGTGGCGGTAGAGATTGCGGAACAGGAAGCGCTGCAGCGTCTCCGACTGCGCGCGCATGCCCTCGCTGAACGCGACCACCGGCGGCGCGCGGCGCACCGCATCGGCGTCGCCGGGTGCGAGCGCCTCGAGCGTGGCGCGGGTGGCGTCGATCACGTCGTAGACCTGGGCGCTGAGCATGCGGCGGATGGTCTCGTAGAGCACGCGGCGGCCGCTGAGCGCCGGGTACTCGGCCAGCGCCTCGCGCCGGTAGCGCTCGAACAGCTCGACCTCGGCCAGTTGCTCGACCGCGATCAGGCCGGAGCGCACGCCGTCGTCGATGTCGTGGGCGTTGTAGGCGATCGCATCGGCCAGGTTGCACAGCTGCGCCTCGAGGCCGGGCTGGGTCCGGTCGATGAAGCGGCGCGCCACGCCGCCGGGCTCGGCCGCCTCGAGCTTCTCGGCATTGGCGCGCGAGCAGTGCTTGAGGATGCCCTCGCGCGTCTCGAAGCCGAGGTTGAGGCCGTCGTACTGCGGATAGCGATGCTCGAGCGCATCGACCACGCGCAGGCTCTGCAGGTTGTGCTCGAAGCCGCCGTGCTCGGCCATGCAGGCATTGAGCGCGTCCTGCCCCGCATGGCCGAAGGGCGTGTGGCCCAGGTCATGGGCCAGCGCGATGGCTTCTACCAGGTCCTCGTTGAGCCGCAGCGCGCGCGCGATGGAACGGCCGAGCTGCGCCACCTCGAGCGAATGCGTGAGCCGCGTGCGGAACAGGTCGCCCTCGTGATTGAGGAACACCTGGGTCTTGTAGACCAGCCGCCGGAACGCCGTCGAATGCACGATGCGGTCGCGGTCGCGCTGGAAGGCATCGCGCGTGGGCGCGGGCGGCTCGGGATGGCGTCGGCCGCGCGAACGCGCGGGATGCGAGGCGTAGGGCGCGAGGCTCATGGATCCGCGGGGGCGATGCCGGCCATCGGAAGGGGGTTCAGGCCGCCGCGCAGGATTGCGCGAGCACCTCGCGCACCAGCGCGTCGGGCGCGCCGCGCATGATCGCGGAACCCGGCTTGTCGATCACGACGAAGCGGATCTCGCCGCCCTCGGATTTCTTGTCGACGCGCATCAGTTCCAGGTAGCGGTCGGCGCCGAGGTCGGGACCGACCGTGGGCAGGCCGGCGCGCTGGATCAGGCGGGTCAGGCGCTCGACGAAGGCCGCATCCACGCCGCCGAGGCGCTGCGACAGCCGCGCCGCCATCACCATGCCGCAGCCCACGGCCTCGCCGTGCAGCCATTCGCCATAGCCCAGGCCCGATTCGATCGCATGGCCGAAGGTGTGGCCGAAATTGAGGATGGCGCGCAGGCCGGTTTCGCGCTCGTCCTGGCCGACCACCAGCGCCTTGATCTCGCAGCTGCGCTTGACCGCATGCGCGAGCGCGGCGGGATCGCGCGCCACCAGGGCCTCGATGTTGGCTTCGATCCAGTCGAGGAAAGCCATGTCATGGATCGGCCCGTACTTGATGACCTCGGCCAGGCCGGCGCTGAGTTCGCGTGGCGGCAGGGTCTGCAGGGTACCGAGGTCGCAGACCACCAGCTGCGGCTGGTAGAACGCGCCGATCATGTTCTTGCCCAGCGGATGGTTGATGGCCGTCTTGCCGCCGACCGAGGAGTCGACCTGCGCCAGCAGCGTGGTCGGCACCTGGACGAAGGGCACGCCGCGCATGTAGCTGGCGGCCGCGAAGCCGGTCATGTCGCCCACCACGCCGCCGCCGAGCGCGAACAGTACGGTCTTGCGGTCGCTGCCGTGGCCCAACAGCGCATCGAAGATCAGGTTCAGGGTCTCGAGGTTCTTGTAGGCCTCGCCATCGGGCAGCTCGAGCAGATGCACCTGCCGGAACCGGCCGGCCAGCGCCTCGCGAAGCGCCTGGGCGTAGAGCGGCGCGACCGTGGTGTTGCTGACGATCAGCGCGCTGGCCGCCTGCGGCACGACGCCGTAGGTCCGGGGATCGTCGAACAGGCCGGCGCCGATGAGGATGGGATAGCGGCGGTCGCCGAGCGGGATGTCGACGCGTTCGAGGGGGGGCGGGGAAACGGAGGCGGCGGGCGATGGCATGGCGGGAGTTTAGGCGGTGCGGCGCCGACGGGCCGGAACGCCGGCGCCAAGCGCCTGGGCGCGCGAGGGTCGATGCGCCTCGGGTCGCGCGGGCTCAGTCCGAAGACACGGTCGGCTCGGGCCCCTCGGGATGCGCGCCGGGCGACACGATGCCCGCCAGCTCGAGCTGCATCACGATGATGTTCACGAGCGTCGCGACCGTGGGACGACCGGTGTCGACCACGTCGTGGGCCGTCTCGCGGTAGAAGGGATCGCGCGCGTCGTGCAGCTCGCGCAGCCGGCCCAGCGGATCGGCCACCTGCAACAGCGGGCGCTTGACGTCGTGGCGCAGCCGCCGGAACAGGTCCTCGGGCGAGGACCGCAGGTAGATCACGTGGAAATGGCCGCGCAGTTGCCGGCGGTTGGCCTCGCGCAGCACCGCGCCTCCTCCGGTGGCCAGCACGCCGTGCGCGCCAGCAGCCAGCTCGGCGATCACCTGCTGCTCGAGGTCACGGAAGGCGGCTTCGCCTTCGCGCTCGAAGTAGTCGCGGATCGAGCAGCCGATGCGCTGCTCGATCTCGTGGTCGGTGTCGACGAAGGGAAGGTCGAGACGCTGCCCCAGCCGCCGGCCCACCGCGGACTTTCCGGCGCCGGGCAATCCGACGAGTGCGACGGCCACGCCGTGGCTGCTACGCCCGCGCGTCAGCGCGCGGCGTTGCGGTCGGTAATCATCTTCGGGGTGATAAAGACGAGCATTTCGGTCTTGTTCGCAATGCGAGTGCGTGTGCGGAACAGCGCCCCCAGATAGGGCACTTCACCCAGCACCGGCACGCGCGACTCGTCATTGGATTCGTTGAGCTCGAAGATACCACCGATGACGACCGTGCCGCCGTTTTCGACCAGCACCTCGGTCTGGACGTGCTTGGTGTTGATGGCCGGACCGGCCGTGGTGTTGATACCCCGGGCATCCTTGCTCACGTCGAGCGTCAGAATGATGTTGCCCTCGGGTGTGATCTGGGGCGTGACTTCGAGCTTGAGCACGGCCTTGCGGAACGAGATCGAGGTGGCGCCGCTCGAGGTCGCCTGCTGGTAGGGGATTTCCTCGCCCTGCTCGATCAGGGCCTTCGTCTGGTCGGCCGTGATGACGCGGGGGCTGGAGACCAGCTTGCCCTTGCCGTCGGCTTCGAGCGCCGAGATCTCGAGGTTCAGCATGCGGGAGAAGCTGGAGTTGAACAGCGAGATGGCGAAGGTGCCCGCCGCGACGCCGTTGCCGGTGGGGTCCGACGCCGGCATGTTGACGAAGTTCGAGTTGGTCCAGGTGGTGGTGGCCGTGCTTCCGCTGCCGTTGGTGCCCTGGGTCACGACCGGCATCACGCCGATGTTTCCGAATGCCCGATTGCCGTTGGCCGACGCCACGCGTTCGCCCGCAATACCGCCCCCCAGGCGCGCGCCCAGCGACTTGCCGAAGGTATCGGTCGCTTCGACGATGCGGGCCTCGATCAGCACCTGGCGCACGGGCACGTCCAGTTTCTGGATCAGTTCCGACACCTGGGCAAGGCGGGAGGGAATGTCCGAAACGAAGAGCTGGTTGGTGCGCGCTTCCGCGATCACGCTGCCGCGCGGGCTCAGGATGCGCGTGGCCGAGCCGGAACCGCCTCCGCCCCCGGCCGAGGTTCCCGTTCCCGTCAACCCCTGGGCGATCGTGATGGCCTTGGTGTAGTTCAACTGGAACGACTGCGTCCGCAGCGGCTCGAGGTTCTCTATCGCGGCCTTGGCCTCGAACTCGAGCTTTTCCTTGGCATTGATCTCGTCCTTGGGCGCGATCCACAGCACGCTGCCGTTCTTGCGCATGCCGAGGTTCTTGGCCTGCATGATGATGTCGAGCGCCTGGTCCCAAGGCACGTCCTTGAGCCGCAGGGTCAGCGCGCCGGTCACCGAGTCGGAGGTCACGATATTGAAATTCGTGAAGTCGGCGATCACCTGCAGCAGCGAGCGGATCTCGATGTTCTGGAAATTCAGCGACAGTTTCTCGCCCGTGTAGCCCACGCCCTGCGTCAGCTTGGTCGGGTCCACCTTGCGTGCGCGGACTTCCACCACGAACTGGTTGTCGCTCTGGTAGGCACTGTGCTCCCAGTCGCCCTTGGCCTCGATCGTCATGCGGACGCGATCGCCGGCCTGCTGGGCCGTGATCGATTGCACCGGCGTATTGAAGTCGGCGACGTCGAGGCGACGGCGCAGCCCCTCGGGCAAGGTGGATTTGGTGAACTCCGCCACCAGGGTCTTGCCCTGCTGCCGCAGATCGACGCCCACCTGGTTGTTGGCCAGGTCGATGATCACGCGGCCCGTGTTGTCGGGGCCCAGGCGGAAATCGACGTCGCGCAACGGCAGCATGTCGCGGTTGCGGTTCTCGGCGAAGGCCGCGGAGGCGGATGCCGCGAGCGCGACGCCGGCCACGGGCTCGAGCGTCACCAGCAGCGACTTGCCCTGGATCTCGGTCTTGTACGCGGTGGCCTGCTTGAGGTTGAGCACCACGCGGCTGCGCTCACCGGCCTGCACCACGTTGACCGAACGCAGGTTGCCCTGATTCATCTCGATCGCGGAGCGCCCGATGGCATTCGTGACACCGGGAAAATCGAGCGCGATGCGCGCGGGCGTCTGGACTGCGAACCCATTGGGCACCGCGGTGAGCGGTTGCGCCAGATCGATGCGGACCACCTCCGCACCCGACTGCGTCGAACTGGTCACCGCCTCGATGGCGTTCTGCGCCTGGGCCACGGCGAACGCGCCACATGCCAACAGTCCCAGGGCGACGCTTCGCAGCCGCCGCGCCATCTTCGATTTTTCTAGGTTCATTTCGCACTCTCTTGCAACTGCAGCGATGCTGCGCGTTCGATCCATTCGCCAGCCGCGTCCTGCACGATCTCACGCAGGGCGACTTCGCTTTCGTTGATTCGGGTGATGCGACCGTAATTGAGGCCGAGGTACTCGCCGACGCGCACCTTGTAGAGCAGCTTGTCGACCTTCAGCAGGGCCACGGGCTGCCCGTTGCGGTTCATGGTGCCGACCATCGCCATCGAATCGAGCGGGAAGGCCTCGAGGGCCTCCTTGCGGCGCGCCAGCTCGGGAGCGATCAGGTCGGAACTGCCTTGCTGGTTCGACTCTCGACGCAGCGCCTGCGTGAGCTTGAGCTTGTTGAAGGGCTCGAACGACGAGGCTTCCGTGTAGGCCTGCGGCGTGAACCGCTTCGGCTCCGCGATCGGGGCGATGCTGGGCTTGACCTGGGCACGCTGCTCCACCATCCAGCGCTGGAGATCTTCCTGTTCGGAGTCGCCGCAGCCACTCAGGCCGATCACGGCGGGCAAGAGCCACAGCAGATGGGTGGCCGTCTTCATTTCTTCTTGCCCTTCGGCGCCGCGGCACGCTTCTGGGCCAGGCGCTCTTCTTCATCAAGATAGCGATAGGTGCGCGCGGTCGCATCCATCGTCAGCACGTCCTTGTCCTTCTGCGGCGTCACGCTCAGGTTGTTGAGCGTGACGATGCGCGAGAGGCTCGCGATATCGGCGGCGAACGCACCCATGTCGTGATAGCGGCCGGTGACGCGCACAGCGATCGGCAATTCGGCGTAGTAGTCCTTCACCACGACCTGGCCCGGACGGAACAGCTCGAACTGCAGGCTGCGACCGAGCCCGGCCTGGTTGATGTCCGACAGCAGCGCATCCATCTCGGCCTTGCTCGGCAACTGCTTCTCGAGCAGCGTGACGTACTGCTGCACCTGCTCGCGCTGCTTCTTCAGCAGGTCGAGGTTGGCCGCCTGGGCCACCTTCTTCTGGTAGTCGGCCTTGAGCGCGACTTCCTTGCCGCGCTCCGATTCGAGCTCGTCGTTCGAATTCGTGAGCCAGACGAACCACAGGGCCACCACCACGACGACGGTCAGCCCCAGGCACAGCGCATAGCGCGGCACGGAAGGCCAGCTCGCGGGGTCGTTGGTGTTCAGGCCACGGAACTGGTCGCCGAAGCGGCGCATCGCGGCGCCGACATCGACCTTGGGAGAGGAGCGGGTGCTTGCCATGATCGCCTAGCCCTTGGACTGCGCCGCGGCGGCCAGCGCCTTGTCGGCCGCCGCCTTCTGCGCGTCGGTCGGCCGCTTGAGGCCGATGCGCATGGTGAAGTTCGCCACCCGACGCTGGTCGCGCTGGTTCGCGCTCAGGCTCACGGTGGCGGAAGTGATCTCGACCAGCTCCGGCTTCACCAGCCAGGGGCTGTTGTTGCCGAGGTTGCGCAGCAGCTCCGACACGCGCTCGTTCGATTGCGCCATGCCCTGCAGCGTGACGGTCTGGTTGTCCTGCTTCATGTTCGACAGGTAGACGCCGTCGGGCAGTTGCCGCACCAACTCGTTGAGCAAATGCACCGGCAGGTTGCGGTCGCCCTGCAGGTCCTCGACAGCCTGCTGGCGCGCGCGCAGCGCCGCGATCTCGTCCTGCAGGGTCGAGATCTCCTTGATCTCGACCTCGAGCTTCTTGATCTCGCCCTGCAGGAAGCGGTTCTTCGACTGCTGGGCCGAGATCTGGGCCTCGAACCAGAGGTAGCCCAGGCAGGCGATCAGGCCGCCGAGTAGCGCGGCGCCGGCCAGGGTGCCGAAGAAGGCCTCGCGCCGGCGCTTGCGCGCGGCCTCGCGGTGAGGGAGCAGATTGATCAGGATCACTGCAGGAACCTCCGCATGGCCAGGCCGCAGGAGGTCAGGTAGGAAGGCGCTTCGCGCCGGACCTTCTTCTCGCGGATGTTCGAACCGAGCTCCATGCCGTCGAAGGGATTCACGAGCGAACAGGCGAAGGAGGTCTGCCGCGTCACCGCATTGCTCAGGCCCGGCAGCGAGGCCGAGCCGCCGGCCAGCATCACGTAGTCGACGCGGTTGTGCGGCGTGCTGGTGAAGAAGAACTGCAGCGCGCGCGCGATTTCCTGGGCAATGCTCTCGACGAAGGGCTTGAGGACGCCCGAGCCATAGTCGTCGGGCAGGTCGCCGCTGCGCTTCTTGGCCTCGGCCTCCTCGGCCGAGAACCCGTACTGGCGCACGATCATCTGGGTCAGCTGGGCGCCGCCGAAGGCCTGGTCGCGGTCGTACAGCACTTCCTGGTTGCGCAGCACCTGCATGCTGGTGGTGAAGGCGCCGACCTCGAACAGGGCGACGATCGCATCCTGGCCCTTGCCCGGCAACTGCTCGATCAGGCGCGCGGTGGCGAGGCGCGAGGCATAGGACTCGACGTCCAGGATCATGGCCTTGAGGCCCGCCGCTTCGGCCAAGCCTTCGCGGTCCTGCACCTTTTCCTTGCGCGAGGCGGCGATCAGCACTTCGACGTCGCCCGCCGAGCTCAGGCTCGGCCCGGTCACGCAGAAATCGAGACTCACTTCGTCGAGCGAGAAAGGAATGTATTGATTTGCTTCCGATTCGACCTGGATCTCGAGCTCCTGCTCGCTCATGCCGCCCGGAAGAATGATCTTCTTGGTGATCACCGCCGAGGGCGGCAGCGCCAGCGCCACATTGCGGGTGCGGGTGCCGCTCTTGCGCACCACGCGGCGCACGGCCTCGGCGACTTCGTCGAACTTCTCGACGTTGCCATCGGTGATCCAGCCGCGCTCGAGCGGCTCGATGGCGCAGCGTTCCAGGATCAGCTTGCCGCTGGCTTCACGGCCGAGCTCGACCAGCTTGACGCTGGACGAACTGACATCCAGCCCGAGCAGGGGGGCGTTCTGACGACGAAACAATGTTCCAAGAGCAGCCAAGTTCTGTCCCTCTTCCCCTGCATTTGTAACCAATGGAAAAAATTGAATTCGGTTGCATGCTAGCAGCACGCCCGACGCCATCCAAGGGGCTCATCGGGACGGCAGGTCCGATCGTTGCCAAAACCTGACGTTAAAGCCTCGCTTTGTAACTTTCGGATTAGGACTTGGGACCCTGGCAAACAAGAGGGCCCGCCGAGGGGGTGGCTTTTTATAATGCGCGGTGACTCTCGGGCCCTCCATGCAAGAAAACACACGGCCAACGCCAAACTCCAAGCGCCCAGCCAACACCCCACCCGCCTCCACCCGGCCCGCCTGGCTCAAATGGCTGCTGCGCTTCGTGTTCTGGGGCCTGGGCATCGCCGCGGCCGGCGTGCTGTCGGTGATCTGCGTGGTCGCGGTGGCGCTGGCGGTCGCCTATCCGAACCTACCCGACATCTCCGAGCTCTCCGACTACCGGCCCAAGCTGCCGCTGCGCGTGTTCTCGGCCGAAGGCATCCAGATCGGCGAATTCGGCGAGGAGCGCCGCAACCTGACGCCGATCTCCGCCATTCCCAAGGTGGTGAAGGACGCCGTGCTGGCGGCCGAGGACGCGCGCTTCTACGACCATGGCGGCGTCGACTACAAGGGCATGATTCGCGCCGGCCTCGCGAACATGAACCGCGTGAAGAGCCAGGGCGCCTCCACCATCACCATGCAGGTGGCGCGCAACGTCTACCTGAGTTCCGAGAAGACGCTCACGCGCAAGATCTACGAGGTGTTGCTGACCTTCAAGCTCGAGCACCTGCTGAGCAAGGACCAGATCTTCGAGATCTACCTGAACCAGATCTACCTCGGCAACCGCGCCTACGGCTTCGCCGCCGCCTCCGAGGCCTACTTCGGCAAGCCGCTGTCCGAGCTCACCATCGCCCAGGCCGCGATGCTGGCCGGCCTGCCCAAGGCCCCCGGCGCGAACAACCCGGTGAACAACCCGCAGCGCGCGCGCGGCCGGCAGTTCTACGTGATCGACCGCATGCAGGAAGCCGGCTTCATCACCGCCGAGCAGGCCGCGGCCGCCAAGAAGGAAGAACTGCACCTGCGCGATGCCGCCGACCCGAACCGGCTGCATGCCGAGTACGTGGCCGAGACGGTGCGCCAGCTGATGTACGCGCAGTACGGCGACAGCACCTACACGCGCGGCCTCAAGGTCTACACCTCGCTCGTGGCGGCCGACCAGGCCGCCGCCTACAAGGCGCTGCGCAAGGGCATCATGGATTACGAGCGCCGCCAGATCTACCGCGGCCCCGAGAAGTTCGTCGAGCTGCCGAACGACGCCAAGGATCTCGACGAAGCGGTGGACGACGCGCTCAGCGACCATCCCGACAACGGCGACGTGATGGCCGCCGTGGTGCTCAAGGCCACGGCCAAGCAGATCGACGCGGTGCGCGGCAACGGCGACGCGGTGCAGATCACGGGCGAAGGCCTCAAGCCCGCGCAGTCGGGCCTTTCCGACAAGGCACCGCCCAACATCAAGATCCGCCGCGGCGCGGTGATCCGCGTGGTGAAGACGCCCAAGAACACCTGGGAGATCACCCAGCTGCCCGAGGTCGAGGGCGCCTTCGTCGCCATGGACCCGCGCGACGGCGCGATCAAGGCGCTGGTCGGCGGCTTCGACTTCGGCAAGAACAAGTTCAACCACGTCACCCAGGCCTGGCGCCAGCCCGGTTCGAGCTTCAAGCCCTTCATCTACTCGGCCGCGCTCGAGAAGGGCTTCACGCCCGCCACCGTGATCAACGACGGCCCGCTGTTCTTCGATGCCGGCACCACCGGCGGCCAGCCCTGGGAGCCCAAGAACTACGGCGGCGGCTACGACGGCCCGATGTCGATGCGCACCGCGCTGATGAAGTCGAAGAACCTGGTCTCGATCCGCATCCTGCAGTCGATCGGCACGCGCTACGCGCAGGACTGGATCACCAACTTCGGCTTCGAGCGCGAGAAGCACCCGGCCTACCTGCCGATGGCGCTCGGCGCGGGCTCGGTCACGCCGATGCAGATGGCGGTGGGCTACTCGGTGTTCGCCAACGGCGGCTACCGCGTCAATCCCTACCTCGTGACGCGCATCACCGACCACAAGGACAAGCTGCTGGTCGACAAGCAGCCGCCGCTGCTCAACGAGGCGCTGCGCGCCATCCCGCAGCGCAACGCCTTCATCATGGACAGCCTGCTGCAGTCGGTGGCGCGCGCCGGCACCGCGGCCAAGGCCCAGGCGATGCTCAAGCGGCCCGACCTCTACGGCAAGACCGGCACCACCAACGACTCGCTCGATGCCTGGTTCGCGGGCTTCCAGCCGACCATGACCGCGATCTCGTGGATCGGCTACGACACGCCGCGCAACCTCGGCGACCGCGAGACCGGCGGCGGCCTGAGCCTGCCGATCTGGATCAACTTCATGGAAACGGCCATCAAGGGCACGCCGGTCACCGACCTCTCGACGGCGCCGCCTTCCGGCGTGGTGAACGTGGGCGGCGAGTGGTACTACGACGACTATGCGCCGGGCCGCGGCGTGGCCAGCCTGGGTGTCGATACGGCACCGGCGGCGCCGGCCGAATCGCTGAGCGGCGCGCCGGTGAGTCCGCCGGCACCGCCCGAGGAGCGCAGCCGCATCCTCGACCTGTTCCGCAACTGAGTCCGAGCCGCGGGCCTCAGCCCGCGGCGAAGCTCAGCGACTGTCCCGCCTGCAGCGTCGCCTCGCGCGAGAGGTTGCCGAAGAACTCCTCGCCGCTCTTGGTGTCGATCCAGGCCCGGCCGTCGAAGCGGTAGTGGTAGCCGCCCGAGCGCGCCGCGAGCCAGATCTCCTGCAGCGGCTTCTGCAGGTTCACGATCAGCTGGCTGCCGTTGGGAAACGAAATCGTGATCATGCCGCCCACGCGCTGGTTGTCGATGTCGGCGTCCGTGGCGTCGTTGATGCGATCGCAGCCCTGCTCGATCGCTGCCAGCGCGGCTTCGGCGCGGTCCATGTATTCGGAGTCCGTCATTACAATTTCGTTATGTTGAATGTCCACCAAATTCTAGTGAGCGCCCGCGGCCGCACTGCGCTCATGGTCTGCCTCGCCGCCGCCACCCTCGGCCTGGCCGCCTGCGGACAGCGCGGTGCCCTCTATCTGCCGACCGATCCGGCCGCCTCGCAACGCGCCACGCTGCCCGACCTGCTGACGCCCAGCATGCCCGGCGGCACCAGCAATGCCACGCCGTCTTCCGGCGCCGGCCAGGCCGCGCCGAAGCCCGCCACCGCCAGCAGCGGAGCCGCCCGATGAGCACCCTTCCCCTGCCCGGCCATCCCCACATCGCGCAGCGCGACGGCGCGCTCCAGGTCGAAGGCGTGTCGCTCGACGCGCTCGCGCGCGAGCATGGCACGCCCTTGTTCGTCTACTCGAAGCAGTGGATGCTCGACGCCCTGGCCGCCTACCAGCGCGGCTTCGAGGGCCGCGACGCGCTGGTCTGCTACGCGATGAAGGCCAACTCCTCGCTCGGCGTGCTGCGCGTGTTCGCCGAGGCCGGCTGCGGCTTCGACATCGTCTCGGGCGGCGAACTCGCGCGCGTGCTCGCGGTCGGCGCCGATCCGGAGAAGATCATCTTCTCGGGCGTCGGCAAGACCCGCGCCGAGATGCGCCAGGCGCTCGCGGCCGGCATCGCCTGCTTCAACGTCGAGAGCGAAGCCGAGCTCGACGTGCTCAACGAGGTCGCGCTGGCCGAGAAGGCGCGCGCGCCGATCAGCATCCGCATCAATCCCAACGTCGACCCCAAGACCCATCCCTACATCTCCACCGGCCTCAAGGGCAACAAGTTCGGCATCGCGCACGACCGCGCGGTGCAGGCCTATCGCCATGCGGCCAGCCTGCCGGGTCTCGAGGTGGTCGGCATCGACTGCCACATCGGCTCGCAGATCACCGACGCCTCGCCCTACTTCGACGCCGTCGAGCGCGTGCTCGACCTGGTCGAGGCGATCGAGGCCGCGGGCATTCCCATCCATCACCTGGACTTCGGCGGCGGCCTGGGCATCGACTACAACGGCGACACGCCGCCGCAGGCCGATGCGCTGTGGCAGCAGCTGCTCGCACGGCTCGACGCGCGCGGCTTCGGCCAGCGCAAGCTGGTGATCGAGCCGGGCCGCTCGCTGGTCGGCAATGCGGGCGTGTGCCTGACCGAGGTGCTCTACACCAAGCCCGGCGAGGACAAGAACTTCTGCATCGTCGACGCGGCCATGAACGACCTGCCGCGTCCCGCGATGTACCAGGCCTTCCACCGCATCGTGCCGCTGCGCGAGCGCGCCGGCGCGGGCGCCACCTACGACGTGGTGGGCCCGGTCTGCGAAAGCGGCGACTGGATCGGCCGCGACCGCGAGCTCAACGTGGTGGCCGGCGACCTGCTGGGCGTGCTCTCGGCCGGCGCCTATTGCATGAGCATGGCGAGCAACTACAACACCCGCGCGCGCGCGGCCGAGGTGCTCGTGAGCGGCGCGGCGGCCACGCTGATCCGCCGGCGCGAGACGATGGAAGACCAGCTGCAGGCCGAGCTGCAGGCTGCCAGGGGCTGAGCCGGGCCGCGGCTAGTTCGACGGCCGCGCCCGCGTGCCGGCTTGCGCCGCAGGCACGCCGGCCTTGCGGCCGCGCAGCCAGCGCCAGGCGCGCCAGGCCAGCAGCACGCCGATGATCGCCGCGTAGACGAACACCTCGGCGAAGTTGTTCTTGCCCGCGCGCATCCAGAAGAAGTGCAGCAGGCCCAGCCCCGCGATCAGGTAGACCAGCTTGTGCAGCAGCTGCCAGCGCTTCGCGCCCATGGCCTTGATCGCGCGGTTGAACGAGGTCAGCGCCAGCGGCGTCAGCAGCACGAAGGCCGAGAAGCCCACGAGGATGAACGGCCGCTTGGCGATGTCCTTCGCGATCTCGCCCCAGTCGAACCCCATGTCGAACCACGCGTAGCACAGCAGGTGCAGCACGACGTAGAAGTAGGCGTAGAGACCCAGCATGCGGCGCAAGCGCGCGAGGCCGTTCCACTTGGTCGTCACGCGCAGCGGCGTGACCGCCAGCACGATGCACAGGAAGCGCAGGGTCCAGTCGCCGGTCGCGCGGATCAGGTACTCCTGGGGATTGGGGCCCAGCTGGTCGACCACCACGCCGTAGGCCAGCCACGCGAACGGCAGCAGGCACAGCACGAAGACGAGGGGCTTGGCGGCGGGATGCAGCAGCAGCTTGTTCATGGCGTCCGGGTCGCGCCCCCGCGGGTTGCGGGGGTGCGCGCCCGCCTCAGTAGTTCTTCTTCAGGTCCATGCCCGCATAGAGCTGGCCGACCTGCGCTTCGTAGCCGTTGAACAGCAGCGTCTTGTTGCGCTTGGCGAACAGGCCGCCGCCGTCGCCGATGCGGCGCTCGGTCGCCTGGCTCCAGCGCGGATGGTCGACGTTCGGGTTCACGTTCGAATAGAAGCCGTACTCCTGCGCCGCCGCCTTGTTCCAGGCCGTGCTCGGCTCCTTCTCGACGAAGCGGATCTTCACGATCGACTTGGCCGACTTGAAGCCGTACTTCCACGGCACCACGAGCCGCACCGGCGCGCCGTTCTGGTTCGGCAGCACCTCGCCGTACATGCCGAAGGCCAGCAGCGTGAGCGGGTGCATCGCCTCGTCCATGCGCAGGCCCTCGGTGTAGGGCCAGTCGAGCACGCGCGAGCCGACGAAGGGCATGGTCTTGGGATCGGCCAGGGTCACGAACTCGATGAACCTGGCGTTGCCCTGCGGCTCGACCTTCTTGATGAGTTCGGCCAGCGAATAGCCGACCCACGGGATCACCATCGACCAGCCCTCGACGCAGCGCAGCCGGTAGATGCGTTCTTCCTGCGCGCTGAGCTTGAGCAGGTCCTCGATCGTGTACTTGCCGGGCTTCTTCACCAGCCCCTCGACCTCGACGCTCCAGGGCCGGGTCTTGAGCGTGCCGGCGTTCTTGACCGGATCGCCCTTGTCGGTGCCGAACTCGTAGAAGTTGTTGTAGCTCGTCGCGTCCTTGTAGTCGGTGAGCTTCTCCATCGTCTGCGCACCGGGCACCGCGGATTTCGCGCCCGGCAGCGCCTCAAGCTTGTTCGGCCGCGCCGTCTGCGCCAGCGCCTCGCGGCCCGCGAAGGAGGCCAGCGCGGCACCGGCCGCGCCGCCCGCCATCAGCTTGAGCAGGTCGCGCCGCCCTTCGTAGAGGGCGCGCGGCGTGATCTCGCTGGAGCGCGGATGGATGAAGCCGCTGTTGCGGCGCGACGGACGGGAATGGAACGACATGACGGGCCTTTCGCTGGAATCGTTGTGTTCGGAAGGTAGTTCGTGGCCACCCCCGATTCGGTTACGCGCACGCGGGGCGCGCGGTTTCAATTCTTCGCGAAAGCCCGTTCGCGCGTGTCTACAGCGTGCCGTAACTGTGCAGGCCGCTCAGGAACATGTTGACGCCGAGGAAGGCGAAGGTCGTGACCGCCAGCCCCGCGAGCGCCCACCAGGCCGCCACGGTGCCGCGCAGGCCCTTGACCAGGCGCATGTGCAGCCAGGCCGCGTAGTTGAGCCAGACGATCAGCGCCCAGGTCTCCTTCGGGTCCCAGCTCCAGTAGCCGCCCCAGGCATCGGCGGCCCACAGCGCGCCCAGCACGGTGGCGATGGTGAAGAAGGCGAAGCCGACCGCGATCGACTTGTACATGACGTCGTCGAGCACCTCGTTGGCCGGCAGGCGCGCCGCGATGCGCTTGCGCCCCAGCAGGATGCCGGCTGCGATCAGCGCCGAGATCGCCGCATAGGCCACCCAGTAGCTGCCGCCGGCTTCCTGCACGCGCTGGCGGAACGCCACCGGCACGAAGCACAGCGCCATGCCCAGCAGCCAGATCGGCGTGAGCTTGTACCAGCGGGTCTCGCCCGCCTGCTCCTTCACCAGGTAGGCGAAGGCCACCATGGCCGCGAGCGAGAAGGTGCCGTAGCCGATGAAGTTGGCGGGCACGTGCAGCTTCATCCACCAGCTCTGCAACGCGGGCACCAGCGGCTGGATCTCGTGCGCCTGGCGCACCAGCGTGTACCAGAGCAGGAAACCGACCGCCGCGCTCACCACCAGCATCACGAAGGCGCCGAGGGCGCGCGTGCGGTAGTGCTCTTCGTAGTAGAGGTAGAACGCGGCCGTGAGCCAGCAGAACAGCACGAACACCTCGTAGAGGTTGCTGACCGGGATGTGGCCGATGTCGGGGCCGAGCTGGTGGCTTTCGTACCAGCGCACCATGGTGCCGATCAGCGCCATGGTGATGGCGGCCCAGGCCAGCCGCGAGCCGATCGCCTCGAGCGCGTCGCCCTGCTTGCCGCCGAAGAAGCCCAGCCAGTAGAACAGCGTGCTCATGAAGAACAGCACGCTCATCCAGAGGATGGCCGACTGGCTCGAGAGGAAGTACTTGAGCCAGAACACGGTGTCGGCCCGCGCCAGGTCGCCCTGGTAGGACGCGATGGCCAGCAGCGAGGCTGCCGCGACCACGATCGCCAGCACCCGCAGCGGGCGCCAGAACCAGCCCATGGCGATCACGCACAGCAGCGCGCCCACCAGGATCGGCTTCTCGTAGGAGTCCATCGAGCCCGCGTGGCGCGCGAAGGCGAACAGGCCGCCCGCGAGCACCAGCGCCGCGAACACCCAGTCGAACAGGTTGCGCCGCGAGAGCCAGCTTTCGTTGAGCGTGAGGGTGGTGGTGTTCATGGTGAGGCTGGCTCTTCTTTCTTCAGGGCGAGCAGCTTGTGCTTGAGGTGCTCGAACTCCCGATCGCTGTCGATGGTCTTGCGATTGACCGAGAACGCCATCGTCGCGGCGGTCTCGGTGGTGTTGTCTCCGGCGGCGCCGGCGGGTGTCAGCCACACCCAGAGCCGACGCTCGCGCACGTACAGCATGGCAAAAATCCCGACGATCAGCAACAGACAGCCCAGATAGACGACGTTCTTGCCAGGGGCGCGCGCCACCTGGAACACGCTGGCCTGCACCTGGGTGAAGTCGGTCATCATCATCGCGACCGGGGCCGGGTAGAAGTGGGCGTCGCTCAGCGCGATCACCGCCTGCGTGAGGAAGGCCTGCGACTTCTCGTCGCCCGGCAGCGCCGCGAGGCCCGCGCCTTCGCGGCTGAGGTTCAGCACCTCGTACAGCACGTCGTTGAGGATGCGCACCAGCACCGCGCCCGCGCGCTCGCGCTCGGCCTCGGGCACGTTGCTCTCCATGAACTCGGCGATCGCCTGCCAGCCGCCCGCGGAAGCGGCATCGGCGCGCGCGGGCTCGCTGCCCGCGAACAGCGCCAGCGCGCGCGTGGCCGACACCCGCAGCTGGTCGGCCATCTCGGGGCGCTTCGGATCGCTGGCCTTGGCGATGTAGCGCTCGATGGCGCGCGCGCGCGTGGCCGGGTCCTCGAGCGCGGCGCGCATGCGCACGAAGCTGTCCATCGAGCCCTGCTCGTCGGCCGGCACGCGCAGGTAGCGGAACGGCTCCTCGGGCTTCTCGCGCATGCCCAGCAGGAACACCGGCTGGCCGTCGCCGGTGTCGACCGGCACCATGTAGTTCTGGTACTCGCGCGCCTGGCCGGCCGCGTCGCGCAGCTTGTAGCCGATGCTCGGGCCGATGTTGCGCAGCACCTTGGGCTTGTTGGTCTTGTTGGCCGCGCCCAGGCGCGACTCGATGTCGTGGCGCAGGTCGACCTTGCGCACGTCGGCGCCGCTGCCCATGGCGCCGCCGTCGGCGAAGTTCTCGACGTTGATCACGCGCAGCGCGGCGAACTCCAGCGTCAGCTTCTCCTTGCCGTTGGTGATCTCGCTGCTCGGTCCGCCGATCACGCCCTCGACCTCGAAGGGCTTGGCCGCGGCCGCCATCGGCACCGCCTTGAGCTTCACCGTCGAGCCGCCGTCGTCGAAGCTCGACTGGTAGATCTCCACGCCCTTGTAGCTGGCCGGGTGGTTGACCTCGATGCGCGCGGGCACCTGCTCGCCGGTCTCGCGGTCGTGCAGCACCACCTCGCTCGCGAACAGCTTGGGCATGCCGGTCGAGTAGTAGTCGACGATGAATTTCTTGAGCTCGATCGAGAACGGCAGCTCCTGCAGCAGCACGCCGTCGGCCTGGTTGAGGATCGCCACGCTGCCCTGCCCGCCCTCGGGCACCAGGATGTTGCCGCGGAAGGTCGGGTTGCTGGCCGATAGCCGGTGCTGCGGCGGCACGTCGGCGATCATGCCGCCGCCGGTGAACACGCTCTTGCCGTTGAACCAGGTCTGCGCGCGCACCACCAGGTCGCCGTCGAGCAGGCCGCCGATGCACACCAGCACGATCGCGCTGTGCGCCGCGATGTAGCCGAGCTTGTGGGCGCCGCCGGCACGCGCGGCGACCATCCAGCCGGCCGGCGTCTTGCCGTCGCCCGTGGCTTCGCGCTGCTGCAGCTTGACCTTCCAGCCGCCGCTCACGAGCAGCTGGCCGATGCGGTTGGCCGCCATGTCGGGCGTTTCGCCGAGCTGCGTCTGCGCGCGCTGGCCGAAGGCCTTGAGGCTCTGGGTGCGGATGTCTTCCTTGAAGGTGCGCAGCTCGACCACGATGCGCGGCGTGTTGCGCACGATGCACAGCGTGGTGCTGATCACCAGGAACAGCAGGATCAGCAGGAACCACCAGGCGCTGTAGATCGAGTCGAGCCGCGCGGCGCGGAACACCTCGGCCCAGAACGGCCCGAACTGGTTGATGTAGTTGTTGATCGGCTCGTGCTGCTTGAGCACGGTGCCGATGATCGAGGCGATGCAGATGATCGTGAGCAGCGCGATCGCGAAGCGCATCGACGACAGCAGTTCCACCGCCGCGCGAAGCGCTTGCGGGCCGCGATGGACGCGAAGGCCGTGAGTGGAAACTGACATCGGTTGCTAGAGAAGAGAGAAGAAAAGGCGTCCGGAAGAAGCGAAACGCAAAAGGGCGGGCCATCCTGCTGGATCGGCCCGCCCTGTTTTGGGGTTGTTGTCGGCGGTTAGTTCACGCTCGCGCGTGCGGGATCAACGCAGACCGGCGATGTAGTCGGCCACGGCCTTGATTTCGCGGTCGTTGAGCTTGGCGGCCACGCCGGTCATCACGGCGTTGTTGGCACGCACCGTGGTGCCGTCGCCGCGGAAGGCCGTGAGCTGGGCCGCCGTGTAGTCGGCGTGCTGGCCGCCCAGGCGCGGGTACTGCGCGGGCATGCCGGCGCCGTTCGGGCTGTGGCAGCCGGCGCAGGCCGGGATCTGGCGGTCGGCGATGCCGCCGCGGTAGATCCGCTCGCCGAGCGCGATCGTGTCCTTGTCCTTCGAGAAGCCGGGCTTGATCTTCTTGGAGCCGACGAACCAGGCGATGTTGCGCATGTCCTCCTCGGACAGCGCCGAGGCCAGCGGCTTCATGATCGCGCTCTTGCGCTTGCCGGACTTGAAGTCCTCGAGCTGCTTGAGGATGTATTCGGGGTGCTGCTGCGCCAGCTTGGGGTTGGCCGGGATCGCCGAGTTGCCGTCCGCGTTGTGGCAGGAGGCGCAGCTCTGGCTGTTGGCCGGGGTGGCATTGAAGATGGTGTCGCCCTTGGCCGGGTCGGGCTTGGCCTTGACCGGTGTGGTCGGTGCGGCTGCCGTCTCCTCGGCAAAAGCACCAGTGCTGACTGCGGTACCAGCGATCCCCACGAGGGCCGCAAGCAGAAAATTGGCAAACAACTTCATATCGGGGGCTCGAATTTATTGGCGCAAAACCCCGCGATTCTACAATGGCGCCCCGTTCCGAAAGCCCATTGATGACCACGCCGTCGCGCAAGAGCACCGCATTTCCTTCCCGCGCGGCCCCCGCCAAAGACCCCGAGACCGCCGAACGCGAACGTGCCGCGCTGGGCTGGCTGCACACCGCGCACTTCCTGACCAGCGCCCCGCAGCTCGAGCACCTGCCGCCCTTCGCCCTGCCCGAGATCGCCTTCGTCGGCCGCTCCAACGCCGGCAAGTCCACCGCCATCAACACGCTCACGCAGCAGACGCGGCTGGCCTTCGCCTCGAAGACGCCGGGCCGCACGCAGCACATCAACCTGTTCGGCATCGGCCGGCAGAAGGTCGACGACGCGGTGCTCGCCGACCTGCCCGGCTACGGCTACGCGGCCGTGCCGCGCGAGGCCAAGCTGCGCTGGCAGCGCGTGATGGGCAACTACCTGATGACGCGCGAGAACCTGCGCGGCGTGGTGCTGATGTGCGATCCGCGCCACGGCCTGACCGAGCTCGACGAGATCCTGCTCGAGGTGATCCGCCCGCGCGTCGAGCAGGGCCTCAAGTTCCTGGTGCTGCTGACCAAGTCCGACAAGCTCACGCGCTCCGAGGGCGCGAAGGTGCTGTCCATCGTGCGACTGCAGGCCGGCGGCGGCGAGGTCAAACTGTTCTCGGCACTGAAGAAACAGGGCGTGGGCGAGGCGGCCGAACTGCTGTCGCGCTGGGTCCACACGGAGGATGCCTCGGCCCAGCCCGACGAGGACACCGGCGGGCCCGCCGCGGAGCCGCCCGAGGAATCCTGAGCACGACCGGCTGCAGCGGCCGTCCCATCTGCCGAACTCACTATCGAAAAGATAGCAACCAAGAGGAGACAAGACGCATGATCGAGACCTTCCAACGCAGCCTGCCCAACGGCATCACCCTGAGCTGCCGCGCCGCCGGCGAGCCCGGCCGCCCGCTGATGGTGTTCCTGCACGGCTTCCCCGAGGCCGCGTTCATCTGGGACGAACTGCTCGCCTACTTCGCCGACCCCGCGCGTGGCGGCTACCGCTGCGTGGCGCCCAACCTGCGCGGCTTCGAGAAGTCGAGCGCGCCCACCGAGGTGGCCGAGTACAAGGCGCAGTTGCTGATCCAGGACATCCAGCAACTGGTGGCCACCGAGAGCAAGGACGGCACCATGGCCGCGCTGGTTGCGCACGACTGGGGCGGCGCCTTCGGCTGGGGCTATGCCAACGCGTTCCCGCAGCAGGTCGGCAAGCTGGTGATCATCAACTCGCCGCACCCCGGCACCTTCACGCGCGAGCTGCGCAACAGCGCGGCGCAGCAGCAGGCCAGCGCCTATATGAACTTCCTCGCGCGGCCCGATGCCGAGGCCCTGCTCGCGGCCGACGACTTCAAGCGCATGTGGCCCTTCTTCCTGCTGATGAAGGCCGGCCCCGATGGCTTCGGCTGGCTCACCGAGGAAGTGAAGCAGCAGTACCGCGAGGTCTGGAGCGCGGGCCTCACGGGTGCCTGCAACCTCTACCGTGTGACGCCGATGAAGCCGCCGCTGCCGGGCCAGACCATCGACGGCATCCCGCTGCTGCCGCGCGAGCGGCTGGTGGTCAACGTGCCGACCTTCGTGTTCTGGGCGCTCGACGACGCCGCGCTGTTGCCGGGCCTGCTCGAAGGGCTCGACGAGTACGTGCCCGATCTCGTGGTCAAGAAGGTGCCGAACGCCACCCACTGGATCGTGCACGAGCAGCCGCGGCTCGTGGCGGGCGAGATCGAGGCCTTCCTCAATAAATAGGAGGATCTCCCTCGGGGCGCGTCTTGAAGCGCCGGTGCACCCAGTAGTACTGGGCCGGCATCGGATCGATGTAGCCCTGCAGCCGCGTGTTCATCAGCGCGGTGTCGGCCTCGACGTCGTCGGTCGGGAAGTTCCGCCAGGTCTCGAGCACCTCGATCTCGTAGCCGTCGCGCGTGAGCTTCGCGACGATCGGCACCACCTTCGCCTTGCCCAGCCGCGCGAAGCGCGAGAGCGAGGGCACCGTGGCCGCCTGCACGCCATAGAAGGGCACGAAGATGGTCTGGTCGCGGCCGAAGTCCATGTCGGGCAGCAGGTACAGCAGCCCGCCCTTGCGCAGCCCCGAGAGCACCGGCTTGATGCCGTCGACCCGGTTGAGCGCCGCCACGTCGCCGAAGCGCGTGCGGCCCTCGCGGATCCAGGCATCGACCATCGGGTCGCGCTGGGTCGTGTAGATGGTGGCCGAAGGCCGCGCCGTGTGCATCGTGAGCGCGGTGGCCGCGGCGTCGAGGCCGTAGAAGTGCGGCGCGAACAGGATCATCGGCTCGCTGCCCTCGGCGATCTCGCGGATCTCCACGGCCGCGCCCACGATCTTCAGCCGGCTCGCCACCACCTTCTCGGGCGCATGCCAGAGCCAGCTGCGGTCGAGCCACGATTGCGCCACGTAGACGAAGCTCTCCTTCGCAATCGCGCGCCGCTCGGCCTCGGACTTCTCGGGGAAGCAGACCGCGAGGTTGGTGTCGACCACGCGCCGGCGCGGCAGCGCGATCGTGTGCAGCACGCGGCCCAGGAAGGCGCCGAAGCCGCGCACCAGCGGCAGCGGCAGCGGCGCGATCACGCGCATGAAACCGATGCCCAGACGGGAACCCAGACTCATCGTGCAGCCCCCCCGGCCTCGGCCACCACGGGCGCGTCGCCGCGCGGTTCCTTGTAGCGCGCGTAGTCCCACACGTACTGGCCCGGCAGGCTGCGGATCAGCCGGCCGATGGCCTCGTTCATCGCGGCGGCCGCGTCCTCGAGCGTGGCCTTGGGATCGGTCAGCGCGGTGCCCACGATCGGCTCGAAGCGGATCACGTAGCCCGCGCCGCGCGGCAGCCGTTCGCAGACGCTGAGGAAGCAGGCCGCGCCGGTCTGCTGCGCGAGCCGCGGCAGCAGGCTCATGGTGTAGGCGGGCCGGCCCAGGAACGGCGCCCACACGCCCTGCCCCAGCGGCGGCACCTGATCGGGCAGGATGCCGGTGTAGCCGCCGTTGCGCAGCGTGCGCATCAGGCCGCGCACGCCGGTGATGCTGGTCGGCAGGGTCTGCAGCCCGGGCCGGTCGCGCGAGCCGGCGGCGATCAGCGCGGCCATCCACTTCTTGCGCGCGGGACGGAACAGCGCGGTGATCGGGCCATAGCGTTCATGGAAACGCTCGCCGATCGCCTGGCCGCACATCTCCCAGCTGCCCAGGTGGGGCGCGACCAGGATCACGCCCTTCTTCGCCTGCAGCGCGGCCTCGAAGGCTTCCACGCCCTCCCAGCGCAGCACGCGCGGCAGCACCGTCTCGCCATGGGGGCGCAGCCAGAGCCAGGGCAGTTCGGAGGCCATCTTGCCGGCCGCGGCGATGGCCGGGCGGTAGGCGTCGGGGCCGAAGCCGGCGCTGTGGGCATTGGCCCGGAAGCGCCTCCGGTAGTCGGGCGCCAGGGCCCAGACCAGCCATCCGAGCCCGGCGCCGAACCAATGCATCACGGGCATCGGTACGCGGGCAAGCAATCGGAAGAGAGCGATCATGGACAGGTCGGGAATGGGGTCAAGGACGCGCGCGCACGGTTTGGCGCGGCTCGAATAGAATCGAAATTGTCGCCGAGTTACGGAACAACTTGCAGGGCGACAAGCACGGGCGCCGCATGGCGATTGTGCCCGCCGATGGCTCATCGGCATTCTGCTAAAGCGTTCGCCAGGGCTCCGCAGAGTTGGCAACGCGCCAAACCACTTCAAGGAGCTTTGAACAAATGGCGAACGACTTCCTCTTCACTTCCGAATCCGTCTCCGAAGGCCACCCCGACAAGGTGGCCGACCAGATCTCGGACGCCATCCTGGATGCGATCTTCGAACAGGACCCGCGCAGCCGCGTGGCCGCCGAGACGCTGACCAACACCGGCCTCGTGGTGCTCGCCGGCGAGATCACGACCAACGCGCACGTCGACTACATCCAGGTCGCGCGCGACACCATCAAGCGCATCGGCTACGACAACACCGACTACGGCATCGACTACAAGGGCTGCGCGGTCATGGTCTGCTACGACAAGCAGTCCAACGACATCGCCCAGGGCGTCGACCACGCATCGGACGACCACCTGAACACCGGCGCCGGCGACCAGGGCCTGATGTTCGGCTACGCCTGCGACGAGACGCCCGAGCTGATGCCCGCGCCGATCTACTACGCGCACCGCCTGGTCGAGCGCCAGGCGCAACTGCGCAAGGACGGCCGCCTGCCCTTCCTGCGTCCCGACGCCAAGAGCCAGGTGACGATGCGCTATGTCGACGGCAAGCCGCACAGCATCGACACCGTGGTGCTCTCGACCCAGCACAGCCCCGACCAGAGCGAGACGCCGACCAAGATGAAGGCCTCGTTCAACGAAGCCATCATCGAGGAGATCATCAAGCCCGTGCTGCCCAAGGAATGGCTGCAGAACACGCGCTACCTGATCAACCCGACCGGCCGCTTCGTCATCGGCGGCCCGCAGGGCGACTGCGGCCTCACGGGCCGCAAGATCATCGTCGACACCTACGGCGGCGCCTGCCCGCACGGCGGCGGCGCGTTCTCGGGCAAGGACCCCTCGAAGGTCGACCGCTCGGCCGCCTATGCCGCGCGCTACGTGGCGAAGAACATCGTGGCCGCCGGCCTGGCGCGCCAGTGCCAGATCCAGGTGGCCTACGCCATCGGCGTGGCCCAGCCGATGAACATCACGGTCTACACCGAAGGCACCGGCGTGATCCCCGACGAGAAGATCGCCGAGCTCGTGCGCGAGCACTTCGACCTGCGTCCGAAGGGCATCATCCAGATGCTCGACCTGCTGCGCCCGATCTACCAGAAGACCGCCGCCTACGGCCACTTCGGCCGCGAGGAGCCCGAGTTCACCTGGGAAGCGACCACGCAGGCCGCGGCCCTGCGCGCAGCCGCCGGCCTCTGAGGCCTACCCCGCGTTTTCCGCCGGCCCAGCCGACGAAAAACGCACCGTGACCAGCAGCCCGCTCGCCTCGCGCGGGTTGGCTGCCAGGTCCACGTCGGCATCGAAGGCCCGCGCGATCTCGCGCACGATGGCCAGCCCCAGCCCCGTTCCCTCGCTGTCCTGCGCCACCCGGTAGAAGCGCTCGAACACGCGCTCGCGCGCCTCGGCGGGAATGCCGGGGCCGTTGTCCTCCACGCTCAGCACGACCGCGTCCGCGGCCTCGTCTACGCCCACGCCTAGCGTCACCCGGCCGCCCTCCTGCGTGTAGCGCAGCGCGTTGTCGAGCAGGTTCGTGACCAGCGCATCGAGCAGCGCCGGCTGCGCCCGCACGAAGGCCGTGCCCCACGCCTCCAGCCCCAGGTCGATGCGGCGCCGGTCCGCCAGCGCCGCGAGCTGCTCGACGCAACGCAGCGCCACCGCGGCCAGGTCGACCCGCTCGAGCCGCGTGTGCGCATCGCCATGCTCGGCCTGCGCGAGCAGCAGCAGCTTGTTGGTGACGTCGACCAGCCGCCGGTTGCTGGTCTGCATCGCGAGCCACATCGCGTCCATGTCGGCCCGGCGCGTGTCCCACTCGCCGCGGTGCTGGCGCGTGTAGCGCGCGTACTCGATCTGCGAGGCCTGCATCGCCAGCGGCGTGCGCAGCTGGTGCGCCGCGTCGGCGATGAAGCGCCGCTGCGCCTCCGAGTGCGCGCGCAGCTGCGCGACGAAGCGGTTGATGGTGTCGGCCACCGGCCGCAGCTCGGAGTGCAGCGCGCCGGGATCCACCACCAGGTCCAGATGCAGCGGGTCGCGCTGCGCGAGCTGCTGGCTCAACCG
The DNA here is from genome assembly GCF_059418345.1 of Variovorax sp. GW821-FHT09B01. NCBI lineage: Bacteria > Pseudomonadati > Pseudomonadota > Betaproteobacteria > Burkholderiales > Comamonadaceae > Variovorax > Variovorax sp. GW821-FHT09B01. The sequence goes on along the minus strand of NZ_JBWKPQ010000014.1, from coordinate 130,652 downwards.
CACGATGGGCCGCAGCTCCAGCGTCAACGCCGCCACGGCGAGCGCGATGGCCAGCGCCAGCGCGATCAGCAGGTACTCCATCGACGGCCACCAGAGCGTGCGCAGCATGTGGTCGCGGCTGCGCTCGGTCTTGCCGACGGCGATGGTGATGTCGCGCGCGCCGCCGACCTCGTACATCGAGCGCGTGGTGACGACCGCGCGCAGCGGCAGGCCCGCGAATTCCGTGTCGTACCACTGGGCGCGGTCGACGCCCTCGGGCTTGCGCCGCGCGGGCAGCGGGAAGTCGGCCGAGCCGGCCAGCACCTCGCCGTTGGCGCCCGTCACGCTGAGAAAAACCCGGTCGTGCTCGGGCGAGACGAACAGGCTCAGCGCCGACGGCGGCACGCTGGCCTGCACGTCGTCGTCCTCCCAGATCAGCCGGTCCGACAGCACCTTGGCCGAGGACAGCAGGTCATGGTCCTGCACGTAGTCGGCCACGCCGGCGGCGTTGCGCCAGTTGAGCCAGCCGCACAGCGCGACGAACAGCGACAGCGGCAGCAGCAGCCACAGCGCGAGGCGCAGGCGCAGGCTGGAGCGCTTCTTCATTCTTCCTGGCGCGTGCGCAGCAGGTAGCCCACGCCGCGCAGCGTGATGATGGTGGCCTGGCTGGCCTCGAGCTTCTTGCGCAGGCGATGGATGTAGATGTCCACCGCGTCCGCGCTGGGCTCGTCGTCGAGGCCGAAGATGGCGTCGATCAGCGCCTGCTTCGACACCGTGCTGCCGGCCTTGAGCATCAGGGTCTCGAGCAGCGTGCGCTCGCGCGGCGGCAGCGCCAGCTCCTCGCCGGCCAGCGCGAACTGACGCGTGCGCAGGTCGTAGCGCAGGTCGCCGCAGGCGATGTCGTTGGCCTTGCCCGGCATCTGCCGGCGCACCAGCACCTTGATGCGTGCCACCAGCTCGCGGATCTCGAAGGGCTTCACCAGGTAGTCGTCGGCGCCGATCTCCAGGCACAGCACCTTCTGGTCGAGCGAGGCGGTGGCCGTGAGGATGATCACCGGCACCGTGTCGCCGCGCTCGCGCAGCCGGCGCAGCACGGCCTTGCCCGGCAGGCCCGGGATGTTCAGGTCGAGCAGCACCACGTCGTAGCCGGCCTGGGCCAGCTGCAGGTCCGCGGCCTCGCCGTTGGCGACGTGGTCGACCACGAAGTCCTGTTCGCGCAGCAGGCTGGAAAGCCAGTGCGCGAGTTGCGGGTTGTCTTCGATCAGCAGCAGCTTCATGCGGTCGGCGGGAGTGGCCGTGGATTCTAGGAAGGGTGGCGGCCAGGGCACGGGCCTAGGGATAACCATGAGGAATCGCGCGCGGCGCTGAAAGCTGGCCGAAGGATGGCGATTCCTAGACTGGCCCGACCGAACAACCTCGACCGGAGACACCCGACCCCATGTCCGCCACCCGCCGCACCCTGCTCGCCGCCGCCCTCTGCGCCGCCTTCGCCACGCCTTTCGCCCAGGCCGGCGACGCCCCCATCACCATCATGGTGGGCGGCATCAACAAGATCATCTACCTGCCGGCCAAGCTCACCGAGGCGCTGGGCTACTTCAAGGACGAGGGCCTGAACGTCGAGCTGCAGTCGCAGCCCGCGGGCGTCGACGCCGAGAACCAGCTGATCGCCGGCGCCGTGCAGGGCGTGGTCGGCTTCTACGACCACACCATCGACCTGCAGAGCAAGGGCAAGGAGATCCAGGCGATCGCCGTCTTCTGCAAGGTGCCGGGCGAGGTCGAGCTGGTCAGCACCAAGGCCGCCGCGGCCGGCTTCAAGAGCATGGCCGACGCCAAGGGCGGCAAGACCCTGGGCGTGACCGGCCTGGGCTCGTCCACCGACTTCCTCACGCGCTACCTCGCCGACCGCGCGGGCGTGGCCTCGAAGGACTACTCGCTGCTGCCCGTGGGCGCGGGCAACACCTTCATCGCCGCGATGAAGCAGGACCGCATCCAGGCCGGCATGACGACCGAGCCCACGGTGTCGCAGATGGTCAAGAGCGGCGATGCGCAGGTGCTGGTCGACCTGCGCACCGAGGCCGACACGGTGAAGGCGCTCGGCGGCCTCTATCCGGCCGCCAGCCTCTACGTGCAGAACACCTGGGCCGAGTCGCACAAGGCCGAGGCCGGCAAGCTGGCGCGTGCCTTCGCGCGCACCATGCAGTACATCCAGTCGCACAGCGCCGAGGAGATCGCCGAGAAGGTGCCGCGCGACTATTACGGCAACGACAAGGCGCTCTACGTGCAGGCGCTCAAGGCCTCGCTGCCGATGTTCACGGCCGACGCGAAGATGCCCGCGGGCGGCCCCGAGACCGTGCTCAAGGTGCTGGCCACCTACAAGCCGCTCGTGAAGAGCAAGAACATCGACCTGTCGAAGACCTACAGCAACGCCTACCTCGCGGCGGCGAAATGACCATGCGCCACGGCACTCCCTCTCCCGGCGGCGGCAACGTCGCGACCACCTCCGCGATCGACTTCGACGACGTGTCGCTGCGCTTCATCTCGCAGGACGGCAACGCCACGGTCGCGCTGCGCAACTTCAGCATGTCGGTGGCGCGCGGCGAGTTCGTCGCCATCGTCGGGCCCACGGGCTGCGGCAAGTCGACCACGCTCAACATGATCACCGGGCTGCTCAAGCCCACCGTCGGCAACGTGCGCGTGATGGGCCAGCCCGTGACCGGCGTCGATCCGCGCATCGGCTTCGTGTTCCAGGCCGACGCGGTGTTCCCGTGGCGCAGCGTGGAGGACAACGTGGCGGCCGGCCCGATCTTCCGCGGCAAGCCGAAGAAGGAAGCGATGGAGCTCGCGCAACAGTGGATCCACCGCGTGGGCCTGGCCAAATTCGGCAAGCACTACCCGCACCAGCTCTCGGGCGGCATGCGCAAGCGCGTGGCGCTGGCCCAGACCTTCATCAACGACCCCGAGATCCTGCTGATGGACGAGCCCTTCTCCGCGCTCGACATGCAGACCCGCACGCTGATGCAGGACGAACTGCTGCAGCTGTGGTCGAACAACGGCGGCAGCGTGGTCTTCGTGACCCACGACCTCGAGGAGGCGATCGCGCTGGCCGACCGCGTGTTCGTGCTCTCGGCGCGGCCCGCCACGCTCAAGCGCGTCTACGAGATCGACCTGCCGCGACCGCGCGTGATGGCGCAGGTGCGCTACGACGCGCAGTTCATCGAACTGTCCAAGCACATCTGGGACGACCTGCGCGAAGAGGTCGTCATCCAATGAACAACGCTGTCACACCCTCCCACGCCGCCATGAGCTCCTCCACCCACACACCTGCCGCCGCGCAACTTCCCTCGGCCCTCAGCGACGCCGCGCTCGCGCGCGAATCCGAGATAGCGCAGGCGGCCATCCGCGGCCGTCGCCGCATGATCATCGCGCTGCGGCTGGTCGTGCTGGTGGTCGCGCTCGGCGGCTGGGAGATCGCGGCGCGCCTGAAGTGGATCGACCCCTTCTTCTATTCGATGCCCACCATGATCTACGACCAGCTCGTGGAATGGATGCGCGACGGCACGGCCCAGGGGTCGCTGTGGATGCAGGTCGCGGTGACGCTCGAGGAAACGGTGATCGGCTTCCTGATCGGCTCCATCGCCGGCGTGATCTGCGGCATCGTGCTCGGACGCAACAAGCTGCTGTCGGACGTGTTCAGCCTCTACATCCAGATCGCCAACTCGATCCCGCGCGTGGTGCTCGGCTCGATCTTCGTGATCGCGCTCGGCCTGGGCATGGCCTCGAAGGTGGCGCTCGCGGTGGTGATGGTGTTCTTCGTGGTCTTCGGCAATGCCTTCCAGGGCGTGCGCGAGGCCGACAAGTACATGATCGCGAACGCGCAGATCCTCGGCGCCTCGCCGCGCCAGCTCACGATGGCGGTGGTGATTCCGTCGGCGATGTCGTGGATCCTCGCGAGCCTGCACGTGAGCTTCGGCTTCGCGCTGGTCGGCGCGGTGGTCGGCGAGTTCCTCGGCGCCAAGGAAGGCATCGGCCTCCTGATCTCGACCGCGCAGGGCGCCTTCAATGCCAGCGGCGTGTTCGCGGCGATGATCGTGCTCGCGGTGGTCGCGCTGGCGGCCGACTTCCTGCTGAGCTCGCTCGAGAAGCGGCTGCTGAAATGGCGGCCCGCGGCCTTCTGAGGCGCTTGGCCATCCATCGCGACGGCGGGCAGTGCCCGCCGTTTTTCATGGCGGCCCGCAGGCTCAGAAGCGGTACGAACCGCTCATGCCCACCGTCCAGTTGCGGCCCGGCGCGGGCTCGAAATAGCGCGCATTGCCTTCGTTGACGATGACCGAGCCGGCATAGCGCCGGTCGAACAGGTTGTCCACGCGCGCGAAGGCGTTGAACTCCCAGCGCTCCCACTTCTTGAGGTAGCCGGCATAGGCCGCCGCGACCGCATAGCCGGGCGCGCTCGCGCTGTTGAGGTCGTTGGCCTGGATGCGGCCCAGCGCGCGCATCTCCACGCCCGCGCGCCAGCCTTCGGGCGGCACCCAGCCCAACGAGGCGAACAGCGACTGCCGCGCGATGCCCGGAATGCGGTTGCCCGCGGCCACCGTGTTGGCGGCCGCGCACGGCGAGGGCGAGCAGAAGGCATCGCGGTAGGTGGCGTCGAGCCAGGTGTAGGCCAGTTGCGTGCGCCAGTGGTTCTCGGTCTCGTGCTGCCAGGCCAGCTCGAAGCCGTTGCGCCGCGTGCGGCCCGCGTTCTGGAAGGTGGCGCGGCCGCCGAGGTTGGTGTCGGTCACGATCTCGTCGCGCGTGCGGGTGCGAAACAGCGCCGCGGTCAGCAGCCCGCCACCGAGCCGCGCCTTGGCGCCGAGCTCGAGGCTGTCGTTGACCGAGGGTCGCAGCGCGAAGTTGAGCCCGCTCGCGCCGCCCGCGCGGTACGACAACTCGTTGAGCGTCGGCGTCTCGAAGCCGCGGCCGATGGAGCCGTAGAGCGCGATGTCGCGTGTGGCCTGGAAGCGCAGCGAGGCCACGGGCAGGGTCTTGGCATAGCGCGCGCTGCCGCTGTCGTCGCGGTTGCTGCCGACGATGTAGCGGTCGCCCGAATCGAAGTGCACGCTGCTGCGCCGCAGGCCGGCCTCGAGCGTCCAGCGCTCGGCGAAGCGCCAGCTGGCCTGCGCATAGGGATCGAGGTTCCAGACCTCGTTGCGCTCGTAGCGCCGCAGCCGCCCCTGCACGCCGAGGATCTGCGCCGCGCCGCTGCCGAGGTAGTTCTCGTAGCCGCGCCGCCATTCGCGCAGGCTGTCGTAGCCCAGGCCCGCCACCAGCTCGAAGGGACGATCCGCCAGGGTGAAGGCACCGGTCCAGCGCAGGTCGAGGCCGCCGTACTGGCGCGTGAGGTCGATCACGCCGCCCGCATGCAGCGGGTTCTGCTGCGCCGAGGGCGGGATCGACTGGTACTGCGTGGTCTTGCGCTCGCCGCCGTAGACCATCAGGCGCAGTTGCTGCGTCTGGCTCAGGCGGCGCTCGTAGAGCAGCCCGGCCTGCGTCTGCTCGACGGTCTTGCGGGTGTCGTACTGCACGGCCAGCGGCGCGAGCCGTGGCGCCAGCGCGTACTGGTCGGCCGTGAGGCCCAGCGGGTCCTGCGCATCGATGCGCACGCTGTTGACGACCAGCGTGAGCCGGTCGCCGTTGTCGAGCGCGATGCCGAGCTTGCCGTTGGCGATGTCGCGCCGCGCGGCGCTGTGCTCGCGCCAGCCGTCGGTCTGGAAGCGGCTGGCACCGAGCAGGTAGTCGATGGCGCCCTGCGAACCGCTGGCCTGCAGCGACTGGCGCCAGGTGCCGTTGCTGCCTCCCGCCGCCGAGTAGGACAGCTTCGGCCGGCCCTCGCCCGAGGCGGTGAAGGCCTGCAGCACGCCGCCCGAGGAGTTGCCATAGAGCGCCGAGAACGGACCGCGCAGGATCTCGATGCGGTCGAGCGAGCCGATGTCGATGTTCGAGGTCTGGCCCTGGCCGTCGGGCAAGGTGGCGGGAATGCCGTCGACGTAGAGCCGCACGCCGCGCACGCCGAAGGTCGAGCGCGCGCCGAAGCCGCGGATCGACAGCTGCAGGTCCTGCGCGTAGTTGAGCCGGTTCTGCACCTGCAGCCCGGGCACCGCGCCCAGGCTCTCGGACAGGTTCACGCCGAGGCGGCCGTCGCGCATGGACTCGCCGTCGACGCGATCGACCGAGCCCGGCACGTTGAAGGGCGCGACCTCGCCGCGCGGCGTGGAGACGGTGATCTCGCGCAACGAAGCGCCCGCGAACGGCGACGGTGTTTCGGTCGCAGACTGTGCGCGCGAGGCCGTGGAGAGATCGAGCAGGAGACAGGCGACGGCAGCGGCGGCAACGGGTTTCATGCCACCGATTCTGCGGTGTCGCGCCGACGCGGAGCCTCGGGGTTTCTCACCGTGGCGCGCGCCATGCGCACACCGATGCGATGCGCTACTCGCTGGCCGGGCGCGGACGGCGCCAGCCGTACCACGCGCCCACCGCCACCGGAATGCCGAGCGTGATCCAGGCCAGGACGTCGCCGAGCCCGCCGTCGCTGAACAGCGCCGAGATCAGGCCGAAGGCCGTGAGCAGGCCGAGGACGATCGGCCAACCCCAGAGACGCCAGAAGCCGTGGTGCTGCGGATGCTTTGCTGCGGTCATGGGCTCAGACTTTCAATGCGGGCGCAGGATCGGCCTGCGGTGCGCCGCCCTCCTCGCGCTGCGGACGTTCGGCGGCCGCCCTGGATGCCGCCGCGGGCACGGTGTTCCCGCGCTTGAGCCACAGGTACAGGCCGCTGCCCAGCACGATGATGGTCGCGATGTCGAGCAGCGCCCAGAGGATCTGCATCGGCATGCCGCCGTAGTCGCCGAAGTGCAGCGGCTGCGACACCAGCAGCGCCGTGAGGTACCAGGGCAGCTTCGGCGCCGCCGTGACCTGCGCGGTCTTCGCATCGACCAGCACCGGCTGCAGCAGCTTCGAGGTGAAAGGCTCCTTGCCCTGCAGGAAGAAGGTGGTGTGGTGCGGGCTCGAGAACGAGGTGCCCGGGAAGGCGATGAACGACAGCCGGTTGCCGGGCGCCTGCTGCATCGCCGCCTCGTAGGAGCGCTGCACCGAGCCGCGCTCGCTCACGGCGACCACGGGCTCGTTCTTGTAGGGCGCCAGCAGCGTGGTGAGCTGGTCGTACTGCCAGTACTTGATCACCAGGTCGGCCCAGGTGTTGATCATGCCGGTGGCGCCGACCACGAACAGCCACACCAGCGTGACGATGCCCAGCAGGTTGTGCAGGTCGAGCCACTTGAGGCGCGGCCGCTTCTCGCGGCGCACCGTGCCGAAGTCGAGCTTGCGCATGAACGGCGAATACAGCACCACGCCCGAGACGATCGCCACCAGCAGCAGGAAGCCCATGAAGCCGAGGAACAGCTTGCCCGGCAGGCCCGCGAACAGGTCGACGTGCAGCTTGAACATCACGTACATGAAGCCCTCGTCGAACTTCGGCTGCGCGAGGATGACCCCGGTGCGCGCATCGACCGCGACCGACTTGAAGTCGTCGGTGGGCGCGGGCGTGGGCGTGAGCGTGACGAACCACAGGCCGTCGTCGTCCTCGGGCTGCGAGGCGAACTGCACCACGCGGTCGGGGTGCTGCGCGCGCGCCACCTCGAGCACGCGGTCGAGGCTCACGCGCGGCGTGCCCGCGGGCATCTTCGGCGCCTCGACCTCGGTGCCCAGCAGGTGGCCGATCTCGTGGTGGAAGATCAGCGGCAATCCCGTCAGGCACAGCAGCAGCATGAAGACCGTGCACACGAGGCTGCTCCACTTGTGCACCCAGGCCCAGGTCTTGATCTTTCGGCTGTTCATCGACATGGCGGAATTGTCCCCGAGGCTCGGTGTGGCGGCGGCTCGAAAAACCTCAGAACTTGTAGGTCGCGGTGGCGACCACGTTGCGGCGCGTGCCGTACCAGCAGTCGCCGCGGGCCAGACAGGTGCTGAAGTAGATCTTGTCGGTCACGTTGTTGATGTTCAGCGCATAGCGCCACTTGTCCGACTCGTAGGCCAGCATCAGGTCGAGCAGCGCGACCGACGGCACGCGCGGGCCCGCGCCCGTGCTTTCGATGTCGCGGAAGCCGCTCATGTAGCGCACGCCGGCGCCGGCCGAGAAGCCCGTGATGCCGCCGACGGCAAAGCGGTACTTGCCCCACACCGAGAGCTGGTTGCGCGGCGTGTCGGTGAGCTTGGGATCGACCTCGATGTAGGTGTAGTTGGCGATCAGGTCGAGGTCGCGCGCGAGCGTGGTCTTGAGCTCGAGCTCGAGGCCCTTGTTCTTGCTCGAATCGACCTGGCGGCCGTAGTTCGGGTTGGTGCTGTCGGAGACGGTGCGGTTCTTTTCCTTGAGCGAAAAGACCGAGGCCGTGAAGCTGGTCGGCGAACCTGCGGGCTGGTACTTGACGCCGGCCTCGACCTGCTCGCCGCGCAGCGGCTTGAACAGCCGGCCGTTGACGTCGGTGCCGGCCTGCGGCGTGAACGACTCGGTGTAGCTCAGGTAGGGCGCCCAGCCCGAGGGCAGCGTGTACATCACGCCGAGCCGGCGCGAGGTGGCGGTGGTGGTCTCCGAGGCACTGCCTTCGGTGCCGGCCGTGCTGCGGTCGTAGCGCAGGCCCGCGACGAAGATCCAGTTGTCGAGCTTCATCTGGTCCTGCAGGTACACGCCGGCATTGCGCTGCGTGGTACGGGGCTTCCAGCTCAGGTCGGTCACCGGCACGTAGCCCAGGCCGTAGACCGGGGTGTAGGCGTCGATGGCGCTGTAGGCCGAGCCTTCGTACTTGTCCTGGCGCTGGCGCGAATATTCGGCGCCCACCAGCAGCGTGTGGCGCAGCGCGCCGGTGTCGAAGTGGCCCTCGACGTGGTTGTCGATGCCCGTCATGCGGGTCCAGGTCAGCGACTTGTCGTTGATGCGGCCGATCACGCGCTGGCCGATCGGGTCCATGCCCCAGCCGCCGGGGATGGAGAAGAAGTCCGCATAGTGGTAGTGCGAGTCGTTGTAGGTGCGCGACATCCGGAAGTTCTGCCGGAAGGACCAGTGGTCGTTGAACTGGTGCTCGAACAGCCAGCCGAAGGTCTTGCGCTCGGTGTCGTAGCCGTCGCCGGGCTCGCCGATGAAGCGGCTCACGGGCAGCTTGCCGTTGACGTTCGGCAGGATCGTGCCCTGCCACGGCAGGAACTGCGAGGTGCTGCCGGTCTTGTCCTTCTGATAGAGGCCCTGCAGGGTCAGCGAGGTGGCGGCGCTCGGGCGCCAGGTCAGCGAGGGCATGACCAGCGTGCGGTCGTCGGGCACGTAGTCGACCTGCGTGTCGGCCTTGCGCTGCAGCGCCACCAGGCGGTACGACCAGTCGCCGTCGGCCGTCAGCGGGCCGGTCAGGTCGGCCTGGATCTGCTTGCGGCCCCAGGAGCCGAACTGCACGCCCACTTCGCGCGCGGCCTGCGTCTGCGGCCGCTTGCTGACCATGTTGATCACGCCGCCGGCCGTGCCGGCGCCGAACAGCATGCCCGACGGGCCGCGCAGCACCTCGAGGCGCTCGAGCGTGTAGGGATCGGGCCGCGCGGTCGCGGTGTACCAGCCCGCGGAGAAGAGCTGCAGCCCGTCGAGGTAGACCGAGGCATCGCTGCCGCGCACCAGGAAGCTGTCGGAGCGCGAGTCCAGGCCGTAGGCATCGGAGCGCACGCCGGCCGCGTAAGTGAGCGCATCCTGCAGGTTGGTGGCGCCCTGGTCCAGGATCTGGTCGCGGGTCACCACCGTCACCGACTGCGGCGTCTCGGCCAGCGGCGTGTCGGTCTTGGTGGCGGTCGCCGCATTCCTCGCGCGGTAGCCGTTCACCGGCGTGGTCGCCGTTTCGGCCGGGGCCTCGACCCGGATTTCGGGCAATGCCGTCGTGGCGGCCGTTTGCGCCAGCACCTGCTGGTTCGCGTAGATCGCCAGACACCCCATCAGCGCCAAGGCATTGCGCTGCGTCAACAAGACCGCCATTCCGACTCCACTCCTCTAGATATTAAGAACCATTCTCATTCTAAAACGGAATAATTCACATTTCCGCCAAATCCGGGTGGGTCCAAGGGGTGCCGCTTTATCTTGTGACTCGTGGTTTCGGCGCAACACAGCTAGCATCGGCGCGCGCCAGGCGCGGGATAGTCCCGTCAAGCTTCGTCCGCCGCCCCTGCAACATTCGCGCGTCCGCCGTCATGCACACCACCCTCGCCTCCCGGTTCCTCGCCCTGCGCGGCGCCGCGGCATGGCTGCTCGCGCTGGCGACCGCCTTCGTGCTTGCGGGCTGTGCCGGCCTGCCGCCGCGGGCCGCCGACACGCCGGTGCTCGCCATCCCGGCCTCCAATGCCACCCTGCTCGGCCGCGCCGCGGCCCATCTCGATGCGCCGCGCGATGGACTCTCGAGCGTGCGGCCGCTGATCGAGGCCTCGTTCGCGCTCGATGCGCGGCTCGAACTGATCCGCCGCGCGCAGAGCTCGCTCGACGTGCAGACCTACCAGCTCGGCAACGACAAGACCGGCCGCCTGCTGCTGCGCGAACTGCGCGATGCCGCGCGCCGCGGCGTGCGCGTGCGGCTCCTGCTCGACGACTTCTATACCTCCGGCATGGACCCGCTGCTGCTCGGCCTGGCGGCCGAGTCGAACGCCTCGGTGCGGCTGTTCAACCCCTTCGTGAATGCGCGCGACCACTCGGCCACGCGCTGGATGGAGTTCCTCGGCGACTTCCGGCGGCTCAACCACCGCATGCACAACAAGCTGTTCGTGGCCGATGGCGCCATCGCCATCGCGGGCGGGCGCAACCTCGCCGACGAATACTTCCTGCGCAGCGAAGTCGCCAACTTCATCGACTTCGAACTGCTGATGGCCGGCCCGGTGGTGGCCGAATCGGCCGCGGTCTTCGACACCTACTGGAACAGCGACGTCGTCTATCCGATCGAGACCGTGGCCATCAACCACCGCACGTCCGCCGTGTTGAAGGCCGATTTCGAAACCGCCACCTCGTTGCGCTTCGCGCCCTGGCCCGATCCGCCGGGCGACGGCGATGTGCTCGGCGATCCGCCGCTGGGCCTGCAACTGCTGAACATCCCTACCCTGCAATGGATGCGCGCCGATGCGCACGCCAGCGCCGACAGCCCGAACAAGGCGCTGGGCGTGATGCGTCACCCCACCGAATCGGTGGCGCAGCGCTTCCACGAACTGGCCGCCACCGCGCGCTCGAGCGTGCTCGTGATCTCGCCCTACTTCATCCCGGGCGACGAAGGCATGGCACGCATCCGCGAAGGCCGCCGGCGCGGCGTGCAGGTCAGCGTGATCACCAACTCGCTGGCCGACAGCGACGAGCCGCTGGTCAACATCAACTACAACCGCTACCGCGTCGACATGCTCAAGCTCGGCGTGGAGCTCTACGAAGTCAGCACCCAGCAGCTCAAGCGCAGCGGCCAGTTCCGCGACCTGCTGAAGAAGGCGCGCGGCCGGCTGCATGCCAAGCTCGCGCTGATCGACCGCGAATGGGTGATGCTGGGCTCCATGAACCTCGACCCGCGCTCGGCCCTGCTCAACACCGAGTTCGGCGTGCGCGTGCGCAGCTTCGACCTGACCCAGGCCCTGCTCTATGCCTATCAGCTCGACGACATCGAGGGCGTCTACCGCGTCGTGCTCAAGCCCGATGGCGAGAACGTGCAGTGGATCGGCACGGGGGACGTCAACAACGAGGTGCTCGACAGCGAGCCCGATTCGAGCATGCTGACGCGGCTGCAGCTGCTGCTGTTCTCGTGGTTCGTGCCGACGGATCAGCTGTGAAGTTGCCGCGCGAGCCGGCCGCCCCTGCTTACTTGTAGGCCAGCGTCAACGTGACCATGCCGTCGGCCTGACCGGGGACGATGTCCTTGGCCGTCTGGTAGTAGCGCGCCTTGAACGGCATATCGATCGTGCCAGCCGCGGAATTGCCGATCGCGACAGGCTCGCCGAATTTCACCGGCGTGTTGGTCTTGCCGTCGAGTATCTGTATACCCACGCCGACGGCGACCTTGTCGGCATCGGAAGAGAGCTGGAGCACGCCAGGCTTTTCCGACGGATCCGCCGTCCCTTCGAGGATCAGAGACACGGTATTGCCCTGCTGATGCTCCGACACATCGCAAGCCACGCCGATATTGAAAGTTTTTTCCGCCGCCGTGCTGCCCACGCCCGAGAAGCGATTCATTCGCACATCCCCCAGCGAGACCGTCTGGTTCTGCGTCGCCGTGGTGATCTGGCAGGTGGGCGCGAGGATCCTCACGGTGCCGATGTTCGCGGTGAACCACTGCTGCGTAGAGTCCCCCCTTGTATGAAAACGAGCATATTCGCCGGCAGCAATTAACCCGTTTCCGACGACTGGCGCCGTCTTGACCAAATCGATGATCACTCCTGTCCATCCGATATAAACGGATGACGTAGTGGTCGGCCAATTTCCGGTGTAGGTGTCATTGAGATCGATATTGCTTCCCGCTATCTTCACTCTGTAGCCGATGCCGTCGATATTGGTCGAGTACGTCGGGGGAGACAGTCCAGGCACCAGTGCGCCCCGAAGCGGTGAAAGCACGGCACGAACGCCCGCGGCCGTTTTATTGCACTGACCAATCCAGAATGGATAGCTTGAAAACTTGATGACATTGCTGCTCAAAATGGTCTCACCGACCTTTGCCGTCCGCAATGCGGTGGTCGTTCCTGACACATTGAACGTGCGTGCGCCTTTGTTCATGTTGGTGCTGTATTCGCAGTTCGCGAACGCACTGCCCGACGCGATGCTCAACCCCGCCAGAACACCGAACCCGAGAAAGCAACGATAAAGCGCGCTCATCGGCAGATCTCCTTCATTTCGTGGATGGGCGCCGCAACGTCCTGAGCAGGTACGCGATAGCTGACCTGACATTGCGCGCCGGCACGGTCGCCCCAGATGACTTTCAAGGTGCCCGTCTCACCCGCGCCGGTCACGTAGGCCTGGCCCTCGGGCCCGACCACGCCCACTTCCTGCCCCGCCTCGTTGTCGATGCGCGCGCCGAAGGGGAGCGGCCGGCCTTGCGGATTGGTCAGCGTCAACATCAGCCGATAGCCGACCGAGGTCTCGTACGGCGCCAGCACCACGGCGCCTCGCGTGGGCACGACCTCGCGCGCGGCATGCTTGACTTCGACCTTGTCGTCCAGGTCCTGCGTCAGCAATGCAAGGCGGTTGTTTCTATAGGGCGTGAGGTTGGGCACGACGGCATGGCCCGAGCCGTCGGTGCTCACGCCGGACTGCGACTCGATGCCCACGCCCGAGGCCTTGGGAACGCGCACGAGCGCGATGGTTTCGCCCAGGGGCTGCGACAAGGTCACGCCTTCGCCATGCGCCACCAGGCCGCCCGCCACGCTGATATTGGTCTGGCCATAGCCCTGGCCCTGGCTGTGGCTCAGGTTCACCTGGCCGCTGCGTCCCTTGTAGTTCAGGTTCGCGCTGCCATTCGATCCGTCCTCGTTGGAGCGGTCCACCGTCAGGCCGTAGGTCAGGCGGAAGTCGTCCCATGCGCTGCCGGAAACCCCCGCCTGATGGGTGACACGGCCCTGGTTGTTGCGCGAGACGGCGTAGCTCGCATTGACGTTCGATCCGAGCGGAATCGACAGCGTCAGCATGACCTGGCGATTGGCCGGTCCCCGGAGGTTGGAGACCTGGCTGTAGAAGATGTTGTATCCCACCCGCCCGTAGCTGCCGGAATAGCCGACCTGCACGAGCTTGTCCTTGCGGTCGCTGCCCCAGTAGCTCTGCTGCCGGGCCGACGCGTAGAACGAGCCCCACTCTCCCAAGGGCTGCGCCAGGTCCAGCCGCACCTCGCTGCGCCGATTGAAGAAGGGCAACTGGTTCTCCGCTGCATAGCGCATCTCGACCGATTCGGAAAAGGTCCGGAAGCCGCTCGTCGAATAACGGTAGCCGGCCATGCGAAACGTGGTGCCCGTGTCATCGATCGTCTTGGAATACAGGGCCCGCAGCGACTGGCCGCTGAGGGTCTGGTCGCCCTGCCCCTCGGTACGCGCATGCGTGAGGTCCAGTGACACCGCGCCGAAGCCATACATGTTCTTGCCCGTGCCGACCATCCCGGCCTGATAGCCGCGCGACAGCGTGGCGCCGCCATAGACGGAGAAATCCTTCGGCAAGCCTCGCGCCAGCGTGCCCTGGACGAAATAGGGGCGCTCGGCGTTGCCTCTGTAGCGCTCGTCACCGCTGCGGAACTGGCCCGCGGTGGCGCTGTAGCGCCACGTGCCTTCGCGCAGCAGCGTGGGCACGGCGGCGAAGGCCTGGATGTAGCGCGTCTCGCGACCATCGGCCTCGGTGATCGTCACCTCCAGGTCACCCCCCGATGAAGTCGGGTACAGGTCGTCCAGCGCGAACGGGCCGGGCGCGACATAGGTGTTGTAGATGATGTAGCCGTTCTGCTTCACCGTGACGCGGGCATTGGTCTGCGCCACGCCCCGGATGGTGGGCGCATAGCCTTGCAGGCTGTCCGGCAGCATGGCGGTGTCCGAGGCCACCTGCACGCCTCGGAACTGGAAGCCGTCGAACAGCTCGGCCGATGTGAAGCCATCGCCGATCAGCAGCTGGCCGCCGATCGAAGGAAGATCGCGCTGCGCGTACGTCTGGACGGCCTGCCAGCGCCCTTTGGCATCGAAGCCGCGGTCGTAGTTGGAGCGGTGGCGAAAACGCCAATCGCCGAGGTTGAACCCTCCCAGCACCGAGGCGTAGAACGTGTTGCGCTCGACCTTCTCGCCGCCGAAGGCGCCGGTCGAGGTCGGCCCTCGATAGGAGAGGCTGTTCGATCCATGGTTGCGCGACACGCTGAGCTGATAGTCCAGCATGGCGGCACTGATGCCATGGTCCCATTTCGACGGCTCGACCGCGCCCCGAGCCGAGCGCTTCAGGGCCGCCTGGGGAATGCTCAGCAGCAGCCGCTGCTGGCCCGCGTCGTAGGTGGCCGTGGCCTCCGGCACCGCGGCGTTCAGGTCGACGCAGCTTTCGGGCGGCAGCGTCGACAGGCTGGAGAAGACCTCCACGTTCACGCCCGAGCTGCGCAGCAGGTCCACCGTGAGGCAGGGCACGGCATCGCGCTTGCCTTCCACCGCATCGAAGCGGACCTCCACCTTGCTCAGCGGGGCGCCATTGCGGATGATTTCGACCATGTAGACGCCGGGCATCACCTGGTTGCCGAACGAGAACATCGAAAGATCGGCGTTCGCCTGATCGCCGTTGATGGTCAGGAATTTCTCGTTGAAGATGCTTTCCTTCGGCTTCTGCGCATGGCCGGCGTGTGTCACGAGCGCGAGCGCAATGGCCGAAAGCGCGTGCTTTCGAACATTTCGAGGGTGGACGGAGGCACTCACGACATTCATCTCCGTGACGTCATGGCCGCTTGTCGGTTGCCGCGGCTTGAGGCTGGAGTTCCACGGGCTCGTTCGCCGCGGGAACGCGGACGCTTTCCTGAGGGGTCTGGCCTCCGAAGTCGTTGATCGTGGTGAACTTCACGGAAACAGCCTGCGGTTCCGTGATGCTGTTCAGCGGATAGATGCGCTCCTCCATCGGCGGCAACATGTCGGGAATGATCTCCTGCTGATTTCCATTGATATGGAGATAGGTGAAGGTGACGTGATAGGGCGTCGGGTTGACGATCTTCAATGCGGCGCCCTTGCCGTCCTGCCCCGCCACGATGGCCCACTTCAACCGGTTCCGGGCGGCCGCCGGATCGCTATCCCGCAGGGCCGTGGGCCGATAGAACAGCTTGATGCGCGTGCGCACCGCGATCTGCAGCACGTTGTCTTCCTGCGCCTTCTCGGGAATCTCCTTCACGTTGAGCCAGAACGCCGATTCGCGGTCGGCGGGAAGATCCTTGGATGTGCGCAGTACGCGCAGAATGTTTTCCACGCCGGGGTCCAGCCGCGAAAGAGGCGGCGTGACCAGGAAAGGTGTCTTGTTCTTGCCTTCGCCGGCATCGATCCAGGCTTGCACGACATACGGCGAACCGCTTTCGTTCTTCATCGAGATCGATGCTTCGCGGTCTTTCTCGTGGAGGATGACGCGGGTACCACCGAGCATGACGGCGGCATCGGCCGGCGCGATATGCGCACCCAGCAAGCCGACCACCATCAATGTGACACCTGCCGAGCGCAGCGCGTTTTTGAAAAGCATGGAATTCCCCGATGCGCGGCCCAGGCGGAGCGTGACGCGCCTCATGTGCGCGGCGAGCCGGTCCGGCGCCAAGAAGAAGAAAGAAGAAGAGGGAAAAATGGCCCGTGAAGGAGCGGGCCGTATCCGGTTGGAACATCCCATCCGGCTGCCGCCGAACGGGTTCCGGATTTACTTGTAGGCGATCGTGAAGTTCGCGACGGCGTTGGCCGAACCGCTCTTGACGGTGTCCTTCTTGGTCGTCACGTAGCCAGCCTTGAACTGCAGCGAGAAGTCGCCCTTGCCCAGGCTGTAGTTGGCGGACGCCGCGTTGTTCGCGATCTGGCTGCCGGCGGAGTCGAGCACTTCGATGCCGACGCCGACCGCCGGGTCGGTTTCGCCCAGGCCGACGGCCAGATACGCGGAGTTGTCGGCATGGGGCGGTCCGCTGAACGTCACCGTGGCGCCGGTGGCCGTTTCGCCGCAGTTCATCAGCTTGATCACGAAGGGCACCGGCGTGGACTTGGTGCCGTCCGCGGTGGCCATGTAGGCGGTGGAAATGGTGCCCAGTTCCACGTTCTGGTTCTTGCTCTCGCCAGCGATGGAGCAAGGCGCCTCGATGATCTTGCCTTTGAAGTTGACAGTGCCATCGATCGCGAAAGCGCTCTGGGCGGCGACACCCAACGCGGCGACAGCGACGATCTTTGCGACCGTGAATTGATTCATTTGTATTTCCTAGGGAATTAGATTGATAGATTAAGAGACCAGTGCCGAGATGGCGGAGCGAAGTCTATTCAGGAAAAACACGTCAAAAATTGAACTTTGACAATTGTTCAATATTGCAACTAAGGTATGACTGGCAATTCGGACTGCGATCGATCGCCACTCGATGTCACGACACGCACCAGTCGGAATCCCTGC
Source organism: Variovorax sp. GW821-FHT09B01 (assembly GCF_059418345.1). Lineage (NCBI taxonomy): Bacteria > Pseudomonadati > Pseudomonadota > Betaproteobacteria > Burkholderiales > Comamonadaceae > Variovorax > Variovorax sp. GW821-FHT09B01. The sequence goes on along the minus strand of NZ_JBWKPQ010000014.1, from coordinate 113,544 downwards.
GCATAGACGCTTGCCAATTGCGCCCCGTTCTCAGGCTGCAATTTCAGCTTGACGCGCAATCGGTAGATATGCGTGTCGAGCGTTTTGGAATCGATACCGAGTTCCCGGCCCCAGATGGCCTTTTCGAGCATGGTTCGCGTGACGAGCTTGCCGACATTGCGGAACAGATACAGCGCCAGATCGAACTCCCGACGCGACAACTTGACCGGCTGGCCGTACAGGCAGAGATGACGGGCGGGAAGGTCGATGGCATAGACACCCACGCGCAATACATCGCTGGGGAGCTCGAGGTGCGGATAGGCGCGCCGGGCCAGCGCCTGGATGCGCGCCGCGAACACGGAGCGATGCGCGGGCCTCGGCAGGACATCGTCGACACCGGCCGCATACAGGGTGGCGATGACGTCTTCACGGAGTTCCGTGCTCAGAAGCAGAACGGGAGGCAAGACACCGACCCGCGCACGGATACGCTCGATCAACAGGCAGGCCTTCTCGGCGGAGAAACGGTGCAGGTCGAGGACGAACAGGCCGGCATTTCCCGTGTCGTCCTTCTCGACGGAATGAACGTCGAGCGCCATGGTGCGAATCGAATAGCCGAGGTCCACGAGCAAGCTGGCGAGCGCCTCGGCCTGTGCCGTATCGTCGCCCAGCAGCGCAATCTGCAATGGCTGCTCAGCGCAGCGCTCTTCTTCGGAGTCCATCTCGATGCGGTGCCTCGAAACACTCCATTCGTCGCTCTGGGGCATTTCGGCTTTGCGCGACAACGCGCGCGCATGACCGCCATGAAAGCCACGAGAGATGGAACCCTGCCAAAACATACTGTCTCCTGCGTCTGCAAAACACCAATACCGTCACCCTGACCGCGCTTCCGAGGGGGGATTCAGGGCCACCAGGCGGTAGCCGACCCCATAGATCGTCAACAGCCTCACCCCCTTCTCCGGCCCCAGCGAAAGCTTTCTTCGCACGCGGGTCACGTGCACGTCGAGCACCCGCGAACCGGGACTGGCGGGCCGGTCGAAGAGCTGCGCTTCGATCTCCGCGCGGCCGATGACCTTGCCGAGGTTCTGGAACAGGATCAGCGCCACCTCGAACTCGCGTGGCTGCAGGCGGACTTCCACGCCATCGACCAGCACCACGCGCGCCTGCCGCTTGAAATGGAAGCTGCCCCAGATCAGGTCTTCCTCGACCGGCGGCGCGTTGGTGCCGTTCCTGCGCGAGTGCAGCAGCCGCAGGCGCATGGCCAGCTCGGCACCGTCCACCGGCGCCGTGGCGAACTCGATCCGTTCGCCGTTGATCGATTCGTCGTCGAAGGTGGACGCGAGCTCCAGGGCATCGCGCGAGACGACCACGAGGATCGGCAGCTTCACCATGCTGCGCAGGTTGACCCAGCGCCGCGGGCTCCACGCCTTGTCGGCACAGGCGATCAGCGCGTCGTAGCGGCGGCCCGAGGACAGCGAATCCCACAGGTTCTGCACCGAATCGAAGGCCGCCGAGGCGAACCCTTGCGAATCGAGCGCATCGCGCAACGCACCTCGGTTGCGGTCGTCGCCGAAGACCAGCGCCAGCGAGGAGATGGATCCCGGGTTCGAGAGCCCGGCGTTCGTGGTCGGGCTCATGCGTACGCTCCAGGCGCCGGCGCCGCCGATTCGGAGCTCGGGACCAGCTCGGCCACGAAGCGCCGGACGCTTTCGCGGACCACATCGAGGTCCATGTCAGGCTCGCGCGACGCGCGCAGCACCACGCCTTCGACGAAGCATTGCAACGCAAACACCCGGCCGCGAATCTCCGCCTCGGGCAAGGAGCGGTTGGTCTGGCGCAAGCGGGCCTGCAACAAGGCGACGAGCGCCTGGCGTTCATGCATCACGGCCTGCGCGTTGGCGCCGGCCACGCGCGCCCGGCGTGCGCCCTCCGCGACCGCTTCCAGCATGAATGCCGCGTTCGCCGCGCCGGTGGCGCGCCAGCAGCGCATCCGGTCGCAAACGAAGGCCGCCACGGCCTCGGGGGTGAGCTCCGTCAGGCTGCCGAGCCCCAGCCCCTGCAGACGGTCGAGCAAGGCCAGCACGATGTCGTCCTTGGTCTCGAAGTGGCGACGAATCTCGTCAGGACTCGTTTCGGCCGCATCGCAGATGCAGACCATCGATACGGCCCGGATGCCGCGCTGCGCGAAGCACGTGGCCGCCACCGAAAGAATGCGGTTGCGCGATGAACTTTCATCGCGCGCACCGCCCGCTTGCTTCATCCCTGTTTCCTGTACCACTTGAATCCTTTCGACGCATGCTGAACAGACAGAATCTGTTGCATTGAAGAGAGTGAATATTCATTTTTTCTTAGGTTAACCTACTGGCTCTTTCTGGAGGGCCCAGTCCGCCTGATTCCTAGGGGAAAGCAACAACATTCACGCGAAAACCGGAACTAGTTCTCGATACTTTGCTTCTGCGTCATCAAATTGTCGGCAACGTCCCTCTTCGTGAAAGATGGCTCGGTCCGGTGCCGGGAATGGCGCCGATTCCCCTTGCCAGCGACCGGCACCCCTCACAACATGAATGAATGTTTATACTTTCAAGACTTTCATGAACGTCGACGCCACCCCCTCATGCAACACCACCCTCAAGGAATTCCCGAGTGAATAGCACGACCAAGCGCTCGTCCCCCAAGAGCGAACTGCGGGCGGAGTCGCAGCGACAGAGGATCCTGAAGGCCGCCAGGGAGTGCTTCATCGAGGACGGGCTGCATGCGGGCACCATCGCCCGCATCAGCGAAGCGGCGCAGATGAGCCCGGGGCTGATCTATCGCTACTTCGCGAGCAAGGAAGAGATCGTTCTCGCGCTCATGCACCAGCAGATCAGCACCGGCAACGGGGTGAACCTGGTGGGCCTGCCGCCGAAGGTCGTGACCACGCGCATCTGCGAATACCTGCGCCGCTGGCTGGCGGGCGATCCCGACGTGCCGAGCGCCACGCTGATCCTCGAGATGAGCGCCGAGAGCACGCGCAACGAAGCGATCGCGCAGCAGATCACCAAGGTGGACGGAGAAGCCAGGACATCGCTGGCGGCCTGGCTGAGCGATCTCCTCGGCAAGTCCGGCGCGGCCTTGGGCGAGCAGGAGATCGGGATCCGCGTCCTCACGCTCGAATGCTTCGTCGAGGGCCTGTTGATTCGCGCGGTGCGCGAGCCGAAGCTCGACATGGAACGCGTCGAGAAGAGCCTGGACGGCCTCATGGCCACCCTGGTGCAGCCTGCGCTCGGCAACGCAACTTGATGGCGTTGGGCCGCGGACGGTGCGCCTTTCACCCGGTGTTGCCTGTGATAGAGTGCCTCCAGCGCGCCTGCCGCGCTCGCCTTTGGGGACGACTCCAAGACGCGATCACCGTTCGGGGACGACCCTGCGCTTCTGCTGAAGTTCAACCATGGTCACTCCTCGCAAACTGCCGCCTCCGGGCGCTGCCCTCCAACCTTCCGTTCCGCCGTCGACCTGGCTGCTGCTGATCGCCGCCTGGGCCGTCGTCGGCGCATTCACCGTCTTCGGCGCCGGCTGGCTCGGCCCCTCGATGACACCGGTCACGGCGGGCATCGCGTTCGCGGCGCTGTTCGTCACGATCCTGGCCGCGTCCTTCGGCGTGGTGAAGGAGGCCGACCATCTCGCGCATGCGCTGGGCGAGCCCTACGGCACCCTGATCCTCACGCTGTCGATCGTGCTGATCGAGGTGGTGCTGATCGCCTCCGTGCTGCTGGGGCCGGGCGACTTCCCCACCATCGGCCGCGACTCGATCTTCGCCGTCATGATGATCATCATGAACCTCGTGATGGGCTTGTGCCTGATCGCGGGCTACGGCCGCAACGGCCATCAGGGCTACAACGCGCAGGGCACCGCGTCGTACCTGTCGATGGTGGTGCTGCTGGCCAGCATCGCGCTGGTGCTGCCGAAGTACCTGAGCGGCGCGGGCGAGTTCACGACCTTCCAGGCCATCGGCATCACGGCGGTCACGGCCGTGGTCTACGCGGCCTTCCTCGGCCTGCAGATGCGAAGCCATCGCAAGCTCTACATGGAGCCCGCACCGGGCCTCGATGCCGACCTGGCCCGCCATGCCGTCGGCCTGCTGCCCCAGCCCGCGCGGACGGACACGAAGTTCCTCGTGCTGCGCTCGGCCCTGCTGATCGCGCTGATCCTGCCGATCGTGCTGCTCGCCCACCATCTCGCGGTGGTCACCGACTACGGCATCGCGGCGGCGGGCGCGCCCACCGCCCTGGGCGGCGTCCTGATCGCCATCATCGTGTTCACGCCCGAGTCCATCACGGCCGTGAAGGCCGCGATGAACAACGAGATGCAGCGCGCCATCAACCTGTGCCTCGGTGCCTTCGTCTCCACCGTGGGACTGACGGTGCCGGCCGTGCTCGTGATCGGCCTCGTGACCGGCAAGCAGGTGATCATGGGCATCTCGAACATGGAGACGGTGCTCTACATCGCCACCGTGGCGCTGGGCATGCTGAGCTTCAACGGCCAGAAGACCTCGGCGGTCCAGGGCTGGATGCACCTGGCGCTGTTCGCGATCTTCGGGCTGCTCCTCTTCAGTCCCTGAGCCGAGGCTCCCGCTCAATAGGTGCGGCTCGGCACGCCCGACATCGACAGCGCCCACTGCGCGATCCGGTCCTTGCGCTCGAAGGCCACGCCCGGGTGCTTGTTCGCATAGGCCAGGAACTCGCCCAGCGCCTTCACGCGCGCGGGCGTGCCGCCGATGCGGTCGTGGGTGGAGATCGACATCATCCGCCGGCGGCCGGTCGCCTCGGCATAGAGCTGGTCGAACTCGTCCTTGAGCTCCTGGCCGAAGGCCGCGGCCGTGAGCGGACCCTCCGCGCCGAAGCGGGCGATGTCGTTCATGCGCAGCGTGTAGGGCACGACCGCGAAGGGCTTGCCGTTGACCTGCGTCGTCATCGGCTCGTCGGCCGAGAGGTCGTCGATGTGGTACGTGAAGCCCAGTTCCTGCAGGATGCCGAGCGTGCGTGGCGTGCCGCGCAGCCAGAACGCGTTGTAGCCCGCGGGACGGGTGCCGGTGGCCTTGACCAGCGCATCGATGTTGGCCTGGTAGGAGGCGCGCTCCTGTTCGGGCGAGATGTCCCAGTGCGGGGTCCAGGTCTGGCCATGCGCGGCGGCTTCGTGGCCGCGCTGCACGATCTCGCGCGCGAGCTGCGGGTTGCGCTCCACGGCCTGGCCGGTCATGTGCGAAGTCACCTTCACGCCATGCCGGTCCCACAGGTCGAGCAGCCGCGGGATGCCTTCGCGCACGCCGTATTCGAACCAGGTGCGCGCCGGCAGGTCCGGGTACTTCGCATCCATCGGCGGAAACGGCGAGCCGTTGTCGTGCTCGCTCTGCGCGCCCGACTCGAACTGCATCGACACCGAGATCACGAGCCGCGCGCCGTTCGGCCAGTGGCGGCCGGTGCCGGCCGTGGCGGTGGCCTGCGGCCGCGCCTGGGCCCGCGCTTCACCGGCCGCGAGGCCGGACAGCGCGGCAGCCGCCACCGTGCCCGCACCGCCGCGCAGGATGTTGCGGCGCTCGAGGCTGCCGATGGAGAGGTTGGCGTTCATCTGGAGGATCCCTTTCATGGATGGTGGGGGTTCGACGGCGGGTTCCACTGCTGCTTCCAGTAGTTCGCCTTGGGGTGTTCGCGCAGGAACACGCAGCACTGCACCCATTGGTCGGGCGACAGCGCCTCGACCGCGCGGGACAGCACCGTGAACGCGGTGTCGGCCATCCGCTGGCTCACCTCGCTCGCGCGCGGATTCGTGAGCACCAGCGTGGCGATCAGTTGCTGCGCGCCGGGCTCGTCGCCGCAGAGTTCGGCCACGATGGGTTGCACGCGCGACTTCAGATCGCCGAGCGCGGCGGATCCGCTGTCCGCGAGCGCGCGGTGCAGCGTCCGCAGGGTCTGCGGCCAATCGATGGCCGCGAGCAGAGGAGGCGATGCCTCGACAACGATGTGGGGCATGGCGCGCGACCTCAATCCAGCTTGATGCCGGCCTCGCGGATCAGTTGCTGCCAGCGGATGCGCTCGCCGGCCATCATCCGCGCGAAGGCCTGCGGCGAGCTGTCGACGGCGATCGATCCCAGTTCCGCGAGCTTGTCGCGCGTGTTCTTCTGCGCCAGCGCGCGGCGCATGTGATCGACCAACCAGGCCTGGCGTTCGCTCGGCGTGGCCGCGGGCGCGACGAAGCCGTACCAGCCGCCGATCTGCGCATCGACGCCGCTCTCCTTGAGCGTCGGGACCTCGGGCAGCGCGGGGATGCGCGCGGGGCTGGTCACGGCAAGCGCCTTGAGCCGGCCCGATACGATGTGCTGCAGCACCGCCGGCGTGGCCTCGAACAGCAGTTGCACGGTGCCGCCCATCAGATCGTTGAGCGCCGGCGCCGAGCCGCGGTACGGCACGTGCAGGATCGACACCTGCGCCTCGCGCTTGAAGAGTTCGGCCGCCAGGTGCTGCGGCGTTCCGTTGCCCGCCGAGGCGTAGGAGTAGCGGCCCGGCGCCTTGCGCAGCACCTCGAGCGCCGCGCGCAGGTTCGGCGCGGGGAACGAGGGATGCGCCACCATCACCAGCGGCACCGACGCGGCCCAGGCCAGCGGCGCGAAGTCCTTGGCCGGGTCGTAGTTGAGCCTGGGATAGAGCGCGGCATTCGCCGCCATCGGGCCGAGCGCCGCGAGCAGCAGCGTGTGGCCGTCGGCCTCGCCGCGCGCCACGGCTTCGGTGCCGATGTTGCCGCCCGCGCCGCCGCGGTTGTCCACGAGCACCGTGGCGCCGCTCTCCGTCTGCAGCGCATGCGCCATCAGGCGCGAGATCGCGTCGGTGGTGGCGCCGGCCGGGTACGGGCAGACGATGCGGATCGGCTTGCTGGGAAAGGCCTGTGCGTGCGATGCGCCGGCAAGGCCGGGGATCGCAAGGGCCGCGCCGGCCTGGAGGAAATTTCGTCGCTGCATGAATCGGTGCTTCCTGATGTCTCGTCTTGGGAAGCAGTTTCAGAGCATGCGCCGGCCACGGCAAATCGCATTTTTCGGCACACCCCATCGGATAATCCGATCGCCATGACCGCACGCCCCAGCAGCCGCGCCCAGCGCGCACGCGATCCCCTCGAGCTCGTTTCGCTGCGGCAGCTGCGCTACTTCAGCGCCGCGATGCGCGCGCCCAGCTTCAACGAGGCGGCGCGCGAATGCTCGATCTCGCAGCCCGCGTTGTCGGAACAGATCGCGCTGCTCGAGCAGGTGCTGGGCGTGCCGCTGTTCGACCGCACCGGCGGCCGCGCGGTCCCCACGCTGTCGGGGCATGAACTCGAACGCCGCATCGCGGGCAGCCTGCTCGAACTGCAGTCGGCCTTGCGCGAGGTGCCCGAGCGGGCCGACACCATCTCGGGCCTGGTGCGCGTGGGACTTGTGCAGTCCTACGGCGCCTGCTGGGTGGTGCCGGTGATGCGCGCGGCACAGGCGCGCTGGCCCGCGCTGTCCGTCGCGCTGCGGCGGCGCACCGCGCACGCGCTCGAGGAAGGCGTGCTGCGCGGCGACTTCGAGTTCGCGGTGAGCTTCGATCCGCATCCCCATGCCGACCTCGAGATCGCGCAGTGCTTCGTCGAGCGGGCCGTCGCCGTCGGCGCCCTGCCGCGGCGCGCGCGGCGGCTCACGCTGGCGCAGCTCGCGCCCTGCAGGCTCGCGCTGCTGCCGAGCGAATACATGATGCGCCGCGAGCTCGACGCGGCCTTTGCCTCGCAGGGCCTCAAGCCGCAGGTCCGGCTCGAATCGGATGCGCTCGAAGACCTGGTGGCCGCCGCACGCGAGAGCGGCATGGTCGCGATCCTCAACGCCGCGGCCGCATCGAGCCTGGCGGTGCACGACGCGGTGCCGATCGACTGCGTCGAACTGCAGCGCAAGGCCTGCCTCGTACGTTCGCGCACGCGCCATCACACGAACGCGTCGCGCCATCTCTGGGATGCGCTGGTCGCGGGCGCGCCGGCCCTGCCGTCGGGCTGGACCGCGCCCGGCAAGGCACGGCGTTAGGAGTCTGCGCGGCAGAAGGCATCGAAGCGAAACGCGCGAAAAACGAGGACAGCGTGGTGATACCGACAAGCCCATAGCTGGGCTATGGGCGCAGGCGGGATCGCCGCGATGGACCGTTTTCTCGCGCGTTGCAGCCGATGCGGCTTCTGCCGCGCAGACTCCTAGATGCTTCGCAGGTTCACGCGCCGCGACAGGGCCTCGGCACTCTCGCGCCGCTCGCTGTAGCGGTCGACCAGATGGCCGGCGCAGTCGCGCGTCAGCAGCGTGAACTTGACCAGCTCCTCCATGACGTCGACCACGCGTTCGTAGTACGGCGAGGGCTTCATGCGCCCGGCTTCGTCGAACTCGAGGTAGGCCTTGGCGACCGAGGACTGGTTCGGGATGGTGATCATGCGCATCCAGCGTCCGAGCACGCGCAGCTGGTTCACCGCATTGAAGGACTGCGAGCCGCCCGACACCTCCATCACGGCCAGCGTCTTGCCCTGGGTCGGCCGCACGGAACCGACCGACAGCGGTATCCAGTCGAGCTGCGCCTTCATGATGCCGGTCATCGCGCCATGGCGCTCCGGCGAACACCAGACCATGCCTTCGGACCACTGCGCGAGCGCACGCAGCTCCTGCACCTTCGGATGCTCCTCGGGTTCGCTGTCGGGCAGCGGCAGGCCGCGCGGATCGAAGACGCGGGTCTGCGCGCCCAGCGCGCGCAGCAGCCGCTCGGCCTCTTCGGTCAGCAGGCGGCTGTACGAACGCTCGCGGACCGAGCCATAGAGCAGCAGGATGCGCGGCGCATGCGTCGAGCGCTCGGCGGGCCACAGGTGCCGTGGCTCCGGCAGCCGGAAGGCCTCCGCATCCAGGTTCGGCAGGTCAGGGCTTGGCGACACGCTGGCCTTTCGCATCGATGACGGGCTCGCCGTCTTCCTTCGAGAACGCGCCGCGCTGGGCGTGCGGCAGCAGGTCGAGCACGGCCTCCGATGGCCGGCACAGGCGCGTGCCCAACGGCGTGACGACGATCGGGCGGTTGATGAGGATCGGGTGCGCGAGCATGAAGCCGATCAGTTCCGCATCGGTCCACTTCGCGTCGGCCAGCCCGAGCTCGTCGTGGGGCGTGCCCTTCTGGCGCAGCAGGTCGCGCACGCCGATGCCCATGTCGGCGACCAGTTGCTCGAGCGTTGCGCGATTTGGCGGATGCTTGAGGTACTCGATGACGGTCGGCTCCTCACCGCTGTTGCGGATCAGCGCGAGCACGTTGCGCGAGGTGCCGCAGTCGGGGTTGTGATAGATCGTGATGTCGCTCATGGAAGGGAGGGATGTCGCTGGTGAGAAAGCAGATCAGCCGAAGCTCAGGCGCAGTGCGAGCGCGGCGAGGGTCAGGGCGAGCACGGGCACCGTCATGACGACGCCCACCTTGAAGTAGTAGCCCCAGCCGATGGTGGTGCCCTTCTTCGCGAGCACGTGCAGCCACAGCAAGGTGGCGAGGCTGCCGATCGGCGTGATCTTCGGGCCCAGATCGCAGCCGATGACGTTGGCGTAGACCATTGCCTCCTTCACCACGCCGGTGGCGCCCGAGGCATCGATGGAGAGCGCGCCGACCAGCACCGTCGGCATGTTGTTCATGACGGAAGACAGCGCGGCCGCCAGGAAGCCCGTGCCCAGCGCCGCGCCCCAGATGCCGCCTTGCGCGAACACGTCGAGCAGCGTCGAGATCTGGTCGGTCAGGCCGGCATTGCGCAGGCCGTAGACCACCAGGTACATGCCCAGCGAGAACACGACGATCTGCCAGGGCGCGCCGCGCAGCACCTTGCGCGTGGCGATGACCTCGCCGCGGGCCGCCACGGCCAACAGCAGCAGCGCGCCAACGGCCGCCACGGCGCTGACCGGCACGCCCAATGGCTCGAGGCCGAAGAAGCCGACGAGCAGCAGCACCAGCACGACCCAGCCCGCGCGAAAGGTGGCCGGGTCGCGGATGGCATCGGCCGGGCGCTTCAAGCGGCTGGCGTCGTAGCGCGCGGGGATGTCGCGGCGAAAGTAGAGCAGCAAGGCCAGCAGGCTAGCGACCACCGCGGCAAGGTTGACCGGCACCATCACCGCCGCATAGGCGTTGAAGCCGATCCCGAAGAAGTCGGCCGAGACGATGTTGACGAGGTTCGACACGATCAGCGGCAGGCTCGCGGTGTCGGCGATGAAGCCGGCTGCCATCACGAAGGCCAGGGTGGTGGCCGGCGTGAAGCCCAGCGCCACCAGCATGGCCATCACGATCGGCGTGAGGATCAGCGCGGCGCCGTCGTTGGCGAACAGCGCCGAGACGGCCGCGCCGAGCAGCACGATGAAGGCGAACAGCCGGCCGCCGCTGCCGCCGCCCCAGCGCGCGACGTGCAGCGCGGCCCATTCGAAGAAGCCGGCCTCGTCGAGCAGCAGGCTGATGACGATCACGGCGACGAAGGTCCCGGTGGCATTCCAGACGATCTGCCAGACCCGCACGACGTCGGGCAGATGCACCACGCCGAGGGCCAGGGCCACCAGCGCGCCCAGCGCGGCGCTCCATCCGATGCCGAGGCCGCGCGGCTGCCAGATGACGAGCACCAGGGTCGCGAGAAAGATGAGAACGGCGGTGAGCATGGGGCGAGGAAACGATGCGGCGCCGACCGTCAGCAGTCGCAGGACGCGCCTTGCGCATCGACTTCGCAGGGCTGCCCCTGGCAGCAGTTCTCGCTCAGATAGGCCAGCAGCCCGTTCATCTGGTCGAACGAGGCGCGGTAGATCAGGTGGCGCCCTTGCCGCTCCTGCGACACCAGGCCCGCGCGGCCCAGCTCCTTGAGATGGAACGACAGGCCCGTGGCCGGAACGCCCAGCGTTTCGGTCAGCGCGCCGGGCGTCATGCCCTGCGGGCCGGCCACGACCAGCGCGCGAAACACACGCAGGCGCACGCTCTGTGCGAGGGCCATGAGGGCGCGGATGACGGCTTCTTCTTCCATATTTCAATCATCGTTGAAATATTGAATCGTGGCAACCGACTTCCCGCGCAACCCGCCCCGGCGCTTGAAACCCCGGCGATTGCCCTTATGATTAGCACTCGCTGTGGTTGAGTGCTAACAAGCCTCGCCTCCAGTCGACGGGCAACCGGTCCTGCAGGATGGGCGCCCAAAAAACCACCACCCAGTTTCTTATCCAGGAGATGCAATGAAACTTCGTCCTTTGGCCGATCGCGTGATCGTCAAGCGTATCGACAGCGAAACCAAGACTGCCTCGGGCATCGTCATCCCCGACGCCGCCGCCGAGAAGCCCGATCAGGGTGAAGTCCTGGCCGTGGGCCCGGGCAAGCGCAATGACAAGGGCGACCTGTCGGCCCTGACCGTGAAGGTCGGCGACCGCGTCCTGTTCGGCAAGTACAGCGGCCAGACCGTCAAGGTCGATGGCGACGAGCTGCTCGTCATGAAGGAAGACGACCTGTTCGCGGTCGTCGAGAAGTAATCCACCCATCCCATTCGGAGTAAACAAACATGGCAGCAAAAGACGTCGTCTTCGGCGGAGAAGCCCGCGCACGCATGGTCGAGGGTGTGAACATCCTGGCCAACGCGGTCAAAGTGACCCTGGGCCCCAAGGGCCGCAACGTGGTGCTCGAGCGCTCGTTCGGCGCCCCCACCGTGACCAAGGACGGTGTGTCGGTCGCCAAGGAAATCGAACTCAAGGACAAGCTGCAGAACATGGGCGCCCAGCTCGTGAAGGAAGTGGCTTCCAAGACTTCGGACAACGCCGGTGACGGCACCACCACCGCGACCGTGCTGGCACAAGCCATCGTGCGCGAAGGCTTCAAGTACGTGGCCGCCGGCATCAACCCGATGGACCTGAAGCGCGGCATCGACAAGGCCGTGACGGCCCTGGTCGAAGAGCTGAAGAAGGCTTCGAAGCCCACCACCACGTCGAAGGAAATCGCTCAAGTCGGCTCGATCTCGGCCAACAGCGACGAAACCATCGGCAAGCTCATCGCCGACGCGATGGACAAGGTCGGCAAGGAAGGCGTGATCACCGTCGAAGACGGCAAGTCGCTGGACAGCGAACTGGACGTCGTCGAAGGCATGCAGTTCGACCGCGGCTACCTGTCGCCCTACTTCATCAACAACCCCGAGAAGCAATCGGCGCTGCTCGACAACCCCTTCGTGCTGCTGTTCGACAAGAAGATCAGCAACATCCGTGACCTGCTCCCCACGCTGGAACAAGTCGCCAAGGCCGGTCGTCCGCTGCTGATCATTGCCGAAGAAGTCGAGGGCGAAGCCCTGGCGACGCTGGTCGTGAACACGATCCGCGGCATCCTGAAGGTCGTGGCCGTCAAGGCGCCTGGCTTCGGCGACCGCCGCAAGGCCATGCTCGAAGACATCGCCATCCTGACGGGCGGCAAGGTCATCGCCGAAGAAGTCGGCCTGACCCTCGAGAAGGTGACGCTGGCCGACCTGGGCCAGGCCAAGCGCATCGAAGTGGGCAAGGAAAACACCATCATCATCGACGGTTCGGGCGCTGCTGCCGACATCGAAGCCCGCGTGAAGCAAGTGCGCGTGCAGATCGAGGAAGCGACCAGCGACTACGACCGTGAAAAGCTGCAAGAGCGCGTGGCCAAGCTGGCCGGCGGCGTTGCAGTGATCAAGGTCGGCGCTGCCACCGAAGTCGAAATGAAGGAAAAGAAGGCTCGCGTCGAAGACGCCCTGCACGCCACCCGCGCTGCAGTGGAAGAAGGCGTGGTTGCCGGTGGTGGCGTGGCCCTGCTGCGTGCCAAGCAAGCCGTGGGCGACCGCGTGAAGGGCGACAACGCCGACCAGGACGCCGGCATCAAGCTGGTCCTGAAGGCCATCGAAGCCCCCCTGCGCGAAATCGTGAACAACGCCGGCGGCGAAGCCTCGGTGGTGGTGAACGCGGTGCTGGCCGGCAAGGGCAACTACGGCTTCAATGCCGCCAACGACTCGTACGGCGACATGCTCGAGCTGGGCATCCTGGACCCGACCAAGGTGACCCGCACCGCGCTGCAGAACGCCGCTTCGGTGGCCTCGCTGCTGCTGACGACCGAAGCCATGGTGGCTGACGCTCCGAAGGACGACGCTCCTGCCGGCGGCGGCATGCCCGACATGGGCGGCATGGGTGGCATGGGCGGCATGGGCATGTAATTGCCTCTCGCCCGGCGAGCGCTTCGGCGTTCGACGGGCGGGTCGTTCAGACACGACAGAAGGCCGGGGTTCGCCCCGGCCTTTTTCTTTGGGCGCGCCGCTTCAGCCGCGCGCCCTGCGCCGCGGCCCCGCCGCGGTCGACGCCATGTCGATCGGCAGCGGCGCATCGGCCTTGACCTCGCGCAGCACGATCGCCGAGCGCACGTGCGTCACGCCGGCCTGCTCGAACAGCGTGGTGTGCAGGAACTGCTCGTAGTGCTTGATGTCGGGCACCAGCACCGTGAGGATGTAGTCGGCCGGCCCGGTGGCCGAGGCGCAGCGCACCACCTGCGGGCTCGCGGCCACGGCACGCTCGAAGTCGCGCACCTTGGCCTCGCTGTGGCGGTCGAGGTTCACCTCCGTCACGGCCGCGAGGTTCAGTCCCACCTTCTCGCGGTCGACGATCACCGTGTAGCCGCGGATCACGCCGCTGGCCTCCATGTCCTTGATGCGGCGCCAGCACGGCGTGGGCGACAGTCCCACCGCGTCGGCGATCTGCTGCACGGTCTGGCGCGCGTCGCGCTGCAGTTCGTCGAGGATGCGCAGCGAATGATGGTCGAGAGGGATGAATTCGTCGTTCATGGCGATTTTCGAGATGGATATTCCTGATTCCAGGGTCACCCTGTAGTGATTCAAGAGAATATTCCTCCTGAGCGAGAACAACAATCTCGCAATGAATTCGCATGACCTCTCTTCGGCCGCAGCCCCCACCCGCGCCGCCGAAACCGCCGCCACGACCACCCTCGCCCGTCCGGGCTACCAGCTCGCCGACAACCTCTGGGCGAGCTCGGGCGTGGTCTTCCTCACCGGCACGCAGGCGCTGGTGCGCCTCTTGTGCATGCAGCGCCAGCGCGATGCCGCGCGCGGCCTCGACAGCCGCGGCTTCGTCAGCGGCTACCGCGGCTCGCCGCTCGGCATGGTCGACCAGGCGATCTGGAAGGCCGGCAGCCGCTTCGAGCAGGAAGGCGTGCGCTTCGTGCCCGCCATCAACGAGGAGCTGGCCGCCACCCAGGTGCTCGGCACCCAGCGCGTGGAGTCCGACCCCGAGCGCGAGGTCGAGGCCGTGTTCGGCATGTGGTACGGCAAGGGCCCGGGCGTGGACCGCGCAGGCGACGCGATCAAGCACGGCAATGCCTACGGCGCCTCGCCCAACGGCGGCGTGCTGGTGGTGGCGGGCGACGACCACGGCTGCGTGTCCTCGTCGATGCCGCACCAGTCCGACCAGGCCTTCGCGGCCTGGGGCATGCCGGTGGTGCAGCCGGCCAACGTGGCCGAGCTGGTGGAGTTCGGGCTCTATGGCTATGCGCTCTCGCGCTATTCGGGCACCTGGGTCGGCATGCCGGCGCTGTCGGAGGTGGTGGAGAGCTCGAGCACGGTCGACCTCGACCTGATCCTCGCGCGCAGCGCCGCCTGGCTCGATGCCGACGGCGTGCGCGAGGCCACCGGCCACCGCGCGCCGGCCGACGGCCTGCACTACCGCTGGCCCGACCTGCCCTCGCTGCGCATCGAGTCGCGGCTGGCCGACAAGCACGAGGCGGTGGCCGCGTTCGCGCGCGTCAACAGCATCGACCGCGTGGCGGTCGAGAGCCCCGAGGCCCGGGTCGGCATCGTGACCTGCGGCAAGGCCCACTACGACCTGATGGAAGTGCTGCGCCGCCTCGAGATCTCCACGGAGCGCCTGGCCGCGGCCGGCGTGCGCATCTACAAGGTGGGCCTGAGCTTCCCGCTCGAGCAGACGCGCATGCGCGCCTTCACCGCGGGCCTGGCCGAGGTGCTGGTGATCGAGGAGAAAGGCGCCTTCGTCGAGAGCCAGCTGCGCGACATGTTCTACAACGCGCCGGCCGACGCACGCCCGGCGCTGGTCGGCAAGCACGACCGCGACGGCCGCCCCTTCATCTCGGCACTCGGCGAACTGCGGCCCTCGCGGCTGATCGAGCGCGTGGCCGAATGGCTCGAGCGCCACGTCGGCGGCGCCGACGGCATCGGCCGCCCGACCGAGCGCGTGCGCGACTTCACGCCGCCCGACCTGCTGGCCAACGCCAGCGATGCGGTCAAGCGCCTGCCCTACTTCTGCGCCGGCTGCCCGCACAACACCAGCACCAAGGTGCCCGAGGGCTCGACCGCGCGCGCCGGCATCGGCTGCCACTTCATGGCCAGCTGGATGGAGCGCGGCACCGCGGGCCTGGTGCAGATGGGCGGCGAGGGCGTGGACTGGATCTCGCATTCCAAGTTCACGCGCGTGCCGCACGTGTTCCAGAACCTCGGCGACGGCACCTACTACCACTCGGGCTACCTGGCGATCCGCCAGGCGGTGGCGGCCAAGGCCACCATGACCTACAAGATCCTGTTCAACGACGCGGTCGCGATGACCGGCGGCCAGCCGGTGGACGGCGTGATCACCGTCGACGCGATCGCGCGCCAGGTCGAATCGGAAGGCGTGATGCGCGTGGTGGTGGTCAGCGACGACATCCGCAAGTACGACGGCCAGAAGGACCGCTTCCCGGCCGGCACCGGCTTCCACGACCGCAGCCTGCTCGACACGGTGCAGCGCGAACTGCGCGAGGTGGCGGGCGTCACCGTGTTGATCTACGAGCAGACCTGCGCCGCCGAGAAGCGCCGCCGGCGCAAGAAGGGCGAACTGGCCGATCCGCCCAAGCGCCTGTTCATCAACCAGGCGGTGTGCGAAGGCTGCGGCGACTGCACGGTGCAGAGCAACTGCGTGGCCGTGGTGCCGCACGAGACGCCGCTGGGCCGCAAGCGCCAGATCGACCAGACCCACTGCAACAAGGACTATTCGTGTGCCCAGGGCTTCTGCCCGAGCTTCGTGGGCGTGACCGGTGCCTCGCTGCGCCGCAAGGCCGGCGCGCTGCAGCGCGAGAAGGACGCCGTGCTGGCACGCGCCGCCGCGCTGCCGCAGCCCCCGGGCCACGACTGGGACAACGCGCCCTACGACCTGCTGGTCACCGGCGTCGGCGGCACCGGCGTGGTGACCGTGGGCGCGCTGGTCGCGATGGCCGCGCACCTCGAGGGCAAGGCCGCGAGCGTGCTCGACTTCATGGGCTTCGCGCAGAAGGGCGGCTCGGTGCTGAGCTTCGTGCGCATGGCGAGCCATCCCGAGCGCCTGAACCAGGCCCGCATCGACACCCAGCAGGCCGATGCCGTGCTGGCCTGCGACCTCGTCGTCGGCGCCTCGCCCGAAGCGCTGCAGGCGGTGCGCCACGGCCGCACGCGCATCCTCGCGAACCTGCACGAGATCCCGGTCGCCGAGTCGCTGCGCAATCCCGACGCCGAGCTGCACATCGACCTGCTGCTCGAGAAGCTGCAGTTCGCGGCCGGCGAGGAGCAGGTGAAGACCTTCGACGCGCAGGCGCTGGCCGAGGAGTTCATCGGCGACACGCTGGCCGCCAACATCCTCGCCGTGGGCTACGCCTGGCAGCTCGGCCTGGTGCCGCTGGGCTTCGAGGCGCTGATGCGCGCCATCGAGCTCAACGGCGTGGCGGTCGCCGCCAACCGCCTGGCCTTCGCGCTGGGTCGCATGGCCGCGGCCGATCCCGAAGGGCTCAAGCGCCTGGGCGACACGCTGCAGCCCGCGTCGGCGATGGACCTCGCGAACGCGGCCGACGGCAATGACCTCGAGGCCATCGTCGCGCGCGGCGTGGCGCATCTCTCGGGCTACCAGAACGCCGCCTGGGCGCGGCGCTTCGAGACCCGCATCCGCGCGCTGCAGCAACGCGAGTCGGCGCTCGGCGGCGATGCCTCGCTGCCCTTCACGCGCAACGCGGCGCGCAGCCTGCTCAAGCTCATGAGCTACAAGGACGAGTACGAGGTGGCGCGCCTGTACACCGACGGCAGCTTCCAGCGCAGCCTGATGGAGCAGTTCGAGGGCGAGAAGATCAAGCTCGAGTTCCACATGGCGCCGCCCTTCCTCGCACCGCCGAAGAACGGCCAGGCACCGCGCAAGATCCGCTTCGGCGCCTGGATGCTGCCGGCGATGCGCGTGCTCGCGCACGGCAAGGCGCTGCGCCACACGCCCTTCGATCCCTTCGGCCGTACGCAGGAGCGGCGGCTGGAACGCGAGCTGATCGCCCATTTCGAGGCCCGGCTCGACGAACTGGCGCAGGACATGGCGGCCGCCGACCAGAAGCTGCTGGCCGACATCGCCGCGCTGCCGATGACGATTCGCGGCTACGGCCACGTGAAGATCGGCAACCTCGCGCTGGCGCGTGCGCGCGAAGCCGAGCTGCTGCACCGGCTGCGGCCGCAGCGCTATGCGGCGCCGGCCTCGACCAAGGCCGCGGGGCAGATCAAGGGCATCGCGATCGTCGCGGCGCACTGAACGCTCCGGCTCCCTCTCCCTCTGGGAGAGGGCCGGGGTGAGGGCTCTGGGCGACGGATACCGTCAGGGCCATGGTGAGGCCCGGTGCCCTCACCCTGACCCTCTCCCAGAGGGAGAGGGAAAAGACCAGGCGCTCAGGCCTCGAACGACGCGCGCAGCAGCGGATAGAGCTTGCGAAAGCGCGCATGCCGCGCGCGGTGCCCCGCCGCGACCTCGGCCTTCGGATCGAAGCGCTGCCGCACCGCGGGCGCGGTGCACACCGCGGCGATCGCGCCGCCATCGGCCAGCCAGGCCAGTCGCGCGGCGCCGAGCGCACCGCCGGCCTCGCCGCCCTCGGCCAGCGTCAGCGGCACCTCGAGGATGTCGGCCAGCAGTTGCGCCCACCAGCTGCTGCGCGCACCGCCTCCCACCAGCGCCAGCGCGCCCGCGGACCGCGCCAGCGTGTCGAGTCCGTCGCGCAGGCCGAAGCTCACGCCCTCGACCACCGCATAGGCGATGTCGTCGGCGCCATGCGCCTGCGTGAGTCCGAACAGCACGCCCTGCGCGTTCGCGTTGTTGTGCGGCGAGCGTTCACCCGACAGGTAGGGCAGGAAGATCGGCGCGCGCGCACGCGCCGCGTCGTCGAGCCGCGCGGCCGCCGCCAGCAGCGTGGCCTCGTCGCCGAAGCCCAGG
Organism: Variovorax sp. GW821-FHT09B01; assembly: GCF_059418345.1. Classification (NCBI taxonomy): domain Bacteria; kingdom Pseudomonadati; phylum Pseudomonadota; class Betaproteobacteria; order Burkholderiales; family Comamonadaceae; genus Variovorax; species Variovorax sp. GW821-FHT09B01. The sequence goes on along the minus strand of NZ_JBWKPQ010000014.1, from coordinate 95,315 downwards.
TGCCGCGAGGCCCAGCTCACGGCGCTCGCGGCCGAGAGCATCACCGACATCTGGTGCCAGCGGCCCGGCAACGCATGGCAGAAGGCATGCACCGCCTGCGCGGGATTCGGTTCGAAGCGGCTCGAGGCCACGAAGATCACGCCCGAGGTGCCGAGCGAGACGAAGCCCTGCCCGGGCTCCACGATGCCCATGCCGACCGCGCTGGCGGCGTTGTCGCCCGCGCCGCCGGCGATCTTCACGTCCGCAGCCAAGCCCCAGCGTTCGGCGAGCTGGGCTTTGAGCGTGGCCGAGACCTCGCTGCCCTCCACCAGCCGCGGCATCTGCGCACGCGTGAGGCCGGTGGCCGCAAGCAGCTCGTCGGACCAGTCGCGCGCACCGACGTCGAGCCACAGCGTGCCGGCCGCATCGGACATCTCGCCGACCGCCTCGCCGCTCAGCATGAAGCGCAGCCAGTCCTTGGGCAGCAGCACGCGCGCCACGCGCGCGAAGATTTCCGGCTCATGCTCGCGCACCCACAGCAGCTTGGGCGCGGTGAAGCCCGGCATCGCGAGGTTGCCCGCGATCTCGCCCAGCCGCGGCACCGCGCGCGTCAGCGTCTCGCACTGGGCGCCGCTGCGGCCGTCGTTCCAGAGGATGGCCGGGCGCAGCACCTCGCCGGCCGCGTCGAGCAGCGTGGCGCCGTGCATCTGGCCCGACAGCCCGATGGCGCGCACCTGCGCGAGCGCCGCCGGCTGGTCGGCGCGCAGCTGCGCCATCACCTGCTCGAGCGCCTGCCACCATTGCGCGGGCGATTGTTCGGACCACAGCGGATGCGGCCGGTCCACGGTCAGCGATGCGCGCGCCACGCCGACGATGCGGTGATCGTCGGCGAGCAGCAGCGCCTTGAGCTCGGACGTGCCGAGGTCGAGTCCCAGATACAAGAGAAGCTCCCGGTGGGTTTGGATGAAAGGCGGCGTTCAGGCCATGCCGTTGCCGAAGCGGGTGTCGGCCTGGCGGCGGAACTCGCTGGGCGTCATGCCCTTGATCTCGAGAAAGCGCCGGTTGAAGTTCGCCACGTTGTTGAAGCCGACCTGGTAGCAGATGTCGGTCACGTAGTGGTCGGTCTGCATCAGCAGGTGGCAGGCGCTGTTGATGCGCACGCGGTTGACGAAGTCGGTGAAGCTGTTGCCGGTGGAGCGCCGGAAGAAGCGGCTGAAGCGGCTCTCGCTCATGCCGAGCTCGGCGGCCAGGTCGGCCATCGAGAGCTGCTCGGTCATGTTGTTGGTGATGCGGTTGACGATGCCGTTGATCTGGTCGACCTGCGCGTCGCCATCGGCGCCCTGCGCGCCCTGCATCTGCACGCTCGACAGCAGCCGGTAGTCGGTGCACTGCGCGAGGTCGGCCAGGAAGCCCAGGAACAGCCCGAGCCGGCGCACGCCGCGCGCGGCCTTGATGTCGTCCCAGTGCTGCTGCGCCTGCTGCGAGAGGCCGAAGAACTCGATGCCGTGGCGCGCGCGCTCGAGCAGTTGCATGACCTCGCGCAGCTCGGGAATCTGGGCCGCGGCCTGCTCGATCGGCTCGTGCCGGAACTGGATCACGCGGTCGCGCCCGGCGGCACCGCCCTCGGGCACGTCGAGCGAGATCCAGTTGTGCGGCAGCCGCGGGCCGCACAGCACCAGGTGGCCGGGCTGGAACGGCCCGATCCAGTCGCCGATGAAGGCCTTGCCCGAGGTCTCGGTGATCAGGTGCAGCTCGTAGTCCTCGTGGAAGTGCCAGCGCACCAGCGGGCTCGGGAAGCCGTGCGCCAGGCATCGCACCAGGCCGGTCTCCTCGGGCGCCTCGTAGCCCAGCGAGGGCGAGCGCGCGAAGTCGCGCTCCAGCTCGGGCTGGCGCTGGCGGGGAATCGAACGCTTGCGGGTGGTGGTGGTCATGGCTGCATGCCAGAACGACTAGCGATTGTCTCCCTGCGCCAGCGCCGCCTGCACGGCCGCCAGCACCGGTGGATCGGCACCCTCGCGGGTGCAGTTCAGGGCCGCGGCGGTGGCGGCGAAGCGCATCACCGCGCGCCAGCCGTCGTCGCCAAGCGCCGCGAGCTGGTCGCGGTGCTCCACGCCCTGGTCGAGCAGCGCGACCGACAGGCCGGCCGTGAAGGTGTCGCCGGCGCCGATGGTGTCGACCACCTGCACGCGCGGCGCGGCCACCGACAGCGGCGCCTTGCCCGCGCGCCACAGCGTGGCGCCCTCGCCGCCGCGCGTGACGATGACGGCGCGCGCGCCCGCGGCCAGGATCTCGGCGGCCAGCGCATCGACCGGGCGATCCGGCGCGAGCAGCGCGGCATCCTCGTCGCTGAGCTTGACCAGGTCGGCCATCGCGAACCAGTTGGCCACGCGCGCTCGGTAGGCCGCGAGGTCGGGGATCAGGCTGGGCCGCACATTGGGATCGAACACGATCACGCAGCGGCCCGCGTTGGCGCTCACCAGGTCGGCGATGCGCGTCGCGGCCGGCTCCTGCAGCAGCGAGATCGAGCCGAAGTGCAGGAAGCGGCAGTCGGCCGGCAGCTGCGGCAGCGGCTCGGGCGCCCAGGTCGCGTCGGCGCTGCCGTGCGTGTAGAAGGCATAGCGGTTGGTCTGCGGCGTGCGCTCGACGAAGGCCAGAGTCGAGGGCGCGCTGCTGCGCAGGATGAAGCCGGTGTCGACGCCGTTGCGTTCGAGGAAGGCCATCAGCCGCTCGCCGAACAGGTCGGTCGACAGCTGCGTGAAGAAGCCGGTGTGCTGGCCCAGCCGCGCGCAGGCCACGGCCGTGTTGAGCGGCGAACCGCCCTCGTGGCCGAGGAAGGCCAGCGTGCCGGCCTCGCTGGCGGTGAAATCGATCAGGGCTTCGCCCGTGAGTGCAATGCGCATGGTGAGGACAGGATTTTCTTCGGTCAGTTCAGGGCGCGGGCGTCGTCCAGGAAGCCGCGTTCGGCGGCAAGCGTGGCGGGATGATCGAGCAGTTCGGCGAACAGGCGCGGCGGGATCGTGATGGCGCCGACGCCCAGCGCGAGCAGCGACAGGTAGGCCTCGCGCGAGCGGATGCTCGCCACCAGCAGCCGCGTGCCCGCCGCGGGCCGCCGCGCGACCAGCGACTGCATGCGCGCGATCAGCGCGAGGCCGTCCTGGCCCGCATCCTCGAGCCGCCCGAGGTAAGGCGCCGCATAGGCCGCGCCGAGCTGCGCCGCGAAGTGGGCCTGCTCCGGTGCGTAGACGGCGGTCCAGGTCACGGGCACGCCCTGCGCGATCAGCCGCGCGCCGGCCACCAGGCCCTGGCGCGTGGCGGGAATCTTGATGACGAGCTGACCGGCGTCGAACTTCGGCAGCAGCGCCTGCGCGTCCTCGAGCATGCCGTCGACCTCGCTCGAGTACACCTGCGCCTGCACCTGGCGCGCGCCCAGTTCGATGCAGCGCTGCAGCAGGCCGGGCACGTCGGCGCGGCCGACACCGGCGCGCTGGAGCAAGGTCGGGTTGGTCGTCACGCCATGGACGACCGGGTGCGGCAGGCAGGCCCGCAGCGCCGCGAGGTCGGCGCTGTCGAGGTAGAGATGGAAATCGTCGTTCATGGATCGCGTGCGGCGGAGGTCGGCTATCTTCTCACCGGGCGGCCCGCGCTTCACCGCAAGGAAGGCAAGCGCTCCGATACTTTCCTGACTTCGCTGCGGCATGCATCGCCATCTCAGCCCATGACGTTGCCGCCATCGACGTTCAAGGTCTGCGCCGTGATGTAGCGCGCCTCGTCGCTGGCCAGGAACACGGCCGCGCCCGCGATGTCGCCCGGCAGGCCCATGCGGCCCAGCGGCACCTCGAGCCCCACGCGCCGCTTCTTCTCGCCGAGGGCCAGTCCCTCGGCCCTGGCGAACAGGCTGTCGACCTGGTCCCACATCGGCGTGTCGACCACGCCGGGCGCGATGCCGTTGACGCGGATGCCATGCGGCGCCATCGCGAGCGCCGCGCTCTGGGTGTAGCTGATCACGGCCGCCTTGGTCGCGCAGTAGTGCGACACCAGCGCCTCGCCGCGTCGCCCCGCCTGCGAGGCCATGTTGATGACCGAGGCGCCGCGGGTGCCGGCCTCGACCATGTGGCGCAGCACGGCCTGCATGACGAAGAACATGCCCTTCACGTTGACGGCGAACAGGCGGTCGAACGAGGCCTCGTCGCTGTCGAGCAGCGGCGCGAGATCGAACACGGCGGCGTTGTTGAACAGCACGTGGATCGGCCCGAAGGCCACCTGTGCCTCGACCAGCAGGCGCGCGATGGCCTGCATGTCGGTCACGTCGGCCGCGATGTAGGCCAGGCGATCGGGATGGCGCTGCTGCAGCGCGCGCACCGCCTCGGAAGGCGCGGCCGCGCGATCGACCACGCTGCAGCGCGCGCCCTCGGCGATGCAGGCTTCGGCGACCGCCAGGCCGATGCCGCCACCTGCACCGGTCAGCAGCACATGGCGGTCCTGCAGCCGGGTGCTCATGCCTTGTCGCAGATGAAACTCGCGACACGTCCGCTCGCGCGGCGCACCGCATCGACCAGCCGCGCATCGCCCGCGATCGGGCCCCACAGGCCCGCGTCCGCGCACAGCGCGGCGACCGGGTCGGCCGCGTCGCAGATGGCATGCGCCACGGCTTCGTCCATGCCCTGGTCCTGGTAGGCATAGGGCAAGGTGCCGCGGTGCCAGCGCTGCAGGAAGGCCAGGAACAGCGCGGGCAGCATCGCCACGCTGTCGATGGGCTGGCCCGCGGCCAGCCGCTCGCGCACGGTCGGTGCGATGAAGCCGGGGATCTTCGAGAAGCCGTCGGCGGCCACGCGCTGGTTGGTGTCGCGGATGGCGGGGTTGCCGAAGCGGTCGAGCACCACGTCGCGGTAGGCCGCGAGGTCGATCGGGCTCGGGCTCAGGCAGGGAATGACGTCGTCGCTCACGTAGTCGAAGGCCATCTTGCGGATGGCGGCGTCGTGCGTGCCCTCGTGGATGAAGCCGAGGCCCACCAGCGTGCCGGCCCAGGCGATGCAGCTGTGGGTGGCATTGAGGATGCGGATCTTGGCTTCCTCGTAGGGCTGCACCGAGTCGACCAGTTCGACACCCACACGCGCCCAGTCGGGGCGGCCGGCCGCGAAGTCGTCCTCGATGACCCACTGGATGAAGCTCTCGCCGGTGATCGCGGCCGCGTCGTCGCGACCGGTGGCGGCCTTCACGCGCGCGCGCAGCTCGGGCGGCGGGCGCGGCGTGATGCGGTCGACCATGGCATTGGGGCAACGCGTGTTGGCCTGCGTCCAGGCCAGCAGTTCGGCATCACCCGCGCGCTCGATGAACTCGAGCAGGCCGGCGCGGAAGCGCTCGCCGTTGTGGCGCAGGTTGTCGCAGTTCAGCAGCGTGAGCGGCCCTGCGTCGGCGGCCTTGCGCGCGCGCAGGATCGCGCAGACGGCGCCGTAGATGGTCACGCCCTCGCCGCCCGCCTCGCCCTTGGCGGCACGCGCGATGTCGGTGGCGAGGTCGGCAAAGGACAGGTCGAGCCGGCCCTTGGTGTCGAGGTAGTAGCCGGCCTCGGTGACGGTGAAGGAGACGATGCGCGTGGACGGCGCGGCGCCGCGCGCGATCGGGCCGGCGAGCGAGGGCTCGTAGGGCAGCACCTCGCGGATGGCCTCGATCTGCTCGTAGCGGTACTCGCCCGCGGGCGAGACGGTCTCGAGCGTGTAGCGGCCGCCCTGGGCGCGCAGCGCCTCGACGACCTCGGCCATGTCGGGCCGGATGTTGGCGCCCGAGATCGACCAGCGCGTGTCGCCCGCGTCGATCAGCCGCTGCAGGTAGACCGCCTGGTGCGCCCGGTGGAAGGACCCGAGGCCGAGGTGGAGCACCGTGAACTCCGAGGGAGCGGGTGGAAGGGGCGCTGCTGCGAGAGTCACGAAGAATGTCCCGGAAGAGGAATGAAACGAGAGAAGAGGTTCAGGCCGCGACAGCGCGCCCGTCGCGCGTGAACAGGTGCAGCACCGAGGGATCGAGCTCGACCGCCACGTCGTCGCCGGCCTGCAGCGGCGTGCGGTCGTTCTGGCGCGCCACCAGCGGCACGCCGCCCACGTCGACGTGGATCAGCGTGTCGGCACCCAGCGCCTCGATCAGCTCGACGCGGCCCTGCACGTCCGACACCGGCGCGCCGGCCTTCGGATGCACGCGCAGGCCCTCGGGCCGCACGCCGAGGAAGCCGTCGCTCGGCAGCCGGCCGCCGGTCGCGGCCGAGAAGCTCGGGATGGCGCTGGCCGCCACCATGTTCATCGAGGGCATGCCGATGAACTGCGCGACGAACTGGTTGGCCGGGCGGTCGTAGAGCTCGAGCGGCGTGCCGACCTGCTCGATCAGCCCGTCCTTGAGCACCACCACGCGGTCGGCCAGGGTCATGGCCTCGACCTGGTCGTGCGTGACGTAGATGGTGGTCGCGCCGAGTGCGCGGTGCAGCTTGTGGATTTCCACCCGCGTGTTGCCGCGCAGCGCCGCGTCGAGGTTGGACAGCGGCTCGTCGAACAGGAACACCTTGGGCGCGCGCACGATGGCACGGCCGATGGCCACGCGCTGGCGCTGACCGCCCGAGAGGTCCTTAGGCAGGCGATCGAGGTACTGCGTGAGGTTCAGCGTCTTCGCCGCATGCTCGACCTTGGTCTTGATCTCGGACTTGCTCGTGCCCGCGAGCTTGAGCGCGAAGGACATGTTGTCGTACACGCTCATGTGCGGATAGAGCGCATAGCTCTGGAACACCATCGCGAGGTCGCGCTTGCCCGAGGGGGCCCAGGTGATGTCCTTGCCGTCGAGCAGCAGGTTGCCGCTGCTGATGGGCTCGAGCCCCGCGATCAGCCGCAGCAGGGTCGACTTGCCGCAGCCCGAGGGACCGACGAAGACGATGAACTCGCCTTTCTGGATCTCGAGGTCGACGCCCTTGATGATGTCGACTTCGCCGAAGCTCTTCTTGATGTTCTTCAGTTGGAGGTAGGCCATGGGGTGTCTCCCTTTCTTTACTTGACGGCGCCGAAGGTCAGGCCTTGCACCAGTTGCTTCTGGCTGAACCAGCCGAACACGACGATGGGCGCGATGGCCATCAGCGAGGCCGCCGACAACTTGGCCCAGAACAGGCCCTCGGGGCTCGAGTACGAGGCGATCAGCGTGGCCAGCGTGCCGGCCTTGGCGGAGGTGAGGTTGAGCGCCCAGAAGGCCTCGTTCCAGCTCAACACCAGGCACAGCAGGCCGGTGGAGGCGAGGCCGCCGACCGACAGCGGCAGCACGACATGGCGGAACTCGGTCCACAGGCTCGCGCCGTCCATGCGCGCGGCCTCGAGGATCTCGTTCGGGATGTCCTTGTAGGCGCTGTAGAGCATCCAGACCATGATCGGCAGGTTCGACAGCGTGAACACGATGGTCAGCGCGCTCAGCGAATCCAAGAGGCCCGCGGTCTGCGCGAGCACGTAGATCGGCACCAGCGCGCCCACGGCCGGCATCATCTTGGTCGAGAGCATCCACATCAGGATGTCGCGCGTCTTCTTGGTGCGGAAGAAGGCCATCGAGTACGCGGCCGGCGCCGCGATCAACAGGCCGAGGATGGTCGAGCCCAGGCTGGTGATCAGCGAGTTGCGCGCGTACAGCAGGTAGTCGCTGCGCCGCTGCACCTCGCCGAAGTTGTCGAGCGTGGGCTCGAAGATGAACAGCGGCGGCACGTGGATCGCCTGCAGCTCGGTCTTGAAGGCCGTGAGGAACAGCCAGCCGAGCGGGAAGAACAGCAGCAGCGCGACGGCCCAGGCACCGACGGTGCGCAGCAGTTGCGGCAGGAAGTTGCTGGGAGCTTGTTGTTGCATGGTTCAGCTACTCCATCGTGCGGTGGGCAAGACACGGCCCATTCCAGGAACACCACGGAACCGGCTTTGCCGGGCCGTTGGTGTTGCCCCCTGCAAGGGGGTTGGCGAAGCGATACGAAGTGCGCGAAGACTGGGGGTGTGCAACATGACTAATCCAGGTTCTTGCCGATGATGCGGATCAGGAACACGGCCACGATGTTGGCCAGCACCACCGCGAACAGCGCGCCGGCCGAGGCCACGCCCACGTCGAAGTTCATGAGCGACTGCTTGAAGATCATGTAGGTCATGTTCGTGCTCTCGTTGCCCGGGCCGCCGTTGGTGGTGATGGCGATCTCGGCGAACACGCTCAGCAGGAAGATCATCTCGATCATGATCACCACCGCCATCGGGCGCGCGAGGTGCGGCACGGTGAGATAGAAGAAGCGCTGGAACGCGCTCGCGCCGTCCATGCGCGCGGCCTCCATCTGCTCGCGGTCGAGCGACTGCAGCGAGGTGATGAAGATCAGGCAGGCGAACGGCAGCCATTGCCAGGCCACCATGATGATCACCGACAGCAGGGGCACGTCGGTGAGCCAGTCGATCGGCTGGGCGCCGAAGGCGCGCCACACATCGGCCAGGATGCCGTAGATCGGGTTCATCATCATGTGCTTCCACAGCAGCGCGTTGACCGCGGGCATGACGAAGAAGGGCGAGATCAAGAGCACGCGCACGATGCCGCGGCCCGGGAAGGGTTCGTTGACCAGCAGCGCGAGCAGCACGCCAAGCACCACGGTGATGCCGATCACGCTGCCGATCAGCAGCAGCGTGTTCCAGGTCGCGGGCCAGAAGTCCGGGTCGGTGACGAAGTACTCGAAGTTGGCGAGGCCCGCGAAGGGATGGTCGCCGGGCTGCATGAGGTTGTAGTTCACGAACGAGAAGTACAACGTCATCGCGAGCGGCACGATCATCCAGAGGAAGAGCGTGAGCACGGCCGGCGCCATGAGTGCGCGGGGCAGGAGTCTTTTCATGGGTGGTCCCTTCTCTCTTCTGTCTGGCTCCTTCCCCCTCTGGGGAAGGTGGGGATGGGGGCTGCTGCGATCGAGCGCGGCAACGGACGATGCGCCGTGCGTGCTCCCACCCCGGCCCTCCCCCGGAGGGGAGGGAGCAAGCCACGAGGCTTACTTGTAGTAGCCGGCCTTCTTCATCTCACGCTCGGCCGTGGTCTGCGAAGTCTTCAGCGCCTGGTCGACCGTGACCTTGCCCGCGAGTGCCGCGCTCATCTGCTGGCCCACCGCCACGCCGATGGCCTGGAACTCGGGGATGGCCGCGTACTGCACGCCGACGTAGGGAGACTTCGGCAGCGTGCTGTCGCTGAGGTTGGCGCCGTCGATGGCCTTCTTCTCGGCGGCAGCGAACTTCGCGACCTTCTGGAACTCGGGGTTCGCGTAGGTCGACTTGCGCGTGCCGGTGGGCACCGCGCCCCAGCCGTGCTCCTTGGCGACGAGGTTGACGTAGTCCTTCGAGGTGGCCCACTTCACGAAGGTCTGGGCGGCGGCGGCCTTGGTCGAGCTGGCGGGGATCGCCAGGTTCCAGGTCCACAGCCAGTTGGCGCCCTTGGGCGTGACAGCAACGGGTGCCTGCGCGAAGGCCACCTTGTCGGCCACCTTCGACTGCTTGGGATCGCTGATGAACGAGGCGGCGATGGTCGCGTCGACCCACATGCCGCACTTGCCTTCGTTGAACAGCGCGAGGTTCTCGTTGAAGCTGTTGGCCGAGGCGCCCGGCGGGCCGTAGGCCTTCATCAGGTCGACGTAGAAGCCGATCGCGTCCTTCCAGGGCTTGGTGTCGATCTGCGGCTTCCACTGCATGTCGAACCACTGGCCGCCGTTGGTGTTGACCAGCGTGGTCAGGAAGGCCATGTTGTCGCCCCAGCCCGGCTTGCCGCGCAGGCACATGCCGTAGACGCCGGCCTTCGGGTCGTGGATCTTGCCGGCCAGTTCCTTCACCTGGTTCCAGGTCGGCTGCTCGGGCATCTGGAAGCCGACCTTGTCGGCCAGGTCCTTGCGGTACATGAGCATCGAGCTCTCGCCGTAGAACGGCGCGGCGTAGAGCTTGCCCTGGTACGACAGGCCGTCGCGGATCGCGGGCAGCAGGTCGTCGGCGTCGTAGGCGGCGTCGGTGGCGATGGGCTGCAGCCAACCCTTCTTCGACCAGATCGGCGCTTCGTACAGGCCGATGGTCATCACGTCGAACTGGCCGCCCTTGGTGGCGATGTCGGTGGTCACGCGCTGGCGCAGCGTGCCCTCTTCCAGCGTGACCCACTTGAGCTTGATGTCGGGATTGGCCTTCTCGAAGAAGGGCGTGAGCTTCTGCATCTCGATCATGTGGCCGTTGTTGACGGTCGCGATCACGAGTTCGGTGGCAGCCTGGGCGACGAGCCCGGTGCCGGCGAGTGCGAGGACGAGGCCCGCTTTCAGAAAACGCTGCATGTTGTCTCCTAGAGGGTGAGCGACGCCCCCTCGGGTCGCCGTGCCCGGATTCTGGATAAACATGCTTGCGGTTTTGGTACTTCGAATGTCAACGACGGTACTTTCATGCACCGATTGGCTAGTGAATTCCCTAGTCAACGCAATACAGCATGTGCCAGAGGCAATCCAAAGCGTTCAGCCGGTGCCCAGCAGCTGCCGGCGGAACTGGGCCGCCGCGGGCGAGAGCGCCCGCCCCTCGCGCGTGACCAGGCAGATCGGCGGCACGCGCACCGGCAGCTCGATCGGCACCACCCGCAGCAGGCCCAGCCGCGCGTAGTGCCGGGCCTGCGAGGCGGGCATGACAGCCGCCATGTCGGAGCTCTCGAGCAGCGCGGTGATGGCGATCGGCGAGGCGGTCTCGAGGATGTCGAGCCGCGCCTGCACGCCGGCCTCGCGCATGGCGGCCTCGAAGCGCCCGCGCTGCGGCGAGCCCGGCGGCTGCAGCACCCATTGCCAGGCCGCCAGGTCGGCCAGCGTGAGGCCCTCGCGCTCGAAGGCCGGATGGCCGCTGCGCACCACCACCACCTGCGATTCGCCGAGCAGCGGCACGCTGGCGTAGCGCGATTCGTCGTGCCCGTCGGTGAGCCGGCCCAGCACCAGGTCGACGTCGCCCTGCTCGAGCTGGGCCTGCATCACGTCGCTGGTCTCGACCACCACCGACACCGCCACCTGCGGATGGCGCCGACGGTATTCGACCAGCGCCGGCGCCAGCAGCTCGGGCACGGCGCCGGGCACGCTGCCCACGCGCAGCGCGCCGCTGAGGCCGGAGCGCAGCGCCAGCATCTCCTCGCGCGCGCTGCCGAAGTCGCTGACCACGCGGTGGGCGTAGCGCACCAGGATCTCGCCGTAGGCGGTGGGTTCCATGCCGCGCGCCAGCCGCTCGAACAGCTTCTCGCCGAGCGAATCCTCGAGCTGCTGCAGCAGCTTGGTGGCCGCGGGCTGGCTGATGTTCATGGCCTCGGCCGCGCGGCCCAGGTGGCGGTGGGCGTCGAGGCGCACCAGCAGCAGCAGCTGGCGCGGTCGCACCTGCAGCATCAGCGAGGCATCGGGCGAGGTTTTCTGGACGGTCATCACCAAAAGTATATGAAGCCCGCAGCAATTTCGATTGGATCGCGAGGAGCGAACGGCCTACCCTGCGGCTTCGCCATGCATGGAAAGCAATGGCGCTCAAGACCAACAAGCAGGAGACAACCCCGATGCGCCTCTTTTCCCTGGCCTTCCGGCACCGACGCGCCGCCTTCTTCGCCACCGCGTTCGCGCTGGCCACCGGCCTCGCCTCAGCCCAGACCGCGCCCGCCTACCCCGACAAGCCGCTGCGCATCATGGTCGGCGCCTCGCCGGGCGGCGGCACCGACATCCTGGCGCGCGTGCTGGCCGACAAGCTCTCGCCCGCGCTCAAGCAGCCGGTGGTGGTCGAGAACCGGCCCGGCGCCTCCAACACCATCGCGGGCGAGCTCACGGCGCGCGCGCCGGCCGATGGCGCCACGCTGCTCCTGGCCACCAACACCGCGCAGGCGGTGGCGCCGCACATCCTCAAGCTCAAGTACGACCCGCTCAAGGACCTGCAGCCGCTGGGCCTGGTGGCCGTGATGCCCAACGTGCTGGTGGTGTCGGCCAGCTCGCCCTACAGGTCGGTGAAGGACCTGCTGGCCGCGATGGCGGCCCGGCCCGGCGGCTTCAAGTACGCCTCCTCGGGCATCGGCAGCACGCAGCACGTGGGCGGCGAGGCCTTCAACCTGGCCACCGGCATGAAGTCGGTGCACGTGCCCTACAAGGGCAGCTCGCAGGCGCACATCGACATCATCTCGGGCGAGGTCGAGATGATGTTCGACAGCACCTCCTCGGCCATGGGCCAGATCAAGGCCGGCAAGTTCCGCGCGCTGGCCGTGAGCGCGCCGCAGCGCTCGCCCGAACTGCCCGACGTGCCCACGCTGGCCGAACAGGGCGTCAAGGGCGCCGACGTCTCGACCTGGTACGGCCTCTACGTGACGGCCGGCACGCCGCGCCCGGCCGTCGAGCGCCTGAGCGCCGAGCTCGCGCGCAGCCTGCAGCTGCCCGATGTGCAGGCCCGCATCAAGGCCCTGGGCGGCGAGCCCGGCAGCCTGATCGGCGAACCCTTCGCCGCCATGAACCGGCAGGAGTTCGAGCACTACGGCCAGCTCGTGCGCGCCGCCAACATCAAGGCCGAATGAGGCCGTCCCCCGCTTTTTCTCCACCGACGATCGCCATGTCCACTCCTTCGAAGATTCCGACCGTGACCTCCGCCAAGCCCCGCATCGCCGTGCTGCTCGGCGACCCCAGCGGGGTCGGCCCCGAGATGGCGGTCAAGCTGCTCGCGCGCCAGCGCAACCTCGACGCCGCGCGCGTGCTGCTGATCGCCGACCCGGTGGTGCTGGCCGCCGGCGAGCGCATCGCCGGCGCCAGGCTCGATCCGCTCGCGGCCGAGAGCCTCGACACGCTGCGCTTCGAGGACGGCCGGCCCTCGCTGCTGGCCTGCGACTGGATGGAGGGCGCGGAGCCGGTGCTCGGCGAATCGAACGAGGCCTCGGGCCGCGCCTCATTCCAGGCGCTCGAGCTCGCGACCGCGGCCGTGCGCCGCGGCCAGGTCGACGCGATCCTGTTCGCGCCGCTCAACAAGCATTCGCTGCGCCTGGGCGGCCTGGTGCACGAGGACGAGCTGCGCTACATGCAGGCGCGCTTCGCGGTGCCGGGCTTCGTCTGCGAGTTCAATCTCACGGGCGCGCTGTGGACCTCGCGCGTGACCTCGCACATTCCGCTCAAGGACGTGGCGAGCCACATCACGGGCGAAGGCGTGCGCGACGCGGTGAAGATCATCGCCGCGGCACTGCGCCAGTCGGGCGTAGCGCAGCCGCGCATCGCGGTCTCGGGGCTCAACCCGCATGCCGGCGACGGCGGCTCGATCGGCATGGAGGAGATCGAGATCATCGGCCCGGCCATCGAGAAGTTGCGCGCCGAGGGCTACGACGCGCGTGGCCCGTTCTCGCCCGACACGGTGTTCATCGGCGCGCGGCGCGGCGACGTCGACGCGGTGGTCTCGATGTACCACGACCAGGGCCAGATCGCGATGAAGCTCATGGGCTTCGAGCAGGGCGTGACCCTGCACGGCGGCTTGCCTGTGCCCGTGGCCACCTCGGCCAGCGGCAGCGCCTTCGACATCGCGGGCCAGGGCATCGCGCAGATCGAGGGCCTGCAGCAGGCCTTCGACCTGTGCCTGCGCATGGCCAGCGGTGCGCCGGTGCGCGCGCCCGCGGCGACGGCCGAGGCCTGAGGAAGCGCCCGGGCAGAAAAAAGGGCCGCATGCGCGGCCCTGTCGAATCGTTGTTCTGCGGGTGTCCGTGGTCTTCAGGCGCCTTGCGGCTGGCCGTAGGCGTTGGACTCGGGCTGGCTGGGCTGGACGAAGAAATAGATCAGCACCAGGTTGATCAGCGGAATGATCATCAGCAGCTGGAACCAGCCGCTCTTGCCGATGTCGTGCAGGCGGCGCGAGCCCACGGCCAGCACGGGCAGCAGGAAGCCGAGCGCGGCGACCAAGTAGACGATCTGGTGGATGAAGCTGGCGACGATCAGAACGACCACCTCGGCCAATATGAACCACCAGAACTCGGAGCGCGAGGCGCGCCCACTGAAATCCGTGTACTTCTGAAAGCAGGTCTTGACCGCTGTTTGAAAATCCATTTGATCGGCTCCTCTTGAGGTCCCCGGGAAATTTCCCGGGGCCATCATATCGGCGCCTTCTTCAACGGCAATGGCAACGAATGGCGTACTTCGAATGGCCAAGCGCTCACTGCGCGGGCGGGCTCAGCCGCTGCAGCAGGCCCGCGGTCGAGGCATCGAGGCCCGTGACGTCGCCCGAGGCGAGCCGCGGCTCGATGTCCCGCGCGAGCACCTTGCCAAGCTCCACGCCCCACTGGTCGAAGCTGTTGATGCCCCACAGCGCGCCGCTGGTGAACACGCGGTGCTCGTACAGCGCGATGAAGGCGCCGAGCGCCTCGGGCGTGAGCTTCTCGAACACGAAGAAGCTGCTGGGCCGGTTGCCCGGGAAGTTCTTGTGGCCGCCCGCGTCGAGCTTGCCCACCATCAGCGCCTGCGCCTGCGCGAGCGCGTTGGCCAGCAGCTTCGGGTGGTGGCCCTCGAGGTCGTGCGAGGCATCGCGCACCGCGAGGAACTCCAGCGGGATCACGTCGGTGCCCTGGTGCAGCATCTGGAAGTAGGCATGCTGGCCGTTGGTGCCCGGCTCGCCCCACAGCACGGGCGAGGTGCCCAGGCCCGGCGGCAGCGCCGCACCGGTCGCGTCGACCTGCTTGCCGTTGCTCTCCATCTCGAGCTGCTGCAGATAGGCCGGCAGCCGCTTCAATGCGCTGTGATAGGGCGCGATGCTGCGACTCGTGAAGCGGTGGAAGTTGCGATACCAGACATCGAGCAGGCCGAGGCGGATCGGCAGGTTCTGCGCCAGCGGCGCGGTGCGGAAGTGCTCGTCCATCGCATGCGCGCCCGCGAGCAGCCGGCGGAAGCCCTCGGCGCCGATGGCCAGCGCGATCGGCAGGCCGATGGCCGACCACAGCGAATAGCGCCCGCCCACCCAGTCCCAGAAGCCGAAGGTGGTCTCGATGCCGAACTGGTTGGCCGCTTCCACGTTGGTGGTGAGCGCCGCGAAGTGGCCCGCGATGTCGTTGCCGCCCGACTGCTCGTACCAGCGCCTGGCGGACTGCGCGTTGGTCATCGTCTCGGCCGTCGTGAAGGTCTTCGAGGCGATCAGGAACAGCGTGTGCTCGGGCGCGAGGCCCTCGAGCACGCCGTCGAGCTCGTGGCCGTCGACGTTCGAGACGAAATGAAAGTGCTTGCCCGGCGCCGCGAATTCCGCGAGCGCGAGCACCGCCATCTGCGGGCCGAGGTCGGAACCGCCGATGCCGATGTTGACCACGTCGGTGATGGTGTGGTCGCCGCGCACCTTCTCGGCGTAGGCGAGCATGGCGTCGAGCGTTTCGTGCACCTCGCGCAATTGCGGCGCGGTCTTGCCGACCTTGGCATCGGCCGGCGCGCGCAGCAGCGTGTGCAGCACCGCGCGGTCTTCCGTGTTGTTGATGTGCTCGCCCGCGAACATCGCGTCGCGGTGCGCCTCGAGGCCGCACTCGCGCGCGAGCGCGAACAGCAGCGCTTCCACGCGCGCATCGATCAGGTTCTTCGACAGGTCGGCGAACAGGTACGGCGCCTCCTGGCTGAAGTGCGCGAAGCGGCCGGCGTCGTCGACGAAGGCATGGCGCAGATCGAACTGGCGGCCCGCGGTCTCGAAGTAGGACTGCAGCTGCGCCCAGGCCGGTGCGCGGTCGCAGCGAAGCGGGGTCGCCATGATCAGCGGCCGCTTTCCTGCATCAGCTTCTCGAGCTTGATCGCATCGGCCGCGAAGGCGCGGATGCCCTCGGCGAGCTTCTCGGTGGCCATCGCGTCCTCGTTGAGCGCGAAGCGGAAGCCGGCTTCGTCGTAGGCGATCTTCTCGGCCTTGCCCTGGGCGGCGGCCTTGGCATCGAGCGCGTGCTCGAGCGGCTCGTTGCTCGCGGCCAGTTCGGCCAGTAGCTCGGGGCTGATGGTCAGCAGGTCGCAGCCGGCGAGCGCCTGGATCTGGCCCACGTTGCGGAAGCTCGCGCCCATCACCTCGGTCTTGATGCCGTTGGCCTTGTAGTACTCGAAGATCTGGCGCACCGACTTCACGCCCGGGTCGTTGGCGCCGGCGTTGGCGGTCTCGTCCCACTTGGCGCCCGCGGACTTCTTGTACCAGTCGTAGATGCGGCCGACGAAGGGCGAGATCAGCTGCACGCCGGCCGCGCCGCAGGCCACGGCCTGCGCGAACGAGAACAGCAGCGTGAGATTGGTGCGGATGCCTTTCTGCTCGAGCTGGCGCGCGGCCTCGATGCCTTCCCAGGTGGAGGCAACCTTGATCAGCAGGCGCTTCTCGGTGTCGATGCCCTCGGCCTTGTAGAGCGCCGTGATGCGCTCGCCGCGGGCCACGGTGGCGGCGGTGTCGAAGGACAGGCGCGCATCGACCTCGGTCGAAACGCGGCCCGGGATGATCGAGAGGATCTCGGTGCCGAAGCGCACCAGCAGGCGGTCGATGACCTCGTCGAGCGGCTTGCCCGCATGCTTCTTCACGCCCTCGTCGAGCAGCGGACGGTACTCGGGCTTCTGCACCGCCTTGAGGATCAGCGACGGATTGGTGGTCGCGTCCTGCGGCTTGGAGGCGCTGAGCTGCTTGAAGTCGCCGGTGTCGGCGACCACGGTGGTCCATTGACGGATTGCATCGAGTTGGTTCATGGCAATGATTATGTTGCGGTGATGGCGACGGGGCCTGCACGCTGTTGCATGCGGGCCGATGCTTTCATGCGCACCGTAGCACGGCTTGGCACCCTGTTCCATGACGGCGCGAACAACATGCGGCCAGCAGGGTTTCGGCCCCATGCCGCCCTACAGGCGCTGTGGTCCACGGCTGACGGCGCCGGCCCGCGGGCGCGTCTAGGCTGAAGAATCCTTTCCTTCGCGAATCGTCGGATTCGCCGTCCCGACCCAGGAGCCCCCTACATGCAGCGCAGACTTCCTCCCGCAGCCTCCACCGACCTCGCCTCCTTCGACGACCGCCGCACCAGTGCCGCCATCGGCACCCTGGCCACGGCCTTCGTGATCGGCGGCGCGGCGGCCTGGCTCGCGCTGGATGCCGCGCGCCGCTCGCGCGTCAAGTTGGCCGGCCCGGCCGACGGCGCCCCGCTGATGCGCGCGCCGCTGCAGGTGGTGGCGCCCGTGGACCTGCACCGCTATGCCGGCCTCTGGCACGAACAGGCGCGGCTGCCCAACCGCTTCCAGAAATCCTGCGCCGGCCCGGTCACGGCCAATTACACGCCGCGGCCCGACGGCACGATCGAGGTGCTCAACCGCTGCGAACGCGCCGACGGCAATTTCGAGGAATCGCTGGGCACCGCGCGCGTGGTGCCGGTGGCGGGCCAGCCCGGCGCGGGCCGGCTTGAGGTGCGCTTCGCGCCCTCGTGGCTGGCCTGGCTGCCGGTGGTGTGGGGCGACTACTGGATCCTGAAGCTGGACCGCGACTACCAGGTGGCGCTGGTCGGCACGCCGAGCCGCGAGTACCTGTGGGTGCTGTCGCGCGCCCCCTGCCTGGACGACGCAACGCTGCAGGCCGAACTCGACTACGCGGGAAGCCTGGGCTTCGACATCGACAAGGTCGAGCGCACCGGCAGGTAGCGCGAGAGCTGGGTCGCGAGCGTGGCCGGCGCGGTGCAGTGGATCGCGTGCCAGCCGAAGGCGCGCGCGGCTTCCACGTTGGGCGCCGAATCGTCGATGAACACCGTCTGCTCCGCCGCCAGCGCATGGCGCACCGCGAGCAGTTCGTAGATCTCGCGATGGGGCTTCAGGAACTTCACGTCGCCCGAGAACACGCCACCGTCGAAACGCCGCATGAAGCCGTGGCGCGCCAGGATCGCGCGCGCATAGGGCGCGGGCATGTTCGAGAGGTAGTAGAGCTTCAGCGGCTCGCCGGCCTCGCGGCGCTCGAACAGATCCTCGAGCAGCGCCACCGTGACATCGATCGGCGCCAGCCGTTCGCCGAGTCCGTCGAGCATGGCCAGCAGCCGGTCGGCCGGCAGCGAGAGCCGGGCCGCCATGCGCGCGACGGCTTCCTCGAGCGTGCGGGTGCCGCAGTCGAAGCTGGTCCAGTCGTCGTGATGGAAAAGCGCGCGGCCCAGGGCCGCGGCGGCGGATTCAGTAGGGGCATGCTCCGCCAGATGGGCCTGGACCAGCCGTGTGGGCTCCCAGGTGAAAAGCACGGCGCCAAGATCGAAAACCACGTTCATGGCGCCATTGTTCCATGCGCGCGCTACACCACGCTGACGCCGTGCGTCCCCAGGGAGAGCCGGGTCTGCGCACCCGCGGCCAGCGGGTTCGACAGGTCGGTCGAGACCACGAAGACCGCGCCCAGCGGCGTGTCGAAGCCGTACTCGTAGAAGCTGCCGAGGTAGGCCACCTTCCGCAGCGTGGCCGGCAGGCCGGTGTCGGCCGCCGAGGCCTCGCCGATGCGCCAGGCCTCGGGCCGCACCGCCACCTTGACCGCGCCCGGTGCCACCGCATGGCGCGGCCGCAGCCGCAGCGGCCCCAGCGTGACGTCGCCATCGGCGCCGGCCACGCCCGGGAACACCATCGCCTCGCCCATGAAGCCCGCGACGAACTCGCTCTCGGGCCGGCCGTAGAGCTGCTCGGGCGTGCCGCGCTGGGCGATCACGCCGTGGTCCATCACGATGATCTGGTCGCTCACGGCCAGCGCCTCGCTCTGGTCGTGCGTGACGTAGGCCACCGTGAGCTTGAGCCGCTGCTGCAGCGAGCGGATCTCCTCGCGCATCTCGCGCCGCAGTCGCGCGTCGAGGTTCGACAGCGGCTCGTCGAACAGCAGCACCGCGGGCTCGAGCACCAGCGCGCGCGCCAGCGCCACGCGCTGCTGCTGGCCGCCCGAGAGCTCGCTCGGCAGCCGCTGGTCGAAGCCCACCAGGCCCACGCCGCGCAGCGCCTCGCGCGCACGCGCCGTGGCCTCGTCCTTCTTCACGCCGCTCATGCGCAGGCCATAGCCCACGTTGCCGATCACGTCCATGTGCGGGAACAGCGCATAGCTCTGGAACATCATGCTGACGTTGCGCTCGGCCGGCCCGAGCGTGGTGACGTCGCGCCCGCCCATGAAGATCGCGCCCGAGGTCGGCGACTCGAGCCCCGCGATCATGCGCAGGGTGGTGGTCTTGCCGCAGCCCGAGGGGCCGAGGATGGTGGTCAGCGTGCCCTCGGGCACCTCGAAGCTGATGCCCTTGACCGCCAGCGGCGCGCTGCGGTCGGCGCCATAGCGCTTGGTGACGTCGCGAAATTCGATGCCCGTGTTCATGCCAGCCCCTCCATCTTGTGATGCCCCTGGTGCCCCGGCGCCGTGCCGCGCCGTCCCAGCCTGCGTTCGCCCACCACCCATTGCACCAGCGCGATCGCGAGCGACATCAGGATCATCAGCACCGTGCAGTAGGCCAGCGCGATGCCGTAGTCGCCGTTGCCGACGCGGCCGATGATGTAGGTGGTGGCCAGTTCGTTCTCGGCCGTGACCAGGAAGATCACCGCGCTCACGGTCGTCATCGCGCGCACGAAGCTGTAGACCAGCGCCGCCACCAGCGCCGGCTTGAGCAGCGGCAGCACCACCTTGAACAGCGTCTGCGAGGTCGAGGCACGCAGCATCAGCGAGGCCTCGTCGAGCGAGCGGTCGAGCTGTTTGAAGGCCGCGGTGCCCGCGCGCACGCCCACCGGCAGGTTGCGGAACATGAAGCACAGCACGATGATCAGCCCGGTGCCCGTGAGCTCGAACGGCGGCACGTTGAAGGCCAGGATGTAGCTCACGCCGAGCACCGTGCCCGGGATCGCGAAGGCCAGCAGCGCGCCGAACTCGAAGGCGCCCTGCCCCTTGAACTCGTTGCGCGCCAGCAGCCAGGCGATCAGCAGGCCCAGCGCCGCGGTGATCGGCGCCGAGATGCCGGCCAGCTTGAGCGTGGTCAGCAGCGAGTTCCAGGCCGTGCCGGCCCACACCAGCCCGAACTGGCCCCACTCGAGCGCGAACGCGGTCTTGAAATGCTGCAAGGTGAAGCTGTAGTCGCGCCCCCAGGTCTGCACGAAGCCGCCCGCGAAGGCGAACAGGTAGACCACGGCCGTGAAGGCGATCCATGGCAGCGCGATGCAGTGGATGGTGCGGCGCACGCCGTCGGGCAGCGCCATCGGGATGCCGGCGTCGCCCTTGCCGCTGACGGTGGTGTAGTTCTGCCTGCCGAGCAGGCCGCGCTGCAGCGCGAACACGCCGAGCGCGAACAAGGTCAGCACCCAGGCCAGCGAGGCCGCGCGACCCTGGTCGTACTGCGCGCCGACGATGGCGAAGAAGATGTCGGTCGACAGCACCGAGAACTGGCCGCCCACCACCACCGGGTTGCCGAAGTCGGCGATGCTCTCGATGAAGCCCACCAGGAAGGCATTGGCCAGCCCGGGCTTGAGCAGCGGCAGCGTGATGGTGAAGAAGGCACGGCGCCGGTCGGCGCGCAGCATCTGCGCGGCCTCCTCGAGGCTGGGCGCGATGCCCTGCACCACGCCGCGCATGATCATGAAGGCGATCGGCGTGAAGGCGAACAGCTGCGCCACCAGCACGCCGGGCATGCCGTAGAACCAGCGCGTGGGCTCGATGCCGAACAGGCTCTCGAGCCCCTGGTTGACGATGCCCGCGCGGCCGAACAGCAGGATCAGGCCGAGGCCCACCACGAAGGGCGGCGTGATGATCGGCAGCAGCGCCAGCACCCGCAGCGCGCCCTGCCCGCGCCGGCTGCCGCGCTCGGCCATCAGCGCCATCAGCGTGCCGAGGAAGGTGGTGCCCGCGGCCGTCAGCAGCGCCAGCACCAGCGTGTTCCAGGCCACGCCGCAGCGCACCCCGCCCGCGAGGCAGCCCAGGCCCCAGATGCGTTCGGTGAAGACGCGCGCGAGGAAAGCGGCCATCGACACGCGGCCGTCCTCGTCGAGGAAGGCACCCGACAGCGCGCGGCTCACGGGGTAGGCGATGAACAGCGCCATCAGCACGCCGCAGCCGAGCACCGAGGCGGCCACGAACAGGTCGCCCTTGAAGCGGCCGAGCCGCGCGATGCCGAAGGCCGCGAGCAGCACCAGCGCACAGAGCGCCACGAAGCCGCCGGCGCCGATGCCGAACTGGTTGACCCCGAGCTCGCCGAAGCGCGCCTCCAGCGCCGCGAAGGCCCAGCCGCGCGCGCCGATCGCGAAGCCCGCGAGCGCGAGCCCGAGGGCACCGCCCGCGCCGCCGGCCAACAACCAGCGGCCCTGCGCGCGGCCCGGCGGCAGCCAGGCGCCGACGGCGCAGACCAGCAGCCCCGCCAGCCCGACGAACAGCCAGACGCGCCCCTGCGTGGCGGCCTGCATCAGGCCATTGGCGCCCTCGGCGCCGCCGAAGACCTGCGGAACGGCCTCGTACCAGGTCGCATCCTGGATCGCATACCAGGGCAGCAGCAGGTAGGCCGCGAGGCCCAGCAGCACCCAGGCGCGGATCCAGCGCTGGGTGCGCCGCGCCGCGGCCTCAGACGCCGGATTGCGCGGGGCCGCCGCGCGCGGCGAGGCCCCGATGGAACGCGCTTCCACTTAGCGCGGCAGCGAGTTGACGTCCTTCTCCCAGCGCGCGATCAGGCGGCGGCGCTCGGCACTGGCGCCGTACTTGGCGTAGTCGTAGTCGATGAACTTGATCTTCTTGAAGTCGGGGATGCGCGGATCGAGCTTGGCGGCGGCATTGCTCGGCAGCTGGAACTGCTTGTTGGCGGCGCCGAGCTCCTGCGCGGCCGGCGTGAGCGCCCATTCGTAGAACTTCTTCGCCGCTTCGAGGTTGCGCGCGCCCTTGATGATGCTCATGGAGCCGATCTCGGCGCCGGTGCCGTCGCTCGGCGTGATGGTCTCGACCGGGAAGCCCTGCATCTTCTCGCCCGGGCCGTCGTGCACGAAGCTGATCGACACCGCGGTCTCGCCGCGCGCCACGGCCTTGATCGGGCCGGTGCCCGAGCGCGTGTACTGGCCGACGTTCCTGTGCAGCGCCTTGAGGTAGTCGAAGGCCTTGTCCTCGCCCATGAGCTGCACCAGCGTGGCGATCATGGTGTAGGCCGTGCCGCTCGAGGCGGGGTTGGCCACCTGGATGTCGCCCTTGTACTCGGGCTTGAGCAGGTCGGCCCAGGTCCTGGGCACGGGCAGCTTCTTCTTGGCCAGCAGCTCGGGGTTGTAGCCGAAGCCCAGCGGGCCCGAGTAGATGCCCACGGTCCTGTAGCCCGACTGCTTCGCCTGCTGCTGGGCCCAGGGATGCAGCTGCGACAGCGAGGGCGACTTGTACTCGAGCGTCAGGCCCTGCTCGGCCGCCTGCAGGTGCGGGTCGCCGGTGCCGCCGAACCAGACATCGGTCTTGGGGTTGTCCTTCTCGGCGATGAGCTGGGCCAGCGCCTCGCCCGAGCCCTTGAGCGCCATGTTGATGCGGGTGCCGGTGGTGCGCGCATACACGGTCGAGATCACGCTGCACCACTCGGCCTGCACCGAGCAGATCACGTTGACCGTGCCCTGGGCCGATGCCATCGCCGATCCACCCAGCAGCGCCGCCGCAACAAAAAGCTTCTTCATGGAGTTCTCCGCTTCGTTCAATAAAAAAAGGCCTCCCGGCCATGGGTTCAGCGTAGCTTTAGTACAAGTGCGAGGAATTGGTACAAGTACCATCGCGATTGGCGGGCCGGCACATTGCCTGCTCGCCCCCAGACCCAAGGAAAGTGTTCCCCATGAGCTTCGATCTCGTTCTGTTCGGCGGCACCGGCGATCTCGCATGGCGCAAGCTGATGCCCGCTCTGTTCCAGGCCTTCCGGCACGGGAGCCTGCCGAAGGACGGGCGCATCGTCGGCGTGGCGCGGGACAACCTGTCGGACGACCAGTACCGCGAGCTGATCCAGTCGCGCTTCAATGCCGTCGAAGGCGCCAAGCGGCCCTCGCCCGAGGAGTTCGAGAAGTTCGCCTCGATGCTGCACTACCTGCGCATGGACCTGTCGAAGCCCGACGACTATGCGCGCCTGTCCGACCTGCTCAAGCAGCGCGATGCCGACACGGTCGTGATGTATGTCGCCACCGCGCCGGGCCTGTTCACGCAGGTGGTCGAGCAGATCGCGGCCGCCGGCCTCAACGGCGCGCGCACCCGCATCGTGCTCGAGAAGCCGCTGGGCCACGACCTGGCCTCCAACCGCGCGATCAACGCCGCGGTGGGCAAGGTGCTCGAGGAGAAGCAGGTCTTCCGCATCGACCACTACCTCGGCAAGCCCTCGGTGCAGAACCTGTTCGCGATGCGCTTCGGCAACGCGCTGTTCGAACCCATCTGGCGCCGCGAGCACATCGCCAACATCCAGATCACCATCGCCGAGGACCTGGGCGTGGAAAAGCGCGGCGCCTTCTACGACCAGACCGGCGCTCTGCGCGACATGGTGCAGAACCATGCGCTGCAGCTGCTGTGCGCCATCGGCATGGAGCCGCCGATCAACTCGCACGCCGATGCGATCCGCGACGAGAAGCTCAAGGTGCTGCGCGCCCTCAAGCCCTGGACGCCCGAGACGCTGGGCCTGCACACGGTGCGCGGCCAGTACACGGCCGGCACGGCCTACGGCGAGCGCGTGCCGGGCTACCGCGACGAACCCGGCGTCGACCGCGAGAGCCGCACCGAGACCTTCGTCGCGCTGCGCACCGAGATCGCCAACTGGCGCTGGGCCGGCGTGCCCTTCTACATCCGCACCGGCAAGCGGCTGGCCTCGCGCGATGCGCGCATCGAGGTCAACTTCCGCCCGACGCCGCACGCGATCTTCCGCGCACCGTCCGGCAGCGCGAACAAGTTCGTGATCAACCTGCAGCCCAAGGACGGGCTCGAGCTGCACATGCTCGCGCAGGCGCAGGACAACCGCCGCAGCAACGGCCGCCAGGACAGCGCGCCGCAGCTCGCGCCGGTGCAGCTCGACCTCGACTTCGACAAGCGCTTCGGTTCCGAGCGCGTGGGTGCCTACGAACGGCTGCTGCTCGACGTGATCGACGGCCGGCTCAACCTGTTCGTGCGCAGCGACGAGCAGGAGGAGGCATGGCGCTGGGTCGAACCGCTGATCGACAGCTGGGCCAGCGACGGCGGACCGCGCCCCTATGCGGCCGGCACCTGGGGTCCGAGCGCATCGAGCGCGATGATCGCGCGCGACGGGTTCTCGTGGGGCGAGGAGCAGTAGCTCAGCCGAACTGCACGCAGCGCATGCCGAGCGTGCCCGACTGGAAGCCCTCGTAGACCGTCTTCGCGCGCTCGCCCGCCCCCGCGGCGCCGAGTGCGTAGAGAAACGGAAAGTAGTGATCGGGCGTGGCCACCGCGGTCGATGCGCCCGCGAGCCTTTCATAGCCGATCAGCGCGCGGTCGTCGCGGCCGGCCAGCGCGGCCTTCACCGCATCGTCGAAGGACTGGGCCCAGGGCCGGCTCGCCGCCGGGCCGTCGGGCGTGCCGCGGTCGGTGGCGCGCAGGTTGTGCACCACGTTGCCGCTGCCCATCACCAGCACGCCCTTGTCGCGCAGCGCGGCGAGGTCGCGCCCCACCGCGTAGTGGAAGGCCGCGGGCTTGTCGTAGTCGATGCTGAGCTGGAACACCGGCACGTCGGCCTTCGGATAGAGATGCCTGAGCACGGTCCAGGTGCCGTGGTCCAGGCCCCATTGCTCGGTGGCGACCACCGGTGACTGCTTCACCGCCGCGGCCGCCTCGCGCGCGAGCGCGGGATGGCCGGGTGCCGGGTAGTCGATGTCGTGCAGCGCCTGCGGAAAGCCGCCGAAGTCGTGAATGGTCCGGGGCCGGGCCTGCACGCCGACGCCGGTCGCGCCGCTGCTGAGCCAGTGCGCCGAGACGCTGAGGATGGCCGTGGGCCGCGGCAGTTCGCAGCCCCAGGCGACGAGCCGGCGCGTGAAGGCGTTGTCGGCCAGCGCATTCATCGGCGACCCATGGCCGATGAAGATCACCGGCATGCGCCGCACGGGCGTACCGCCGGCGGCCGACACCGCTTGAGAGACCGAGGCCAGCGTGCCCAACACGGTGGTCGCGCCGAGCGCCGAGCCCATGAGGAAGCCACGGCGGCCGAGCGCGCGCAGCGCGCCGGCGTCGGAAGGAAGAGGGGTCATCGGAAGGGGCATGGCGCAGTGCGGAAGAAGCCGCGCCACTGTGCCGCGATGCGGCGCGCCCGGCTGTGC
Organism: Variovorax sp. GW821-FHT09B01; assembly: GCF_059418345.1. Taxonomy (NCBI): domain Bacteria; kingdom Pseudomonadati; phylum Pseudomonadota; class Betaproteobacteria; order Burkholderiales; family Comamonadaceae; genus Variovorax; species Variovorax sp. GW821-FHT09B01. Next base: position 70,117 of record NZ_JBWKPQ010000014.1, on the reverse strand, counting down.
CTTTGCGCACATCTTCGTGCGCCCGACCCGATCTTCAGATCCGCCCCTCCTCCGCCGCATGGCAGGCCACCTGCACGCCACGAATGCTCTGGAGCTTCGGCCGCTCGGCCGAGCAGCGCGCATTGGCATGCGGGCAGCGCGGATGGAAGGCGCAGCCCGCGGGCGGATTGAGCGGATTCGGCACCTCGCCCTGCACCGGCGTGCGCGCGCGCCCCGTGTGCTTCATCTGCGGGATCGCGTCGAGCAGCATGCGCGTGTACGGATGCTGCGGCGTCGCGAACAGCTTCTGCTTGTCCGCCACCTCCACCAGCCGCCCCAGGTACATCACGCCCACCTGGTCGGCCACGTGGCGCACCACCGCGAGGTTGTGCGAGATGAACAGGTAGGTCAGGCCCTGCTCGCGCTGCAGGTCCTTCATGATGTTGAGCACCTGCGCCTGCACGCTCACGTCGAGCGCCGAGGTGGGCTCGTCGCACACCAGGAACTCGGGCTGCGTGGCCAGCGCGCGCGCGATCGAGATGCGCTGGCGCTGGCCGCCCGAGAACTGGTGCGGGTACTTGCTCATGTCCAGCGGCGACAGGCCCACCGATTGCAAAAGCTGGCCCACGCGCTCGCGCAGCTGGGCCTTGTCGCTGAGGATGCCGTGCTCGCGCAGCGGCTCGCCGATGATGTCCTCGACGATCCAGCGCGGGTTGAGGCTCGCGTAGGGGTCCTGGAAGATCATCTGGATGCGGCGGCGCAGCTTGCGGCCCTCGGCGGTCTTGAAGGCCGCGTGCGCGTCCTGGCCGTCGAACTGCAGCCCGCCGCGCGTGGGCGCGTACAGGCCCACGAGCAGGCGCGCGACCGTGCTCTTGCCGCAGCCCGATTCGCCGACCAGCGCGAGCGTCTTGCCGCGCTCGATCGAGAAGCTCACGCCGTCCACCGCATGCAGCAGCACGCGCGGCTTGCGCTCGAGCACGCGGTTGAGCCAGGGCGGCGAGACGTCGAAGGTGCGCGCGAGGTCGTGGGCCACCACGAGCGGCTCGCCGCCGGTGGCCTTGCCGGGTTCGATCACGGCGCTCATCGCGTCACCTCCACGATCGGTTCGGCCGCCTCGGGCGTGGCGCGTTCGCCGGCCACGAGCGCATCGTGATGCTTCGCCGCGATCTCGGCCTGGCCGGTGTGCGGATCGGTCGCGTCGTGCAGCCAGCAGGCGGCACGCGTGGCGCCCGCGTGCATCAGCTCGGGCCGCTCCTCGAGGCAGCGCGCGAAGGTGCGCGGGCAGCGCGGGTTGTAGGCGCAGCCCTTGGGGATCGCATTGAGCCGCGGCATCGCGCCGTCGATCTGGTTCAGGCGCTCGCGGTCGCTCGCCATGTCGGGGATGGAAGCCATCAGGCCCGCGGTGTAGGGATGCGCCGCCTGGTGGATGACCTCATGCACCGGGCCGATCTCGGCGATGCGGCCCGCATACATCACGGCCACGCGGTCGCAGGTCTCGGCGATCACGCCCATGTCGTGCGTGATCAGCATCACGGCCGCGCCGCGGTCCTTGCAGATGCGCTTGAGCAACTGGATGATCTGCGCCTGGATCGACACGTCGAGCGCGGTGGTCGGTTCGTCGGCCACGATCAGCTTGGGCTCGGCCGCGAGCGCGAGCGCGATCACCACGCGCTGGCGCATGCCGCCCGAGAACTGGTGCGGGAAGTGGTCGATGCGCTGCTCGGCGGCGGGAATGCCGGTGTCCTGCAGCAGGCCGATGGCGCGCTTGCGCGCTTCCGATTCGGTCACCGGCAGGTGGGTGCGAATGGTCTCGATGAGCTGCCGGCCCACCGTGTAGAGCGGGTTCAGCGAGGTCAGCGGGTCCTGGAAGATCGCGCCGATCTTGCGGCCGCGGATCGGGCGCATGGCATCGAAGCCGAGGTTGTCGATGCGCTGGCCCTCGAGCAGGATCTGGCCGCCGGCCACGCGGCCCGGCGGCTCGAGCAGGCCGATGATCGAGGCGCCCGTGAGCGACTTGCCGGCACCCGATTCGCCGACCACGCCGAGGATCTCGCCGGGCGCGATGTCGAAGGAGATGTCGTCGAGCGCGCGCAGCGTGCCGCGGCGGTTCGGAAATTCGACGACGAGGTTCTTGACCTGGAGCAGTGTCATGGCGTGTCTCCCGCTTCTTCAGCGCAGCCGCGGGTTGAGCGCATCGCGCAGCCAGTCGCCCAGCAGGTTCACGCTGAGCGCGATCAGCACCAGCATCGCGCCGGGGAACACGGTGATCCACCATTCGCCCGAGAACAGGTACTGGTTGCCGATGCTGATGAGCGTGCCCAGCGAGGGCGAGGTCGGCGGCACGCCGACGCCGAGGAAGGACAGCGTGGCCTCGGTGATGATCGCGGTCGCGACCTGGATCGTGGCCAGCACCATCACCGGCCCGAGCACGTTGGGCAGCACGTGGCGCAGCATGATGCGGATCGGCGCGACGCCGGTGACGCGCGCGGCCTGCACGTACTCCTTGCTGCGCTCCACCAGCGTGGAGCCGCGCACGGTGCGCGCGTACTGCACCCAGCCGGTCAGCGAGATGGAGATGATGAGCACGCCGAAGGCCAGCGAATCGTTGGCATGCGGGAACAGCGCGCGGCCCACGCCGGCGATCAGCAGCGCGACCAGGATCGGCGGGAACGAGAGCATCACGTCGCACAGCCGCATGAGGAAGGTGTCGAGCCAGCCGCCGAAGAAGCCGGCCAAGAGGCCCAGCACGACGCCGACGAAGACCGACAGCACCACCGACACCACGCCGACGATCAGCGAGATGCGCGCGCCGTAGATCACGGCCGAGAGGATGTCGCGGCCCTGGTCGTCGGTGCCCAGCAGGTACTTGGCCGAACCATCGGTGGTCCAGGCCGGCGGCAGGCGCGCATCGCCGAGTTCGAGCGATGCGAGGTCGAAGGGGTTGTGCGGCGACACCCAGCCGGCGAAGGCCGCGCAGAACAGGCAGGTCAGCGCGATCAGCGCCGCGACGATCGCCACCGGCGAGGTGCGGAAGCTGTAGCCGACATCGCTGTCGAACCAGCGGGCTATGGTTTTTTTCATCGTGGAAGCAAAAGGAATGGGCCCGCAAGAAGCGGGCCCATGGGGTCAGGCCACGGGGGCTGCGGGAAGCCCGATCAGGGCTTGACGCTCATCCACTTGAAATACATGAAGTTGTCGGCCAGTTGCACCAGCTCGACCTTCTTGCTCACGCCCCAGGCCAGCGACTGCTGGTGCAGCGGCAGCGTGCCGACGTCGTCCGCATGGATCTTGAAGGCTTCCTTGATCAGCTCGTTGCGCTTGGCCTTGTCGCTCTCGGACTGGATCTTCTTCGTGACCTCGTCGAGCTTGGGATTGCAGTAGGCGCCCAGGTTGAACTGGCCCGTGCCCTTGTCGTCGGGGCAGGAGGTCAGCGAGCTCAGCGCGTTGTGCGAGTCGTAGGTGGTCGGGGTCCAGCCCAGCATGTAGAAGCTGGTGTCGCGACGCAGGATCTTCGGGAAGTAGGTGCCCTTGGTCTCGGCCACGAGGTTGATCTTAACGCCGATCTTCGCGAGATTGGCGGCCACGCTCTGGCAGATCTGGCCGTCGTTGACGTAGCGGTCGTTCGGGCAGTTGAGCGAGACCTCGAAGCCGTTCGGATAGCCGGCTTCGGTCAGCAGCTTCTTGGCGGCCTCGACGTCGAAGGGCAGGCGCTTGTCCTGCTCGGCGGTCCAGCCGTTGATGCCGGGGCCGACCAGCAGGCCGGTGGGCCGCGAGGCGCCGCGCATCACGGTGCGCTGGATGCCGGCGATGTCGATGGCCTGGTAGAAGGCCTGGCGAACGCGCTTGTCCTTGAACGGGTTCTTGCCCTTGATGTTCGAGTACTGCAGCTCGTCGCGCTTCTGGTCCATGCCCAGGAAGATGGTGCGCAGCTCGGGGCCGGTGATGACGCGCGCGTTGGGCGCGGCGTTGATGCGCGCGATGTCCTGCACGGGCACCGGCTCCATCACGTCGACCTCGCCCGAGACCAGCGCGGCCACGCGGGTGGCGGGGTTGGCGATCGGCGTGAAGACGATCTCCTGCGCGTTGCCTTCGATCTTGCCCCAGTAGGTGCCGTTGCGCGTGAACACGGTGCGCACGTTCGGCTGGCGTTCGCGCACGCGGAACGGGCCGGTGCCGTTGGCCTTGAACGAGGCGGTGTTCTCGATGCCCTTGCGGCGGTCGACCGGCTTGGTGGCCTGGTTCTCCTCGCACCACTTCTTGCTCATGATCATCGTCAGCGAGATCACGTCGGGCAGGATCGGGAACGGGCCATTGGTCTCGATCTCGACGGCGAGCTCGCCGACCTTGCGCACGGCCTTGATCTCGCTGAGCGTGGCCTTCATGTCGGAGCCGTCGCCCTGCGCACGCGCGAAGCTGAACACCACGTCATCGGCGGTGAACGGCGTGCCGTCGTGGAACACCACGCCCTTGCGCAACTCGAAGCGCCAGACGTCGGGCGAGGTCTGTTTCCAGCTGGTGGCCAAGAGCGGCGCGAGGCTCAGGTCCTTGTTGCGGCCCACGAGGGTTTCGTAGACGTTCGCCGTCACGCTGAGCTGCAGCGATTCGTTGAGCGAGTGCGGATCGAGCGACAGCGCGTCGCCCTGGTTGGCGATGCGGATGGTCTGCGCGCCGGCGACCATGCTGACGGCGCCCAGGGCGCACACGACCGCGGCCGCGGCCACATTTCTTCTGAGACTCATGGGAAACACTCCTCGGGTTGGGATCAAAACAATCAAGGCGCCGCGGTGGCGGCAGCTCTCTCGGGCTGCCCGCCGCGGGTCGCGGCGAGCGGCATGCCCTGCTCGATCAGGCCGGCGTGCAACGCGGCGCCAAGCGGCAGGATCTCATCGTTGAAGTCGTAGCGGCTGTTGTGCAGGAAGGCGCCGCGGCGCGCGTCCTGGCCGATGCGCAGGTAGGCACCGGCCTTCTTCTGCAGCATGAAGGAGAAGTCCTCGGCGCCCATGCTGGGCTCCATGTTGCGGTCGACGTTGGAGGCGCCGACCAGCGACTCGGCCACGTCGGCCGCGAACATGGCCTCGGGCGTGGTGTTGATGGTGGCCGGGTAGATGCGCTCGTACTTGATGCTGGCGGTGGCGCCGAAGCCCGCGGCGATCGAAGTGCACAGCTCGCCCAGGCGCTGCTCGACCTGCGCCTGCACGCGCGCGCTGAAGGTGCGCACGGTGCCGACCAACGTGGCCTCGCCGGGCACCACGCTCATCGCGCCGAGGTCGCCGGCCTGCATCGCGCAGATGCTGACGACGGCGGCGTCGATGGGCCGCACGTTGCGCGACACGATGGTCTGCGCGGCCGTGATGACGTGGGCGGCGACGATCACCGGATCGACCGTGAGGTAGGCATGCGCGCCATGGCCGCCCTTTCCCTTGATCTCGATCGTGATGCGGTCGGCCGCGGCCATCATCGCGCCACGGTTGATGCCGACGGTGCCGGCCGGCATCGCGGGCCAGTTGTGCATGGCATAGACCGACTGCACCGGGAAGCGGTCGAACAGGCCGTCCTCGATCATCACGCGCGCGCCGGCGTAGCCTTCCTCGCCGGGCTGGAAGATCAGCACCGCGGTGCCGTCGAAGTTGCGCGTTTCGGCCAGGTAGCGTGCCGCGCCCACGAGCATGGCCGTGTGGCCGTCGTGGCCGCAGCCGTGCATCAGGCCCTCGGTGGCGGAGCGCCAGCCGAAGTCGTTGTCCTCGCGCATCGGCAGCGCATCCATGTCGGCGCGCAGGCCGATCATGCGGCCGCTGGCGGTGGAGCGGCCGCGGATCACGCCGACCAGGCCGGTCTTGCCGATGCCCTCGTGGATCTCGTCGACGCCGCAGGCGCGCAGCGCCTCGCGCACGCGGCCCGAGGTGTAGACCTCCTCGAAGCCGAGCTCGGGATGCGCATGCAGGTCGCGCCGGAAGGCCTCGATCTCCGGATAAAAGCTCGCGATGTGGGCGAAGGCGCGGCCGTTGGCCTGCAGGCGCGCGGCGGGCGCGGGAGGCGGCGCGGGTGCGGGCCGCGTTGCGCTCGTCTTCGAGGTGGCGCTCATGTCAGTGTCCTCCCGCCTTGCCGATGCGCAGCCGCGGATCGACCACGAAATACAGCAGGTCCACGATGAGGTTGATGGTGACGAAGATCAGCGCGATCAGGCACAGGTAGGCGGCCATCACGGGGATGTCGGCGAAGGTCACGGCCTGGATGAACAGCAGGCCCATGCCGGGCCACTGGAACACCGATTCGGTGATGATCGCGAAAGCGATGAGGCCACCGAGCTGCAGGCCGGTGATGGTCATCACGGGCACCAGCGTGTTCTTGAGCGCGTGGCCGAAATGGATGGCCCGGTTCGACAGGCCGCGTGCGCGCGCGAACTTGATGTAGTCGGTGCGCAGCACCTCGAGCATCTCGGCGCGCACCAGCCGCATGATCAGCGTGAGCTGGAAGATCGCGAGCGTGATCGCCGGCAGCACGATGTGCATCCAGCCGTCGGACTTGAGCAGGCCGGTGGACCACCAGCCGAGCTGCACGGTGTCGCCGCGGCCGAAGCTCGGGAACCAGCCCAGCGTGACGGCGAAGACCAGGATCAGCAGGATGCCGATCAGGAAGGTGGGCAGCGACACGCCGAGCAGCGAGACGGTCATGAAGACCTGGCTCATGAAGGTGCCGCGGCGCAGCGCGGTGTACACGCCCATCGGGATGCCGACCAGCAGCGCGAGCAGCGCGGCGACCAGGGCCAGCTCGAGCGTGGCCGGGAAGCGCTCGCCGATCAGGCGCGAGACCTTGGCGCCCTGGCGCAGGCTCAGGCCGAATTCGCCCTGCGCGGCATTCACCAGGAAATGCCAGAACTGCACGAAGAAGGGACGGTCGAGCCCCAGCGCGGAGCGCATTTCGCGGATCTGCTCGGGCCGGGCGTCCTGGCCCAGCAGGAACACGACCGGGTCACCCACGTATTGGAAGAGAAGGAAGGCAATGAACGCGACCGCGACCATCACGATCACGGCCTGGATCAGGCGGCGCAGTACGAAGGCAATCATTCAGTTCTGAAAAAGAGCAGGCATGCTAGCAGTGCAAACTGCGTGCCCGCACGGGGGTTCCCCCGGGGTGCACGCGCTTGGTGCGTGTGCTCTTTCGAGAGCGGCGCGAGGGTAACTCGACGGGCCCGATGCCGATGGAAAGCCCATGAAAAAAAGCCGCTCGACTTGCGTCGAGCGGCTTCTTGATCTTTCGATTCGAAGCTGGCTTGCGCCAGCGTCAAATTAGAAAGCGTGACGGATACCGAAGTCGTAGCCGGTAGCGCTCTTCGGAGCGTACGTTTGGCCAGCGATCGTGCCGTAGCCAGGCGAGCCACCGGTGGTGATGCCCATGATGCTGTTGTTCTGACCGTTCTTGATGCTGATGCGCGACAGCGTAGCGTACAGAGCCGTACGCTTCGACAGGTTGTGCACGTAGCCCACAGCGAACTGGCTGGCGCGAGCGCTGCCGTCGTTGTAGAAGTTCAGCGGAACCAGAGCGCTGTCAGGCTTGAACTTGACTTGCGAGTACGAAGCGCGGATCAGGCCAGGACCGACGGGGACCGTCGCGCCGAGCAGAACGCCGTTGTACTTGTCCGACAGGCCTTGGGTGTAGATGAACGGCAGGCCCAGCAGCGTCAGCGACTGGTTGCGGTCATACGCATCCTTGACTTGCGAGATTTCGCCGAACAGCTTGACCGGACCGAAGTCGTACGAAGCGCCCAGGTTGAAGGTCTTCAGCTGGTCCTTCGAGTAGCCCGAAGCCAGGCCAGGCAGAGGAGCGCCGTCCTTGGTGTCGATGCCGTAGGCAGCAGCGACGTCCAGGGGACCGTTGGCGTAGCCGAAGCGGCCGCCGACGTAACGACCGCGCTTGCTCGGGCTGTTCAGGACTTCGTCCGACTTGACGTTCTCATGCAGAGCGTACTGGAACTGACCGTAGAAACCGCCCAGGTTCGGGGGCAGGAAGTAGGCGATCGCGTTGCTGGTACGGACATAGCTGTCCGAGCCGGCTGCACCGTTCGGTGCGCCACCGTGGACCGAAGCCAGGTTCACGTTGGTACGGAAGATCGCGCTGGAGCCCACGCCGTTGGTGCCGAAGGGGTCGAACACGGTGTCGTTCCAGAACGTGGCGGTGTAGTCACGACCCAGACGAATTTCACCGAAACCACCCGACAGGCTCACGGTCGAGCGGCGAGCGAAGTTGGAGATACCACCCTTGCCGTCGTCGTTCGTGATCGGGGCTTCGAGCCAGAAGCTGGCTGCCAGGCCACCACCGAGGTCTTCCGTACCACGGAAGCCGATGCGGCTGGAGTTGTAGCCCGAGTTCGACAGGGCGGTCTGGCTGCGCTTCAGCGAGCCGGGAACGCCGAACGGGGGGATCGCGAACGGGTTGGCGACGATCAGATTGCTCTTGGTCGAATAGCCGCTGACTGCAGCGTCAACCACGCCGAACAGCGTCACGGACGATTGAGCCGAGGCAACACCGGCAACAGCCAGGGCAGCCAGAGCAACTAGAGATTTTTTCATTGCAAGTTTCTCCAAGGTTAAACATAGGGCTCCGGCGCGAAGGGCTCACCGTGACTGGCACTTCTGTGCTCCCACCGGACCCCGGGCCAACCTCCTTTTGGGAAGTTGTCGCTATTGCACCAGAGCCGCTGCGACAGGGCAAAACAATTCAGCCGAAATCTCCTACCCCCGCCGCGTTTCGTTGCAGTGATGCAACAGAGGGCTTAGGGTCTTTTGATCTCACGATATGAAACAAACTTGCCGGGATCGGTGCTTTGGCAAGTTGCGTTCCAATCCCTTCATGACGACTTCGCTCGACCCCCTGCTGACCGCCGCCGATTCCGCGCTTCGGACGCTCTTTGCCCGTCCGCATGCCACCCGCGCCACCCCCGTCTCGAGCCAGGCGCCGGGGGAATTGAGCGATGTGGAGCGACGGGAAGCCGGTGCGCTGATGCGCGTCAACCATGTCGGGGAAGTCTGCGCGCAAGCGCTCTATACGGCGCAGGCCGCCGTGGCGCGCGATCCCGTGCTGCGCGCGCAGTTGCTCGAGGCGGCACACGAGGAAACGGACCACCTGGCCTGGACGCGCGAGCGCCTGGACGCGCTCGGCGCGCGGCCTTCGGTACTCAATCCGCTCTGGTACGCGGGTGCCTTCGGCCTGGGACTGGTCGCCGGACGGCTCGGCGACCCGCTGAGCCTGGGCTTCGTGGCGGAAACCGAGCGCCAGGTCGAAGCACACCTCGACAGTCACCTGGACCGGCTGCCGGCAGCGGACAGCGCCTCGCGCGCCGTGGTCGAACAGATGAAGGCCGACGAGGCCCGACATGCCGAGAATGCCGTGGCGGCGGGTGCCGCGGAGCTGCCGCCGCCCGCCAAGGCCCTGATGCGCGTCGCCTCACGGGTGATGACGACCGTGGCGCACCGGATCTGACCCCGGAAAGGATCAGGCTTCGATCAGGTCGAAGCTGGTCGTGATCTCGGCGGTCTTGGCCAGCATGATGCTGGCGGAGCAGTAGGTCTCGTGGCTGAGAGCAATCGCTCGCTCCACCGCGGAGGCCGGAATTCCCTTGCCGGCCACCGTGAAGTGCATGTGGATCTTGGTGAACACCTTGGGATCCTTTTCGGCCCGCTCGCTGGTCAGCTTGACGCTGCAGCGCTCGACCTGGTGGCGGCCGCGCTTGAGGATCAGCACCACGTCGTAGGCCGTGCAGCCGCCGGTGCCGGCCAGCACCGTTTCCATGGGGCGCGCCGCCAGGTTCTGGCCGCCGTTCTCGGGTTTCGCCGCGTCGGGCGCACCGTCCATCATCAGGACGTGGCCGCTGCCCGTCTCGGCCACGAATCCCATGGACGAGCGCGCACCCGCATTGCCGGTCCAACTTACAGTGCATTCCATCTTTTTCTGAACTCCGGTTCCGGATGTCTGGCAAAAATCACACCCGACATCGTTATCTGTGTGGGAAAAGCATCACTCGCTTGTTGCATCGCAACAAACAACCGATATACTTTATTTCATTGCGCACCCCGGTGCGTGCAAGTTGTCTCCTCCACCCTTCCAATTGGTGGATTTAGCCCCGAGCCGCAAGGCTTGGGGCTTTTTTCTTGGCGGCTCCCCCCACTCTAGTCATCCGAGGCGCGGGCCACTCTAGCCAACCGCCTCGAAGGGCAGCTGCTCTGGCTGCCCTGGCTGTTGCCGGTGTTGCCTCGGCCCAGTCTTCCGTCACGTTGTTCGGTGTGGTCGATGCCGCAGTCAGCAACTATTCGACGAAGAGCAATCTGTACGCCGTCGACCCCTTCGCTATCCCGCTCGTCCCCGGCTCGCTGAAGCGCAGCCAGACCGCGCTGTCGAACTCGGGCTACAACTCCAGTCGCATCGGCTTCCGTGGCACGGAAGACCTCGGTGGCGGCCTGGCGGCCAGCTTCTGGCTCGAGGCTCCGATCTCCAATGACGACGGCAAGACCGGCATTGCATCTTTCGCACGCCGCTCCACCGTGAGCCTGTCGGGTGGCTTTGGTGAAGTCCGTCTGGGCCGCGACTACACCGCCACGTTCTGGAACGACACCGTGTTCGACCCCTTCGGCACGAACGGCGTCGGCACCAACATGATCAACCGCGTGAGCGCCGGTCTGACCAAGGCGCACGGCGTCACCTCGAACAACGCAGCAGACAACGACAACTACGTCCGCGCCAGCAACTCGATCGGCTATTTCCTGCCCCCGAACCTCGGCGGCTTCTACGGCCAGATCCAGTACGCGCTGCATGAAAACCCGAAGTCCAATGAACTCGATGGCAGCCCGAGCAAGAAGGGTCGCTACGTCGGTGGTCGCTTCGGCTACGCCAACGGTCCCCTGGACGTCGCCGCCGCCTACGGCGTCGACACCAAGGACAGCCTGACCGATCTGACCACTACCGGCAAGGATCGTCTCAAGACCTTCAACCTGGGCGTTTCGTACGACTTCGGCCCCGTCAAGCTGTTCGGTGAACTGTCGCAGGTGAAGGACTCGTTCAATCGCAACCAGTCGCTCACGCTGATGGGCGTGCCGTTCATCTACACCCAAGGCCTGTCGGACAAGTACACCGGCACCCTGATCGGTGCGACGGTTCCCGTCGGCCCTGGCCTGATCCGCGCCTCGTACTCGCAAGTCAAGTACAAGCCCGATGACGCGCTGGTTCCGTTCAACTTCTACAACGACGGCAGCGCTCGCGCCAGCCAGTTCGCTGTGGGCTACGTGCACAACCTGTCGAAGCGTACGGCTCTGTACGCCACGCTGTCGCGCATCAGCATCAAGAACGGCCAGAACAACGCCGGCATCATGGGCGTCACCACCGGCGGCTCGCCTGGCTACGGCACGATCGCCAACCAGCTCTACGCACCCAAGAGCGCCACGGGCTACGACATCGGCATCCGCCACGCGTTCTAAGCTGATCTGAGAGAAGCCGATTCCGATGCTGGCTCTCGCCAGATCGAATCCTTCCGCTCCAAAGCCGCCCGGTTCATACCGGGCGGCTTTTTGGTCGTATGTGCCGCGTGTTCTCTCGGCGCTCTTTCCGACGCCCCTCTTTCGGCGCCTACTTCAAGCATTGGAGACGAGCGGCTTCAAGCAAGAACGCCTTGCCGCCCAGGCTTCTAGAGCACTCTCACACCGTTCGCCCCCGCCTGCTTTGCAGCAGCCCCACATTCATCTCCCCATTGAGCACCGACGCATAGAAGCGCTCGACCATGTTGACGCTCGTGCGCGCATTGCGCGCCAAGGTCAGCATGTCGATGCCCTGGCCATAGAGCAAACGCAACGTGATGGCGGTATGGCGCAGGCAATAGAGCGTGCGGTCCTGCCCCAGCGGCCCTTTCTCGATGCCTTCGACCTCGAGCACCCAGTGAAAGAGGAAGTTGAGCACCGCGAGCGCGTGCTCGCGGTTCTTGAGCTGCGGCAGGAAGATATAGTCGTCCGCGCCATCGAAGCCGTGCCGCGCACGGTGCTCGACCAGGCGCTCGTAGACGCGCACCGCGGGCTGCAGGCTCACGATGGGCTGGCTGTGGCGCTTCGTCTCCGGCAGATTCATGCGCAAGTAGACATGCTTCGCGCGCACGACCTCGATGTGCTTGTGCTTCATGAGCTTGATGTCGCTCGGCCGCACGAAGGTGTTGACCATCCAGCGGATCAGCCACGGCATCTCGTCGGGCATCACCAGCAGTTCGCGCGCGATCCAGAAGCGCTCGCCGGGCGCCAGTGCATCGAGCACGGGATGCGGCCGTCCACGCAGCCTGCGCGCCGCGGCGATCAGCGCGCGGTACTCGGCCACGCTGAAGCTGCCGCGCGGCCGGCTGCGCACCTTCACCTTCGGAAACAGCGGCGCTTCGCGCAGCACGCCGATGTGCACGCCATGCATCACGACCTTGCGCAGCAGCACGAGGTACTGCGCGATCGTCGTGCTCGTGAAGCCCTCGTCGCCGAGCCGATCGATGAGCCGTTGCGCATCGCGCGTGGTGAAGGCCTGCGCGGGCAAGTCCCCCAGCAATGGAAGGACATGCGCGCGCAATCTGTTGCCCATCACCTGCCAGGTGGGGCGTCCGATCTCCCCACGTTGAACGCGCGCCGCCTCGGCGCGCATCAACTTTTCGGAAAGATCACTGACAGAAATTGATAACAGATTCTGTCCGTCTTTGAACTTTTCGGCGGCCGGTTGGACTGCGGGATAGGTGCGTCCAAAAAAACCGGAATCATTGGCGGCAGGCGCGTTGGGAAAGAGAGTTATGACATTTGTGTCCATGTCGTCTCCCGTATGCAATCCCGATGCCTCTTATCATTCGTTGTTAACAAAATTCTCCCCAGGAACAATCGTGCGCCATGCACCTCCGTCGGCACTGACACCTGCTGACTATCTCCGAAAAATTCTCAACGCCCGCGTGTACGACGTGGCGGTCGAATCGGCCCTCGAAAAAGCGCGCGCACTCAGCGAGCGTCTGGGCAACACCGTGCTGCTCAAGCGCGAGGATCAGCAGCCCGTCTTCAGCTTCAAATTGCGCGGGGCGTACAACAAGATGGCGCACCTGAGCGCCGAGCAACTCGCGAACGGCGTGATCTGCGCATCGGCGGGCAACCATGCGCAAGGCGTGGCGCTCGGCGCGCGCAAGCTCGGCGCGCGTGCGGTGGTGGTGATGCCGGTGACCACGCCCAAGCTCAAGATCGATGCGGTGCGCGGCTTCGGCGGCGAGGTCGTGCTGCATGGCGACAGCTATTCCGATGCCTACACGCGCGCGCTCGAACTGCAGGCCGAACAGAAGCTGACCTTCGTCCATCCCTTCGACGATCCCGAGGTGATCGCGGGCCAGGGCACGATCGCGATGGAGATCCTGCGGCAGCACCAGGGCCGGCTCGACGCGGTCTTCGTCGCGATCGGCGGCGGCGGCCTGATCTCGGGCGTGGCCAACTACATCAAGGCCGTGCGTCCCGAGATCAAGGTGATCGGCGTGCAGATGAACGACTCCGACGCGATGATGCGATCGGTCGCGGCGCGCGAGCGCGTGACGCTCACCGACGTGGGCCTGTTCGCCGACGGCACCGCGGTCAAGCTGGTGGGCGAGGAAACCTTCCGCGTCGCGAGCGACCTCGTCGACGACTACGTTCTGGTCGACACCGACGCGGTCTGCGCCGCGATCAAGGACGTGTTCGTCGACACGCGCAGCATCGTCGAGCCCTCGGGCGCGCTGGCGGTGGCGGCGATCAAGCAGTACGCCGCGCAGCATGGCCGGCATGGCGAGACCTACGCGGCGATCCTCAGCGGCGCGAACATGAACTTCGACCGCCTGCGCTTCGTGGCCGAACGCGCGGAAGTCGGCGAGGAGCGCGAAGCGCTGTTCGCGGTCACGATCCCCGAGGAGCGCGGCAGCTTCCGGCGCCTGTGCGAGCTGGTCGGCCAGATGCCGATCGGCGACGCCGACACGAACGCGGCCTCGCCGGGCGGCGGATTGCGCAACGTGACCGAGTTCAACTACCGCATCAGCGACGCGGCCCAGGCCCATGTCTTCGTCGGCCTCACGACCTCGACGCGCGGCGAGTCGGCGGTCATCGCCAAGGCCTTCGGCGAGCACGGCTTCGACGCGCTCGACCTCACGCACGACGAGCTCGCCAAGGAGCATCTGCGCCACCTGGTGGGCGGACGCACCGGCCTCGCGCACGACGAGCGCCTGCTGCGCTTCATCTTCCCCGAGCGCCCCGGCGCGCTGCTCAAGTTCCTGAGCCTGATGCGGCCGAACTGGAACATCAGCCTGTTCCACTACCGCAACCAGGGTGCGGATTACGGCCGCATCCTGGTCGGTCTGCAGGTGCCCGCCGGCGACGGCGAGGCCTTCGATGCCTTCCTCGAGACGCTGGGCTATCCCTACGTGGAAGAAACCGCGAACCCCGCGTACCGCCTGTTCCTCCAGGCCTGATCCGAAGGCCCTAAGGCGCCACGGCGGCGCCCCTCCAAAAAAGAAAACCGGCGCGATGCCGGTTTTTTTCTTCCTGCCGAACGCGCGACGGCGCGAAGGCTACTGCGCAGTCGCCCCGCCCTGCCCGGGCTGCGGCATTGGCGCGCCCCCGTCCGGCTGCAGCACGCTGGCGGCGGGCGCCATCGCAGGCATGGTCGCGGGCAGGCCCCCGACATTCGCCGGCGCCTGCATCACGGGCGCCGTACCGATCGGCGGCGGCACGCTCACGTTGATCGGCGCCTTCACCGGCAGTTGCAAGGTGAAGGCGGCCGGCGCGTCCATCCGCGTGCCCAGCGTCGCCGAGCGCAGCCCGACCGACTGCAGCACATAGCCTTCGCCGACGCGCGCCCCCACGCGGAAGGGCCGGGGCGGCTTGCCGTCGACGGCGATCAGCGCCGCGCCCTGGCTCGAGGGGTCGGCCACCACGCCTGCGAGCGCGAAGCGGCTGGCCGCCTCGGGCGCCACCGGCGCATTGCTCGAGGCCGGCAGCACGCCGAAGATCCGCGCCACCGCGTCGGTGTCGGCGGCCGCGGCGGGCCGTCCGGCGGCAGCGGCCGCCGCCACGGTCTGCACCGGCGAAGCCAGCCGCAGCCCCCAGAACACGGCCGCGCCGGCCGCGAGCGCCCACAGGCCTGTGGTTGCGAGGGGCGCATGCCAGCGCGCGGCGGTATAGGGACTTGTCATGGCCGCGGATTATCATGCAGCGCGCTTTCCGAACCATGTCACCGAAATCCATGACCAAACTCCTTCGCGCCGCCACCCGTTCCGCCCAGCGCGGCTTCACGCTGATCGAGCTGATGGTGGTGCTCGTCATCATCGGCGTGCTGGCCGCGCTGATCGTGCCGAACGTGATCGAACGGGCCGATGACGCCCGTGTGACGGCGGCCAAGACCGACATCAACAACCTGATGCAGGCCCTCAAGCTCTACCGCCTCGACAACCAGCGCTATCCCACGGGCGAGCAGGGCCTGCAGGCGCTGCTGGTGCGCCCGACCACCGGCCCGGCCGCGCCCAACTGGAAGCCCTACGTCGAAAAGCTCCCGAACGACCCCTGGGGTCATCCCTACCAGTACATGAACCCGGGCATCAAGGGCGAAATCGACGTGCTCTCGCTCGGCGCCGATGGCCAGGCCGGCGGCGAGGGCAAGAATGCCGACATCGGCAGCTGGCAATAGCCGGGGCGGCCGCCAGGCTGCCGGCTTCACGCTGATCGAACTGATCGTGGTGATCGCGATCATCGCGATCGCGACGGCCGGCGTGAGCTTCGCGATGCGCGACAGCGGCCAGGCCCGGCTCGACCGCGAAGCCGACCGCCTCGCCGCGCTGCTCGAATCGGCCCGCGCCCAGTCGCGCGCCAGCGGCATCGCGGTGCGCTGGCGCCTGGTCGAGGGCGGCAGCTTCGTGTTCGACGGCCTGCCGCCCGGCACGCTGCCCAATGGCTGGGCCTCGCAGGGCATGACGGCGCAGGCCTTCTTCGCCAACGGCATTCCGGTCGCGACGCTGCTGCTCGGCCCCGATCCGATCATCGCGCCCCAGCAGGTGCTGCTGTCCTCCGACGGCCCGCCCGCGCGCACCCTGCGCATCGCGACCGACGGCCTGCGTCCCTTCTCGGTCAGCAATCCATGAGGCAGCGCGCCCCCCGCGCCGCGGCCGCCGCGCGGCGCCGTCGCGGCTTCACGCTGATCGAGGTGCTGATCGCACTCGGCATCGTCGCGCTCGCGCTGGCCGCGGGCTCCGAGGCGACGATGGCGCTCACGCGCAACGCGCAGCGCCAGTCCGACCTGCTGCTGGCCGACCTGTGCGCCGAGAACGAACTGGCCAAGGCCCGGCTCGCGCGCCAGATGCCGGGCGTGGGCATCTCGGGCTCCATCTGTGCCCAGGCCGGCACGAGCTTCAACGTGACGACCACTGTCTCCCCCACGCTGAACCCCAACTTCAACCGCATCGACGTGCAGGTGCGCGACACGGTCGATGCGCCGATCCTGCGCCTGTCGACGGTGGTGGGGCGCTACTGATGGACCGCACGCCTTTCCGCGCCCGGCCCGCGCGCGGCTTCACGCTGATCGAGCTGCTGGTCGCGCTCGCCGTGATGGCGCTGCTCGCGCTGGTCAGCTGGCGCGGGCTCGACGGCATGTCGCGCGCCACCACGCAGAACCAGCTGCGCGCCGACGCGGTGCTCACGCTGCAGACCACGCTGGCGCAATGGAGCGCCGACCTCGACGCGGTGGTCGCGCTCGCGCAGACCCGCCCGATCGACTGGGACGGCCGCGTGCTGCGCCTCACGCGCAGCGGCGGCGACGCCGCCAACCCCAGCGTGCTGGTGGTGGCCTGGACGCTGCGTGCCGGCCCCGACGGCGTGCGCTGGCGCCGCTGGCAATCGCCGCCCTTCAGCACCCGCGGCGCCTGGCAGCAGGCCTGGACCCAGGCCGCCTCGTGGGCGCAGGAGAACGGCGGTGCGCAGGGCAGCTACGGCGGCCCCAACGGCTTCAGCGACACGGTGCTGATCCCGGTGCAGAACTGGCAGCTCTACTACTTCCGCAACGACGTCTGGGTGCCTGCTGGCGAGCTGCAGGCCACGCCAGCCAATCCGCAGGCCCCGATCGGCTCGATCGTCAGCATGCCCGACGGCGTGCGGCTGGTGCTCACCCTGCCGCCGGGCGACGGCCTCTCGGGCACGCTCACGCGCGACTGGGTGCGGCCCACCGTGGGATCGCAACGCTCATGACGCCACGCCATCACCACCGCCATCGGCAGGCCGGCGCCGCGCTGCTGGCCGCCATGCTCACCGTGACGCTGGTCGCCACCTTCGCCGCCGCCGCGCTGTGGCAGCAGTGGCGCGCGTCCGAGGTCGAATCGGCCGAGCGCGCGCGCGTGCAGGCGGCCTGGGTGCTGGTCGGCGCGCTCGACTGGTCGCGCCTGATCCTGCGCGAGGACGGCCGCGCCGGCGGCTCCGACAACCTGGCCGAGCCCTGGGCCGTGCCGCTCGAGGAAGCGCGGCTCACCAGCTTCCTGGCGGCCGACAAGAACGTCTCGAGCGACCAGCTCGAAGGCCTGCCCGATGCCTTCCTCTCGGGGCGCATCGTCGATGCGCAGTCCAAGCTCAACGTGCTGACGCTGGTGAATGCCGGCAAGCCGGTGCCGGCGGCGCTCGCCGCCTTCACCAAGCTGTTCGGGCTGCTGAACCTGCCGGGCGCGGAGCTCAATGCGATGACCGCCTCGCTGGCGCGCACGCTGGGCACCACCACCGATGCCTCCGCCGGCGCGCCGGCCGACGACGGCGCCAGCGCGCCGCTGATGCCGCAGGAGGTGTCGCAGCTCGTGTGGCTCGGCCTCTCGCCCTCGACCGCGGCGGCGCTCGAGCCCTACGTCACGGTGCTGCCGATCCGCACGCCGATCAACGTCAACACGGCCAGCGCCGAAGTCCTCGCCGCCAGCCTGCCGCGGCTCACCATCGCCGACGCCCGCCAGCTCGTGGAGCGGCGCACGCGCTCGTATTTCAAGGACATCGCGGCCGCCAATGCCGGCCTGCCCGACGGCATCCTGTTCAACGCCGAGCAGCACAGCGTCGGCACGCAATTCTTCGAGGTCTACGGCCGCCTGCGCATCGACCGCACCTGGGTCGACGAGCGTTCGCTGCTGCAGCGCGACGGCGTCACCGTCAAGACCATCTGGCGCACGCGTGGCACCGGCGCCACCTACACCTCGGTCAAACCCTGAGGCCCGTTACATTTTTCCGAGCATAAAAGCCTTCCAACGCCCGTCATATCTGTCAGGTACGCTATGAAAAACGTAGTGCGCCTTTGTAAGACGCCCACCTACAATCACCGGCTTTTCCCCACACCCCCATGACCCCGCTGCTGCTCATCGCTCCCCTGCCTCCGGCCGACGCCGCGGGCGAGTACGACTGGGCCCAGGCCGGCGACGACGGCATCGTGCTGCGCGACCATGGCCGCGCACTGCTCGCGCTGCTGCCCTCGGGCAGCGAGGTCACGCTCGGCGTGCCGTCGACCGCGCTCTCGTGGCACCGCGTCACGCTGCCCAAGGGCAGCATGGGCAGCGCCTCCAAGCTGCGCGCCGTGCTCGACGGCCTGCTCGAGGAACACCTGCTCGACGACCCCGAGGCGCTGCACTTCGCGCTCGAACCCGAGGCGCGCGCCGGCGATCCGGTGTGGGTCGCGGCCTGCAACCGCATCTGGCTGCGCTCGGTGGTGCAGGCGCTCGAGGCCAGCGGCCGGCGCGTCACCCGCATCGTTCCCGAGTTCGCGCCGCAGCCGGCCGACGGCCCGCCGCAGTTGCTGATCACCGGCGAGCCCGAAGCCCCGCAGCTCACCGTCTGCGATGCCGACGGCGTGGTCTCGCTGCCGCTCGCGGGCGCCGGCCTCGCGCTCTCGGCCGGCCTGCCGGCCGACACCGCCGTGATCTCGGCCGAACCGGCCGTGGCCGCGGCGGCCGAGCGGCTGCTCGAGCAGCGCGTGCCGATCGTGCAGGCGCCGCAGCGCTGGCTCCAGGCCGCGCGCTCGCGCTGGGAGCTCGCGCAGTTCGACCTCGCGGTCACGGGCCGCGCGCGCGCCGGCAAGAAATTCGCCTCCGTGGTTCAGACCCTGCGCTACGCGCCCGAATGGCGCGCCGCGCGCTGGGGCGCGGTGGTGCTGGTGCTCACGCAGCTGATCGGCCTCAACGCCTGGGCCTGGAAGGAGCGCAGCGCGCTCGAGGCCAAGCGCGAAGCCGTCAAGGGCGTGCTCACGCAGACCTTCCCCACCGTCAAGCTGGTGGTCGACGCGCCGCTGCAGATGCAGCGCGAAGTCGCCGCGCTGCAGCTCGCCGTGGGCGACGTGGCCAGCGGCGACTTCGAACCCATGCTCGGCGCGCTCGCCGGCAACCTGCCGCCGGGCCGCGTGCCGAGCGCCATCGACTACGTGGCCGGCCAGTTGCGGCTGCGCGGCCTCGGGCTGCAGCCCTCCGAGGTCTCGCAGCTCACGTCCGCGATGGCGCCGCGCGGCTACGGCGTGCGCACCGAAGGCGATCTGCTGCTGGTACAGGCCGAGGCCACCCGATGAAATTCACCGAAGAACTCAAGGCCCGCTGGGCCGTCCTCGCGATGCGCGAGCGCCGCATGGTGATCACCGCCGTCTCGCTGGTGGCGCTGGCCCTGCTGTGGTGGATCGCGCTCGCGCCCGCGCTGCGCACCCTCTGGGCCGCGCCGGCCGAGCATGCCAAGCTCGACGCGCAGCTGCAGCAGATGGCCACCCTGCAGAACCGCGCCAAGGCGCTGCAGTCGCAGCCGCGGCTGGCGCGCGACGACGCGCTGCGCGCGCTCGAGACCTCGGTGCGCCAGGGCATCGGCGCCAGCGGCCAGCTGATGACCGGTGGCGGCGGCTCCGGCGACGTCGCCACCGTCACGCTGCGCCCCACCGCCGCCGATGCGCTCGCGCAATGGCTCGCGCAGGCGCGCGGCAATGCCCACGCGGTGCCGCGCGAAGCGCACCTCACGCGCGCGGTCGCCGCCACCCCGCCACCGACCCTGGGCACCGGCGCGGCGCAGGCCGCCGCGCGCGACAAGGCCTCCGAGCCGCCGCAGATCCGCTGGGAGGGCACCCTGGTCATGACGCTGCCGGCCGCGCGATGAGCCGCCCCCTCCACCGGTGCACCCGGCCATGGTGACGCGCGCCCCGCTGTCTTCCCCCAAGCCGCGCCGCGGCTGGCGCTGGGCGGTGCTCGGCATCGTCGTCGGCGCGCTGCTCGCGCTGGTGCTGTTCTCGCCCGCGCGCTGGCTCGCGGCCGGCCTCTCGAGCTGGAGCGACGGCCGCCTGCTGCTGGTCAATCCGCGCGGCACGGTCTGGAACGGCGCCGCGGCCGTGGTGTTCGCGAGCGGCGCGGGCGGCGGCGAAGCCGTCTCGCTGCCCGGCACGCTCAACTGGCGCCTGCGGCCGAGCTGGGGCGGCGTGTCGGCTTCGCTCGACCTGCCCTGCTGCGCCGCCCAGCCGCTCGAGCTGCGCGCCGGCCCGCGCGCCGGCGGCGTGCAGATCGACTGGGGCGACGGCCGCTCGCGCTGGCCCGCCACCATGCTCAGCGGCCTCGGCGCGCCCTGGAACACGCTCAAGCTCGAAGGCACGCTCGACCTCTCGACGCGCGCCTTCTCGCTGCGCACCGACGGCCCGGTGCTGCGCATCGCGGGCCAGGCCACGCTCGACGCCACCGACGTTTCCTCCAGCCTCTCGACCCTGCGGCCGATGGGCAGCTACCGCCTCGCGCTCGAGGGTGGCAACCGCCCCTCGCTGCTGCTGAGCACGCGCCAGGGCAGCCTCGAGCTCAACGGCAGCGGCAGCTGGAACGGCACCGCATTCCGCTTCAACGGCGAGGCCAGTGCCGCGCCGGGCAGCGAAGACGCTCTCTCCAACTTGTTGAACATCATCGGGCGGCGCGACAACGCGCGCTCGATCATCACCCTGGGTTGACCTGACCATGACGACGCCCCTGTCCTCCTTCCCCCGCGCCTCCCGTGGCCTGGTCGCGCATGCGGTCCGGCTGCTGATCGCCGCCACCTTCCTGCAGGCCGCGCCGCTCGCGCTCGTGCCCGCCTTCGCGCAGGGCGAAGCGCCGCGCCGCGGCGAGCCGATCACGCTGAACTTCGCCAACGCCGACATCGAGGCCGTGGCGCGCACCATGGCGGTGGTCACGGGACGCGACGTGGTGGTCGATCCGCGCGTGAAGGGCACGATGAACCTCGTGACCGACCGCGCGATCCCGCCCTCGGCCGCCTTCAACCAGTTCGCCTCCGCGCTGCGGCTGCAGGGCTTCGCGGTGGTCGAGGCCGACGGCCTCTACAAGATCGTGCCCGAGGCCGACGCCAAGCTGCAGACCAGCACCGTCACCACCACCACGGGCGGCACCGCCTCGGTGGCGGGCAACCAGATCATCACGCAGATCTTCCGCCTCAACTACGAGTCGCCGAACAACCTGCTGCCGGTGCTGCGCCCGCTGATCCCGCCGAACAACACCATCAACGTGAACCCGGGCAACAACTCGCTCGTGATCACCGACTACGCCGAGAACATGCGCCGCCTTTCGCGCATCATCGCGGCGCTCGACGTGCCCAACGCCTCCGACATCGACGTGATCCCGCTCAAGCACTCGATCGCCACCGACATGGTGCCGCTGATCCAGCGCCTGGTCGACGGCGGCGGCGCCACCGGCCAGCCCGGCGCGGCCGCGGCCGGCGGCGGCACCGATGCCTCGTTCCGCACCACGCTGATGGCCGATCCGCGCAGCAACGCGCTGATCCTGCGCGCGGCCAATCCGGCGCGCGCGGCGCTGGTGCGCACGCTGGTCGACAAGCTCGACCGCCCCGCCATCGACAGCAGCAATGGCGCGGCCGGCAACATCTACGTGGTCTACCTGAAGAACGCCGACGCGGTGCGGCTCGCGGCCACGCTGCGCGCGGCCATGGCGGCGGCGCAGACCAACAACCAGGGCCAGCCCGGCGCGGCCGGCGGTGCCGCCGGCGCGGCCGCGGCGCAGTCGCAACCCAACCTGTCGGCGGCGATGCCGGTCAACTTCGGCAACAGCAACTCGCAGGGCGGCAGTTCCCCGCAGGCGAGCGCGCCGCTGAACAACGCCAACCAGCCCTCCACCGGCGGCCAGATCCAGGCCGACCCGTCGACCAACTCGCTGATCATCACCGCGCCCGAGCCGCAGTACCGCCAGATGCGCGCCGTGATCGACAAGCTCGACGGCCGCCGTGCCCAGGTCATGATCGAGGCGCTGGTCGTCGAAGTGAACGCGACCAAGGCCGCGCAGTTCGGCGTGCAATGGCAGAGCGCGCTCGGCAACAACGCGGTGCTCGGCACCAACTCGAGCCTGACCGGCACCAACCTGCTGGCGCTCACGACGGCGATCGCCACGCGAAACCCGCAGGGCATCTCGCTGCCGCAGGGCTTCAACATCGGCATCGGCGGCAAGATCGGCGGCCACTACGTGCTGGGCGCCATCGCCAACTTCTTCGCCAGCGACAACGACACCAACGTGCTGTCCACGCCGAACCTGCTGACGCTGGACAACGAGGAAGCCAAGATCGTGATCGGCCAGAACGTGCCCTTCCCGACCGGCTCCTACTCGAACCCCACCACCGGCGGCCTCAACCCCTTCACCACCGTCGAACGCAAGGACGTCGGCCTCACGCTGCGCGTGCGCCCGACCATCAACGAGAACGGCACGGTGAAGATGACGATCTTCCAGGAGATCTCGACCGTGCTGCCCGGCAGCCAGACTGACCCGAACGGCCCCACCACCAACAAGCGCTCGCTCGAATCGAGCGTGCTGGTGGAAGACGGCGGCCTCGTCATGCTGGGCGGCCTGCTGTCCGACAACTACGGCAACAAGATCGAGAAGGTGCCGCTGGCCGGCGACATCCCGGTCGTGGGCAATCTGTTCAAGAACGAGACCCGCTCGCGCGAGAAGAACAACCTGATGATGTTCCTGCGCCCGGTCGTGATGCGCGATGCCGCCTCCACCGAGGCCTTCGCCTTCGATCGTTACGACCAGATCCGCGCGCTGCAGGTCCAGGCCCAGCCCGACACCGGCAACCCGATGCTCAACAAGGTCGATGCCGCGCCGATCCTGCCCGACACGCCGCTGACGCGCGCGCCCCGCGCGCCCTCGGGCAGCCTGCGCGAGGAAGGCACGCAGCTCATCCCGCCGCCGATCCCCGCGCCCGACAACCGCAAGCTGCCGGCCAGCCCGTTGCGCGGCGCCCTGCCCCCCACCGCCGACCCGGCCACGCAGCGCGAAATGCCCTGAGGCCCGAAGGCCGCACGCCCGCCCCGTTCGAAACCCGCACCGACCACGCCCCGCCGACCCGCCCCATGCGCTATCCCCTGCCCTACGCCTTCGCCCGCAGCCAGCAACTGCTGCTCGAAGAGGCCGACGACGGCCGCTACACGCTGTGGATGTCGAGCCACCCCGCGCGCAGCGCCGTCGGCGAGGTCGCGCGCAAGTACGGCGTGCGGGCCTTCGAGGTGCTGGCCGACGGCCCGCTCGCGCAGCGCATCAGCGCCGCCTACGCGCAGGGCGAATCGAGCGCCGCCGCGGTGGTCAGCGAGGTGCAGAGCGATGCCGACCTCTCGCGCATGATGCAGGAGCTGCCGGCGGTCGAGGACCTCTTGGAGAGCGCGGGCGACGCGCCCATCATCCGCATGCTCAACGCGCTGCTCACGCAGGCCGCGCGCGACGGCGCCAGCGACATCCACATCGAGCCCTACGAGCGCACGTCGTCGGTGCGCTTTCGCATCGACGGCACGCTGCGCGAGGTGGTGCAGCCCAACCGCGCGCTGCATGCCGCGCTGATCTCGCGCCTGAAGATCATGGCCGACCTCGACATCTCCGAGAAGCGGCTGCCGCAGGACGGGCGCATCTCGCTGCGCATCGGCACGCGCGCGGTCGACGTGCGGGTGTCGACCCTGCCGAGCGCGCACGGCGAACGCGCCGTGCTGCGGCTGCTCGACAAGAGCGAGTCGAAGCTCACGCTCGAATCGGTGGGCATGCTGGGCGACACGCTGGAGCGCTTCGAGAAGCTGATCACGCAGCCGCACGGCATCATCCTCGTGACCGGCCCCACCGGCTCGGGCAAGACCACCACGCTGTATGCCGCGCTGGCCCGGCTCGATGCGAGCCGCAGCAACATCATGACGGTGGAAGACCCGATCGAGTACGAGCTGCCGGGCGTGGGCCAGACCCAGATCAACGCCAAGATCGAGCTCACCTTCGCCAAGGCCCTGCGCGCCATCCTGCGGCAGGACCCGGACGTGATCATGATCGGCGAAATCCGCGACTTCGAGACCGCGCAGATCGCGATCCAGGCCTCGCTCACCGGCCACCTGGTGCTGGCCACGCTGCACACCAACGACTCGGTCAGCGCGGTCACGCGTCTCACCGACATGGGCGTCGAGCCCTTCCTGCTGAGCTCCTCGCTGCTGGGCGTGCTCGCGCAGCGGCTGGTGCGCAAGGTCTGCACCAGCTGCGGCGGCGCCGGCTGCGAGGCCTGCGGCCAGACCGGCTACCAGGGCCGCACCGGCATCTTCGAGCTGCTGGTGGCCGACGAGACCATCCAGGGCCTGATCCACAGCAAGGCGGCCGAGAGCGAACTGCTCAAGGCCGGCGCGCGCGGCGGCCTGCGCCTGATGCGCGAGGACGGCGAGCGGCTGGTGCAGGCCGGCATCACCTCGCGCGCCGAGCTGCTGCGCGTCACGCGCGACTAGCGCAGCACCGGTTCCGCCATGCCCGCCTATTCCTTCGAAGCCATCGATGCCGCCGGCCAGTCGCGCGAAGGCGTGCTGGAGGCCGACACCGCGCGCAGCGCGCGCAGCATGCTGCGCGCCCAGGCGCTGATCCCGCTGTCGGTCAAGCCGGTCGGCAGCGACCACGTCAACGGCACCGGCCAGCGCAGCGGCCTCTCGCGCTGGCTCGGCGGCGGCAAGCGGGTCTTCAATTCCACCGGCCTCGCGGTCTGGACGCGCCAGCTCGCGGGCCTGGTCTCCTCGGGCCTGCCGCTCGAGCGCGCGCTCACGGCGCTCACCGACGAGGCCGAATCGGAACAGCAACGCAACCTCGTGGCCTCGCTGCGCGCCGAGGTCAACGCCGGCTCGCCGTTCGCGCGCGCGCTGTCGGCGCACTCGCGCGAGTTCTCGCCGATCTACACCGCCGTGATCGGCGCCGGCGAGCAGAGCGGCAACCTCGGCCTGGTGCTCGACCGCCTGGCCGACGACCTCGAGGAACGCCAGGCGCTGCAGCAGAAGCTGGTCGGCGCGGCGCTCTATCCGGCCATCGTCACGCTGGTGGCGATCGTGATCGTGATCTTCCTCGTGAGCTACGTGGTGCCGCAGGTGGCCCAGGTGTTCGCGGGCACAAAGCGCTCGCTGCCCTTCCTCACCACCGTGATGCTGGGCCTCAGCGCCGCGGTGCGCAACTACGGCTGGTGGATGCTCGGCATCGTGCTGCTGTCCGCCGTCGGCGCGCGGCTGGCGCTGGCGCAGGAGGCCTTCCGCCTCAAGTTCGATGCCGCCTGGCTCAAGCTGCCGCTGGTGGGCAAGCTCGCGCGCGGCTACAACGCGGCGCGCTTCGCGAGCACGCTCGCCATGCTGGCCACCGCCGGCGTGCCGATCCTGCGCGCGCTGCAGGCCGCCGCCGAGACCCTGAGCAACCGCGCCATGCGCGCCGACGCGCTCGACGCGCTGGTGCTGGTGCGCGAGGGCGCGCCGCTGGCCTCGGCGCTGGCGCAGAAGAAGCGCTTTCCGGGCCTGGTATCGATGTTCGCGCGGCTCGGCGAACAGACCGGCACGCTGCCGCTGATGCTGCAGCGCGCCTCCAACCAGCTCGGCGCCGAAGTGCAGCGCCGCGCCATGCACCTGGCGACCATCCTCGAGCCGCTGCTGATCGTGGCGATGGGTGGCGTGGTGATGCTGATCGTGCTGGCCGTGATGCTGCCGATCATCCAGCTCAACCAGTTCGTGAAGTAGCGCCCGCGGTTCGGCCGCGGGCAAGGAACACGCCGATGGCCAATCGAAGCTACCTCTACGCCAGCGCCGCCCTGCCGGACGCAGGCGCTCGCCCGTCCGCGCTGCGCGGCATCTCCGAATACGCGTACGACGTGCCGCTGGTGTTCCGCCTGCTGGTGTCGTGCGAGACCCGGCCCTGCCGCTCGGCGATCTGGGACGAGCCCGAGCCGCTCGCGCTGGCCGGGCGTTGCGGCCCGGGCATCGCGCGCGTCGCCGCCTTCCTCGCGCGCATCGACCATCCCGCGATCTCGCCGATGCGCGAGGACGCACTGCGCTTCCTGGCCGAACACACGCGGCCCGACGAGTGGTTCGTGCTCGAGCCGGCCGAGGTGCTGAGCATGGGCGACGCGCCCGTGGCCAGCGAGGTCGAGAAGCTGCGCCAGGGCCTGGCCGACCTCGATGCCGAGATCGAGCGCACGCTCGCCGCGCTCGCGCCGCGCCCGAAAAGTTTCTGGCAGCGCCTGCTGCCGCCCGCGCAGCAGGTGGTCGAGACACCGATCCGCGAGCTCGGCCTGGGCCACTGGTCGGATACGCTCTACTTCTCGTTCGACGCAGCCGACGACGGCCGCGCCGACTCCTGACCGCACAACCGCACGCCATGCCCGTCACCCTCGAAGACAAGCTCGTGGTCGCGATCTCCTCGCGCGCCCTGTTCAACCTCGAAGAAGAGAACAAGATCTTCGAGTCGGGCGACGACACGGGCTACATGAAGCTGCAGCTCGACCGGCTCGACGTGCCGGCCGCGCCCGGCATCGCCTATTCGCTGATCCGCAAGCTGCTGCGCTTCAACGACGACGGCGTGCAGCGTGTCGAGGTCGTGATCCTCTCGCGCAACGACCCGGTCTCGGGCATGCGCATCTTCCGCTCCAGCGCCGCGGCCGACATCAAGCTGCAGCGCGGCGTGTTCACCCAGGGCCGCCCGCCCTTCGGCTATTTGCGCGCGCTGCGCGCGCACCTGTTCCTGTCGGTCAACGCGCAGGACGTGCGCGAGGCGCTGGGCGCCGGCTTCCCGGCCGCGCGCGTGCTGGTCGAATCGGTGAAGGCCGGCGATGCCTGGCCCAACGAGGTGCGCATCGCCTTCGACGGCGACGCCGTGCTGTTCAGCGACGAGGCCGAGCGCGTGTTCCAGGCCGAGGGCCTCGATGCCTTCCAGGCGCACGAGGCGAGCAAGGTCGACCTGCCGCTGCCCGGCGGCCCGTTCAAGCCGCTGCTGGCCGCGCTGCACCGGCTGCAGATGGCGGGCAATGCGCAGATGCGCATCCGCACCGCGCTGGTCACGGCGCGCAGCGCGCCCGCGCACGAGCGCGCCATCCGCACGCTGATGAACTGGAACATCCGGGTCGACGAGGCCATGTTCCTCGGCGGCCTGCCCAAGGGCGAGTTCCTGCGCGAATTCGAGCCCGACTTCTTCTTCGACGACCAGACCGGCCATGTCGATGCGGCGGCACGGCATGTGCCGGCGGGGCATGTGTCGAGCGGGATCAGCAACGAGGTCTCGGTGCCCGCGGTCGAAGCCGTGAAGAAGGCCGTGAAGGCGCCGGCGAAAAAGCGCGCCGCCAAGGCCGCGGCCAAGCCCCCGAAGCCGCGTTCGCGCTGACCACCGGCGCCGCCCCGGCGCCCACCTCGCGGTCGAACGCATCGACCGCCTCCCTCTCCGTTCTTTCGCAGCCATGGCGAGCGCGATGTCATGCGCATGCCTCGCCGTTGTCACGCCCGATTCACCGCAAAGTCACGGGCTCTCCCTAATCTTCGTCGCTGTCTCAACGCCTGCTTTCAAGGCCCTCGCCACTTGGCACAGGGCCTGTTGCGCCTCGCACGCGGCGCCTGGCTACAACTGAATACGTAAGTTCAAGAACGCCAAACTTCCGCGCGATGTCGGCGCGGCGAGATCGCTTTTTTCATCGACACCGCGAGCGCTCCGGACGGGCCGGCTCAAGGCGTCGCCACGCACACCACCACCCCAGAGAGGATCGACCATGAACCCCACGCTTTCCCATCACCTGCTGCGTCTCGTGCCAGCCGCCCTGCTGGCCTGCCTGCTTTCCGCCTGCGGTGGCGGAAGCGATGGCGGCGGCTTCTTCGGCGGCCTTCCGGGCGCGGGCAATCCCGGCGGTGGCACGCCGCCCGTCACCGAGCCCGTGAAGCGCTGTGCACCGTGAACGCGGCCTTGTCGAAGCACCCCAGGACGCCCACGCGATGACCACCAACTCCCGCCGCCATTTCCTCACCGGCGCCGCCACCACCGGCGCCGCCGCGCTCGCGCTCTCGGCCTTTCCGCCGAGCATCCGCCGCGCCCTCGCGATTCCCGCCAACAACAAGACCGGCACGATCCAGGATGTCGAGCACGTCGTGATCCTGATGCAGGAGAACCGCTCGTTCGACCACTACTTCGGCACGCTGATGGGCGTGCGCGGCTTCGGCGATCGCTTCACGATTCCGCTGCCGGACGGCAAGAACGTCTGGCAGCAAGCCGACGACAAGGGCAACCTCGTGCTGCCCTACCACCTCGACCAGACCAAGGGCAACGCGCTGCGCTCGGGCCAGACCCCGCACGACTGGTCCGACGGCCAGAACGCCTGGGACGGCGGCCGCAACGACCAGTGGCCGCGCTACAAGGGCTCGCTCTCCATGGGCTACTACAAGGAAGCGGAAGTGCCCTACCAGATGGCGCTGGCCAATGCCTTCACCCTGTGCGACGGCTACCACTGCAGCATGCACGCGGGCACCAATTCGAACCGCATGTTCGTCTGGAGCGGCACCAACGGCCCCACCGGCGCCGGCGTGGCCACGGTCACCAACGAATGGGATGACAGCTACACGCCACCCTCGACCAGCGGCTACCAGTGGAAGACCTACCCCGAGCGCCTGCAGGCGGCGGGCGTGCGCTGGATCGTGTACGAAAACATGCGCGACAACTTCGGCGACAACCCGCTCACCGGCTTCAAGCAGTACCGCCAGGCCAGCGAGGCATCGGGCAAGCCGATCAACAGCAGCGGCACCGTGCCCGCCTACGACCCGGCCAGCGACGACGTCGGCAACCCGCTGTACAAGGGCATCGCCAACACCATGCCCGGCACCGGCGTGAACGAGTACCTGAACACCTTCCGCAACGACGTGAAGAGCGGCAGGCTGCCGCAGGTGTCGTGGATCGTCGCGCCTGCCACCTACTCCGAGCACCCCGGCCCCTCCAGCCCCGTGCAGGGCGCCTGGTACATCCAGGAGGTGCTGGATGCGCTCACCGCCGTGCCCGAGGTGTGGAGCAAGACCGTGCTGTTCATCAACTTCGACGAGAACGACGGCTTCTTCGACCACTATCCGTCGCCAGCCGCGCCGTCGATCGACGCGAACAAGAAGCCCGCCGGCAAGACCACGCTGAGCGACGCACAGCTCGCATTCGAATATCACAACTACCCGGCGCCTCCCGGCACCGCCAAACAGGCCAAGTACCCCCCGGATGGCCGGGTCTTCGGACCGGGCAAGCGCGTTCCCATGTACGTGGTCTCGCCCTGGAGCCGCGGCGGCTGGGTCAATTCGCAAGCCTTCGACCATACCTCGGTGCTGCGCTTCATCGAGACGCGCTTCGGCGTGCAGGAGCCCAACATCAGCCCGTTCCGGCGCGCGGTGTGCGGCGACCTCACGAGCGCGTTCAACTTCGCCAACCCGAACGGCGAGACCTTGCCCACGCTCGCGGGACGCAAGAGCCTGGACGAGGCCAACCAGCTGAGCAAGTCGCAGGAGTTCGAGGCTGATGGCACGACCAAGCGCCCGAAGGTTCCCCTGCCGCTCAATCCTCAACTGCCACGCCAGGCCACCGGCACGCGACCCTCGCGTGCCTTGCCCTACGAGCTGCACACCAGCGCACGCGCCAATGCCGTCGGCGGGACGATCCAGCTCGTCTTCGCCAACACCGGCAAGGCCGCCGCCGTCTTCCATGTCTACGACCGGCTGCACCTCGATCGCCTGCCGCGCCGCTTCATGGTGGAGCCGGGCAAGCAGCTCGACGATGCCTGGAACGCGATGAGCGACGACAGCGGCGCCTACGACCTCTGGGTGCTCGGACCGAACGGCTATCACCGCCACTTCAAGGGCGACCTCAACCGGCTGCGCGCGGGCGGCGCCGCCATCCCCGAGGTGCGCGTGTGCTACGACATCGCCAACGGCAACGTCTACCTCGAGATGCTCAACGCCGGACAGGCCGCCGCGAAGTTCACGGTGCGCGCCAAGGCCTACCGCGACGACGGTCCGTGGAGCGCGAGCGTCGCGGGCGGCGCCAAGGCCGAGCTGCACTGGGACCTCGCCGCCAGCGGCGCCTGGTACGACTTCGTCGTGAGCTGCGATGCCGATGCGAGTTGGCAGCGCCGCTTCGCGGGCCGCGTCGAAACCGGCAAGCATGGCGTGAGCGATCCCGCCCTGGGCATGGCCGATCTCTGAGGACAACGCACGCGATGAACTCCCGCCGCAACTTCCTCACCGGTGCCGCCACCACCGGCGCCGCCGCGCTCGCGCTCTCGGCCTTTCCGCCAAGCATTCGCCGCGCTCTCGCCATTCCCGCCAACAACAAGACGGGCACGATCCAGGACGTCGAGCACATCGTGATCCTGATGCAGGAGAACCGCTCGTTCGACCAGTACTTCGGCACGCTCCAGGGCGTGCGCGGTTTCGGCGACCCGAGGCCGATCGCGCTGCCCAACGGCAAGCCCGTCTGGTACCAGCCCCGGGGCAGCGGCTACGTGCTGCCTTACCACCCGGATGCCGGCAACCTCGGCTCGAAATACGTCTCGGGCCTGCCCCACGGCTGGACCGACGGGCACAACGCCTGGAACAAGGGCCGCAACGACGGCTGGGTGACGGCCAAGGGCAGCCGCACGATGGCCTACATGACGCGTGAGGACATCCCCTTCCATTTCGCGCTGGCCGACGCCTTCACGATCTGCGACGGCTACCACTGCTCGCTGCTGGGTCCCACCGATCCCAATCGCTACTACATGTTCAGCGGCTGCTGCGGCAACGACGGCACCAACGGCGCCACCGGCGGGCCCGACATCTCGAACGGCGAAACCGGCAACTACAGCTGGACGACCTATCCCGAGCGGCTCGAGGCCGCAGGCATCTCCTGGAAGATCTACCAGGACATCGGCAAGGGACTGAACGCACAGGGCAACTGGGGCTGGGTGGGCGACGACGGCTTCATCGGCAACTACGGCGACAACTCGCTGCTGTACTTCAAGCAGTACCGCGCCGCCAGGCCCGGTGATGCGCTCTACGAGAAAGCCCGGACCGGCACCAACATCGCGGTCAGCGGAACGCTCTTCGACCAGCTCAAGAGCGACGTCGCCAACAACACGCTGCCGAAGGTGTCGTGGATCGCCGCGCCCGAAGCCTATACCGAGCACCCCGACTGGCCGTCGAACGGCGGCGCCTGGTACATCGACCAAGTGCTGCAGACGCTGACCTCGAACGCGGAGGTCTGGAGCAAGACCGTGCTGCTCGTGACCTACGACGAGAACGACGGTTCGTTCGACCACATGCCGCCGCCCTTCGCGCCGTCCTCGGCGGATCAGGGCCAATCCACGGTCAGCACCAAGAACGAGTACCACACCGACGGCCAGCCTTTCGGCCTGGGCGTGCGTGTCCCGATGCTCGTGATCTCTCCCTGGTCCAAGGGCGGCTGGGTCAATTCGCAGGTGTTCGACCACACGTCGATCGTGCGCTTCATCGAAGCCCGGTTCGGCGTGCAGGAACCGAACATCTCGCCCTGGCGCCGCGCGGTCTGCGGCGACCTGAACACGGCTTTCGATTTCGCCCATCCCGATCCGGTCATTCCCGCGCTGACCTCCACCGCGGGCTACATACCGCCCACGACGAACCCCGGCAGCTATCAGTCGCAGGTGCCCACCGTGCAGACGCTGCCGAGGCAAGAACCCGGCCAGCGACCCGCCCGCGCCATCCCCTACGAACTGTTCGTGCATGGCAGGACCGACAGCGCGGCCGGCAGGTACTGGCTCGACTTCGGCAACACCGGTGGCGTGGCCGCGGTGTTCCATGTCTATGCCGGCAATCGCACCGACGGCCCGTGGGTCTACACCGTCGAAGCGGGCAAGAAGCTCTCCGACTACTGGAGCGCCGTGGCGCTCACGCAGGGCAACTACGACTTCAGCGTCCACGGCGCCAATGGCTTCCTGCGCCAGTTCAAGGGCAATGTATCGACGGCCACCAGCGTGGGGCATGCCAATCCGGAAGTTGCCGCCTGCTACGAACTGACCCGTCGCAACATCGTGCTGACGCTCCGGAACACGGGCGATACGCCATGCCGGCTCAGCGTGACCAACGGCTATGGCAGCGCCGCGGCTCGCGACTTCAGCCTGAGCGCCGGTGCCAGCGTCGAGGACACCTGGGACTTGGCCACGAGCGACGGCTGGTACGACCTGTCCATCACGGCCGACACCGGCGACGGCTTCCTGCGGCGCTTCGCGGGGCATGTCGAGACCGGCCAGCCGAGCAAGTCCGATCCGAAGCTCGACCTGCCACCGCCGCCGGTCATTCCCGCCGATCCGCCACCGCCCGTCGTGCCCGCGACACTGGCGGCCTTGAAGCCCAGCATCCCCGCGGGAAGCACGATCGACTTCAGCTACAGCGTGCCGGATGCAAGCCTGAGCGCCACCAACTGGATCGGTCTCTTTCCCTCTTCGAGCACGGTGCCGACCCAGGCCGGCTATCGCACGTACAGCATCTACGAGTACGCGCCCCGATCCAGTGGCCAGGTGACGCTGAAGACGGCCGCTCTTGCCGCGGGCACCTACAAGGCATGGCTGTTGGCCAACGATGGGTACGAGGCTCTCGCGGGACCGGTGACGTTCACGGTGACTTGAGGCAACGCACCTCCGGGTAGTCGACACGCGACACGCTCCAGCTTCACTCCCGCAGCCTTCCCACCAAGCCGGACACGGTACGCGCGAGCCCTTCGCGCGCTGCCTGTCCGGCTTTGGTATTCATCGTGCGCGCAGGCGCAACGCGCGCTTACACCTGGGCCTCGTTCTTCACTCGACTGTCATTGCCGCTTCCTACCGTGGCAGTGGCGGCGCGCTCCTCGTCGCCTCTTCACAAGAAAACACACCTGCGAGGATTTCCCATGCATCTCTTCTTCTCGCGCGCACGGCTGCTGCCGGCGCTGATCCTGGCCTGCACCCTCGCCGCCTGCGGTGGCGGCAGCGGCGGCGGCTTCGGCGGACTGCCCGGCACGGGCAACCCGGGCGACGGCGGCACGCAGAACCCGCCCGCCATCACGCAGCCTGTGATGCGCTGCGCGCCCTGATACAACGGCCCGAAAAACAACACGACAAGACCATGACCTCACGCCGCAAATTCCTCACCGGCACCGCCACCACCGGCGCCGCCGCGCTCGCGCTCTCGGCCTTTCCGCCGGCCATCCGCCGCGCGCTCGCGATTCCCGCCAACAACAAGACCGGCACCATCCAGGACGTCGAGCACATCGTGATCCTGATGCAGGAGAACCGTTCGTTCGACCACTACTTCGGCACGCTGCAGGGCGTGCGCGGCTTCGGCGACCGCTTCCCGATCCCGCTGCCCAACGGGCTCAACGTGTGGCAGCAGCTCGACGAGAACGGCAAGGTGGTGCTGCCCTATCACCTCGACGGCAGCAAAGGCAATGCGCAGCGCGTGAGCAGCACGCCGCACACCTGGGTCGACTCGCACAACGCCTGGGACGGCGGCCGCCTCTACCAGTGGCCGCGCTACAAGAAGGTCAGCAGCACCGCGCCCTACGTGCAGTCGATGGGCTACCTCGCCGAGGCCGAGCTGCCGTTCCAGTTCGCGCTGGCCAACGCCTTCACGATCTGCGACGACTACCACTGCGCGATGCACACCGGCACGCACGCCAACCGCTCGTTCCACTGGACCGGCACCAACGGCCCCACGGGCGGCAACGTGGCCTACGTGAACAACGTCAATGCCTGGAGCTCGACCGGTCCCTCGACCGAGGGCTACGAATGGAAGACCTATGCCGAGCGCCTGCAGGACGCGGGCGTGAGCTGGATGGTCTACCAGAACATCCCGAACAACTACGGCTGCAATCCGCTGCTGGGCTTCAAGAACTTCCGCAAGGCCAACGAGGCCTCGTCCAAGCCGGTCAGCACCTCGCTGCCGCAGGGCGCATCGCCGGCCTACGCGCCCGGCGACGACGCCGGCAACCCGCTCTACAAGGGCACGGCCAACACGCTGCCGGTGGCCCACCAGGCGGCCTTCGACGCGGGCGCGATCATGGATGCCTTCCGCGCCGACGTGAAGGCCGGCCGGCTGCCGGCGGTGTCGTGGGTGATCCCGCCCGACGTCTACTCCGAGCACCCCGGTCCCTCGAGCCCGGTGCAGGGCGCGTGGTACATCCAGCAGGTGCTGGAGGCGCTCACCGCCGTGCCCGAGGTCTGGAGCAAGACCGTGCTGTTCGTGAACTTCGACGAGAACGACGGCTACTTCGACCACGTGCCCTCGGCCTCGGCGCCCTCGCCCATCGCATCGGCCGATCCCTCGGTGAAGGCCTTCGCGGGCAAGACCACGATGTCCGACGCGGACCTGAGCTTCGAGTACTTCAACCATCCCAAGCCGCCGGGCATGACGCAGTCGCAGCCCACGCCCGACGGCAACGTCTACGGCCCCGGCATGCGCGTGCCGATGTACGTGATCTCGCCCTGGAGCCGAGGCGGCTGGGTCAACTCGCAGACCTTCGACCACACCTCGGTGCTGCGCTTCGTCGAGGCCCGCTTCGGCGTGAAGGAAAGCAACATCGGCCCGTTCCGCCGCGCGGTCAACGGCGACCTCACGAGCGCCTTCAACTTCGCCAATCCCAACGGCGAGGCGCTGCCCACGCTCGCGGGCCGCCGCACCAAGGCCGAGGCCGACCAGCTGCGCGCCGCGCAGCAGGCGCTGCCGCAGGTCACGCCGCCGGCCAACGGCCTGCTGCCGCGCCAGGCCACGGGCACGCGGCCCTCGCGCGCGCTGCCCTACGAGCTGCACACCAGCGCCAGGGCCGACGCGGCCGGCGGCACGCTGCAGCTGCTGTTCGCCAACACCGGCAACGCGGCCGCCGTGTTCCATGTCTACGACCGCCTCAACCTCGACCGCCTGCCGCGCCGCTACATGGTCGAAGCCGGCAAGTCGCTCGACGACCGCTGGAACGCGACCGCCGACAACGCCGGCCGCTACGACCTCTGGGTGCTCGGCCCCAACGGCTACCACCGCCATTTCCAGGGCGACCTCAGCGCATTGCGCGCCGGCGGCGCGGCCGTGCCCGAGCTGCGCGTGTGCTACGACATCGCCAACGGCAACGTCTACCTCGAGATGATGAACGGCGGCCAGGCCGCGGCGAAGTTCAGCGTGCGCGCCAAGGCCTACCGCGACGACGGCCCGTGGACCGCGACCGTCGCGGGCGGCGCCAAGGCCGAGCTGCACTGGGAGCTCGCGGCCAGCGGCCAGTGGTACGACTTCGCTGTCACCTGCGATGCCGATCCGGCCTACTACCGCCGCTTCGCCGGCCGCGTCGAGACCGGCAAGCATTCGGTCAGCGATCCCGCGCTGGGCTTGCCCGACCTCTGACCCCGCATGCATGATCCCCCCGCGCCCACGGTGGCGCGGGAGATGTCATGCACGCCAAGGTGGTCCGGTACTTCGTCGAGGTGGTTCGCGCGGGTTCGATCCGCAAGGCGGCCGCGCAGCTGCACGTGGTGCCGACCGCGATCAACCGGCAGATCCTCAACCTCGAGGAGGAGCTGGGCGCGCCGCTGTTCGAGCGCATCCACAACACGCTCAAGCTCACGCCGGTGGGCGAGCTGGTGCTGGCGCATGCGCGCGGCACGCTGCGCGAGTTCGACGGCGTGCGCCAGCGCATCGAGGCCATGCGCGGGCTGCGCCAGGGCGAGGTCACGCTGGCCACCACCGCCGGGCTCGCCGACGCCTTCCTGCCGGGCGTGGTGCGGCGCTTTCGCGCGGCCCATCCCGGCATCCAGCTCAAGCTGCTGGGCCTGCCGATCGCGGCCGTGCTGCACGGCGTGCGCGAAGGCGACGCCGACCTCGCGCTGGCCTACGACGTGCCAGCCACGGCGGGTTTTCGCACGCTGTTCGCGAGCGAATGGCCGATCGGCGCGGTGGTGCCGCCCGGCCATGCGCTCACGGCCCATGCGAGCACCGTGCTGGCCGAGTGCGTGGGCCATCCGCTGCTGCTGCCCGCGCCCTCGCTGTCGATCCGGCCGATCATCGACGCCGCCTTCGAGCGTTCGGGCCTGCGCGCCTCGCCGGTCATCGAGACCACCTCCACCGCGCTGATGCGCCGCCTGGTGCGCGAGGGCGAGGGCATCACGCTGCTCAACCGGCTCGACGTGGCCGAGGAGATGCACGACGGCTCGCTGGTCTTCGTGCCGCTGCGCGACGCCACCCTGCCGGCCCAGACGCTCACGCTCGAGACCCGCGCCGCGCAGGCACCGAGCCCCGCGGCCGAGCTGTTCGCGAACCATGTGACGGCCTGCCTCGACGAGCTGCTCGCGCCCTGAACAGGGCGCCGGGGGCCGTCCACTTTTTGTGCACGGGGCGCGCCATTTATTGACTTTGCGCGTTCGAAGGCCCGGCTCCTAGACTGCCGCGCCGGTCATCGGCCGGAAGGAAAAGTCCCATGTTTTCGAACGACAAAAAGACCCCCGCAGGAGACGGCGAAGGGGTCGACCAGAAGCTTCCCCTCATGCGCTGCGGCGCGCTGAGCCTGCAGCACGTGCTCGTGATGTACGCGGGCACGGTGGCGGTGCCCCTGATCGTGGGCGGCGCGCTCGGCCTCTCAAAGGCCGACATCGCCTTCCTCATCAATGCCGACCTGCTGGCGGCCGGCATCGCCACGCTGGTGCAGGCCATCGGCTTCTGGCGCTTCGGCATCCGCATGCCCGTGATGATGGGCGTGACCTTCGCGGCCGTCGGCCCGATGATCGCCATCGGCATCGATCCCTCGCTGGGCCTGCCCGCGATCTACGGCGCCACCATCGTGGCGGGGCTGTTCGGCATCGTGCTCGCGCCGCTGATGGGGCGCGTGCTCGGCGTGTTCCCGCCGCTGGTGACGGGCACGGTCATCACGCTGATCGGCGTCTCGCTGATGGTGGTGGCGATCCACTGGGCCGCGGGCGGGCAGCCCACCTCGACGCGCAGCATCGAGGGCGTGGCGCATGCGGTGGCCAACCCGGCCTACGGCGAGCCGGTGAACCTCGCCATCGCCGCGGCGGTGCTGGCGGCGATCATCGCGATCACGCGCTTCGGCAAGGGCCTCATCGCCAACATCGCGGTGCTGCTGGGCATCGTCTTCGGCGTGCTGCTGTCGCTGGCGCTCGGCCGCATGCAGTTCGACGGCCTCGAGGAAGCGAGTTGGATGGCCCTGACCACGCCCTTCCACTTCGGCCTGCCGCGCTTCGAGCTCACGGCCATCGCCTCGATGTGCATCGTGATGCTGATCACCCTGGTCGAATCGACCGGCATGTTCCTCGCGCTCGGCGAGATCACGGGCCGCAAGGTCGACACCGACGCGCTCTCGCGCGGCCTGCGCGCCGACGGCCTGGGCACGGTGATCGGCGGCGTGTTCAACACCTTCCCCTACACCTCGTTCTCGCAGAACGTGGGGCTGGTCACGGTCACGGGCGTGCGCTCGCGCTACGTGGCGGCCGGCGGCGGCGTGCTGCTGATCGCGCTCGCGCTGTTCCCCAAGGTCGCGCACGTGGTGGCCTCCGTACCCTCCTTCGTGCTCGGCGGCGCGGGCATCGTGATGTTCGGCATGGTCGCGGCCACCGGCATCCGCATCCTCGGCAGCATCGACTACGCGCGCGAGCGCCACGCGCTCTACGTGATCGCGATCTCCGTCGGCCTCGGCCTGATTCCCACGCTGTCGCCGAACTTCTTCCAGCACTTCCCGGCCTGGACCCATCCGCTGACGCACAGCGGCATCGTGCTCGGCACCGTCGCCGCGGTGCTGCTCAATCTCTTCTACAACGGCGTGCAGTCGAGGGAGCGTTCCTTCACACTGGCGGCACGCACCTCGCACGGAACCGAATGACATGAGCCCCTCCACCGCCTCCACCGCTTCCTCGCCCCGGCCGTTGCGCGTGCTGCGCCACGCCGACGTGCTCGTCACCATGGACGCCGCGCGGCGCGAGATCGCCGACGGCGCGCTGGTGATCGACGGGCCGGCCATCGCCTGGGTCGGTGCCACGGCCGAGCTGCCGCCGGTCTACCTCGAGGCGCTGCGCAGCGGCGCCGCCGAGGCCATCGACCTGCACGGCCACGTGCTGATGCCGGGCCTGGTGAACACCCACCACCACATGTACCAGAGCCTCACGCGCGCGGTGCCCGAGGCGCAGGACGCCGAGCTGTTCGGCTGGCTCACCAACCTCTACCTGCTGTGGGCGCGGCTCACGCCCGAGATGATCCGCGTGTCGACCCAGACCGCGATGGCCGAGCTGATGCTCTCGGGCTGCACCACCACCAGCGACCATCTCTACCTGTTCCCCAACGGCGCGCGGCTCGACGATTCGATCGAGGCTGCCGCCACGATGGGCATGCGCTTCCATGCCGCGCGCGGCAGCATGAGCGTGGGCCGCAGCGCCGGCGGCCTGCCGCCCGACGAGGTGGTGGAGAGCGAGGCCGCGATCCTGCGCGACAGCGAGCGGCTGATCGATCGCTGGCACGACGCCTCGCGCCATTCGATGCGGCGCATCGTGCTCGCACCCTGCTCGCCGTTCTCGGTCTCGCGCGAGCTCATGCGCGACTCGGCGCTGCTCGCGCGCGAGCGCGGCGTGTCGCTGCACACGCACCTGGCCGAGAACGACAACGACGTCGCCTACTCGCGCGAGAAGTTCGGCATGACGCCGGCCGAGTACGCCGAGGACCTGGGCTGGGTCGGCCACGACGTCTGGCATGCGCACTGCGTGAAGCTCGACGAAGCGGGCATCGCCCTCTTCGGTCGCACAGGCACCGGCGTGGCCCACTGCCCGTGCTCGAACATGCGGCTGGCCTCGGGCATCGCGCCCATCGGCGCCATGCGCCGCGCCGGCGTGCCGGTGGGCCTGGGCGTGGACGGCAGCGCCTCGAACGACGGCGCCCACCTGCTCGGCGAGGCGCGCCAGGCCATGCTGCTGCAGCGCGTGGGCCATGGCCCGGCCGCGATGACGGCGCGCGAGGCGCTCGAGATCGCGACCCTGGGCGGCGCGCGCGTGCTGGGCCGCGACGACATCGGCGCGCTCGCGCCCGGCATGTCGGCCGACGTCGTGGGCTTCGACCTGCGCGGCGTGTCGCACGCGGGCGCGTGGCACGACCCGGTGGCGGCGCTGGTGTTCTGCACGCCGGCCTCGGCCGCGCTCAGCATCATCGACGGCCAGGTGCGCATCCGCGAGGGCCGCTTCGTCGATCTCGAGCTGCCGCCGCTGCTCGCGCGGCACCGCGAGCTCGCGCGCACGCTGTACGAGCGCGCGCGGCATCCGCACACGGCCTGACGACGCTGATTCCCACCTGACCGGCGTGCGCTTTCGCAACGCCGGATGCGAACCTTCGCCCTAGGCAGCTACCCGCATTGCGGGCGTCATGCCTCGTCCGCAGAATCCGCTGGCTCGAATAGAACGAGCGTTCGATTTTGTCGGCCAGGGCGAGAACCATCGGCCGATGTTCCAGATGCACGACAACAACAGGGAACACCAGCGATGAAACGCAGAGAACTCCTCAAGGGCGCGGCCGCGGCCGGCACCGCGGCCGGATTCGGCAGCCTGCTGGCCGGCGCGCCATCCACCGCCTCGGCCGCGCTGCCGGTGCCCAGGCCCACCTTGCCGCAGAAGATCGATCCGATCAGCGCCACCTTGCGCCGGCTCGAACTGGTGAGCCGGCAGGCCACCTACCTCTGGACCGAATCGCACCTCAACCTCGCGGGAGTGCCGATGGGCACGGTCGTGCCGCCCGCCGAACTGCCGGCGCTCGAGCACCAGTTGCTGACCTTGTCGCGCGCACTCGAGGCGGCCGTGAACTTCGCGGCCTCCTTCGCCACCAGCCCGCTCGCCAGCGGCAGCCTGCAGACGCTCGACAACCTGCGCACGCGGCTTTCGAGCCTTCAGGCCAGCTTCGCGCAGCTGCTGTCGCAGAACGCCGGCCTGCTCACGCTGCCGGCCGCGGCACTCGCCTTGCTGGGCACGCTGACCGGCACCGCGGGCGACATCGCCACGCAGTTGCGACAGGTGCACCACGACCTGATGACCCAGGGCCTGCTCGGCGGGCCGCGCACCGTGGCGCAGTACGACGCGCTGTTCGCGACCATCGAGAAGCCGTCGATCGCGCAGGTCTTCCGCGACAACGCGCTGTTCGCCTGGATGCGCGTGGCTGGCCCGAACCCGATGCTGATCCGCAAGGCCAGCGTGCTGCCCTCGAAGTTCCCGCTGACCGACGCGCAGTACCGGCAGGCCATGGGCAACGCCGACAGCCTCGCCGACGCGGCCGCCGAGGGCCGCCTCTACCTGCTCGACTACGAGGGCCTGGGCGACATGGCGCCCACGGGCCCGGTGACCAAGCCGCTGACCGGCACCGCCTATGTCTTCATGCCGATCGCGCTGTTCGCGCGGCCCAAGGCGGGCCGTTCGTTGGTGCCCGTGGCCATCCAGTGCGGCCAGAACCCGGCGCAGCATCCGATCTTCCTGCGCGTGGACGACGCCTCGAACGCCGAGGCCTACTGGGCCTGGCAGTCGGCCAAGACCACGGTGCAGGTGGCCGACTTCAACTACCACGAGATGTTCGTGCACCTGGGCCGCACGCACCTGATGTCGGAGGCCTTCGCGATGGCCACGCAGCGCCAGCTCGCGACCGCGCATCCGCTGAGCCGCCTGCTGTCGCCGCACCTCGAAGGCGCGATGTTCATCAACGAGGCGGCCACGCTGATCATCATGGCGCCGCTGACCACGGGCGACGGCATCCTCGCGGCGCCGATCGAGACCCTGCAGCGCGAGTGCGGCCGCGACCGCCTGGCCTACGACTTCCAGGCCAACCTGATGCTGCCCGACGAACTGCGCGCGCGCGGCGTCGACAACCCGAACGAGCTGCCCGAATACCCGTACCGCGACGACGCGCTGCTGCTGTGGAACGCGATCGCGCAATGGGTAGGCGACTACGTCGCGACCTACTACCTCAGCGACACCGACGTGAGCGGCGACCACGAGCTGCAGGCCTGGGCCATCGACCTCTCGACCCACGGCAAGGTGAAGGGGCTGCCCGTCATTTCCACGCGCGCCAGGCTGGCCGACGTGATCACGGCCATCGTCTTCAACACCAGCGCGCAGCATGCGGCCGTGAACTTCCCGCAGCTCTCGGTGATGACCTATGCGCCCTTCAGCGCGGGCATGTCCGGCACGCCGGCGCCCGCCTCGACGGCCGGCCAGTCGGAGGCCACCTGGTCGCAGATGCTGCCCGCGCGGCTCGCGGCGCAGGAGCAGATCCTGCTGTTCCACATCCTCGGCGGCGTCTACTACCGGCCGCTCGGCGAGTACAAGGACAACGCCTTTCCGCACCTGCCGGTGCTGATCGATCCCGCGATCGCGGGCCAGGGCGGGCCGCTCGAGCGCTTCCGCGCGGCACTGGCGAACATCGAGGCGACGATCAGGCAGCGCAACACCACGCGCTCGCGGCCTTACGAGCACCTGCTGCCGAGCCGGATTCCCTCGAGCACGAACATCTGAATCGGGGGCGGCTCAGTACTCCGCCTTCACCGCGCTCGCCGCGCCGCTCGCCAAGGTCGCCGGATCCTCCAGCACCGCCGCCACGTCGCTCAGGTACTGCCCCACCACCGGCTCGTGCGTGAGGTTCAGCATGTGGTGGATGCCGTCGGGGTTCTTCACGTAGCCCACGGTCCAGCCGCGTGCGCCGAGGCCGCGACCGATGGCGCCCATGTCGCGTTCGGGCGAGCCGAAGGCGAAGATCGACAACTCGGGCCGGCCCAGCGTGGGCAGGCCCAGCGCATCGAGGCCTTGCTGCATCGCGCGCCGCGTCGCGAGCACGCGCTCGGTCACGCGCAGATAGCCCGCATGGCCCAGGTAGTTCATCACCGCCCAGGCCGCGGCGATGGCGCCGCCCGCGCGCGTGCCCACCAGCGTGTGGGTGAAGTACTGGCCGCGCGGCCAGTCGTCGAAGTAGTAGCCCATCAGCGCGAAGGCCTCGGGATCGGCGAAGAACAGGGTCGAGGCGCCCTTGGCGGTGTAGCCGTACTTGTGCAGGTCGGCCGAGATCGAGGTCACGCCCTCGACCGCGAAATCGAAGTCGGGAATGTCGGCGCCGAGCTCGCGCGCGAACGGCGCGAAGTAGCCGCCCACGCAGGCATCGACATGCATCCAGCAGCCGTGCTCGCGCGCCAGTGCCGCGATCTCGGGAATGGGATCGACCACGCCGTGCGGAAAGGCCGGCGCCGAGCCCACCACCATCGCGGTGTCGGGCGTGAAGGCGGCGCGCATCGCCGCCGGGTCGGCGCGGAAGTCGGCCGCCAGCGGCGTGCGCACCGGCACCAGGCCGAGGAAGTGCGCGGCCTTGTCGAAGGCCGGGTGCGCGCTCCGCGGCATCAGGATCTCGGGCTTGGCCATGCCGGGGCGCCGCGCCAGCGCGCGGTCGCGCGCGCACTTGACCGCGAGGAAGATGCTCTCGGTGCCGCCGGTGGTCATGGCGCCGCGCGACTCGGCACCGCCATGCAGCAGCGAAAGGCCCATCTCCACCACCTCGCGCTCGAAGGTCGCGAGGCTCGCGAAGGCGCGCGGGCCCAGGCCGTTCTCGGAGAAGTACATCAGGTAGGCCTTCTTGGCCACCTCGAGCACGTCCTCGCCCGCATAGTGGATGAACATCGGCACGCGGCCGTTGCGCCAGTCGGCGTCGCCGCGGCCGGCTTCCTCGAGCCGCCGCTGCAGCTCGGGCCAGGACGCGCCTTGCTCGGGGAGTGTCAGTGCCATGGTCGCTTCATCCTTCCTTGCCGCCCCAGTGGACGACCTTGTTTTCGAGCGCCCGCGCCAGCAGGTCGAGCAGGTAGCCGAGGATCGCCATGATCAGCGCGCCGACGATCACGACGTTGGTGAGCAGGAAGTCGGAGGCCGACATCGCCATGTAGGCGATGCCCGCGTTGGTGGCGATCATCTCGGCGCCCACCAGCATGGTCACGCCCAGGCCGATGCTCACGCGGATGCCGGTGAAGATGCCCGGCAGGCTGGCCGGGAAGATCACGCGCCGGAAGATCATGGTGCGCGAGGCGCCGAGCGCCATCGCGGCCTGCACCTTGCGCCGGCCCACCGCGCGCACCGCCTGCATGGCGCTGATCGAGAGGATCGGGAACAGCGCGAGCACGATGATCACGATCTTCGAGACCTCGCCGATGCCGAACCAGATGATCAAGAGCGGCAGCAGCGCGAGCTTGGGCATCGGCCGCGTGATCTCGATCGGCGGATCGAGCAGCGCCTTCACGGTCTCGTTCATGCCCATCCACAGCCCCAGCGGCACCGCCACCAGCACCGTGAGCCCGAAGGCCACGCCGAAGCGGAACAGGCTGATGCCCAGGTGGTGCGCGAGCGTCTTGCCCTGGTAGCCGTTCTGCATGAGCTGGAGGAAGGTGTTCCATACCGACATCGGCGAAGGCAGGAACAGCGGCGCGACCAGCGGCTGGTCGCCCACGATCGGCACGGTGATCAGCAGCCACAGCACGAACAGCGCGGCGAAGGAGCCGAGGTTGATCCAGCGCGCGCGGCCGCGGGCGCCGTTCGGCCGGTTCGGTGCGGCGCTCATCGCTGCGCCTCCTGGTGCTGCGCGGCCAGCGCCTCCTCGCGCAGCAGGCCGAAGATCTCGGCCTTCATGCGCGCGAACTCGGCGCTCGCGACCACGGCCGGATCGTCGCTCTGCGCGAAGCCGGGATGAAACTTCGCCTTGATGCGGCCCGGGCGTGCCGACATCACGACGATCTCGGTCGCGAGGAACAGCGCCTCGTCGATGCTGTGGGTGATCCACAGCACGGTCTTGCGCGTCTCGTGCCAGATGCGCTTGATCTCCTCCTGCAGCAGCTCGCGCGTCTGCGCGTCGAGCGCGGCGAAGGGCTCGTCCATCAGCAGGATCTCGGGCGAATTGGCGAGCGCGCGCGCAATGCCCACGCGCTGCTGCATGCCGCCCGAGAGCTCGTAGGGATAGCGCCTGGCAAAGCTCGAGAGGCCGACCATCTCGAGGTACTGCGAAGCGATGCGCGTGGCTTCGGCGGCCGACTTGCCCGTGGCCAGCGGCCCGAAGGCCACGTTGTCGATCACGCGCATCCAGGTGAACAGCGCGCCCTGCTGGAACACCACGCCGCGGCGCGGATCGGGGCCGCGCACCGGCTGGCCGTCCATCAGCACGCGACCGGCCGTGGGCTGCTCGAAGCCCGCGAGGATGTTCAGCAGCGTGCTCTTGCCGCAGCCCGAGGGGCCGAGCAGGCAGGTGAAGGCGCCCTCGGCGATGTCGAGCGTGATCGGCTCCAGCGCCTGCACCGCGTCGGGGCCATCGCCGAAGCGCTTGGAGACTTCCTCGAAACGGACCTTGGGCGTGCCCGCCTGCTGCGGTGGCAGTCCCATGGCCTCAGGCGGCCATCTTGGC
Organism: Variovorax sp. GW821-FHT09B01; assembly: GCF_059418345.1. Classification (NCBI taxonomy): domain Bacteria; kingdom Pseudomonadati; phylum Pseudomonadota; class Betaproteobacteria; order Burkholderiales; family Comamonadaceae; genus Variovorax; species Variovorax sp. GW821-FHT09B01. The sequence continues at coordinate 25,420 of NZ_JBWKPQ010000014.1, read as the reverse complement.
GACGAAGCTCGAATCGACGAGCCCGCTCAGGTCCTTCGGCATGGCCGAGATCTGCGCCGACTCCAGGAGGAACTGCGCCTGCGTCTGCAAGGTCTTGAGCACGCCCGTGTCCTTCTCGCCGGGCTTGCCCATCCAGTGGCTCTGCAGCTGCTCGCGCGCGGGCACCGGGTAGAAGGTGTTGAGCGAGCGCATCACCGCGGCCTCGTCGACGTTGAGGAACTTGGTCATGGTCTCGACCACTTCCTTCGGTTCCTGCTTGAAGGTGCGCGCGATCTGCTCGTAGTCCTTGAGGAAGGCCAGCACCAGGTCGGGCGACTTCTGCTTGAACTCGTCGCGCACCAGCAGGCCGTCGAAGATCAGCAGGTTGTTCTTGTTGAGGTCGCCGGTCTTGAAGATGATCTTGCCGCCGTCGTCGGTCAGGCGCGGCAGCACCGGCACCCAGATGTAGCTGGCATCGATCTCGCGGCGCTGCCAGGCCGAGGCGATCTGGTCGGCGCGCATGTTGATGAGCTGCACGTCCGCCAGGCCGATGCCCGCGGTCTTGAGCGCCGCCACCGCCGCGAAGTGCACCGAGGTGTTGAACGGCAGGCCGATCTTCTTGCCCTTGAGCCCCGCCACCGTGGTGATGCCCGAGTTGCCCTGCACCACCAGGCATTCGCTGTCGACGATGTTCTTGTAGACGTAGACCATCGAGGCCTTCAGCCCGTTGGCATAGCCGACCATCATCGGGCTGGAGCCGATGTTGCACATGTCGAGGCTGCCGCCGGCCATGGCCGCGATCACCTCGGAGCCCGCGCGCACGGTCACGAAGTCGGCGCTGGTGCCGGCGCCGAAGGTCTTGGCCGCCATGTTCTTCGCGCGGATGTAGTTCTGCGCATCGATGGCGCCGAAGGTGCCGAGCTTGACCGAGCGCGCCTGCGCGGCGGCCGGGCCCGAGGCCCCGAGCAGCAGCGAGCCGGCGGAAGAGGCCAGCAGCATGTGGGCGCTGGCCAGGTGGAACTCGCGGCGGGAGAGATTCAACTTCATGCGACGGCCTTTCTTCGAACAGACGAAGGAACTGGAGCCCCGGCAACGAGGCCTTGGGCCGCACTTTAGGCGATCAGAATATATTCTGTCTACGCAAAAACCCGCGCCAGCCGCTTTTTCAGGGCTTGAGCAGGCGGATCAGGTAGCGCGAGCCGTGCGTCAGGTCGTCGCGCATCGCCTGCCCGAGCGCGTCGCCGTCGCGCCGGCGCAGCGCGTCCATCGCGGTCAGATGCGTCTCGTGGCCCGTGAGACTGCCGCAGTACTGCGGGAACAGCAGGTTGAGCGTGGGGCCGACGCGCAACCACAGGCTCTCGATGATGCGGATCAGGATGGCCTGGCCCGAGGCTCGATATATCGAGAGATGGAATTCGGTGTTCTCGAGCAAGGTGCGATGGGCGTCGCCGGCCTGGATGGCCGCCAGGTGCGCCTGCACCACGCCGTCGAGGCGCTCGATCTCGTCGTTCGAGATGCGCGGCGCGGCCTCCTTGGCGGCCAGGCATTCGAGCTCCATGCGGATCTTGAGGATCTCGCGGTAGGTCTCGACGTCGAGGCGCGGCACGCGGATGGTGCGGCCGTTGACCACCTCGAGCCCGTGCTCCACCACCAGCCGCTGCACCGCCTCGCGCACCGGCGTCAGGCTCACGCCCTGGCTCTCGGCCACGCCGCGCACGGTCAGCACCTGCTCGGGCAGCAGCGCGCCGGTCATCAGCGATTGGCGCAGCCGCTGGTAGACCTGGTCGGTCAGCGTGTCGGCGCGCGTGCCCTGCCCCTCGTCGCGCAACGCCGGTTCCGCATGGGCGGCACGGCGCGCGCGCGGACGGACCTCGGGTCGGCGGGCGGTGGGCTTGGAGGCGGGCATCGGGGGTCGGCTCGGTGGGATTGTGGCTTGAATATACTCTGCCGCCTCCAGCCGCCCGGGCGCTGGCTCAGGCCGGCGCGACGCGGCGGCCGCGCCCCATGACGCGGTAGAGCAGGAAGGCCGCGATCGAGACGTTGACGAGGTTCCAGGCGATCCCGTTGAGGAAGGCCGCGTGGTAGCTGCCCGTGAGGTCGAACACCTTGCCCGACATCCAGCCGCCGAGCGCCATGCCGAACAGCGTGAACATCAGCACCGTGCCCACGCGCGCGCCCGCCTCGGAGGCCGGGAAGTGCTCGCGCACGATGATCGCGTACGAGGGCACGATGCCGCCCTGGAACAGGCCGAACAGCGCCGACACCACGTACAGCGGCACCAGCCCGTCGAAGGGCAGGAACAGCAGCAGCGCCACGCACTGCAGCGCGCCGCCGAGCAGCAGCGTGCGCAGCCCGCCGATGCGGTCGCAGATGGCGCCCGACACCAGCCGACTCACCACGCCGAAGGCCAGCATCAGCGAGAGCATCTGCGCGCCGCGCGCGGCGCCGAAGCCGAGGTCGCTGCAGTAGGCCACGATGTGCACCTGCGGCATCGCCATCGCCACGCAGCAGGCCACGCCCGCCACGCACAGCAGGCCCTGCGCCGTGCCGGCGCTGAAGCCGAAGGGCCGCGCGAGGTTGCGCACCGCGGCGCCACCGGGGCCCGCCACGGGCGGCGTGGCCACCGCGGCCGGCGCACGCGCGCGGAAGAAGAAGGCCAGCGCCACCATCGTGACGCTGCAGAACAGGCCCATGCCGATGTAGGTCTGGCGCCAGCCCACGGTCTCGATGAAGTGCTGCACGATCGGCGGCCACACCGCGCCCGCCACGTAGTTGCCGCTGGCGCAGATCGCCACCGCGATGCCGCGCCGCTTGACGAACCACAGCGAGGTGTCGGCCACCAGCGGCGCGAAGGCCACCGAGCTGCCGAGCAGGCCGACCAGCAGGGTCTGGGCGATGGTGAAGGAGACGATGCCGCCCGCGAGGCCCGAGGCGACGTAGCCGAGCCCGAGGCAGACCGCGCCGCCGAGCAGCGGCCACATCATGCCGAAGCGGTCGGCCAGCTTGCCCATGAGAACGCCGCCGATGCCGAAGCCCAGCATCAGCAGCGTGTAGGGCAGCGAGGCCTGCGCGCGGTCGATGCCGAACTCGGCCTGCACCGAGGGCAGCATCACCGACACCACGTACATGCCGCTGCTGCCGACGGTCATGATCAGCAGCGTGAGGCCGAGCCGCACCATGGCGTAGCGCGAATCGGGCTGGTGGGAGGGGTGGCGTGCGGCGAGCGTCTCCGTCATCGTTCTCTTTCTTGTCTTGCATGCGTCCGTCGGGAAGACGGCGAGGTCGAGCATACAAGGCAAGCCGCGCCGGCGCACGAGCGCCCCGCGCCGCGCGTCGGCGGCGCCGCCATGCGCCGGTGCGCGTCAGGTCAGCGACGGCGCGACGAGCGGCTGCGCGGCCGAGGCCTTGGGCATCGGACCGCCCGGCCTGGGCTTGTCGTCGCAGCCGGCGGCCATCAGGCCGAGGCAGCAGCAGAGTGCGAGGAGGAGGTGTCGCATGCGAGGCATGCTAGGACCGCTGGGGGTGCGGTCAAGTCGGACGCTGCGCCGATTGGGATGTCGTCTTGCTCCTTCCCCCTCTGGGGGAAGGTGGGGATGGGGGCAAGCGGCGCATCGTGCGGAGGCTGCGTGCCCCCCACCCCGGCCCTCCCCCAGCGGGGGAGGGAGAAAAAAAAAACTCAGCGCGCGGGCCGCTCGCCGGCCGCGAGGCGGCGCTCGATGTCGTCGAGCACCGGCATGAGCTCGGCCACGCTGTCGATCACATAGTGGGCGCCGGCCGCCTTCAGCTGCTCGGTGGCCTGCTCGCGGCGTGCCTGCTGCTCGTCGGCGCCGAGCGCCTGCCATTCGGCCAGGGTCAGCCCCATCACGTTGCCGCTGACCGCGAGGCCCACGGCCCAGGTGCCGGCGTTCAGGCCTTCCTCGAGGCCCACGCCGGTGTCGTCGACCTTCACCACGGCGTGGGCCGGCCACACGCCGAGGTCGGCGAAGCAGCGGTACATCATCAACGGCGAAGGCCGGCCGGCCGCGAGGTCGCCCGCGCACACGAGGTTGTCGGGCACATAGCCGCCCTGCGCGGCGATGGCCGTGACCACCTCCATGATCGGGCGGTTGTAGCCGGTGGTCGAGCCGATCTTCAGGCCGCGCGCACGCGCGGCGGCCACGGCGTCGAGCGCGCCCGGGATGAAGTCGGCATGGTCGCGCGCGCTCGCGGCATTCATCGGCGTGAACACCTCGTAGAGCCGGTCGACGTCGGCATCGTTGAAGGCATGGCCATGCTTCGCCTCCCACTGCGCGGCGATGCGCGGCTGCGAGCCCAGCGCCTTGATGTGGTCCCACTTGGCCATGCCCATCGGGCCGCGCGCCTCGGCGATGGTGATCTCGATGCCGAACTGCTCGAACAGCTTCACGAAGGCGCCCATGGGCGCGCAGGAGCCGAAGTCGAGGATGGTGCCGGCCCAGTCGAAGACGACGGCCTGGAGTTTCGGGGAATGCAGATCGGACATGGCGAAGTTTGGTTCAGGAGAAATGGGATGTCACCAGCCGGCGAACACGTCGTGCGCGATGCCGAAGCCGGTGCTGGCGCCGGTGCCGCTGGTGACCAGCACCACGCGGGTCGCGTCGTCGGGCGCGTCGATCACGCAGGGCGTGGTCTTCGAGGAGGGATAGACGCCGTTCCAGCGCTCGATGATCTGCGCGCTCTCGAGGTCGAGCGTGCTGCGCAGGTGGCGCAGGATCAGGCGGTCGACCTCCTCCAGCGCGAAGGGCTCGGGCGCGGCGGCGTAGTGGTGCGAATCGCCGACCACCAGCGAGCCGTCGGCGCTCTGCACCACGATCAGGTGGATGCCGTGCGCGAGCGAAGCGGCCTCTTCCTGCTGCAGGCGCTCGCGCAGCGCGGCCGCCTCGGGCAGCGTGCTGTAGCCCTCGTAGCGCACCAGGCTCAGGTCCATCATCACCGCGCCCGGCAGCCGGAAGCCGGCCTCGGGCTGCACGCGCAGCATCTGCAGCCGGCACAGGGTGAGGTCGTGGGCCGCGATGCGATCGGCGAACAGGCCATGCAGTTCGCTGTTGGTGCAGACCACCACGCGCTCGGCATGCAGCTCGCCGCGCGAGGTGCGCACGCGCGGCGTCTGCACTTCGAGCACCGCCTCGCCGAAGCGGAAGCTCACGCCGTGCGCGCGCGCCAGCCAGGTGGCGAGCCGGGCGATCGCGGTGCGCGATTCCACGCGCAGCTCGTGCGGGCTGAACAGCACCGAACGCGCCTCGGCCAGGTGCAGCGCGGGCGCCTTGGCCTGGGCCTCGGCGGCGTCGATGAGCTGGCAGGCCTCGCCCATGGGCGTGCGCATGAAGGCCTCGAGCACCGCATGCGCCTCGGGCCGGTAGGCCGCGAGCCACAGGTGGCGATGCACGATGTCGATGTCGGCCTGCGGCGCGATCTCCTGCCACACGTCGCGCGAATGCATGGCGCGGCGCCAGCTGTCGCCCGGCGCCTGGCCGGTCACGGTGATGAAGCCGAAGTTGCGGATCGAGGCGCCGATGCAGGCGGCGTCGCGTTCGACCACGCAGACCCGCAGGCCGCGCCTGGCGGCGGTGTAGGCGTGCGCGAGGCCGACGATGCCGGCGCCGACGACGATGACGTCGAAGGAGGAAGAGTTGGGAGCGGCGGTCAACGGTGTCTCCAGGCTTGGGTGCGCGCGAGCGCCCAGTGGCCGGCCAGCGCGAACAGGCCGCGGCCGGCGGCGGCCGTGAGCATGATCAGCGAGGCCATGGCCGCGGCGGGCGCCACGTCGCCGGCATCGTCCATGTTGAGCACGGCGATGGCGGCCAGCGTGGTCTGCGGCGAATAGAGGAACACGACGGCCGAGACGGTGGTCATCGCGTTGACGAAGAAATAGCCGCCGACGTTGAGCACCGTGGGCAGCGCGACCGGCAGGTGCACGCGCCACAGGGTGCGCCAGAACGGGATGCCCATCGATTCGGAGACCAGCTCGTACTCGCGGTCGAGCTGGCGCAACGCGGTCAGCGAGGTGAGGTGCGCGACCGAGAAGAAGTGGGCCACGGTGCAGACCACGAGGATGGTCATGCTGCCGTAGATGGCGCGCAGCGGGTTCGAGGGCGAGATGAAGAAGAAGATGTAGCCCACGCCGAGCACCAGGCCCGGCACCGCGAGCGGCAGGTTGGCCAGCAGGTTCAGCAGTTCGCGCAGCAGGCCGAAGTGGCGCGGCTTCTCGACCAGGTAGGCCGACACGAAGGTGAGGAGCGCGCCCGCCACGGCGGCGCAGACCGCGAGCCGCAGCGAGTTGAAGTAGCTGCCCCAGCCGCCGCCGTCCATGTTGCTGAAGTCGTAGTTCTTCAGCGAGGGCGCGAGCTGGTAGGGCCAGTAGGTGGCGAGCGAGGCGAACACGGCCATGCCGATCATCACGAGGATGGCGCAAGCCGTGAGCGCGCAGAACACGAGCAGCGCGCGGTCGCGCGTGCGCACGGGCTCGGGCTGGTAGGGCGTGGCGCGCGCCGACAGCGCCGCGGCCTGCTTGCGACGCACATGGCGTTCGACCAGGAAGGACAGCACGGCCGGGATCAGCAGCACGAAGCCCACCACCGCGCCCATCTGGAAGTTCTGCTGCCCGACCACCTGCTTGTAGATGTCGGTCGCGAGCACGCCGGTCTGGCCGCCCACCACCTTGGGCACGCCGAAGTCGGTGATCACCAGCACGAACACCACCATCGCGGCCACGATCAGCCCGTAGCGCGTGGACGGCAAGGTGACGGTGCGGAACATGCGCCAGCGCGAAGCACCGAGCGTCTGCGCGGCTTCGTAGAGGCGGCCGTCGGAGGTCGCCATCGCGGTGGTGAGGATCAGCAGCGCATGCGGCAGGGTCCAGAACACCGAGCCCAGCACGATGCCCAGCGGACCGTAGATGGACGCCCCACCGAGCAGGCCCTTGAACAGGCCCTGGTTGCCGAACAGGTAGACCAGGCTGATGGCGGGCAGCAGCGAGGGCGCGAGCAACGGTATCAGCGCAACGGCGCGCAGCACGCCCTTGGCCGGCATGCACGAGAGCGTGAGGCCATACGCGTAGACGTAGGCGATGGCGGTGCAGATCACGGCGCTGATCGCGGCCAGCCAGAGGCTGTTGAAGGCGGACTGGACCAGGGCGGGGTTGTCGAGGTAGCGCGCGAAGTTGGCCAGGCCCACGAAGCCGCCCTCGCGGTCGAAGAAGCTCTGGCCCACGAGTGCGCTGACCGGGAAGGCGACGATGACCAGCAGCAATGCGACGACGAGCAGTACTGCGGCGCCGGTGAGCCAGCGTTCGCGGTCTACGGCGTTGGCGCGTATCGGCGCTGCGGGGATTACTGCAATGGCTTCTTGGGTGCTGCTCATTTTGATTGTCCGGGGCGCGTGCACAGGACAGCGGGTACTTCCCTCCGCGAATGTCCCCCGCCTTCGGCTCCTCCTTTATTTCGCTGCGGGAAGCACCCACTGCCCTGTGCACGGAGGCGCTGCAGTGGTGCCGGCCGATTCAGCCGCCGCGTCCCAGGCTCACGTCGATGGGGTACTCCCCGCAGCGAAATAAAGGAGGAGCCCGAAGGGCGGGGGACATTCGCGGAGGGGAGTACCCCGTCGGCGTGAGTCCGCCCCGAGCGGACCCTATCGAGAGCCAGAGCGCAAGGCGTCATTCAATGCGCCAGCACCGACAACGCATGCAAGGGCAACTGGATATGCACCATGCTGCTAGGCACCAGCGGCTCGCCGCCATGGCCTTGCGCATCGGCCGGCAGCTCGGCCTCGATCTCGATGCCCAGCGGCTCGCAGGCCAGGCGCGCGGCGGTGCGGTTGCCGAAGAACTCGGTGTCGAGCAGGCGCGCCGCGAAGCTGTTGGCGCCGAGCTCGGCACCGAAGCGCTTCACCACCACGTGCTCGGGACGGATGCCCACGGTGGCCTGCGAACCCACGCTGAGGTTGCCGGGGGCGCAGAACAGCTCGGCGTCGCGCACGCGCACCTTGCCGTCGGCCAGCACCGTGGCCGGCAGCATGTTCATGCGGCCGACGAAGCCCGCCACGAAACGCGTGCGCGGCTGGCGGTAGAGCTCGTCGGGCGTGCCGGCCTGCTCGATGCGGCCGTCGTGCATCAGCACCACGCGGTCGGCCATCGAGAGTGCCTCTTCCTGGTCGTGCGTGACCATGATGGTGACGATGCCCAGGCGCTTCTGCAGCGCGCGGATCTCGGTGCGCAGGCTGGCGCGCACCTGCGCGTCGAGCGCCGACAGCGGCTCGTCGAGCAGCAGCAGGCGCGGATTGGGCGCGAGCGCGCGGGCCAGCGCCACGCGCTGCTGCTGGCCGCCCGAGAGTTGTACCGGGTACTTGTCGGCATGCGCCGCCAGGCCCACCAGGTCGAGCATCTCGCGCGAACGCTTGGCCATCTCGCGCGCCAGCGCGCCCGTCGGATGCAGGCCGTAGGCGATGTTCTGCGCCGCCGTCAGGTTGGGGAACAGCGCATACGACTGGAACACCACCCCGAAGCCGCGCGCCGCCGGCGGCAGGCCCGCGATGTCCTGGCCGCCGAGCAGGATCTGCCCGTGGTCCGCGCGCTCGATGCCGCAGACGATGCGCAGCAAGGTCGTCTTGCCGCAGCCCGAGGGGCCGAGCAGGCAAACGAACTCGCCCGGTTCGATGTCGAGGTCGATGCCGTCGAGCACGCGCGTCGCGCCGAAGGACTTGCCGATGCCGCGGAGGGAAAGAAAGCTCGTCGTCATGCGCGGCTGCCTGCTGGAAGAGAAGAAGAAAAAAGGAAAGAGGAATGCGAAGAGCCGTCAGCCCCTCACATCGGCTTCTTCTCGGACTTCGATTCGTAGCGCTTGGACCACTCGGCCAGGATGCGGTCGCGGTTCGCGGCGGCCCAGGTGAAGTCGTTCTTGGCCAGCAGCTTCTCCACGTCGCCCGGCACGAATTCCAGTTTTTCCTGGATGCCCGGCAGCGCCAGCACCGCGAAGTTCTTCGCATAGAGCTCGTTGGCCTGCTTCGTCACGGCCCAGTCGGCCAGTGCCTTGGCGGCGTCCTGCTTCTTGCTGGTCTTGATGATGCCGGTGGCTTCCATGTCCCAGCCCAGGCCTTCCTTGGGCAGCACGATGTCGATCGGCGCGCCGTCGCGCTTGGTCTTGTTGGCGCGGTATTCGAAGGACATGCCGAGCGCGAACTCGCCAGCGCCGGCCTGGCGGCAGGGCTTGCTGCCCGACTGGCTGTAGATGCCGATGTTCTGGTGCAGCGCGTCCATGTACTTCCAGGCCTTGTCCTCGCCCATCATCTGGATCCATCCCGAGACCATCAGGTAGCCGGTGCCCGAGGCGGCCGGGTTGGGCATCGTGATCTGGCCCTTGTAGACCGGGTTCGTCAGATCGGCCCAGCTCGTGGGCTTGGGCAGGTTCTTCTTGGTCGCTTCGGCGGTGTTGAAGCAGATGGCCGAGGACCACACGTCCATGCCCACCCACTTGGGCGGATTGGCCGGATCGCGCATGGTGGGCTTCACCGCGTCGAGGCCCTTGGGCGCGTAGGGCTGCAGCATGCCTTCCTTGTCGAGCAGCATCAGCGAGGTGGCGGCCAGGCCCCACACCACGTCGGCCTGCGGGTTGGCCTTCTCGGCCAGCAGCTTGGCGGTGACGATGCCGGTGGAGTCGCGCACGAACTTCAGCTCGATGCTCGGGTTCTCCTTCTCGAACGCGGCCTTGTAGGCCTGCACCTGGTCGGCTTCGAGCGCGGTGTAGACCAGCAGCTCGGTGCGGCCCTGGGCGGTGGCGGCGAAGGCCAGCGAAAGCAGGGCGGGCACGGCGGCCCAGCGAAGACAACGACGCAGCATGGTGAGATCCCTCGGGAAAGAATTGGAGCGAAAAACGGGAGAAAAACGAAAACGCAACACGGTGGCGCAGGCCTGCCGTGGACGCGGCGATGCTGGCAGCGGCGTGTGACAGGGATTTGTCAAACGCATGCGTTGAGGCATGCCAAAACCCTTCCCGCGACCGGGCTCGCACGGGCGGTCACGGCCTTGTCATCGAGATCCGCGAACTTCGGTGTGCTGTCGCCCGCGCTTCGTTTCAGAACAATGACACTCGACCTCGCCGAGATCGCCCGCCTTTTTTCCGAACGCGGCGGCGTCGCCTATGCGGGCGAGCCGGTGTCGCAGGCCGAGCATGCGCTGCAATGCGCCTGGCTGGCCGAGCAGGCCGGGGCCGGCGACGCACTGGTCACGGCCGCGCTGCTGCACGACCTGGGCCACATGCTGATCACCGAGCACCAGACGCTCGAGCGCTCGCCGACCGAGCTCGGCATCGACGACCGCCACCAGTACATCGCGCTGCCGCTGCTGCGCGGCGCCTTCGGCCTCGAGGTGCGCGAACCGATCCGGCTGCACGTGGATGCCAAGCGCTACCTCTGCGCGACCCGGCCCGACTACTTCGCGCGGCTCTCGCCCGATTCGGTGCGCAGCCTGCAACTGCAGGGCGGGCCGATGAACGACGCGGCCGCGCGGCGCTTCGCCGACCATCCGTGGTCAGGCGATGCGATCCGGCTGCGGCTGTGGGACGAGGAAGCGAAGGTCGAAGACCTGAAGACGCCGCCGCTCTCGCATTTCCTGGCGACCGCGGCGCGCGTGATGCTGGATACCTACTGAGGGCGGCGCAGGCCGGTCGCATGCCGTACCGGCATGTTTCAGCCCGGTTTAAGAAACATTTGTCTACTATGGCCTCCTCACGATGACCGGCGCGCCCGCGCCAGCGAGGAAAGCCAGCATGTCCCCCACCGTCAACGAACGCGCCCAGACCTTCCTGCAGGTGCTGCGCCGCGTCTTCAAGCTCGCGGCGCCCTACTTCCGGTCCGACGAGAAATGGAAGGCGCGGCTCATGTTCGCGACCATCGTCGCGCTCAACCTGGGCTACGTGTACGTGGCGGTGCTCGGCAACCAGTGGTATGGGCGCTTCTACGATGCGCTGCAGAACAAGGATGCGGCGAGCTTCTGGCGCGAGGTCGGCGTGTTCGGCTGGATCGCCTTCTTCAACATCGCGGTGCAGGTGCTCAAGTTCTACGTGACGCAGCTGCTGCAGCTGCGCTGGCGCACCTGGATGACGCGCGAATACATGTCGCGCTGGATGGCCGACCGGACCTTCTACCACCTCGAGCTGGCGCGCTACGCCGGCAAGGAAGGCCAGGCGCCCGACAACCCTGACCAGCGGATCCAGGAAGACGTGCAGATGTTCACCAGCGCCACCATGTCGCTGTCGATGGGCCTGCTGAACGCGGTCGTCACGCTGATGAGCTTCATCGGCCTGCTCTGGGGCCTGTCGGGCAACTTCTCGTTCACCTTCAGCGGCACCACCTACCAGGTGGTGGGCGCGATGGTCTGGATCGCGCTCGCCTATTCCATCGTCGGCACCGCGATCACCCACTTCATCGGCCGCCCGCTGATCGGGATCAACTTCCGCCAGCAGCGCTACGAGGCCGACTTCCGGCACCACCTGATGCGCGTGCGCGAATACAGCGAAGCGGTGGCGCTGGACCACGGCGAGAAGGTCGAGCGCGCCCAGCTCGACACGCGCTTCGGCAACGTGCTGCGCAACTATCTGCTGCTGATCAAGCAGCAGAAGAACCTCGTCACCTTCACCTCCTTCTTCGGCCAGGCGGCCGTGATCTTCCCGTTCCTGGTCGCGGGGCAGCAGTACTTCGGCGGCGCCTTCCAGCTCGGCCACCTGATGCAGATCGGCTCGGCCTTCGGCAAGGTGCAGGAGTCGCTGAGCTGGTTCGTCGACAACTACGACAGCCTGGCCGTCTGGCGCGCCACCGCGGACCGCCTCTCGAGCTTCGACGAGGGCATGACCGCGCATGCCGCGCGCCCCGAAACGCTGGAGCGCGCGCCGGCCGCGGCGCTGAGCACGCAGGACCTGTCGGTCGCGCTGCCCAACGGCACGCCGCTGCTCAGCGGCGCCGCCCTGTCGGTGCAGCCCGGCGACAGCGTGCTGGTGCAAGGCCCCTCGGGCAGCGGCAAGTCGACGCTGTTCCGCGCCTTCGCGGGCATCTGGCCGTTCTCGAAGGGCCGGCTCGAGGTGCCCGAGGACGTGGCCTTCATGCCCCAGCGTCCCTACGTGCCCGACGGCAAGCTGCGCGATGCCCTGACCTATCCCAACCCATCGACGGATTTCAGCGACGACCAGTTGCGCCAGGCCCTGGCCGATGCGCTGCTGCCCGACCTCGTGGCGCGCCTCGACGACAGCGACGCCTGGGGCCAGAAGCTCTCGGGCGGCGAGCAGCAGCGGCTCGCGATCGCGCGCGTGCTGCTCAAGAAGCCGCGCTGGATCTTCGCCGACGAGATCAGCAGCGCGCTCGACGCGCCGGCCGAGCGCACGCTCTACCAGCGGCTGGCCGGGATGGTGCGCGAGAAAGGCGGCGCGATGGTCTCGATCGCGCACCGCGCCGCGGTCGGCGAGTTCCACACCCAGCGCTGGACGCTGGTCCCCGAGGCCGAGGGCGCGCCCGCGCGCTACCGCGTGGAGGTGGTGCCGGGTTCGGCCGGCTCGGCATAGCGCGCCCAGCCCCGGGCGCGCAGCTCGCAGGCCGGGCACTCGCCGCATCCGTACCCCCAGGCCTGCCGGTGCGTGCGATCGCCCAGGTAGCAGGTGTGGGTCTCCTCCACGATCAGGTCGACCAGCGGCTGGCCGCCGAGGCGGTGCGCGAGCTGCCAGGTCTCGGCCTTGTCGATCCACATCAGCGGCGTGTCGATCACCAGCCGGCGCTCCAGCCCCAGCGACAGCGCGAGCTGCATCGCCTTCATGGTGTCGTCGCGGCAGTCGGGGTAGCCCGAGAAGTCGGTCTCGCAGACGCCGGTGACGATCACCTGCAGCCCGCGCCGGTAGGCCAGCGCGCCGGCCAGCGTGAGGAACAGCAGGTTGCGTCCCGGCACGAAGGTGTTGGGCAGGCCGTCGGCCTGCATCTCGAAGGCGACCTCCTCGGTCAGCGAGGAGCCGCCGAGCTGCGCCAGTGCCGCCAGCGTGAGCACGTGGTCCTGGCCCAGGCGCGGCGCCCAGTCGGGAAAGCGCGCGCGCAGCGAGGCCAGGATGCCGGCGCGCACGTCGAGCTCGACGCGGTGGCGCTGGCCGTAGTCGAAGCCCAGGGTCTCGACGCGCTGGTACTTCGAGAGGGCGTCGGCCAGGCAGGTGGTGGAGTCCTGCCCGCCGGAGAACAGGACGAGGGCGGTGGTGTGCAGGGGCATGGTGGGCTCGAGGAATGGATGGCAAGGCGCATCGGTGCGCGGGAACGACGGAGCTGTAGTCCGAACGCGCGATTTTCGCAGCCCGCGCCGCCGGCGCTACCCGCGGCCCCCGGGCCTCGCTACGATGGCCGCGACACCCCACCCATCCGCACCGCCGCCATGACCACCAAACACCTCGCCGCCTGGGCCGCCACCTTCCTGGTGATGGCGCTGATCGATTCGCTCTGGCTCGGCGTGATCGCCAAGAACCTCTACCAGCAGGGGCTGGGCCACCTGATGGCCTCCGAGCCGAAGCTGGGCTTCGCGGCGCTGTTCTACCTGCTGTACCCGGTGGGCCTGGTGTTCTTCGCGGTGCTGCCCGGCGCCGAGGCCGCGAGCCTCGCGCGCACCGCGCTGCTGGGCGCCCTGCTCGGCCTGTTCGCCTACGCCACCTACGACCTCACCAACCTCTCGATCATGAAGGGCTGGCCGCTGGGCCTGTCGCTGCTCGACATGGCCTGGGGCACCTTCGCGAGCGGCGTGGCGGCGACGGCGGGCGGGGCGGCGCTGCGCTGGATGGGCTCTCGCTGACCTAGAGAAAACGCTCGAGCAACTTGCGCGACGCGCGGTCGAGCGCCTTCAGGTCGGCGATGCGGAACTGCACCCCGTGCGCGCTCGCGATCAGCAGCGCGCCGTGCTCGAGCCGGCGGATGTCCTCCTCGGCCTTGAGCACGAAGCGGGTGTCGCCGCGGTCGGTGCTCACGGTCCAGGTGCTGGGCACGCCGAAGCTCGACACGGCATGCAGCTTGAGCAGCGTGGGCGCGAAGTCGCGCACCGCGAGTTCTTCCTCGAGCAGCGCGCGCGCCGCGGGCGGCAGCTGATCGACGCGGTCGATCCAGACCAGCTCGCGGCCCTCGCCGCCGACCAGCGAGATGCCCTCGCCCGGCGCGCTGAGCGGAAAGGCCCGCACCGGCGCGACGCCCACGTGCCGCTGGCCCTGGGCATCGGTCAGCACCAGCCGGCCGAAGGCATCGCGCTCGAGCCCGAAGCCGGGCGGGGTGATCGTCGTCGTTTCCATCATGCGTCTCCCGCCGGATGCGCCGCATGGCTCACCGGGATGCCCTGCGCGCCCACGCGCTCGTTGGCCGCGCCTTCGCTGGCGTCGTCGTCGCCCTGGCGCAGCTGCGCCTGGTAGAGGCGCCAGTAGGCGCCCTGCTTGGCCATGAGTGCGTCGTGCGGGCCGACCTCGACGATCTCGCCGCGGTCCATCACCACCAGGCGGTCGGCCTTGCGCAGGGTCGAGAGCCGGTGCGCGATCGCGATCGTGGTGCGGCCCTGCACGAGGTTGTCGAGCGCCTTCTGGATCTCCTTCTCGGTCTCGGTGTCGACCGCCGAGGTGGCCTCGTCGAGGATCAGGATGCGCGGGTCGATCAGCAGCGCGCGCGCGATGCTGATGCGCTGGCGCTCGCCGCCCGACAGGCCCTGGCCGCGCTCGCCCACCAGCGAGTCGTAGCCGTGCGGCAGGCGCAGGATGAAGTCGTGCGCATGGGCGGCGCGGGCCGCGGCCACGATCTCCTCGCGCGTGGCGTCGGGCTTGCCGTAGGCGATGTTCTGCGCGATGGTGCCGAAGAACAGGAAGGGCTCCTGCAGCACCAGCCCGACGTGGCGCCGGTAGTCGGCCACGGCGAAGCGGCGGATGTCGGTGCCGTCGACCTCGATCGCGCCTTCGGTGGCGTCGTAGAAGCGGCAGATCAGGTTGACCAGCGTACTCTTGCCCGAGCCGCTGTGGCCCACCAGGCCGATCATCTCGCCGGGCTCGATGCGCAGGTCGAGGTCGTGGATGACGGCGCGCGAGCCGTAGCGGAAGCCCAGCCCGCGCATGGCGATCGCGCCCTGCACCCGCTCCACCTTCACCGGGTTCGCGGGTTCGGGCACGTTGCTCACGTGGTCGAGGATGTCGAAGATGCGCTTGGCGCCGGCCGCGGCCTTCTGCGTCACCGAGACGATGCGGCTCATCGAGTCCATGCGCGTGTAGAAGCGGCCGATGTAGGCGATGAAGGCGGTCAGCACGCCCACCGTGATGCTGCCGCGCGCCACCTGCCAGATGCCGAAGCCCCAGACCACCAGCAGGCCGATCTCGGTCAGCAGCGACACGGTGGGCGTGAACACCGACCAGGTGCGGTTGAGCTTGTCGTTGACCTGCAGGTTGTAGGCATTGGCGGCGCGGAAGCGCTCGGCCTCGCGGCGCTCCTGCGCGAAGGCCTTGACCACGCGGATGCCGGGAATGGTGTCGGCCAGCACGTTGGTGACCTCGGACCAGACGCGGTCAATCTTCTCGAAGCCGGTGCGCAGGCGGTCGCGCACCACGTGGATCATCCAGGCGATGAAGGGCAGCGGCACCAGCGTGACCACGGCCAGCAGCGGATTGATCGAGATCAGGATCGCCGCCGTCATGACGATCATCAGCACGTCGTTGGCGAAATCGAGCGCATGCAGCGACAGGAAGACGTTGATGCGGTCGGTTTCGGAGCCGATGCGTGCCATCAGGTCGCCGGTGCGCTTGCCGCCGAAGTAGTCGAGCGGCAGGGTCAGCAGGTGCTCGTAGGTGGTGGTGCGCAGGTCGGCGCCGATGCGCTCGGACACCAGCGCCAGCAGGTAGGTGCGCGCCCAGCCCAGGCCCCAGCCGACCAGCGCCGCGCCGAGCAGGCCGCTCAGGTAGAGGCCCACGCGCATCGGATCGATCTTCTGCCCGTTCTGGAACGGGATCAGGATGTCGTCCATCAGCGGGATCGTGAGGTACGGCGGCACCAGGGTGGCGGCCGTGGACAGCACGGTGAGGAAGAAGCCGGCGATCAGCTGCTTGCGGTAGGGCCGGGCGAAGCGGCCCAGCCGCAGCAGCACCCAGGTCGAGGGCGGGGTCTGGAGCTCGATGTCGACCTCGTCGGCCTCGGCCTCGGGTGTCGCGCGCGCGACACCCCCGGCATGGCTGGCACGCTGGCCGAACAGCCGCAGCAGGCGCAACGCGGCGACCTGGCTGGCCAGGGTGTAGCGCCAGCGCGCCAGCCGGCCCTCGCCGCCCACCAGGTCGAGCAGGCCGACCCCCGACTGGTCGCTCAGCTGCAGCGCCAGCGCCGGGTCGGCGAGCGACCACTCACGCCAGACGCCTTTGCCGCCGGGCTCCAGCGCCAGCAGCCGCTGGTCGGTGAGCGCCACCAGGCCAAAACTGAAACGAAGTTCTTCATCGAGGTCAACCGACAGTGTTGCCAGAACGTTTTCCGCGACTGCGAGCCGGCTTTTCAGAGCCTCTGAAACCGCTTCGTTTTCGCCCTCCTGGGTGCCGACTGGATCGTGATGTTGCATTGTGTTTCTTTGACTCTTGCCCGTCGCGGCCCGCTGGGACCGCGCCATGACGCCCTTCGCGGGGCGCCGATTCTGACCGATCGCCATGGGCGCGCTTGAAGGCGCCGCGGTGCTCGGCCAAAGCACATCGAACGTTTGCATGACCCGTTTCGACGACATTCGCCTGCTGCGCATCAACTATTTGCGCGGCCCGAGCATCTGGACCTACCGCCCGGTGCTCGAAGTCTGGCTGGACCTCGGCCGGCTCGAGGAATTCCCCTCCAACAAGATCGAAGGCTTCGGCGACCGGCTGACGACCCTGCTGCCGGCGCTGATCGAGCACCACTGCGGCGTCGGCGAGCGCGGCGGCTTCATCCAGCGGCTGCGCGAAGGCACCTGGTCTGGCCACGTGCTCGAGCACGTGGTGATCGAGCTCTTGAACCTGGCCGGCATGGCCACCGGTTTCGGCCAGACCCGCGAGACCTCGGTCTCGGGCACCTACCGCATGGTGTTCCGCTCGCGTGACGAGCAGGTGGCGCGGGTGGCGCTGGCCGAGGGCCACCGCATCATGATGGCCGCGATCAACGACGACCCCATCGGCCCGGCCGACGTGCAGGCCGCGATCGAGGCGATCAAGTCGAAGGTCGACGACTGCTACCTCGGCCCGAGCACCGAGGCGATCGTGAATGCCGCGATCGACCGCGACATCCCCTACATGCGCCTGAACAGCGGCAACCTGGTCCAGATGGGCTACGGCGCCAACCAGCAGCGCATCTGGACCGCCGAGACCGACTACACCAGCGCCATCGGCGAATCGATCGCCAGCGACAAGGTGCTGACCAAGTCGCTGCTCGCGGGCTGCGGCATCCCGGTGCCCGGCGGCCATGCCGTCGCCAGCCCGGCCGAGGCCTGGGAAGTGGCCGAGGAGATGGGCGTGCCGGTGGTGGTCAAGCCCTCCGACGGCAACCACGGCCGCGGCGTGATCCTCGACCTGACCAAGCGCGAGGACATCGAGGCCGCCTTCTCCGTGGCCGAGCGCCACGGCAGCGAAGTGCTGGTCGAGCGCTACATCCGCGGCGAGGAACACCGCGTGCTGGTGGTCGGCGGCCGCATGGTGGCGGCCGCGCGCGGCGAGACCGTCTGGGTCACGGGCGACGGCAAGTCCGACTGCAGCGAACTCATCGACCTGCAGATCAACAGCGATCCGCGCCGCGGCGACACCGAGGACTTCCCGCTGTCGTTCCTCGGCGCGCGCGACGGCGCGATCCTGTCGGACCTGCGCCGCCAGGGTCTGGTGCCCGAATCGGTGCCCGAAGCCGGCCGCCGCGTGCTGATCCAGCGCAACGGCAACGTCGCGATCGACTGCACCGACAGCGTCCATCCCGAGGTCGCGCACATGGTCGAGCTGGCCGCGCGCGTGGTCGGCCTGGACATCGCCGGCATCGACCTGGTCTGCGAGGACATCTCCAAGCCGCTCGGCCCGCAGGGCGGCGCCATCGTCGAGGTGAACGCCGGCCCCGGCCTGCTGATGCACCTGAAGCCGGCCGTCGGCTCGCCGCGCCCGGTGGGCCGCGCGATCTGCGACCACCTGTTCCCCGACGACTCGCAAGGCCGCATCCCCGTGGTGGGCGTGGCCGGTTCGCGCGACAACGCGGTGATCGCCCGCCTGGTGGCCTGGCTGGTCGGCCTTGGCGGCCGCCACACCGGCCTGGCCTGCCGCGACGGCCTGTTCCTCGAGCGCCGCCGCGTCGATGCGCGCGACAGCGCCAACTGGGAAGCCGGCCACCGCCTGCTGATGAACCGCCAGGTGCAGGCCGTGGTGATCGAGAACGGCGCGCGCACCATCCTGCAGGACGGCCTGCCCTACGACCGCTGCGAGGTCGGCATCGTGACCGACCTCGGCGGCTTCGAGCAGCTCGGCGACTTCGACATCCGCGAGAGCGACCACATGGTCAAGGTGCTGCGCACCCAGGTCGACGTGGTGCTGCCCGAGGGCACCGCGGTGCTCAACGCCGACGACGAACGCGTGGCCGGCCTGGCGCCGCTGTGCGACGGCGCCGTGATCCTCTACAGCGTGGACGCGCAGGCCGCGTCGCTGACGGCCCACCAGGCCGCCGGCGGCAAGGCGGTGCTGATCCGCCAGGACCGCGTGGTGCTGGCCAACGGCACCAGCGAATCGTTCCTGCCGGGCCTGGGCCGCCTCACCGTGTGGCGCGCCACCCATGCCGGCGTCAGCCTCGAGAGCCTGCTGGCCGCCGTGGCCGCGGCCTGGGCGCTGGGCATTCCGCTCAACCTCATCGGCGCGGGCATCGAAGCCTTCGAAGCCGACCTGCAGGCGGCACTGGCCTCGCTGCAGCTCTCGCAGAGCCAGCCCTCGCCCCAACTCCAGCTCGCTTGATCCATCCGGTCCCCCGCGTTCTCGCGGGGCACCCGCCGATACCCCAGAAGAACCGCGCCGCCCCATGAAAGTCACCCGCACCCGCGCCCTTCGCGGCCCCAACCTCTGGAGCCGCCACACCGCCATCGAGGCGGTCGTTGCCTGCGAAGGCGACGAGAACGCCATCGGCCGGCTGGCCGGCTTCGAGGACCGCCTGCGCGCGGCCTTCCCGACCATCGGCGAGCTGCACCCGATGGTGCTGGGCCAGCCGCTGGCGCTGGCCCACGTGCTGGAGAACGCGGCCGTGGCGCTGCAGGCCCAGGCCGGCTGCGCGGTCAACTTCGGCCACACCTCGCCCACGCTGGAAGAAGGCGTCTACCAGGTGGTCGTGCAATACACCGAGGAGGCCGTCGGCCGCCGCGCGCTCGAGCTGGCCGAGGCGCTGATCGCCGCGGCGCAGAACGGCACCGCCTTCGACGCCACCGCCGCCATCACCGAGCTGCGCGACCTCGACGAGTCAGAACGCCTGGGCCCGAGCACCGGCTCCATCGTCGACGCCGCCGTGGCGCGCGGCATCCCCTACCGCCGCCTCACCAGCGGCAGCCTGGTGCAGTTCGGCTGGGGCTCGAAGCAGCGCCGCATCCAGGCCGCCGAGGTCGACAGCACCAGCGGCGTGGCCGAATCGATCGCGCAGGACAAGGAACTCACCAAGCAGCTGCTCAACGCCGCCGGCGTGCCGGTGCCGCTGGGCCGCCCGGTGGCCGACATGGACGATGCCTGGGCCGCCGCGCAGGAGATCGGCCTGCCCGTGGTGGTGAAGCCGCAGGACGGCAACCAGGGCAAGGGCGTGACCGTCAACATCACGACGCGCGAACAGCTCGATGCGGCCTACACGGCCGCCGATGCCCACGGCGAGGTGATGGTCGAGAAATTCCTGCCGGGCTTCGACTTCCGCCTGCTGGTGGTGGGCGACCGCCTGGTGGCCGCCTCGCGGCGCGATCCGCCGCACGTGATCGGCGACGGCAGCGCCACCGTGCGCCAGCTGGTCGACACGGTCAACCTCGATCCGCGCCGCGGCGAGGGCCATGCCACCTCGCTGACCAAGATCCGCCTCGACGACATCGCCGTCGGCCGGCTCGAGGCGCAAGGCCTCACGCCCGACAGCGTGCCCGCGCTGGGCCAGCGCGTGGTGCTGCGCAACAACGCCAACCTCTCGACCGGCGGCACCGCCACCGACGTGACCGACACCGTGCATCCCGAGGTGGCGGCGCGCGCGGTCGACGCGGCGCAGATGGTCGGCCTGCACATCTGCGGCGTCGACGTGGTCTGCGAGAGCGTGCTGCGCCCGCTCGAGGAGCAGCACGGCGGCATCGTCGAGGTCAATGCCGCGCCCGGCCTGCGCATGCACATCTCGCCCTCGTTCGGCCGCGGCCGCGCGGTCGGCGAGGCGGTGGTCGACGCGCTGTTCGCCCATGGCGACGACGGCCGCATCCCGGTGATCGCGGTCACCGGCACCAATGGCAAGACCACCACCACGCGGCTGATCAACCACATCGTCGCCTCCAGCGGCCTGCGCACCGGCATGACCAACACCGACGGCGTGTACGTCGACGGCCGCCAGACCGACAGCGGCGACTGCAGCGGCCCGAAGAGCGCGCGCAACGTGCTGCTGCATCCCGACGTGGACGCGGCCGTGTTCGAGGTCGCGCGCGGCGGCGTGCTGCGCGAGGGCCTGGGCTTCGACCGCTGCTCGGTGGCCGTGGTCACCAACATCGGCAGCGGCGACCACCTGGGCCTGAACTACATCACCACTGTCGAGGACCTCGCGGTGCTCAAGCGCGTGGTGGTGCGCAACGTGGCGCCCGGCGGCTACGCCGTGCTCAACGCGGCCGACCCCAACGTCGCCGCGATGGCCACCAACTGCCCGGGCGAGGTGATCTTCTTCGCGGCCGACCGCCAGCATCCGGTGATGGCCACGCACCGCGCGCAGGGCAAGCGCACCGTCTACGTTGACCAGGACACGGTCGTGGCGGCCGAGGGCTCGTGGCGCGAACGCATCTCGCTGCGCGACGTGCCGATCACGCGCGGCGGCAGCATCGGCTTCCAGGTCGACAACGTGATGGCCGCCGTGGCCGCGGCCTGGGCCGTGGGCCTGGACTGGGACACCATCCGCAGCGGCCTCGCGAGCTTCCTCAACGACGCCGCCGGCGTGCCCGGCCGCTTCAACGTGATGGACTACCGCGGCGCCACCGTGATCGCCGACTACGGCCACAACACCGACGCCATGCGCGCGCTGGTCTCGGCCGTGGACACCATGCCCGCGAAGAAGCGCTCGGTGGTCATCAGCGGCGCGGGCGACCGGCGCGATTCCGACATCCGCGACCAGACCGCGATCCTGGGCCAGGCCTTCGACGACGTGATCCTCTATCAGGACGCGGCCCAGCGCGGCCGCGCCGACGGCGAGGTGATGGGCCTGCTGCGCCAGGGCCTGCAGGGCGCGACCCGCACGCGCCAGATCGACGAGATCCGCGGCGAGTTCATCGCCATCGACGCCGCGCTGGCCCGGCTGCAGCCCGGCGACCTCTCGCTGATCCTGGTCGACCAGGTCGACGAAGCGCTCGCTCACCTCGCGAAGCGCATCGCCGAAGGCTGAGCCCACGGGCCGGGTCCCGCAGCTGCGGGATTCGTCCCACACGCAGGGGCGCGTCCCGCCGGGTCCGCTGTCTGTGCCGTCCCACAGGCCGCGCGCCATGCGCGGCCGGACACTGGCCCTCCAGTCGCGCACTGCCTCGCTCTCGAGGAAGTCGCGTCCTTTCAGGAGGCACGATGACCCCAACAGTCCACCCGGGAACGATCCCGACCCGCCGCCCGATGCGGCCACTGCGTTCCCTTCGCATCCTCGCGCTCGCGGCCGGCCTGGTCGCGCTCGGCGCGCAGGCCCAGGCCCCCGGTTCCGAGGCGCGCATGCAGAAGGAGCGCGCCACCTGCGACGGCGTGCAGCAGGACCGCGCGGCCTGCCTGCGAGAAGCCGGCGCGGCACGCCAGGAAGCCGGCCGCAACGGCCTCACGAGCGCCGGCCCCGGCGGCTACGACGCCAATGCGCTCGCGCGCTGCCGCGAACAACCGGCCGCCGATCGCGCCGACTGCGAAGCGCGCATCCGCGGCAGCGCGGGCGCCGGCCGCACCACCACCGAAGGCAGCGTGATGGGCGGCGGCGTGATCCGCGAGACCGTGACACCGCTGCCCGCGCAGCCGGCACCGGCGCGCTGATCCCTCGTCCTCTTCATCGGCTGATCTCAAGGAGCCCACCATGAACCAGCGTCTTCTCCTCACCCGCGGCGCCATCGCCGCCCTCGTGGCACTCGGCGCCCTGGCCAGCGCCGGCAGCGCCAGCGCGCAATCGCGCCGCGGCGAAGCCACCTACGAACGCGAACTGGCCGTCTGCGGCCACAACCAGCAGGACCGCGCGGCCTGTATCCGCGAAGCCGGCGCGGCGCGCCAGGAAGCGGCGCGCGGCGGCCTCACCGCCGCGCCCGACTACCGCCGCAATGCGCTGCAGCGCTGTGCCTTGCAACCGCCGGGCGACCGCGCCGACTGCGAAGCCCGCGTGCTCGGCGGCGAAGGCAACACCCGCGCCGCGGTCGACGGCAGCGTGATGGGCGGCGGCGTGATCCGCGAGTCGGTCACCACGGTCGTGATGCCGGCCCCCGCGCCGTACCCGGTGGCCCCGGCGATGCGCGCGCCCGAGCCCGTGATGGTGCCGCCGGCCGCCTATCCGGCCGCGCCGATGCCCTACCCGGCACCGCAGCCGATCCGCTGATCGCCATCGGCATCCGCCACGAGGCGCCCTTCGGGGCGCCTTTTTCATGCGAAAAACCGCCCCGAAGCCCCGAAATCCGGGTGTTTTCCCTCTTGGCGAGGCTCTGCAGGCCTGCAATTCGATGCCCCGCAATGTCACGGAATTGTCATAAAAGCCTTGGGGGCTGCTAGCTATAGTTCTCGGCTCCTGCCTTACCGAGAAACTTTTCACCCATGAATGCCATCAAGGTCGCTCGCCGATTCATCGAAACGGACCCGGCCAACGAATCGGCCAAGATCCTCGCCCAGCTCGTGCTGGCCCTCGAATCCGAACACAGCTTCGAACTCGTCACGCTCTACAGCCTCGACTACAAGAGCTTCCAGCTGGCGATGGACATCCTCAAGGAATGGCGCCTCGATCGCTACTACGCCAGCAAGTCCAAGCTGTTCGATCTGTCGCTGCAAGTCACCGAGCTCGACAAGAGCAGCAGCAGCAGCAACTGAGATTCGACGGTTCCGCGCCTTTTCGTTTTCCGTTTCCCTCCCTCCCGCTCCCCGCCTCTCTCTTTCTCCCAGTTCCCCTCGCGTTCGACGCGACCGCTGCACCGTCGCAGCCGGCTGATCCGCTTCCCTCTCGCCTCCCGAACCCGCGCCGCGCGACGCGCCTGCTTTTGCGTGGGCACGCGGCGGGAGCACGGGCGCGTGGCGCTGGCACGCGCGCGTGTCGCGCCCGTGTCCCGAGAGCGCCGATGCGGCCTCCATCCTTCTAATTTTTGGAAGGCCAAGCGCTGCAACGCACCCGATCCCTTGCCGATTACCCTGGAAAGACCCGCCGCAGCCCCTTCCAATATTGGCAAGCCGGCGTACGTGCCATTCCCGATCCCGCCCCACCGATCCAGTCCTAGACTCCGACGCGGCAGGCGCACGCCCCGCATGACGGGCGCCCCGCGCCGTCCCTCATCAACCGGGTACTGGATCAAATGCAAGCAAAACACAGGATCGCCGTCATTCCCGGCGACGGCATCGGCGTCGAGGTGATGCCCGAGGGCCTTCGCGTGCTGGACGCCGTGGGCCGCCGCTTCGGCATCGATTTCTCGTTCGACCACTTCGACTGGGGCTCGGACCACTACGTGCGCACCGGCCTGATGATGCCGGCCGACTGGGACGACAAGATCCAGGGCCACGACGCGATCTACTTCGGCGCGGTGGGCGCGCCCGACAAGGTGCCCGACCACATCGCGGTGTGGGGCCTGTTGATCAAGATCCGCCGCGAGTTCGACCAGTACGTGAACCTGCGCCCGGTGCGCCTGATGCCCGGCGTGCCCGGCCCGCTGGCGCACCGCCAGCCCGGCGACATCGACTTCCTGGTGGTGCGCGAGAACACCGAGGGCGAATACACCTCGGTCGGCGGCCGCCTGTTCGAGGGCACGCCGCGCGAGATGGCGATCCAGGAAGCGGTGTTCACGCGCACGGGCGTGGACCGGATCATCGACTACGCATTCCAGCTGGCGAGCCGCCGCAAGCGCAAGAACCTGGTGGCCGCGACCAAGTCGAACGGGATCTCGATCACGATGCCCTACTGGGACGAGCGCCTGGCCGAGATCGCGAAGCGCTACCCCGACGTGGCGACGAGCAAGTACCACATCGACATCCTGTGCGCGCACTTCGTGCAGCACCCGGACTGGTTCGACGTGGTGGTGGCCTCCAACCTGTTCGGCGACATCCTGTCGGACCTGGGCCCGGCCTGCACCGGCACCATCGGCATCGCGCCCTCGGGCAACCTCAACCCCGAGCGCAAGTTCCCCTCGCTGTTCGAACCCGTGCACGGCTCGGCCCCCGACATCGCGGGCAAGGGCATCGCCAACCCCATCGGCCAGATCTGGTCGGCCGCGCTGATGCTCGACCACCTCGGCGGCGACAACCCGGTCTACGCCGAAGCCTCGGCCGCCGTGCTCTCGGCCATCGAGACCGTGCTCAGCGAGGGTCCGCGTACCCGCGACATGGGTGGCACCGCCAACACCGTCGACGTGGGGCGTGCGATCGCCGAGTGCATCTCGGCATGAGCTTGTGCTTCCGCTGTCCGATTCATCGTGCCTTGGATGGGGTGCGTGGATCGGGGCGGGCTCGCGCCGACGGGGTACTCCCCTCCGCGAATGTCCCCCGGCCTGCGGCCTCCTCCTTTATTTCGCTGCGGGGAGTACCCCGCCGACGTGCGCCAGACGCGCAGCGGTTGATCGGCCGGCACCACCGCTGCGCCTCCCGTGCACAGGGCAGTGGGTGCTTCCCGCAGCGAAATAAAGGAGGAGCCGAAGGCGGGGGACATTCGCGGAGGGAAGCACCCGCTGTCCTGTGCACGCGCCCCGGACAAGAACCACCACGCAAAGCGATGAACCCCCAGAGATGAGCCTCTTCCTAATCAAGCGCCTTGCCACGCTGATCGGCACGCTGATCGGCGCCTCCATCATCGTCTTCCTGGTCCTGGAGATCCTGCCCGGCAACGCCGCGCAGATGCTCATGGGCCCGGACGCCGCCCCCGAAGCCGTCGCAGCCCTGGCCACCAAGCTCGGCCTCGACCAGCCCGCCTGGACCCGCTACTGGCACTGGATCGCGGGCCTGCTCACCGGTGACCTCGGCGACTCCTACGCCTACAGCTCCCCCGTGCTCGACCTCATCCTCGAGCGCCTCGCACTCACCGTCCCCCT
>NZ_JBWKPQ010000013.1:0-221965 GCF_059418345.1 Variovorax sp. GW821-FHT09B01 | reverse complement strand
GACCGGAGGTGGGTGCCGGGGTGGCGTACGAGGAGCCGCGCGGGGAGGTGGAGCGTGCGCTGGCGGGGGTGTGGGCGGAGGTGCTGGGGGTGCAGCGCGTGGGGCGCGGCGACAACTTCTTCGAGCTCGGCGGCGACTCCATCCTGAGCCTGCAGATCGTGGCACGCATGCGTGCCGCGGGCTGGAAGATCTCGCCGCGCCTGATGTTCGAGCAGCAGACCATCGAGCGGCTGGCCGGGCGGGCCGAGCCGCTGGATCCGCTCGCGCTGTCGGCCGTCGTCCCTTCGGTGCGAGGGCGGTTGAGCGATTTTCTGCCGGCCGACGCGATCGCGGCGACCGGACTCGATGCCGATGCGATCGAGGACGTCTATCCGCTGGCGCCCACGCAGGAAGGGATGTTCTTCCATTCGGCAGCGGCGGCCGGCTCGGGCCTGTACGTCAACCAGCTGAGCGTGGAGGTCCGCGACATCGATGCGCGGCGCTTCGAGCGCGCCTGGCAGTCGATGGTCGAGCGCCACGCCATGCTGCGCACCGGTTTTCTCTGGCGCGACGGGATGGCCCGGCCGCTGCAACTGGTGTTCCGGCAGGCGCCGGCCAGCGTCGAGCAACTCGACTGGCGTGCGCTCGATGGCGCGGAGGCCGCGCAGCGGCTGGCCGACCACGAGGCGCAGGCCCTGACCCGCGCGATCGACTGGTTGCGTCCGCCGCTGTCGCGCGTGGCGTTGATCCGCCTGGAGGAAGACCGCTGGCAACTGGTCTGGACGCGGCACCACATCCTGTCGGACGGCTGGACCGATTCCCGCCTCATGGGCGAGTGGCTGCGCGCCTATGCCGGCGAGGCGCTGACCTCGACGCCGCCGGTGTACGGCGACTACGTGCGCTGGCTGCAGCGCCAGGACGCCCGGGCGGCGCAGGATTTCTGGACCTCCGCGCTCGGCGCGCTCGACGGTCCCACGCTGCTGGCGGAGGCCGGCCACGCCGATCCCGCGCGCGAGGGCTTCGAGAAGATCTACACGCGGCTCGATCGCACGCGCACCGCCGCGCTGCAGCAGTTCGCGCAGCGCGAGCGCGTGACGCTCAACACCCTGGTCCAGGCCGCCTGGGCGCTGCTGCTGCAGCGCCATACCGGGCGCGACCATGTCGTGTTCGGGGCCACCGTGGCCGGGCGTCCTGACTCGCTGCCGGGTGCGCAGGAGATGATGGGGCTCTTCATCAACACCATCCCGGTGCCGGTCTCTCGACGGCCGGGCCGCGCGGTCGGCGACTACCTGCGCGAGGTCCAGGATGTGAACCTGCGCCTGCGCGAACACGAGCATGCCGCGCTCGCCGACATCCAGCGCTGGACCGGCTCCGCGGGCCGCCCGCTGTTCGACAGCATCATCGTGTTCGAGAACGCGCCCATCGATCGCGCCATGCGCGAACTCGACCGCTACGGACCGCGATTCGGCGAGATCGCCGTGGGCGGACTCACCGGCTATGCGATGGACCTGCAGGTGGTGGCCGACGACACGCTGGAGATCGAGTACTGCTACGGTCGCCGCGAATTCGGCGATGCCTTCGTGTTGGCGCTGCGCCGGCAGATGGAGCACCTGCTCGCGCAGATGAGCGCCGATGCGCGGCGGGCGGTCGGCGAGCTGTCCTGGCTCGACGAGGGCGAGCGCACCGCCATGTTCGCGCTCGGCCGCAACGAAGCGCCGGCCGATGCCGTCGGCCATCTGCCGGTGCATCGCCTGATCGAGGCGCAGGCCGCGCGGCGCGGCGAGGCGATCGCGCTGCTGTGCGGCGAGGACGAACTGAGCTACGGCGCGCTCAACGCGCGCGCCAACCGGCTGGCGCACCACCTGATGGCGCGCGGCGTCGGTCCGGACACCCTGGTCGGGGTCGCGTTGGAGCGCTCTCTCGAAAGCATCGTGAGCCTGCTGGCGGTGCTCAAGGCCGGTGGCGCCTATGTGCCGCTCGATCCGGCCTACCCGCCGGACCGGCTGGCCTTCATGGTGCGCGACAGCGGCGTGGCGCTGCTGCTCACGCACCGCGCGGTGCTGCCGCGGCTCGCGGCGATGCCCGAGGTGCCGGGCGTGGCGCTGGCGGTGCTCGAGGAACTGAGCCTCGACGAGGCGGCCACGCACGATCCGCAGGCCCGGGTGCATGCCGACAGCCTGGCCTACGTGATCTACACCTCGGGCTCCACCGGCATGCCCAAGGGCGTGGCCGTCACGCATGGGCCGCTGTCGATGCACTGCCTGGCCACGGCCGCGATCTACGGCATGGGCCCGCATTCCTGCGAATTTCATTTCATGTCGTTCTCGTTCGATGGCGCGCACGAGCGCTGGCTCACGCCGCTGTGCGTGGGCGCGGGCCTCGCCTTGCGCGACAACGAGCTGTGGACCGCGGAGCAGACCTACCAGGCGCTGCACCGCTACGGCATCACCAACGCGGCCTTCCCGCCGGCCTACCTGGGCCAGATCGCGGACTGGGCGAGCCTGCGCGACGATGCGCCGCCCGTGGAGCTCTACGTCTTCGGCGGCGAGGCGATGCCGAAGGCGTCGTACGACAAGGTCTGTCGCACGCTCAAGCCACGCATCCTGATCAACGGCTACGGCCCCACCGAGACCGTGGTGACGCCGCTGATCTGGAAGAGCCGCGCCACCGATACCTTCGACTGCGCCTACGCACCGATCGGTCGGCCCGTGGGCGAACGCGCGGCGTACGTGCTGGATGCCGACATGCAGCCGGTGCCGCGCGGCGCGATCGGCGAGCTCTATATCGGCGGCTACGGCCTCGCGCGCGGCTACCTGGGACGCCGCGGCCTCACGGCCGAGCGTTTCGTGGCCGATCCCTTCGACGGCGCCGGCGGCCGCCTCTACCGTACCGGCGACCTGGTGCGCTGGATGACCGACGGCAACATCGAATACATCGGCCGCGCCGACCACCAGGTGAAGGTGCGGGGTTTCCGCATCGAGCTCGGCGAGGTCGAGGCCCGGGTGCGCGAGGTGGCGGGCGTGCTCGACGCCGCGGTGGTGCCGCGCGAGAGTGCCTCGGGCCAGCAGCTGGTGGCCTACGTGGTGGCGGCCGCCGACGAGGCCGACGACGCGCTGGTCCAGCGCATCCGCGGGCAGCTTGCCGAGCGGCTGCCGGAGTACATGGTGCCGGCACGCGTGATGGCGCTGCCGCGGCTGCCGCGGTTGATCAGCGGCAAGCTCGACCGCGCCGCGCTGCCGGAGCCGGCGGCCGAGGCCGACAGCGTCTTTCGCGCGCCGCGCAACGACACCGAGGTGCAACTGGCGGCGATCTGGCGACAGGTGCTGGGCGTCGAACGCGTCGGCATCGCGGACAACTTCTTCGAAATGGGCGGCGATTCGATCCTGAGCCTGCAGGTGATCTCGCGCGTGCGCAATGCGAAGCTGGGTTTCGAGCTGCGCCTGCGCGACCTGATCCGCCACCAGACCATCGAGGCGCTGATGGCCGCGAGGGCCGACGGCGCCGCGCCCTCGGCCGCTGCCGCGCCGCGGATCGAGGCCGAGGGCACGCTGCCGCTGCTGCCGATCCAGCAATGGTTCTTCGCGCAGGAGATCCCCGAGCGCCATCACTTCAACCAGTCGATCCTGCTGCGCGTCGAGTCCTGGCTGGACGAGCCGCGCCTGCGGCGCGCGCTCGACCTGCTGCAGCGGGAGCACGATGCGCTGCGCATGCGCTATGTCCGCGAAGCGGACGGCTCGTGGCGGCAGTCCTATGCGATCCCGTCCGACGCGGCCGACGTGCTCCGGTGCTGCGAGGTCGCCACGCCGCAGGACATCGAGCGCGAATCGGAGCGCACGCAGCGAAGCCTGGCACTGGCCGACGGCCCCGTGTGGCGGGTGGCATGCATGCGGCATGCCGACGGCAGCGCGCGGCTGTTGATCGTGGTGCATCACCTGAACATCGATGGCGTTTCCTGGCGGGTGCTGCTCGAGGACCTGCAGTCGCTCTATGAGCAGCTCGCGCAGCCGCAAGAGCCGCGGCTGCCGGCGAAGACGGCTGCCTACAAGGCCTGGGCGCTGCACCTGCAGGCGTGGGCGCGGTCGGAGGCGCTGGCGCTGCAACTGCCGTACTGGCAGCGGCAGCTGGCCGGGATCGAGGACCTGCCGCGCGACGATGCACGGGTCCCGGCCCGGTTCAGCGACCGCGTGGTGGCCTACGTGCAACTCGAGCGCGAGCTCACGCAGGACTTGCTGCGCGCCGCGCCCGCGGCCTATGGCACCGGCATCGACGACCTGCTGCTGACCGCGCTGTCGCGCACCGTGGCCGCCTGGACGAAAAGCCCCGAGACCTTGATCACGCTCGAGGGCCACGGGCGCGAGGGCGACGCGGCCGACCTCGATCTGAGTCGCACCGTGGGCTGGTTCACGAGCGCCTATCCGGTGCGCCTGCCGGGCGGCGACCTGCCGCTGGAGTCGTCGATCCGCGCGGTCTCGGCCGCGCTGCGGGCGGTGCCGGACAAGGGCGTGGGCTTCGGCGCGCTGCGCTACCTGCATGCCGACGAGGCGGTGCGGGGTGCGCTCGCGGCGGCCGAGCCGCGGATCACCTTCAACTACCTGGGGCAGTTCGATCAGAGCTTCGGCGAGGCGTCGATCTTCTCGCCCACCAGCGGCGAGTCAGCGGGCGCGGAGCGCGACGCGCGGGGCGCCTTGCCGAACTGGATCGAGATCATCGGCCAGGTGTTCGACGGCAGGCTCGCGGTCAGCTGGATCTACAGCCAGGCCATGTTCCGGCCCGAGACGATCGAACGTCTGTCGCTGGACTATCGCGCACAGCTCGAGGCGATCGTGCGGCATTGCGTGGCGCTGCAGCTTCCCGCGAGCGGCGCCGCCGCGATGGCGGCGGCGTGAGCCGAGGCCCCGCCGCGCGGCGGGGCTTCGATGAGAGGGCGGGGCCGGCGCGGGTCGGGCTGGCCCCGAGGGCTCAGAACTTGTAGGTGGCTCTGAGCCACGCGCTGCGCGGCGCACCCTGCGTGTAGCCGTTGTAGCCGCCCAGGCCGCTGTAGTAGCGCTTGTTGCCGACGTTCTCGATGTTGAGCGTGGCGCTCAATTGCTTCGTGAAGTCGTAGCGCGCCATCAGGCCCAGCAGCGTCAGCCCGCCCTGCGTGACACGGCCGAGCTCGTAGGCTTCGTCGTAGTAGATGCGGCTCTGGTAGCTGAGGCTGCCGCCCACGGTGAGCTTGCTCCAGTCGCCGGGCAGGCGGTAGGTGGTCGCGATGCGCAGCAGGCGGCGCGGCAGCGGCGTATTGAGCAGCTTGTCCTCGGCATCGCGCTTGGTGTGGTAGGTGTAGCCGCCCATGATCTGCCAGCCGCGCGCGATCTCGCCCGACACCGTCGCCTCGAAGCCCTTGCTGCGCGCGCCCTTGACGGCGCGCGATGGCGTGGAGCCATCGGGCAGCGGCGCGGCGCCGGGGATGTCCACGGCCAGGTTGTCTTCCTCCGAGCGGAACACGGCGAAGCTGGTGTTGAGCCTGCCGTCCATGTG
Organism: Variovorax sp. GW821-FHT09B01; assembly: GCF_059418345.1. NCBI lineage: Bacteria > Pseudomonadati > Pseudomonadota > Betaproteobacteria > Burkholderiales > Comamonadaceae > Variovorax > Variovorax sp. GW821-FHT09B01. Next base: position 216,466 of record NZ_JBWKPQ010000013.1, on the reverse strand, counting down.
CTCGCCCTTGATGCCGAGTTCGATGTTGTTGCCGCGCTTCGGATCGAGGACCCGGTTGTTCACGTCCTTCGCGGTATTGGGCTGGAAGATGTCGGTGTAGCTGGCGTACAGGGAGAACTCCTTGCTCACGTCGTAGACGAGGCCGACATAGGGCGTGAAGACTCCGTTCTCCCTGACCCGCGGCGTATAGGTCGTGACGGGTTCGCTGCCGGTGGTGTCGGTGTCGTAGCCGCTGTTGCGATACCAGGTGACCCGGCCGCCGAGGATGACCGAGAGGCTGTCCGTCGGGCGCAGGCGGGTCGAGCCGTAGATGGCCGTCTCCTCGGTCTGCTCGCCGAAGTTCAGGATCGGATAGATGAACTGGGGCCGGGGCGCGGCCGACAGGTTGTAGAGCGTGACCGGTTCCCGGTCCGCGGTGTCCAGCACGGAGTTGTTCTTGTAGACCGAGTAGGTGTAGCGATTCACGTTGAGGCCGATGCTGGCCTGGTGCGTGCGGCCGAACAGTTCGAAGGGCCCGGTGGCGTAGACGTCGAAGGACTTGTTGCGGCCATGGGCCGGGTTGTCGCCGCGATCGAGCACGCCTTCCTGCGTGAACGGATCGAAGGTGGAGGGGTAGAGCCAGAGGTCGCCACCCGCGCGGTCGCGCTTGCTGTTCACCAGCGCGCCCTCGGCCTTGACGCGCCAGCCGTTGTCGAGCCGGTGCTCGAGGTTCACGAAGAAGCGGTCGCTGGTCATGTCCCAGTGGCTCCACGGCGTGCTGGAGTTGAAGGACACGGGCAGGCGCGTGCGCGTGCCGTCGCTGTAGAACAGCGGGGCCTGGCCGAAGTTGGCGCCCTTGATCGCATTCTTCTGGTACTCGTAGCCGACCGCCAGCGTGGTGGTCGGCGCGAGGTCGACCTCGACGATGCCGAAGAAGACGCTGTTGCGCTGCTTCTTGTGGTCGGTGAAGCTGTCGCCGTCGGTGTGGGACGCCACGACGCGGCCGCGCACGGTGCCCGACTCGTTGAGCTTGCCGCCGAGATCGGCCTCGGTGTTGTAGCGGTTCCACGAGCCGAAGCCGCCGGCCACGTAGCCCGAGAACTCCGTGGTGGGCCGCTTGCGCACGAGGTTGATCGAGCCACCGGGCGAGCCGACGCCGTTGAGCAGGCCCGCGGCGCCGCGGACGATCTCGACGCGGTCGTAGACGGCCGTGTTGATGATGCTCGTCTCGCCGGCCACGCTCGCATAGGCCAGGGTCGGGATGCCGTCGATCATCGGGCTCAGTGTGAAGCCGCGCGAGGTGTAGCTCACGCGCTCGTCGATCCGGTCGGCGACGATGCCGGGCGTCTGGCGCAGCACGTCGTTCAGCGTGACGAGGTTCTGGTCGCTGATCTGCTGGCGCGTGATCACGCTGACCGATTGCGGGGTTTCGCGCAGCGACAGGTCCATGCGCGTGCCGGCCCCGGTCACCCGCGTGGTGTAGGAGCCCGTGTTCTCGGTCGTTCCGTCGGCGCCCGGCGCGGCGGTCACGCTCACGGGCGGCAGGCTGCCGCGCTCGGCCGGTGCCGTCGACTGGCGCTGCACGGTCACTTGCGATTCGCCGCTGCGAACGGCGACCAGGCCGCTGCCGGCCAGCAGCCGTTCGAGCGCCTGCTGGACCGTGAGCCGGCCCGAGAGCGCGGGGGACTGGACGCCCGCCACCACGTCGCCGGCTGCGAAGAACTGCATGCCGGTCTGCCGCGAGAGCTCGTTGAGCGCGGAGGACAGCGGCTGGGCCGCGACGCTGACGTCGAACACCCTCGCGGCCTGTCCCGGCGTCTGGGCGGTGGCCAGACTGCTCCAGCTGAGAAAGGCGGTTCCGAGGGCTGTCGCGAGGGCGGCGCTCAGAAGATGTTGGCGAGGCGAAGAACGCATGGGTCGAGGCTCCAGGTCTGGTAAAGGCGAATGAATTCAGTTCGGGAACGCGGTCCGCGGGACGCGGCGCCGCGCCCTTCTGAAAGCAAGACGTTTGAACTCGCCAGACGGAGACAGGAACTTTGGACCTGCCGTCTCTTTCCTGGCCGGGCGGTGTCAGCGCTGGCGCAGTTCGACGCTGCCGTCGGGGCGGGTGACGGCGGCAAGCGGCAGGATCGAGGGCAGGGCGGCCAGCAGGCCGATGGAATCGTTGCTGCGGAAGCGCCCGGACAGCCGCATGGCGTCGATGCGCGGTCCCGCGGTGACGATGGGCTGGGTGCGGTAGCTGTTGACGGCAGCCAGCGCGTCGCTCAACGGGGTGTTGTCGAAGACCAGCCAGCCGTCGCGCCAGGCCGCGAGCGCCGTGGTGTCGGCCCTTCGCACGGGCGCCATGCTGCCGTCGCTGATTTCCACCAGTTCGCCGGCATGCAGATCCACGGCGTGTGCCTCGACGCTGCCCTCCGGCCCCCGCAAGGGCCGCACCCGCACATGCCCGCGCTCGACGCCGATGAGCACGGGGCCGCCGCGATCGCGCACGGTGAACACCGTGCCGATCACTTCGATCGTTCCCTCGCGGGTACGGACCCGGAATGGCCGGTCGGCATCGCGGACCACCTCGAAGCGCACTTCGCCGCGGGCCATCTCCACGACCCGGCGCTGGCGGTAGAGCGTGACGTCGACAGCGCTCAGCGGCGCCAGGTCGAGCCGGCTGCCCGTCCTGCCGTCGATGCCGTCGGTGAGCGTCGCCTTCAACAGCTGGGCCGTCCGCGTCTGGAAGGCCGCATGGAAGACGGGTTGCTGCAGATACCAGTGAACGCCACGCCCACCGAGCAGCCCGACGCCGAGCAATCCCACGATGGACAACAGATGCTTGCGGCGCTGAGGCCGGCGCGCGTCCGCCGCGGCGGACGCGTTCGCCAGATCGGCCTTCGACGCCTCGAAATGCGTGCGCAGGTCATCGGCCATGCCGCCGAGCGCGTCCCACCGCTGCCGCGCCTCCAGCAGCGCCGCCGCATGCTCGGGCGATTTGCCGCGCCATTGGCTGAGTGCGAGGCGCGCATGCGCGGCCTGATCGGGCGCGATCTCGGCTTCCACGATCAGCGCCAGCGCCTTCTCGACCATGCGCTCGCGCGGAGCCCCCATCGCCATGCCGATGCTCACGAGAAGTCTTCGGCCAGCGACGCGTCGAAGCCCGCGTGGTTCCTCACGTACTGCGGCTCGATGAGCTCGGCGCGCAATTCGGCGAACACCCGCGAGCAATCGATCGTGGCGCGAAGCAGGTGCTTGGCGACGGCCATCTCGGTGATGTCCAGGCGCTGGGCAATCTCCGCGCGCGTATGACCGTAGGCGCGAAACAGCAGGAAGACCTCGCGCCTGCGCGGCGGCAGCTTTTCCATCGTCTGGACCACGCGCGCGAGCACGCGCTGCTGGGCCAGGAGGAACTCGCTCGAGGGCGCCGCGCTCTGGGTCTCGACCACCGCGTGCGTGCCGATCCATTCCTGCGCCACCTTGCGGCGACGGGCCTCATCGATGCACAGGTTGCGCGCGACCCGGAACAGCAGGGCACGGGGCGACTCGATGCCACCGTTGCCACTCGCCTCGTCCGACGTCGAATCGGCACGCGCCGCCCCGATGGACTTCATCGCGTGCGCGTACACCCGCTCGAAGCTCGACTGCGCGATGTCCGCCGCGTAGTGGGGATCCCTCAGGTCGCGAGTGAGCTGTCGGCGCAAGTCCGCATAGTGAGCTACAAGTTCCTGGACGAGGTCGCGCATCCGGCCGCCTTCTCGCAAGCATCGACGATGGGCCCCGGGAGCCCGGTCGCTGGTCTTGCCTTCGGGCTCGTCAGCTCCGGCTAGGAATGACGAGCCGGCGATACGGCAGCGCGCTGGGTCGACCCCGGGGATCTGTAATAAGAACGATTCTTATTAAGTGTATCACCGCGCGATGTCCAAAGCGTTAAATCACGGCGGCCGGCAGCGGTGTACGCCCTGAGGCATGCGCCTGCTGCGCCGGCCGTGGATTCGCTTCCAGCAGCGCCTGCCCGATCTCGTCGGAACGGATGGCCGTGACCGACAGCAGCGTGTCGCTGAGCCCGTGGCTGGTTTCGCAGGCGCCTTGCAGGAAGATGCCCGGCTTCAGTTCCGGCGTGCCCTGCAGCCGGTAGTTGCGGTCGACCGTGAAGTCGCCCAGGTACGGCGCGAGCGGATCGAGCAGCGTCTTGTGGCCGTCGCGCTCGTACCCCGTGGCGAGGATCACGACGTCGTAGCCATGCTCGCCGCGCTGGTCGGTGTTGAGGTCGTGCAGCCACAGGTGGACGCCGTCCGCGGCCGCGCGCACCGCGGTCACCTCGTGGCGCCGCAGGAAGCCGTGGCGTGCCACGCCCGCCACGCGCTGGCGGTAGAACACGTTGAAGATCTGCTGGATCAGCTCCAGATCCGGCGCCGCGTAGTTCGTGTGCCAGAACTCTTCCAGCAGCTCGGCACGCTCGGGTTGCGAGCGGTTGAACACGAAGTCGGTGAAGTCGGCGTTGAAGATCTCGTTGACGAAGGGGCTGTCGTCCGAGGGCTTGATCGAACGGGCGCGCATGATCAGGTCGACCGCGGGCTTGTTCGGATGGCTCTGCAGGTCCATGAAGATCTCGGCCGCGCTCTGGCCCGCGCCCACGATGGCGATGCGCTCGGCCTTCGGATGCCGTGCGATCGCCTCGAGGTAGCTGCTCGAATGGAACACGCGCTGGTCGTCCCTGAAGGGCTGGAAGCGCGCCGGGATCTTCGGCACGCCGCCCACGCTCACCACCAGGTTGCGCGCCAGCCGCTCGCGCACGCTGCCGTCGGCCTGGCGCGAGCGCACGCGCACCAGCTGCACTTCGCTGCCGCGCATCTCCGGCACCACCTCGAACACGCTCTCGCCGTAGGCGCAGCGGTCCTCGAACTGCGCCGCGGCCCAGCCCAGGTAGTCGTTGAACTCGTGCCGGCTCGGGAAGAAGGTCTTGAGATTGACGAAGTCCTGCAGGCGCTGCTTCTCGTGCAGGTAGTTCAGGAAGGTGAAGCGGCTCGAGGGATTGCGCAGCGTCGCCAGGTCCTTGATGAACGAGATCTGCATGTGCGCGTTGTCGAGCAGCATGTTCTTGTGCCAGACGAAGCCCTGCTGCTTCTCGATGAACAGGGCATCCACGAACTGGCCGTGGTGGCGCTTCTCGTCGAGCGCGATCGCCAGCGCGATATTGGACGGGCCGAAGCCGATGCCGATCAGGTCGTGGATTTGCATGGAATGTCCTTGAGGGGAGGTTCGGCGCGATCGGCCGAAGGTGGCGAGACGGTGGCGTCCCCCTGGGGAATCCAGAGGGCTTCGCCGAAGAAGCGTTCGCGCAGCAGCATGCCGAGCATCGCGCGCTTGTGCGGAAAGTCGAATTCCTTCACGTGGGCGTAGCCGCAGCGGCCCAGGCTCTTGATCATCTTGTGGTTGTCCGCGCGCGGCTCGATCACGATGCGCTGCGTGCGGCAGTCGTCGAGAAACAGGTAGTGCGACACCGAAGGCATCCAGGCCGTGAGGAAGGGCTTGCCGCGAAAACGCGCCTCGCCGATCAGCGCGTGCCAGCCGCGGTCGTGGTCGCCCGCGTCGTAGAAGGGCGCGATGCGGTCCTCCTTCGCCCAGTACACCTCGAAGTAGCCGAAGGCCTCGCCGTCGAGGCGCCCGATCAGCCCCGTCACGCGCGGGTCGGCCGCGATCGTTTCGAGATAGGCGCGATGCCTGGCGAGCTCGCCCTGTTCTTCCCAGAAGTGCGCCACCACCGGATCGTTCATCCAGCGATGGAAGGCCGGCAGGTCGCGCTCGATGTCGACCGTGTCCAGCGACAGCGTCTGCGACAGCCAGGGGATGTGGCGTTGGTAGACGGTACCGGCCGGCTTGGCCGGCCGCAGCGGATGGCGGCGGCCCTGGCTCAGCGTGTAGCGCTGCGCGAAGGGCTCGCGCGGCCCGCGCTGCCACACGCGCGGCAGTTGCCAGAAGGCTTCGCGCGCCACGATCGCATCGGGGCCCGGCGGCAGGCTCGCCGCGCCGGCATCGACCAGGCGCGCGAGGCCTGCCTGGCTCGATGGCGCGAGTCGCAGGGACAGCGTGGTGCGTTGCGGATGGCGCACGAAGGCGGCTTCGACGGCGGCCAGCAGATGGGTCTGCGCGGGCTCGGCGTCGTGGCTGTTCGACCCGTCCAGGCGCAGCGTACCGGCCTGCTCGTGCAGCAGCCAATGGCTGATCGGTCCATGGCCGGCCTGCGGGCCGACCGTGAGCTTCGAGGTGTCGAGACGCACCTCGAGCGGATCGCCGTCGGGGTGCGCATGGAACACCCAGGCGCCGATCGCCGATGCCGGCACGGGTACCGGTGCGGCTGCGGCGACGGATGCACGTCCGAATGCATCGGCCAGCGTTTGCGCGATCGACGAGCGCAAGGTGTCGGCTTCCTCCACCACCTGGCTCAGGCGGGCGAAGTCGTGGACCATGCCTTCGTGCACCTGCACTTGCGTGCGCACGCCGGCCGCCTGCAGCCGCTCGGCATAGGCCCGGCCTTCGTCGACCAGCGGGTCGTATTCCGCCAGCACGATGTGCGCGGGCGCGAGGCCCGACAGGTCCCGCGCGGCGAGCGGGGCGAAGCGCCAGTCCGTGCGGTCATCTTCGCTGCGCAGGTAGTGGCCGAACATCCATTGCAGCGTGCGCTGCTCGAGCAGGTGGCCGCTCGCGTAGCGCCGGTGCGAATCGCTGTCCTGGCGGATGCTGGTGCAGGGATAGAGCAACACCTGCAGCAGCGGCTGCGGGCGTCCGGCATCGCGCGCGGCCAGCGTCAGGGCCGTGGCGAGCGTGCCGCCGACGCTGTCGCCGGCGAAGGCCACGCGCGTGGGGTCCAGGCCATGGGATGCGCCCTGCGCCGCGAGCCACAGGGCGGCATCCTCGGCGTCGTGGAAGGCGGTCGGGAACTTGTGTTCCGGCGCGAGCCGGTAGTCCACGGCCAGCACCGCGCAGGGCGTGCGCTGCGCCAGCGCGCGGCACAGCGCGTCGTGCGAATCGAGCCCGCCGACGACGTAGCCGCCGCCATGGAAGTACAGCAGGGTCGGCAGCGGCGTGCCCGCATCGCCGCCCCGGTACAGCCGGGCGCGCAGCGTCGCGCCGTCGCGGGCGCGAAAGCCGATGTCCTCGACCGGAAGCTCGGGCCCGACGCCGTCCAGCGCGAGGGTCGACTGGTCGTAGCTGGCGCGCGCCTGCGCGGGCTCCAGCTCGCACATCGGTGCGCGTCCATCCTCTTCGGCGAGGGCGGCCAGTTCGAGGAAGGCTTCGAGATCGGGATGCAGTGGCATGGGGGCGTCGCAGTCGCATCTATGAATGGATGCATATCCGCAAAAGACGCGCGGCCGGCCGGTTTGTTTAGCTCGGTCGCTCAGGCCCGCGTCTTGCGGAACTCCGGCGCCAGCGGGCAGGCGGCGCAATAGCCTTCCTCGGGCAGCAGGTAGTAGAGACAGCATTGCCGGTGCAGCGCGATGGGTGCGGGCACACCGGCCTCCAGGCGCACGGCCCGGCGCGGTGGCGTGAACATCGGGTTGTCGTCGCAGCCCCAGAGTGGCTGGTGCAGCAGGTGGTCGAGGTCCTGCGCCACGGAGGGCGCCTGGCCGCTCGCCGCCAGGCCCTGCTCGAGCACCGGTTCGAGGTAGCGCGCGGCATTGCCCCAGAGGATCTTGGGCGCGATCCGCGTCAAGCGGGTCAGCTGCAGGAACAGCGGCGCCAGATGCTCCTGGAGCAGTGCCGCATAGCGTTCGGCCGTGCCGGCGCCGTGCCGGGGCTGCCCCTCGTCAGTGATGTGAAAGCACTGCGGCACGGCACCTTCCGCGAACGTGAGCCACACCCGCGCGGGTGCCATCGGAAAGCCATGCTGCAGCAGGCTGGCGGCCGCCGCGACCGGGGGCAGCAGGGCGTTCAGATAGTGCAGGCTCCAGGCGGAGGCCACCGGCCGCAGGTCGGTGCCGTGCGCGCGCAGGTGGCGGGCGTGCTGGCGCAGCAGTCCGGCCAGCAGGGCCGCATCGGCGATCAGGTCGGCCACCCGCACGGCGTCCGCGGGCACGCGTGGCGAGCAGGCCAACGTTTCGCCGTAGGCCGCCCATTCGCCCTGGAATATCGGCGCCAGAAGCGAAATCATGGAAAGGGGCCGCGGGCCGTCGCGCAATGGCTCATCGATGGGAGACGGTTGGCGTGCCCAAAGGTTTAGCGCCACGAAACAGCCCGAGGAATCGAGGCACGAAGATGACAGCGGCTAAACATCCGCGGGCGAACCGCGTCTAACTGCCCATCCACACCCACCGAGGCGCCCTGACACGATGAGCTCCAGTCACCACGCTATTTCCGATCCGGCCTGCAAGGAGGCCTGGCAGCTCTTTCGCGAACTGCACGACGCCCCGTCGCTCGAGCGCGCACAGAGGCTGGTGCTGTGGCTCGGGCGCGATGCCAGGCATGTGCGCGCATTCGACGAAGCCCTGACGCTGTGGGCACTGGCGGGCGCGGCCCTGGTCGGTTCGGTGCCCGACGACGATCCGCGAACCCCGTCGACGCTGCAGTAGGCACTAAACATCCGGGCCGCCGATCCGTCATACCGGCATGCAAGTACCTTCCTCCAGCGCCAAGGCGTCCGATCTGCTTCGGCTGTTGAAACCCTTCGTCCCCTGGATCGTGCTTTCCGCCGTGACCGGCATCGGGGCCGGCGTGGCCACCGTGGCGCTGCTGGCGACCATCAACGAGGTGCTGAGCCGGCCCGGCGGCATGGCGGGAGGGCTGCTGCTGACCTTCGTCGTGCTGTGCGTCATCGCGCTGGTCGGGCGCGCGGCTTCCGACATCTCGAACAACGTCGTGGGCCAGCGCCTGGTCGCGCAGGTGCGCAAGGATCTGGCGCTGAAGATCCTCGCGGCCCCGATCGATGCGCTGGAGCGCTACCGCATGCACCGCCTGATGCCCGTGCTGACGCAGGACGTGGACATGATCAGCGACGTGGCCTTCATGCTGGCCGCCACCATGATCTCGACCGCCATCGCGCTCGGCTGCCTGAGCTATCTAGGCTGGCTGTCGCTGCCGCTGTTCGGCCTGCTGGTGGTGGCGATGCTGATCGGCGTGGCCGTCCAGACCTGGGCCCATGCACGCGGCATCGCGGGCTTCTTCGAGTCGCGCGAGCAGGAGGAACTGCTGCACAAGGCCTACCGCGGCATCAGCGAGGGCGCCAAGGAGCTGCGCATGCACCGCGCGCGGCGCTCCCGCGTGTACGAAGGGCAGATCGCGCGCACCGTCGATGCCATTCGCGACATCAACCACCGGGCGATCAACATCTTCGTGCTCGCCACCTCCTTCGGCTCCGCGCTGTTCTTCCTGCTGATCGCGATGATCCTGGGCTGGGCCGCCTGGCGGACCACCGAGCCGACGGTGCTCAGCGGTTTCGTGCTGGTGCTGCTGTTCATCAAGGGGCCGATCGACCAGATCGTCAGCGCATTGCCGCACCTGGGCCGGGCCCGGGTGGCCTTCGAACGCATCGCCGATCTCACGGCCCGCTTCGCCACGCCGGAGCCGCACCTGCATCTCGATTCGCCACCGACCTCGCCGCCGATGCGCGAGGCCATCGAGATGCGCGGCGTGCGCTACGCATTCGACACGCCCGAGGGCAGCGACGCCTTCGTGCTCGGTCCGGTGGACCTGCGCATCGAGCGCGGCGAGATCGTCTTCATCGTCGGTGACAACGGCTCGGGCAAGACCACCCTCATCAAGCTGCTGCTCGGCCTCTATGCGCCGCAGCAGGGCGAGGTGGTGCTCGACGGCAAGGCCGTCACGCCCGAGACCCGCGACGACTACCGGCAGCTCTTCACCACCGTGTTCTCCGACTTCTACCTGTTCGAGGACCTGGTGGCCGGCGGCGAAGGAGGCCGGCAGACGCTGCCCGAGACCGCGCTGCCCTACCTGCAGCGCCTCGAGATCGCGCACAAGGTCTCGGTCAAGGACGGCGCCTTCACCACCACCGACCTGTCCACCGGCCAGCGCAAGCGGCTCGCGCTGGTGCATGCCTACCTCGAGGGCCGTCCGGTGCTGGTGTTCGACGAATGGGCCGCCGACCAGGACCCGACCTTCCGCCATCTCTTCTACACCGAGCTGCTGCCCGAGCTGCGCGCCAAGGGCCACCTGCTGGTGGTCATCTCGCACGACGACCGCTATTTCCACATCGCCGACCGCGTGATCACCATGAAGGCCGGCCGCATCGCGGAAGAGCGCGTGCGTGCACCGCAGAAGGCGGCCGCGTAGAAAGAGAGAGCCGCCACCCGGCCGTCTGTGGCCCGTGAAGGCATCGACCTTGCGCCGCGTGTGGCCGATTTCGGACCGTACAGAATACGCGCGAACTCCAAGAAGACAGCTCCGCTCGCGGCGTCCGCGCAAGCGTGAATGGCCCGCACGCTCCCTTTCCTCGACATGCGCAGAATCGTTTCCATCCTCCTCGTTCTCTTCCTGACTCTGGCAGCCGCGGGCTATCTCTGGGCGCGCCGGCCCGCGAGCGCGGTGGAGTCGTCGGTCGTGCGGCGCGGTGCCATCGAATCGAGCGTCACTGCCTTCGGCACGCTGCAGCCGCGGCGCTACGTGGATGTCGGCGCCCAGGTCTCGGGTCAGATCCTGCGGCTGCACGTCCAGCCCGGCGACGTGGTCGACAAGGGGCGGTTGCTGGTCGAGATCGATCCCAGCGTGCAGCGCGCCACGGTCGATGCGGGCCGGGCGTCGCTGGCCGGGTTGCGTGCCCAGTTGGCCGACCAGCGCGCGCAGCACCGGCTGGCCGGCCAGCAGCATGCGCGCCAGCGCCAGATGGCCGCCGACGGCGCCACCCGCGAAGAGGACGTGCAGAGCGCCGAGGCCGCGTTCGCTTCGGCGGCTGCTCGCATCGAGCACCTCGAAGCCCAGATCGCGCAGACCCAGGCCACGCTGCAGGCCGACGAGGCGCGGCTCGGCTACACGCGCATCTTCGCGCCGATGGCGGGCACCGTGGTGTCGGTGACCGCGCGCGAGGGCCAGACCCTCAACGCCACCTACCAGACGCCCGACGTGCTGCGCATCGCCGACCTGTCGGCGATGACCGTGTGGTCCGAGGTGTCGGAAGCCGACGTGAGCCGCGTCAAGGCCGGCATGCCGGTCTACTTCACGACCCTGGGCAACAACCAGCGCCGCTGGCAAGGCAAGGTGCGCCAGGTGCTGCCGGCCCCGCCGTCGCCGACGGCCAAGACCGGCGGCAACGACAGCACCGCCGCGGCCCCCGCGACGCCGAACAAGGTCGTGGTCTACACGGCGCTGTTCGACATCGACAACGCCGACGGCGAACTCATGCCGCAGATGACCGCGCAGGTCACTTTCGTCGAAGCCGCCGCCGCCGATGCGCTGATCGTGCCGGCCACGGCGCTCGTGCCGGTGGCGGATGCCGCGGATCGCTACACCGTGCGCGTGCTGCGGCCCGATGGCAGCGTCGAGACGCGGCCCTTGCGCATCGGGGTGCGCAATCGCGTCTTCGCACAGGCCCTCGATGGTGTCGAGGCGGGCGAGCGCATCGTGGCCGACGCGGGCTTCGGCAAGACCGCGAAGCCATGAGCGCAGCGCCGGGCCGCCCCCAGCAAGCTCGCGCCGCAGTGCGAAGCACGAAGGGACTCCAATGAGCGCGACGCCGGGCCCGGAGGCGGCGAACGCGCCGCCGCTGGTCGAGCTGCAGGACATCCGCAGGTCCTACGGGCTGCCGCAGCGCACGCCCGACGATCCCGCGCCCACGCCGGTGCTGCGCGGCATCTCGCTGAAGATCCATGCGGGCGAGTTCGTCGCCATCATGGGGGCGTCCGGTTCCGGCAAGTCCACGCTCATGAACATCCTCGGCTGCCTCGACCGGCCGAACGACGGGTGCTACCTGTTCGAGGGGCGCGACGTCTCCGACCTCGATGCCGACGCGCTCGCGCGCATGCGCCGCGAGACCTTCGGCTTCGTGTTCCAGGGCTATCACCTGGTGCAGACCGAGTCGGCGCGCGAGAACGTCGAGATTCCCGCGCTCTATGCCGGCATGCCCGAGCACGAGCGCCGCGTGCGCGCCACCGCGCTGCTCGAACGGCTGGCGATGGGCGCCCGCCTTGACCATCGGCCGGGCCAGCTGTCGGGCGGCCAGCAGCAGCGCGTGGCCATCGCGCGCGCGCTGATGAACGGCGGCCGCGTCATCCTGGCCGACGAGCCCACCGGCGCGCTCGACAGCCAGAGCGGCGCGGAGGTGATGAAGCTGCTGCACGAACTCGCCGACGCGGGGCACACGGTGATCCTGATCACGCACGACCGGCAGGTCGCCGCGCAGGCCCGCCGCATCGTGGAGATCCGCGACGGCGAGATCGTGGCCGACTCCGGCGACGCGCGTCCCGCCGACGGGCCGCGCCCGGCGTGGGATGCGTCGCGCGGGCCGCGCGCCGGCCAGGCCTCGATGGCCGCCGACCTGCGGGAAGCCGCGCGCGCCGCCTGGCGCGTGATGTGGATCAACCGCTTCCGCACCGGCCTCACGCTGCTGGGCATCGTGATCGGCGTCGCCTCGGTGATCGCGATGCTCGCGGTCGGCGGCGGCTCGCAGAAGAAGGTGCTCGCGCAGTTCGAGACCTTCGGCGTGCGCACCATGTACATGGCGGCGCGCGAGGGCAGCAGCCGCTCGCCCACCACCCCGCTCACGCTGGCAGACGTCGACATCGTGCGCGAGCTGCCCAACGTCGAGGCCGTCGCGCCGTACATCGAGGACCGGGTGGTCGCGCGCCGCGGCAATGTCGATCTCGCCACCGAGAGCGGCGGCACCACCGTCGACTTCTCGCGCGTGCTCGGCTGGGCCGTGAGCGAGGGCCAGATGTTCGATGCGCAGGACGAGCGCAGCGTTGCCAAGGTCGCGGTGATCGGCCAGACGGTGCGCAAGGCGCTGTTTGCCGACGGCAGCAACCCGATCGGCCAGAACGTGCTGATCGAGAAGGTGCCGTTCGAGGTGATCGGCGTGCTGGCCGCCAAGGGCACCACCGACGGCGAGGACCAGGACAACCGCATCATCGTGCCGTTCTCCGCCGCCGCCGCGCGGCTGGCCGGCCATGCGAATCCGACCTGGGTCGGCGTCCAGGTCCGGGACATGGAACGTGCCATCGCGACGGCCAGCGCGATCGAGTCCAGCCTGGCCGCGCGCCGCCGCGTCAACGACGTGCAGGTCTGGAACCGCGTCGAGGCGATCAGGGCGCAGTCCGAGACCGCGCGCGCGATGACCCTGATGCTGGGCCTGATCGCGGCGATCTCGCTGGTGGTCGGCGGCATCGGCGTGATGAACGTGATGCTGATGACCGTGCGCGAGCGCACGCGCGAGGTCGGCATCCGCATGGCCACCGGCGCGCGGCAGACCGACATCCAGCGCCAGTTCATGACCGAGGCCGTGCTGGTGACCGCCGTCGGCGGTTCGGTCGGTGTCGCGGTCGGCCTGCTGGTCGTGGCGGCACTGATGCTGGCCAGCGTGCCGGTGCTGTTCTCGCCGTTGGCGGTGCTCGGTGCCTTCGGCTGTGCGGTGCTGACCGGCCTGGTGTTCGGCTTCATGCCCGCGCGCCACGCGGCGCGGCTCGACCCGGTGGTGGCGCTGGCCTCGCAGTAGCGAAGCCCGATCGCACGACGTCCTTTTTTCTGTTTCGCATGTCAGACCCATCGACCTCCAGCCCAGCCAGCCTCCCGTGGAGGATCGGCGCGCTGCTCGGCGCGCTGTTCGCGGCCGGCTGCGCCCTGCCGCCCGAAGTTTCCGAGCGCGCGGTGTCCGTGCCCGCCGCCTGGCGTGTACCGGCGTCGCTGTCCGCGGCATCCACCGCGCCGCCGGTGGAAGCCGATGCGCCCGACGCGCAGTGGTGGCGCGCCTTCGGCAGCGCCGAGCTCGATGCGCTGATCGTGGAGACCCAGGCCGGCAGCCACGATCTCGCGATGGCGGTTTCGCGCATGCAGGCGGCCCGCGCGCAGGCGCGCGTGGCCGGCGCGTCGAGCTGGCCCACGCTGAGCGCCAACATCGATGCCAGCCGCGAGGGCCGCGTCGATGGCCAGGCCTCGGTAGCGGGCAGCGAACATCTCGCGGGCTTCGCGGCCCGCTACGAACTCGACCTCTGGGGCCGCCAGGCCGCGCTGCGGCGGGAAGGCCTGCAAGGCTGGCGCGCCAGCGTCTTCGACCGCGACGCGGTGCGCGTGGGCCTGAGCGCCGAGGCGGCATCGGCGTGGCTGCGGCTGCGCGGCCTGCGCGAGCGCGCCGCGATCGCGAACGACAGCCTCGACAACGCGCGGCGGCTGCTGCGGCTGGTGTCGTCGCGCCAGGCGGCGGGCGCCGCGACCGCGCTCGAACTCGCCCAGCAGCGCGGTCTGGTGGCCGCGCGCGAGCGTGAACTCGCGGCGATGCGCCAGCGTGTGGACGAAGCGCTCACGGCGCTGGCGCTGCTGCGCGGACTCGACGCGATGGCGCGGCCGGGCGATGCCGGCGGCGCTGCGGTACCGCTCGCGCAGCTGCGCGTGCCGCCGATCGACCCCGGCCTGCCATCGCAACTGCTCGTGCGCCGGCCCGACATCGCGCGCGCCGAGGCCAGGCTGGCCGCGGCCGACCAGAACGTGTATGCCGCGCGCGCCGCGCTGCTGCCGAGCGTCTCGCTGAACGCTTCGCTCGGCGGGTCGGGGTCCGGCGGGTTGTTCGGCGATCCGGTCTACCGGCTCGCGGCCGGCGTGGCCGCGCCGCTGTTCGACGGCGGGCGGCTCGCGGGCGAGCGCAGCCTTGCCGAGGCGCGCCGGGAAGAGCTCCTGCAGTCGTACCGCGGGGCCATCGCCGCCGCCCTGGCCGATGCGCAGACGGCGCTGACTGGTGTCGCCGGCCTCGATGCCCAGGCCATCGCCCAGGCCGAGGAACTGAACCAGGCGCGGCGTGCCGAGGCACTGGCCGAGTCGCGCTACCGGGCCGGTGCCGAAACCCTGCTGGTGCTGCTCGACGCACAACGCACGCTGCACGAGGCGCGCGATCGCGAGGTGCAGTTGATGCAGTCAAGGCTGGAGGCGCGTGTCGCGCTGTACCGGGCGCTCGGCGGCGGATGGCGCGCGGATGCAGAGGACTCGGCCTTGGCGCAGGAGCGCAGCAGCCCGCTGCACTAAACAAAGCGGGCGCTCGCGCGTCTGTACTTCTTGCAGCGGAGCAGCGGTCGCGCAGGAATTTCTTCCGGATCGTTCTGGCCGTACCTTCCTGGAATTCGCGTGACTCATTCTTCGACAGCGGCCGCCTCGCGGCCCGCAAGCCGGCGCGCCCGCCGATCGAGCAGCCAGGTGCTGGCCGTGGCGGCGCTGATGCTGGGACTCGGTTTCGGCTCGGGCGTGCAGGCTCGGCGCCCAACACCGCAGGCCGAGGCCCACGCGGCCATCGACATCCGCCGCACCACCGACGGCATTCCCCACATCCACGCCGCCGACTGGCGCGGCCTGGGCTTCGGCCAGGGCTATGCGCAGGCGCAGGACGCCCTGTGCACGCTCGCCGATGCCTTCGTCACCTACCGCGGCGAGCGCTCCTTCCACTTCGGACCGGACGCGAAACCGGCCACGCGCTCCACCTTCGGCACGCCGGCCAACCTCGACCTCGACTTCTTCTTCAAGGCATTCGCCGGCGCGCCGGCCATTGAAAGCCTGCGGCAGGCGAATCCCCCCGAGCTCGAACAGCTCATCGAAGGCTATGCCGAGGGGTACAACCGCTATGTGGGCACGCTCCACCAGCCGGCAGCACCAAAGGCCGCCGTCGCGGCCCGGCCCGCCTGCGCGGATGCGGCATGGGTCCAGCCCATCGGTCCCGACGACGTGCACCGCCGCATGATCGCGGCCGCTCTCGCGGGCGGGTATACGCGCTTCGTCGTCGAGATCGCGCAGGCGCAGCCCGCGGCCGCGGCGCCGCCGGCCTCGGCGGACCGGCTCTCGCTCTCGTCGCGGCTGCGCATCCCGGTGGGCGACGCGCAGGGCATCGGCAGCAACGTGCTCGGCTTCGGCGGCGCCGCCACGGGCGGGCAGGGTGGCGTGCTGTTCGGCAATCCGCACTGGTACTGGGGCGGGCCCGACCGCTTCTACCAGGCGCATCTCACGCTGCCGGGCGCCGTCGATGTGGCGGGCATCGCCTTCCTCGGCATTCCGGTCGTCATGATCGGCTTCAACAACGACATCGCCTGGAGCCACACCGTGTCGGCGGCCCGGCGCTTCGGCCTGTTCGACCTCACGCTCGATCCCTCGGACGCCACGCGCTACATGGTCGACGGTGTCTCGCAGCCGATGCAGGCGCAGCCGCTCGCGGTCGAGGTGCGCCGTGCCGACGGCAGCGTCGAGACCGTGCGGCGCACGCTCTGGCGCACGCGCTTCGGTCCCGTGATCGATCTCGGCGCGCGCAATCCCGCGCTCGGCTGGCGCGCGGGCAAGGCCCTCGCGATCCGCGACATCAATGCCGACAACCCGCGCATCTTCCGCAACTTCCTGCGCTGGAACCGTGCGCGCTCGCTCGACGAATTCATCGCGATCCAGCGCGAAGAGGCCGCCATGCCCTGGGTCAACACGGTGGCGATCGGGCGCGGCGACAACCGCGCCTGGTATTCGGAGATCGGCGCAGTGCCCGATGTGCCCGACGACCTGCGCGTCGCCTGTGCCACGCCGCTGTTGAAAGCCTTCGCGGCCCTCGATGCCGAGACGCCCATGCTCGACGGCAGCCGATCGGCCTGCGACTGGCGGCGCGATCCGGCCGCCGTGCAGGCTTCGGCGATGCCGGCCGTTCGCATGCCCGCGCTGCTGCGCGAGGACTACGTGGCCAACATGAACGATAGCCATTGGCTCAGCAATCCGGCGCAGCCGCTCGTGGGCTTCGCCAGCGTGCTCGGTGCGGAGCCCGAACCTCTGTCGCTGCGCGGACGCGAGGGCCACCGGATCGCCGGAGAACTGCTGCGGGCCCGCGAGACTTCCGCGAGCCGCCTGGCCGACCGGTTGTCGCGCAAGGTGCTCGAATCGCGCGCCTACAGCGCCGATCTGTTCAAGGTGCCGTTGCTGCGGAGCGCTTGCGGATCCGCATCGGTCGAGATCGCGGCCGGTGCCGGCGGCGTGGCGCGTTCGGTGGCGACCGGCCCCGCCTGCCAGGTGCTGCGCCGCTGGTCGAACCGCGCGGATGCGGATGCGCGCGGCGCGTTGCTGTGGGACTTCTTCTGGACGCGGCTGAGCGCGATGCCGGCGGACGAACTCCATGCCACGCCGTTTTCGGCGCAGGCCCCGCTTTCCACGCCTTCCGGCATCCGTGAAGGCGATCCGCGCATCGCGCAAGCCCTTGCCGGCGCCGTCGAGGACATGAGGAAGAAGGGCTGGCCGCTGAACGCACCGCTGGGCGTCCAACGCTTCGTGCGCAGCGGCGGGAACAACGTGCCCCTGTTCGGCGGCTGCGATGCGGAGGGCTACTTCACGGTCGCCTGCGCCGATGCCGAAGGCAGCTACCGCATGGGACCCGACTCGCACGGCAACACCTACCTGCAGATCGTCCATTTCGACGCACGCGGCGTGCAGGCCCGCACGCTGCTCGCGCACGGCGAGCGCGAGACCGCGGTGACGAACGGCGCGGGCGCCGCACCCGTGTTGCGTTATGCGCGCAAGGACTGGCTGCGCTTCCCGTTCCGCGAGGAAGAGATCGCGCGCGATCCGAAGCTGGTGCGCGAGACGCTGCGGCCCTGAACGGCGCGCTTCAGACGCGCGCTGCGTCCAGGGCGGCCATCCGCTGGACGATGTCCGCGCAGACGCGTGCGTTGCCCGGCATGAACCGATGCAGCAGGGCCCGCGCATCGAGGCTGCTCGATGCACGAGGCCAGTGGGAGCTTCGGGCCGGGAACACCGTCACGTCGAAAGACGTCCAGTAGCCGAACACCGCCATCCGCGCGAGCCGATGCTCGGTGCGCTGGAGTTCCTCGAGCACCGGGCTCCCGGGCCGCATGTCGCGGGCGCCCTTTCCCGGATAGAGGTAGGCCAGCAGTGTTCCCTGGTGCGGTGCCGAGACCGCGAACAGAGCCTCGCAGCGCGCATGCCCGTCGAGCAGCTGCAGGTAATGGCGCGAGACGATGCAGCCCATGCTGAAGCCCACGATGGCGATCGGCTCGGTCGGGCCGAGCTGTTCGTCGATGTATGCCTTCAGCTTGCAGGCAAGGTCATGGATGCCGCGGCGTCCATCCGCGGGCTTGAGCGCGGGTATCCAGCAGCGATGGCCGGCGTCGCGCAGGCTGCGTTCGAGGCGCCGAAAGATCGCGCCGTCGTCGAAGATGCCGTGCACCAGCACCACGTTCATGCCGTGCGTTCCTTCGGCCTCGCTTCTTCGTCGGGGGCGCGCACCTTGGGTGCGCGCTGCTGCAGGCGCTCGATGTAGCGCAGTTCGCTGCGCGACATCGCGTTGGTGGGGTCCAGTGCCAGGGCGCGCTCGTGCAGCGCCTTGGCGGCATCGAGATCACCGAGCTCGACCTCGGCAAAAGCCATGCCGCGCAGTGCGCGCGTGGTCTCCGAGGTCTTCACCTGTTCCGGGCTGAGCTGCGCCGCGTCCAGTGCCTGTTTGAACCGGTCGAAGGATGCGCGCCAGTTCTTCTCGAGCGCATCGATGTTGCCGCGCTCCGACAGGTACTTGGAGTTCTGCGGCGACAGCAGGATGGCGGCATCGAAGGCCTGCCTGGCCTCCGGAATCCGGTGCAGGTCGACCAGCGCGAAGCCCTGCGTGAAGTAGGCGAGGCCGAACCAGGGGCCATGAACCTTGGCCGGCGTGTTCGCGCTGGCGGCCTGGCCCAGGTAGGCGAGGGTTTCGACCAGGGAGCGCGACGAGAACGAGATGACGCCGCTTTCGCGATAGCGCTTCTCGTACTCGACGACGGCCTGTTGCGCCAGCGGCAGGGCCTCGGCCGGCTTCTTCGCCTGGATCAACGACAGTGCGCGCAGCACCCGTTGCGCGTTGGCGTCGTTGTCTTCATCGGACGGGGCGGGCGCCGGCTTGGCGGAAGCCGTGGCCTGCGTGGCCGGCACGATCTTTCCTTCGGGTTGCGTCGCGCAGGCGGCCAGCAGCAGCGACAGAAGCAGTGCCCCGCAAGCCTTGCCGCGGGCCTCGAACCTTGTCATGTCTCCCATTCCTCGTTCCCTGCATATTCGTGTGCCGGGCACGGTAGCGGAAGGCGGGCCGAACTGCAACGACAGTTCGATGACAGAAGTTCGGGCGTTCGCGGCGGATGCTTCGCGCCCGGTTCGGGCTCAGAGCTCCAGCACCAACCGCTCCCCCGCACAAGCCCGCGAGCAGCAAGTCATCATCCGTCCATTCGCCTCCCGCTCCGAGCGCGTGAGTACCACGTCGCGGTGGTCGACCTTGCCGGCCAGCACGCGCACCTCGCACGAACCGCACAGGCCTTCCTCGCAATCGCTCTGCACGTCGATGTTGGCGGCGCGCAGCGCGTCGAGCACGGTGCGGTCGGCCGGCACGGGCACGACGATGCCCGAGTCCTTGAGCTCGACCTCGAAGGCATGTTCCTTCGACGGGTCGAGCGTGCCGAGCTTCGATTCGAAATGCTCCACGCGCAGCGAGTCCTCGGGCCAGGCGGCGCAGCAGGCCTCGAGGGCGTCGAGCATGCGCGCGGGGCCGCAGGCATAGACCTGGGTGCCTTCGCGCGGGGTGGCGAGCAGGGCGGCGAGGTCGCAGCGCAGGCCTTCCTCCTTCGCGTAGACATGCAGGCGCTCGCCATGCAGCGCCGCCAGTTCGTCGACGAAGGCCATGCGCGCGCGGCTGCGGCCGCTGTAGTGGATCTCGTAGGCCAGGCCCAATGCCTTGGCGCGGCGTGCCATCGCGGCGATGGGCGTAATGCCGATGCCGCCGGCGATCAGGATGAGCCGCTGGCGGCTCTCGTCGAGGTGGAAGTGGTTGCGTGGGCCGCGCACCTTGAGCTTGTCGCCGGGGCGCATGTTGGCATGGACCCAGGCCGAGCCGCCGCGGCCATCTTCTTCGCGCAGCACCGCGATCTCGAGCACGTCGGCTTCGGCGGGATCGCCGCACAGCGAGTACTGGCGCGAGAGCTCGGGCGAGCCGCATTCGATGTCGATGTGCGAACCCGGCGTCCAGCGCGGCACGGGGCGGCCGTCCGGCGTGGCCAGGCGCAGCTTCACCACGCCCTCGGCGACCGGGGTCACGCTTTGCACCACCATCTGGCGCGAGATCGCATGCTTCGAAGGCTCGCCGATGCGCACGGGCACCTGCTGCTGCAGCAGCGCGGCATCGCGGCGCTCGGGGTTGTGGGCCGGGTCCCATTCGACCCACAGGTGCTCGGGGCCGCGGAACGAGGTGTTCGGCACGTAGCTGAACTGCTGCTCGGCGAGCTTCATGTGCGGCAGGCGGCGCGTGAACTCCTCGAGGAAGATCTGCATCTCCATGCGCGCGAGGTTCTTGCCCATGCACTGGTGCGAACCGTAGCCGA
The DNA here is from genome assembly GCF_059418345.1 of Variovorax sp. GW821-FHT09B01. NCBI lineage: Bacteria > Pseudomonadati > Pseudomonadota > Betaproteobacteria > Burkholderiales > Comamonadaceae > Variovorax > Variovorax sp. GW821-FHT09B01. Next base: position 195,992 of record NZ_JBWKPQ010000013.1, on the reverse strand, counting down.
AGGTCAGGTGGTCGCTGGCGTTGTCGCGCCGGATGTCGAACAGGTCGGCATCGGCGAAATGCGCCTCGTCGTGGTTGGCCGACGAGGTGACGATCAAGAGCTTCGAGCCGGCGGGAATGTCGATGCCGCCGACCTGCACGTCCTTCGTAGCGAGACGGCGCCAGGCCGCGACCGAGCCGTTGTGGCGCAGGCATTCCTCCACCGCGCTCGAGATCAGGCCGGGGTCCTCGCAGATGTCGCGCCAGGCCTGCGGATGCAGCAGCAGCAGCTTCATCGCATTGGCCGTGGCGTTGGCGGTGGTCTCGTGCGCGGCCACGATGCCGGCCATCATCATCGAGTGCAGGTAGGAGTCGGTCACGACCTCGGGATGCTCCTTCTGCTTGCGCAGGCCGTAGGGCATCCAGCCCGGCGCGTCGGGGTTCAGGCGCATCTTGTCGAGCACCTTGCCCGCGAACTGCCAGAAATTGCCGACCGCGTGCGCCACCGCCACCTGCTCCTCGGGCTTCGGACGGCCCCAGGTGTTGACGGTGTGGGCGATCGAGTACTGGCGCAGCGTGTCCATGTCCTCCTCGGGCACGCCGAGGAAGTGCAGGGCGACGGTCAGCGGCACCTCCCACAGCATCTGGTCGACCAGGTCGGCGCGGCCGTCGTCGATGAAGCGGTCGACGTACTCGCGCGCGAGCTGGCGCACCATCGGCTCGTGGTGCTTGAGCGCCTCGGGCGTGAACGGGTCCATCAGCACGCGGCGCCGCGGCATGTGGGCCGGCTCGTCCTCGTTGACCAGCGTGCGGTTGAGCGCGAAGCCGTAGCTCGCGAGCACCGCGTTGGCCTCGGGGCCGGTGGGCGTGATCTTCTCGAGCGCGATCGAGGGGCTGAAGGTGAGGTTGTCGCGGAAGATGGCCTTGATGTCCTCGAAGCGCGTGACCACCCAGTAGCCGAGCTTCGGGCTGTAGAACACCGGCTCCTGCTCGCGCGCCCAGCGCACGTATTCGGGCGGGTCCTGCTGGTAGCCGTCCTCGAAGGGATCGAAGTCGGCGGCGCGCCGGCTCACCGGGCAGCCGGTGGGCGAGCGTTCGGCGGACAGGTCGCCGTGCGCCACGGGGCAACCCCCGGTGCGCGCGGCGGCGGCTTCGGAAACGGTGGACATCGAGAAGGCTCCTTCCGCGCGGCGCGTCAGTCCAGGGTGATCTTCAGGTCGCGGATCAGCTTCTGCCAGCGCACGGTCTCGCTGCGCAGCAGTTCGCCGAACTGCGCGGGCGTGTTGCCCACGGGCTCGACGCCGAAGTCCTCGAGGCGCTTGCGCACCGTGGGTTCGTTGATGGCCGCGACCACGCGCTTGTTGAGCGCGTTCACCACCTCGGGCGGCGTGGCGGCGGGCACCACCATGCCGACCAGCGCGGCGGCTTCCACGCCCTTGTGGCCGAGCTCGGCGAAGGTGGGCACGTCGGGCAGCTGCGGCAGCCGCGTGGCGTTGGCCACGGCGATGGCCTTGACCTTGCCGCCCTTGATGAAGCCCGCGCCCGCGGCGAGGTCGACCATCATGGCCTGCACCTGGCCGCCGGCCACGTCGGTGAGGGCCGGTGCCGCGCCGCGGTAGGGCACGTGCACCATGAACAGGCCGGCTTCGGTCTTGAGCAGTTCCATCGCCAGGTGGTGCGGGCTGCCGGCGCCGGCCGAGGCGTACGAGAAGCTGCCGGGCTTGGCCTTGGCCTGGGCGATGAAGGTCTTGGCGTCGGCGATGCCGCTGGCCGGATTGACCACCAGGATCATCGGGAAGCGGCCCATCAGCGTGACCGGCGCGAGGTCCTTGGTGGGGCTGTACGACAGCGTCTTGTAGAGCGAGGGGTTGAACACCATGGTGCCGTTGTCGGCCGACAGCACGGTGTAGCCGTCGGCCGCCGAGCGCGCGGTCTCCGCGGCCGCGATGGCGGTGTTGCCGCCGGGCTTGTTGTCCACCAGCACCGGCTGGCCGGCCTGCGTCGACAGCGTCTGGCCGATGGTGCGCGCGAGGAAGTCGGAACCGCCGCCGGCGGCATAGGGCACGAGCCAGCGGATCGGCTTGGCGGGGTAGGCGGCGGCCTGGGCGAAGGCGGTGCTCGTGACGGCGAGCGCGGGGAGGGCCAGCAGGCAGCCGGCCAGGAACTTCTTCATCGTGTCTCCTGGTTTCTAGGGTTCTGGGAAGCGCAATCCGGGGTCAAAATCCGCGACGGCGAGTTTTGCGTAATGATTGTACGCATAGCGTAAATCGCGAGGCAAGCCCTCGGGCCACCGTACTTACCATCGGGTGCCCGCCACTTTTTTCGAGAACGAGACGATCAGCACATGGCTTCCACCCCGAAGAAAAGCGCCCCCGCCAAGCCGAAGGCCGCAGTCGCAAGGTCGTCCGCCACGCCCGCGCCGCGCGAGCGGCGCCAGCGCGTGCAGTCGGCCGAGACCGGCATGGCGGTGCTCAAGGGCCTGGCGCGCATGGGCGGCAACGCGGGGCTGTCGGGCCTCGCGGCGCACGTGGGCGAGAGCCCGGCCAAGGTGCACCGCTACCTCGCGAGCCTGGTGCAGGAAGGGCTGGTGGCGCAGGACGTCGATTCGCAGCGCTACCGGCTCGGGCCCGAGGCCATCAGCATCGGGCTGGCCGCGATGCGCCAGTCCGACCCGGTGCGCGCGGCCGAGCCCGCGCTGGTGCGGCTGCGCGAAGGGCTCGAAGTGACCTGCTTCGTCGCCGTGATGGGCAACAAGGGCCCGACCGTGATGCGCTTCGAGGAGCCGGGCCTGCCGGTCACGGTCAACGTGCGCGCGGGCTCGGTGATGTCGATGCTGTGGTCGGCCACCGGCCGCGCCTTCCTCGGCCTGCTCAACGAGCGCAGCGTGCGCGAGCTGGCCGAGCAGGAGCTGGCCGCGGCGCCGCGCGAGATGCGCGCGCAGCTCGATGCGAAGCAGCCGATCGAGGCCCTGCGCGCCGAGGTGCGCGCGCTGCGCTGCGCGGTGGTGCGCGACACCTACCTGCGCGGCATCAGCGCGGTCGCGGCGCCGGTCCACGACTTCACGGGACGCGTGTGCGCGGTCATCACCGCGCTGGGCGCGAGCGGCGGCTTCGATCCCTCGGCCGATGGCGAGATCGCGACCGCCGTGCTGCGCGAAGCAGCCGCGACCAGCGAGGTGCTGGGCTACCTGGTACCGAAGGAATGCTGAGCCGCGCTTGACCCGCGTGCGGGCGGGGCGATAGGCTGCGGCGGCGCGTCGCGGGGAGCGGCGCGCCTCCTCGCGGAGCCACAAGCCATCGACAAAGAACGGACAACAAGACTTATGAAGACTTTCGCCTTCCCCTCCCTTCGCACCCCGGCCATCGCGCTGGCCTGCGCGCTCGCGTTCGCGGGCGCCGCCTCGGCGCAGCAGCCGAACCAGGCCGTGCTCGACGCCGCCACGCAGAAGAAGGAGGAATCGCTCAAGCTGCTCGAGCGCCTGGTCAACATCGACTCGGGCTCGACCAATGCCGAGGGCCTCGAGAAGGTCCGCACGCTGGTGGTGGACGAACTGCGCCAGCTCGGCGCGCGCATCGAGACCTTCCCGGCCGAGCCGCATCCCGGCAGCAACGTGGTCGCGACCTTCACCGGCACCGGCAAGAAGAAGATCCTGATCCTGGCCCACATCGACACCGTGTTCAAGGACGGCACTGCCGCCGCCAAGCCCTTCTACGTGAAGGACGGCCGCGCCTACGGCCCGGGCGTGATGGACAACAAGGGCGGCGTGGTCGCGGGCCTGCAGGCGCTGAAGATCCTGCAGCAGCTGGGCTTCAAGGACTACGGCCAACTCACCTTCCTGATCGACACCAACGAGGAGACCGGCTCGGTCGGCACCAGCGCGCTGATCGAGCGCGTGGCGAAGCAGCACGACGTGGCGCTGAACCTCGAGCCGGGCCGCCCGGCCGACGGCCTGGTGGTGGAGCGCAAGGGCTCGGCCACCGCGCTGATCGAGGTCAAGGGCCTGGCCGCGCACGCGGGCGTGGCGCCCGAGGCCGGCCGCAATGCCGCGATGGAAGTGGCGCACCAGGTGCTGCAGCTGTCGAAGATCGCCGATGCCGCGAAGAAGACCACGGTCAACTTCACGGTGCTGACCGCCAACGGCCCGACCAACGTGATCCCCGCCACCGCGAGCGCGCGCGGCGATGTGCGCGCCGCCACGCCCGAGGAGCTCGACCGCGTCGAGAAGGACCTGCAGCGCATCTCGCAGAACAAGCTGATCCCCGACACCGAGGTCAAGGTGCGCCTGATCCGCGGCCTGCCGCCGATGCCGCGTTCGCCCGCTTCCGACAAGCTGGTGGCGACCGCCGAGGGCATCTACGCCGAGATCGGCAAGAAGCTCACCATCGAGAGCAGCGGTGGCGCCGCCGATGCGAGCCTGGTGGCCGGTGTCGGCGTGCCGGTGCTCGACGGCTTCGGCATCGTGGGCGGTGGCATCCACACGCCCGAGGAATACGCGGAGGTCGAGAGCATCGTGCCGCGGCTGTACCTGCTGTCGCGGATGCTGATGGCGTTGAGCGCGAACTGAGCTTCAAGCGGCCGCGCTCTGGAGGCGCGGCAGCACCTCGCGCCCGAGTTCCTCCACGATCTCGCGCGCATCGCGCGGCCCGCGCGCGATGTTCATCAGCACGTGGGCCACGCCCGCGTCCTCCAGCCGGTCGAGGTAGGCCACCAGCGCGTCGCGCCCGGTGCGCAGCCCCAGTTCGATCGGCTCGGCCGGCGCGTCGGCGCGCTCGAGCAATTCGAGTTGCAGCGACTGGATGAAGGGCTTGGCCTCGCCACCCGCGCGTTCGCGCAGCGCGGTCTGCCACAGGCCGATGCGGCCCTGCTGGCGCGCTTCGTCACGGTGGTAGGTGGCCCAGCCGTCGGCATGGGCCGCGGTCCATTGCAGCGACTGCCGCGCCGACCCCACCACCACCATGCCGATGCGTTCGGCCGGCGCCGCCATCAGTTCGTGGCCCGCCGTGGCCTCGCGCAGCACGGCGCGTTCGGCAGCCAGCGGCGAGAGGCCGGAGCGCACCAGCGTCCAGCGCTCGCGGAAGGTCTCGGCGCGCTGCGCGATGTCCTCGCCGAAGATCGCGAACTCGGCCTCGCGGTCGCCCGAGCCGAGCCCGAGAATGAAGCGCTCGCCCGACAGCCGGTTCAGCGACAGCGCGGCCTTGGCCAGGTGCAGCGGCTGGCGCAGCGGCAGCACCGCGGCGGCCGTGCCGAGCGCGATGCGCTGCGTGGCCGCGGCCAGCGTGGCGAGCCAGAGGAAGGGCTCGTCGAGCGGGGCTGTCGGCATCATCCGCTCGCCCTGCGGCGCGAGCACCGGCACGTCGCGCGTCCACAGCGCCGCGAAGCCCAGCGCGTCGGCACGCTGCGCGAGATCGCGTTCCACGGCGAGGTCGGCCATCGCCTCGTCGGGGCGCGCGATCGGTGTCATGAGGCCGAGCGTGAGTCGGCCGGCCTGGAGGGTCTGCTGGTAGGCGCGATTGAAGGAGGGCATGGGCGGCAGGAGGTGGGGCGAAGGAAATGATCGCACGCGCATCGCGGCCGGCGCCGCGTGGGGACAAGGCCGCCGCGCCAAGCATCTCGATCGGAGATGCGCCGATCTTCAATCCATATGAATCTTGCGCGTAAACCCGCTGCGGCGCCTTCGCGTGCCGCCGCGACCATCGGCGCACCGAATCACCAGCACAGCGAGACACCCACTCCATGAACACGAGCGCGATCACACGGCCCCGGGCAGCGGCGGCGCAAGAGGACGGCGGCGCCGATGCCGTCTACCGCAAGGTCGGCTGGCGGCTCATCCCGTTGCTCTTCGTCTGCTACATCGTGGCCTACCTCGACCGCGTCAACGTCGGCTTCGCCAAGCTGCAGATGCAGGGCGACCTGCAGTTCAGCGAGGCGGTGTACGGCCTGGGCGCGGGCATCTTCTTCATCGGCTACTTCCTGTTCGAGGTGCCGAGCAACGTGGTGCTGCACCGCGTGGGCGCGCGCCGCTGGATCGCGCGGATCATGATCACCTGGGGCCTGCTGTCGGCCGCCACCATGTTCGTGAGCTCGCCGATGTCCTTCTACGTGATCCGCTTCCTGCTGGGCGCAGCCGAGGCGGGCTTCTTCCCCGGGATCATCCTGTACCTGACCTACTGGTACCCGGCCGCGCGGCGCAGCAAGGCGACCTCGCTGTTCCTCGCGGCGATCCCGTTCGCGGGCATCCTCGGCGGCCCGATCTCGGGCTGGATCCTGCAGGGCATGGGCGGCGTCAACGGCTGGGCCGGCTGGCAATGGCTGTTCCTGCTGCAGGGCCTGCCGACCGTGGCGTTGGGCCTGGTCGTGTGGCGCTACCTCGACGACCGCGTGAAGGACGCGCAATGGCTCAGCACCGCCGAGCGCGAGCTGATCGCGCGCGACATCGCGGCCGAGAACCAGGGCAAGGCCGAGCCGCGCATCCTCGAGGTGCTGGGCAACGGCCGCGTCTGGCTGCTGGCGCTGGTGTACTTCGCCTACACCTCGGGCCTGTACGGCATCTCGTTCTGGCTGCCGAGCATCATCAAGGCGATCGGCGTGAAGGGCGCGCTCGACATCGGCCTGCTGAGTGCGATCCCCTGGACCTTCGGCGTGGTCGCGATGTACCTGATGGCGCGCAGCGCCGACCGCCGGCTCGAGTACCGCTGGCACAGCGCGCTGGCCGCCATCGTGGGCGCGATCGGGCTGGTGCTCAGCGTGGCCTTCCACGGCAATGCGGTGCTCGCGATGGCCGGGCTCACGCTGGCCACCATGGGCATCATGTCGACCCTGCCGATCTTCTGGGGCATGCCGACGGCCTTTCTTGGCGGTGCGGCCGCCGCCGCGGGCATCGCGCTGATCAACTCCTTCGGCAACCTCTCGGGCTTCAGCGCGCCCTTCCTCATCGGCCTGATCAAGGACGCGACGCAGAGCATCGACGCGGGCCTGCACATGCTCGCGGGCCTGCTGGTGGCGGGCGCGGTGCTGGTGCTGCTGGTCAAGCCGGCCGCCGCGCGGCGCTGAGCCTTTGTCTTTCCGCGCCGCGGCGTTCGCCCGCGGCGCTTCATTCCCGGTTCCCCCACAGAAAGTCCCACCCCATGGATGCGGTCGTGATCTCCCCTGCGCGTCGTTCGCCCTCGGCCGAACTGCTCGCGCTCCTGCAACGGCGTTTCGAGGAACGCCTGTCGACCAGCCAGGCCGTGTTGCTGCAGCACGGCACCGACGAATCGGCCTATGCGCCACAACCGCCCGACGCGGTGGTGTTCGTGCAGAGCACCGACGAAGTCGCCTTCGTGGTGCGCGCCTGTGCGCGCGAACGCGTACCGGTGATCGGCTTCGGCGTGGGTTCGTCGGTCGAAGGCCACCTGCTCGCGGTGCAGGGCGGCGTGTGCATCGACTTCTCGCGCATGAACCGCGTGCTCGCGATCCGCGGCGGCGACCTCACGGCCACGGTCGAGGCCGGCGTGACGCGCGGCCAGCTCAACGCGGCGCTCGCGGACAGCGGTTTCTTCTTCTCGGTCGACCCCGGTGCCGACGCCTCGATCGGCGGCATGGTCGCGACCGCCGCCTCGGGCACGAACACCGTGCGCTACGGCACCATGCGCGACAACCTCGTGAACCTCACGGTGGTGACGGCCGACGGCGAGGTGGTGCGCACCGCGACGCAGGCGCGCAAGAGCTCGGCTGGCTACAACCTCACGCAGCTCTATTGCGGTTCCGAAGGCACGCTGGGCCTCATCACCGAGGCGACGGTGCGGCTGCATCCGCATCCCGAAGCGCATGCGGCGGCGGTGGTGCATTTCCCATCGGTGCGCGCGGCGGTCGACGTGGTGATCGAGGCGATCCAGCTCGGCGTACCGCTCGCGCGCGCCGAGATGCTGGACGCGTTGACGATCCGCGCCGTGAACGCCCACAGCCGCACCACGCTGGCCGAGCACCCGACGCTGTTCCTCGAGTTCGGCGCGAGCAAGGCGCAGATCGACGAACAGGCCGCGCTGGTGCGCGAGATCGTGGCCGGCCATGGTGGCGGCGCCTTCCAGTGGGCGCTGCGGCAGGAGGAACGTTCGCGGCTGTGGACGCCGCGCCATCACGCCTACTTCGCCTGCCTGCAACTCCAGGCCGGCTGCCGCAGCCTCACGACCGATGCCTGCGTGCCGCTGTCGGCGCTCGCGCAGTGCATCGACGAAACCCAGGCCGACATCGCCGAACACGGGCTGCTGGCGCCGGTGTTCGGGCATGTGGGCGACGGCAATTTCCACTGCCTGGTGCTGGTCGACCCCGACGATGCCGCCGCGAACGCGGCCGCCGAGGCCTTCAGCCACCGGCTGGTGCAGCGCGCGCTGCGCCATGGCGGCACCTCCACCGGCGAGCACGGCGTGGGGCTGCACAAGATGCAGTACCTGGTCGAGGAGCACGGCGCGCAGGCAGTGGGGCTGATGCGCGCGATCAAGCGCGCGCTCGATCCGCACGACATCTTCAATCCCGGCAAGGTCGTGGGCCACGCCGCGGTCTGAGTACCCCCGAATACGACAACACAGGAGACAAGACGATGAAGCGTTCGCACAAGCACACATGGGTCGCGATGGCCGCGGCAGCGTTGATGGCGGGATGCGGTGGCGGTGGCGGGGGCGGTGGTGGCGGTTTCGTGCCGCTGGTGCCACCGGCGAGCGCGCCGCCGGCGGCACCGCCGCCCGCGCAGTCGCTGGCCGAGAAATGCCCCGCGTTCAAGGGCCGCGCCGTTGCCGAAGGCGCGGTGCGCGTCGACGATGCGAAGGTGGTGGCCGCCACCGGCGTGCAGCCCGAGTACTGCGTGCTCACCGCGAGCTTCCAGGGCTCGAGCCTGCGCTTCGAGGCGCGCCTGCCGACCTCGGGCTGGAACGGCAAGCTGGCCTTCATCGGCGGCGGCGGCTTCGACGGCGCGCTGCCGAGCGCGGCCGATCCGCAGTTCAGCGCCTCGATCTTCAGCGAGCGCTACGCCACGATCGGCACCAATGGCGGCTACGACTATCCCGGCGTGCGCGATGCCGGCTACTTCGCGGCGCGCTTCGCGGCCGATCCCGCGAAGCTGCTCGACTTCACGCAGCAGTCGGAGCATCGCGCGCTGCCGCCGGGCAAGGAACTGATCGCGGCCTTCTTCGGCAGCGGCCCCGCGCGCAGCTACTTCGAGGGCTGCTCGATGGGCGGCCACGACGCGCTGATGCTCGCGCAGCGCTTCCCCGAGGACTTCGACGGCATCGTGGCGCGCGCCCCGGCCGGCAACATCATGGGCCTGTTCGTGCAGTTCAACCGCATCTCGAAGCAGGTGCGCGTGCCGGCGAACACGCTGAATCCGGCCAAGCAGACCCTGCTGGCCAAGGCGGTGCTCGCGCAGTGCGATGCGCTCGACGGCGTGGCCGACGGCATCGTCTCGAAGCCCGCGGCCTGCAACTACGACCCCGCGCCCTTGCGCTGCGCGGGCGGCGCCGACACCGGCGATGCCTGCCTGTCGGATGCGCAGATCGCCACGGTGAAGACCATCACCTCGGCGGTCGCCACCGCCGATGGCGCCTGGTCGCACCCGGGCTACAACTTCGGCCTCGAGAACACGGCCGATGGCTGGGGCTCGTACATCTGGCCGCAGGCGGCGCTCGGCGGCAACTCGATCCAGGGCATGTTCTCGGACGGCTTCGTGCGCTCGTTCATCACGCAGGACCCGGCCTTCGACACGCTGGCCTGGAACCCCGACCAGTGGCTCGCGCGCATGGGCGTGGTCGGCGGCCTGTTCAGCGCGGCCGATCCCGACCTGGAGCGGCTGCATGCGCGTGGCGCGAAGCTGATCCTGTGGAACGGCACCAACGACACCTCGGTGAGCGCGCGCGACACCTCGCGCTACTACGATCAGGTGGTCGGCAAGCTGGGACAGGGCAAGGCCGACCAGACCGTGGAGCTGTTCCTCGCGCCGGGCGTGGGCCATTGCGCGGGCGGCCCGGGCGCCGACAAGGTCGACCTGCTGAAGGCGATGGCGACCTGGGTCGAGCAGGGCGTGCCCGCGTCGGCGCAAGGCCTGGTGCAACGCAAGCTCGACGCGGCCACGGGCGCCACGGCGCTTGCGCGGCCGATGTGCAAATACCCCGCGTACCCGCGCTACAAGGGCGCGGGCGACACGAAGGATGCGGCGAGCTTCGACTGCGTGCACTGAGGCCTTGTCCGACCCATAGGCCGCGAACGCGCGGCCTAGAATGGCCGGCCGTTCCCGCAACCCTGTGGCGAATGGCCGGAGACCCCCCGCCGATGGAACTGCGCCAGTTCAAGTATTTCGTTGCCATCGTCGATTGCGGCAGCCTCTCGCGCGCCGCGCAGCAGCTCTACGTGGCGCAGTCGGCGCTGAGCAAGCAGATGGCCGAACTCGAGGCCGAGCTCGACACCCAGCTGCTGCTGCGCAGCCGCAACGGCGTGGCGATGACCGAGGCCGGCAAGGTGTTCTACGAATACGCGCAGGGCATCACCAAGCAGGTCAGCGACGCACGCGCCGCGGTGCACGTGGCGGCCGATTCGGTGGTGGGTTCGGTGGTGGCGGCGTTGCCGCAGAGCGTGTCGCCGATGATCGCGCTGCCGCTGATGCGCGCGGCAGCGCGCCGCTATCCCGACGTGGTGCTGCACCTCAACGAGGAGCTCACGGGCAACATGGCCGACCAGCTCACGCGCGGCCGCGTCGACGTGGCGGTGTTCTCGCCGACCATGCCCGCCGAGGACGTGACCTTCACGCCGCTGGTGGAAGAAGACTTCGTGTTTCTCGAATCGCCGCAGAGCCCGCATGCGTTGCCCGAGGGCGAGGTGAGCATCGAACAGGCGACCGCGCGGCCGCTGGTGTGGCCCGCCAATGCGCATGGGCACTGCACGCGCTGGCTGGTCGACGCGGTGCTCGAGGCCGCGGGCCAGCCGGCCGCGCGCGTGGCGGCCGAGATCAATTCGGTCTACACGCTCAAGGCCGCGGTCGAGGCGGGGCTCGGGCCGACCATCATGCCGCTGGGACTCGCACAGCGCGAAGTCAGCGAAGGGCGGCTCGCGGCGCACCGCATCGCCTCCGGCGCGATGTTCCGCACGCTGGGGCTGTGCGTGTCGGTGCACCTGCCGACCGGCAATGCCAAGCGCGCGATCTGCGCGCTGATCGCCGAGGTGATGCAGGGCCTGTGCGCGTCGGGCGAATGGGCCGGCGCGCGGGCCGTGCAGGCCGCGAAGAAAACGAAGGCCTGAGTCAGGCGCGACGCTTGCGCGCGGCGGCCGGCTTGCGGAGCTCGGCGGGCCGCGGGAAGAGGCGCAGGATCGCCGCGCGCACGTCGTCCTTCATGCGCTCGGCCGCATCGGCCTCGCCCGACAGGTGGCGCAGCAGCGCCTGCTGGAACAGGCCGTCGAACAGGGAATAGGCCGCGGCGGGCGGCAGGCCCGTGGGCACGCCCGCGAGCTCCTCGAAGCGGACCATGATGCGCCAGATCATCGCCTCGAGACTCTTGTCGATCTCGGTCACGTCGTCGCGGAAGGCGGCCTCGAACAGCGCCTGCGAGCGCAGGTCGTACCACAGGCGGTGCATGTGGCCCTCGTCGCGCAGCGTGTCGGCCAGGCTCTGCAGGAAGCCTTCCGTCAGTTCGTCGAAGCTGGTGGCGCTGTCGACCGCATGGTCGTAGCGCTTGACGCAGCGCGCCTTATATTGCTTCACGCTGCAGACGATCAGGTCGACCTTGTCGGTGAAGTAGTAGTGCAGCACGCCGTGCGAGAACTCGGTGTTCTGCGCGATCTCGCGCAGGCTGGTGCGCGCATAGCCGAGCGTGGCGAGCGTGGTCAGCGCGGCCTCGCCGAGCTCGGCGCGCCGCTCCTCGAACTTGTCGACCCTGGCCTTCGGCACCCGGGCCGTCGACGGTTGTTCCTGCTGTCGTGTCGTCATTTCCACCGCGCCGCGCGATGCGCGAGCCGCTCTCGTTGTCCGTTGATCTGCAAACCATAGCACGCATGGCACGCCCGTGCGAAACGGCGTTCCAGCCTGTTCCGGGCGTCATTCTAAAAAATCTGGACGGTCGTCAAAGAAAATCTTGACACTCGTCAAGACGATTTCTAGGATGGCCGCTCCATCTCACAACCAGACCACAGGAGACAAGCGATGGGACAGTTCGATCTGAAGGGGCGCAAGGCGCTCGTGACGGGTGGCGCGCGCGGTATCGGCGCCAGCATTGCGCAGGCGCTGACCGAGGCCGGCGCGGCGGTGATGATCGGCGACGTGCTCGCCGACGTGGGGCGGGCGACCGCCCAGCGCCTCTCGTCCGGCGGGGCGAAGGCGGGCTTCGTGCCGCTCGACGTCACCGACGATGCGGCCTGGGCCGCCGCCGTCGAGACCACGGTGAAGGAGCTCGGCGGGCTCGACATCGTGGTCAACAACGCGGGCATCGAGATCACCTCGCTGGTGGTCGACGTGCAGGCCGAGGACCTGCGCCGCATGCTCGACGTGAACGTGACCGGCACCCTGCTGGGCATGAAACACGCGTTCCGCGCCATGCGCCCCGGCGGCGCCGCGGGTGCGGGCGGCGCGGTGGTCAACATCGCCTCGGTCGCAGCGACCATCGCCTTTCCCGCCATCGCGGGCTACTCGGCCACCAAGTCGGCGGTCGACCGCGCGACCCGCGTGGCCGCGATGGAGTCCGGCAAGCTGGGCTACGGCGTGCGCGTCAACTGCATCTACCCGGGACTGGTGCCCACCGACATGGGCATGAAGCTCGCGAACGACATCGTCGCCGCGGGCCTCGCGCCCAGCGTGGAGGCGGCCGTCGGCGACGTGATCGGCCAGACGCCGCTGGGCCGGCTCGGCGAGGTCGGCGACATGGCCGACGTGGTGGTCTTCCTCTGCTCCGACGCGGCCCGGTTCATCACCGGCGCCGGCCTCGCGGTGGACGGCGGCATGGGCATGTGAAGGCCATGCGCGAACAGAACGAGTCACACATCAGGCAAGAAAAAGGAGAGACGACATGAGCAGCAAGAACAAGAAGCCGGTCATCGTGTACGGCGCCTCGGGCTACACCGGGCGGCTGGTCTGCGAGTACCTGCGCGAGTACAACATCCCGTTCATCGCCGCGGGCCGCAGCAAGGAGAAGCTCGACGCCGCGATGAAATCGAACGTGCCCGGCATCGAGACCGCGCGCTACGAGGTGGTGGAGGTGGCGCACTCGGTGGAGGCGCTCACCGAGCTCTTCACCGGCGCCTCGGTGGTGCTCAACACCGTGGGGCCGTTCGCCAAGTTCGGCCCTGAGGTGGTCGAGGCCTGCCTCAACGCCGGCTGCCACTACACCGACACCACGGGCGAGCAGGACTGGCTGATCACGCTCGACCAGCAATGGGGCGCCAGGTTCGCCGCCGCGGGGCTGCTGCTGTCGCCGGGCCTGGCCCACATGTACACCACGGGCGAGATCGCGGCGCAGCTGTGCCTCGAGACCCCCGGGCTCGACACGCTCGACATCGCCGTGTTCTGGGGCGGCAGCCCGACCATCGCGTCGACGCAGACCATCCTGGTCAATGCGGCGACGTCGAAGGCCTACTACCTCGAGCAGAACGAGTACGTCGAGTGGCAGCCCGATGCCGGCCTCTACCACCTGTCGATCCCGGGCCAGCACGAGGCCGCGCTCGCACTGCCCTGGGGCGGCACCTCGCACCCCGTGTGGTTCAAGCGCGATCCGCGCGTGGCCAACGTCAAGGTGCTCGGCGGCGTCTTCAACAAGCCGCTGATGATGGGCGTGCCGCAGATCGTGGCCGCCGCGCTCAAGGCCACCGAGGGCATGAACGAGGAGGACCGCTACGCGGCGCTGGCGCAGACGGCATCGAGCGTGATGAACACCATGCCGCCGCGCGAGAACCCGCGCATCAACAAGTCGGTCGACTCGGTGCATGCCTCCGGTCCGCTGGGCCGCGTGCACTGCGTGATCTTCGGCAACTGCAACTACAAGCAGACCGGCCTGCTGCAGGCCTATGCGGCGGCCTCGCTGCTGCAGCAGCCGCCGCGCCGCGCCGGCTTCGCCTCGGGCTGCCAGGCTTTCGGCCATCGCGAGCTGCTGGGCGCGCTGCGCGGCTTCGGCCTGGTGCAGGAACCCGTGCTCACGCGCATGGGCTGACCCCGATGCGTCTCGTCGACTACCTCGACAAGGGCGCCCAGCTGGGCGCCGATGCGCCCTGCCTGACCCTGGGCGAGGCCGACCTCAGCTATGCCCAGGTGCAGCGCATCAGCTGGCGTGTGGCGCGCGGCCTGCAGCGCGCGGGCCTCAAGCCCGGCGACAAGGTGGCCGTGCTCTCGAGCAACGATGCGATGGCCTTCGCCACGGTGTTCGGCATCTCGCGCGCGGGCGGCGTGTGGTGCCCGATCAACCCGCGCAACGAAGCGAGCGAGAACGCCTTCGTGCTCGATGCCTTCGACTGCGCCTGCCTGGTGTTCCACGGCAACTACGCGCCCATGGTCGAGCAGATGCGTTCGCAGCTGCCCAAGCTGCGCGCGCTGGTCTGCCTCGATGCGCGGCAAGCCTTCGCGCCTTCGATGGACGACTGGCTCGAAGGCCTGGACGACGCGCCACTCGACATCGCGCCGCCCGACGACGTGGCGATGATCGCGGGCACCGGCGGCACCACGGGCCAGCCCAAGGGCGTGATGCTCACGGGGCGCAACCTCGAGGCGATGTCGGCGCTCACGCTGATGGGCTATCCCTTCGAGGGCCGGCCGGCCTATCTCGCGCTCGCGCCGCTCACGCACGCGGCCGGCGTGCTGTGCCTGCCGGTGATGGCGCTCGGCGGGCGCGTGGTCATCATGCCCAAGCCCGACCTCGGCGAGTTCCTCGCGCTGATCGAGCGCCACCGCATCACCCATGCCTTCCTGCCGCCGACGCTGATCTACATGCTGCTGCAGCATCCGGAGCTCGCGGCGACGAAGCGCGATTCGCTGCAGTGCTTCTGGTACGGCGCGGCGCCGATGTCGGCCGCGCGGCTCGAGGAGGCGCTCACGAAGATCGGCCCGGTGATGGCCCAGCTCTTCGGCCAGACCGAGGCGCCGATGATGATCTCGATGATGTCGCCGCGCGAGCACTTCAATGCCGACGGCTCGGTGGCGAAGCATCGCCTCGCCTCGGCGGGACGGCCCGGGCCGCTGGTGCAGGTGGGCGTGATGAACGCCGAGGGCGAGCTGCTGCCCACGGGCGAGAGCGGCGAGATCGTGGTGCGCGGCTCGCTCGTGATGCAGGGCTACTACAAGGACCCGAGGGCCACGCAGGAGGCCTCGCGCTTCGGCTGGCATCACACGGGCGACATCGGCCGTCTCGACGACGACGGCTTCCTCTACATCGTCGACCGCGCCAAGGACATGATCATCTCGGGCGGCTTCAACGTCTATTCGGCCGAGGTCGAGCAGGCGCTGATGCAGCACCCCGACGTGCAGGACAGCGCGGTGATCGGCCTGCCCGACGAGAAATGGGGCGAGCGCGTGGTGGCGGTGCTGCAGCCGCAGGCGGGCCGCAGCATCGACGCCGAGGCGATCAAGGCCTTCGTCAAGGCGCGCATCGGCAGCGTGAAGGCGCCCAAGCAAGTCGAGGTGTGGAGCGACCTGCCGCGCTCGAAGGTCGGCAAGGTGCTCAAGAAGGACGTGCGCACCATCCTGCTCGCGACCTTGACGCGCGAGCCGGGCGAATAGAGGCGGGAGATCGGCGGCACTGCGCCGCCGATCTCCCCGCGATCAGAAGCGCGCCTTGAGCGAGGCCGTCGGCCCCTGCAGGCGGATCTTCAGCCGCGCGTCGGCCGTGCCGCTGTCGCGCGTGATGTCGATGTTGGTCACGTTGTAGGCCAGCACCAGGCCCACGTTCTTGACCGGGAACCACTCCACGCCGGCCGCGGCGTTGTAGATGTTGCCGTGCGAGCTGCCGCCGTTCTTCCACACGCCCGAGGCGTCGGCGAACAGCCGCAGGTCGGGCGTGATCGCGTGACGCACGCCGATCTCGAGCAGCGGCGCGATCGCATCGCGGCTCGAGCTCTCGTTGAGCGTGCCGAACTGGCCGTTGACGCCGGCGAGCGCGCTCACGCCGAGCTTGATGCGGTAGTAGGCCGCGCCGGCACCGAGGCCCAGCACCGTGTTGCCCGAGCCGATCCACCACTTGTACGAGAGCTTGGCGAAATCGACCTGCGTGTCGACGTTGGCATTGCCGAAGGCCGCGATGGTGCCGAGGCCGCCGAGCGAGGTGCCGCCCGAGAGGCCGCCGAAGTAGTCGCGCTTGTAGCGGAAGTAGTCGAACGAGAGGCCTTGCGTGTCGCCGAGCAGCACGTCGGCCGTGATGCGCGGCATGGTCACGCGACCGGGCTTGATGTCGCCGGTGCGCAGCGAGCCGTAGGGCGTCCCCACCGAGGCGTCGAATTTGGGATCGGCGGCGAAGGCACCGACGGAGAGGCTGAAGCGGTCGAGCGCCGGCGACGGGTCGGCGAGGGCGGGCGTGGCGGCTGCGAGCAGGCCGCCGCCGGCCAGGGCGGCGACGAGGGTGGCGTGGCCGCGGGCGCGCGAACGGAACAAGGGCATGAAGAAGGTCCTTCGAAGGAAGAAAGGCAAAAAAAAGAAACCTCGGACCTTCGCGCGTCGCTCTGGCTCCTGAGGTGCTGCTCCCTGTTGATGACCCACAAGTTAATAAGAGCGCCCGCACGCGCCTATGCGTCGATGGCGACGGTGCTTGTAGGAGAAATCGCCATGCATCTGTTGGCGCACGCCTGCGTGTTGCGATACGCAGCCGAGGTCATCGCGCTGTCACGTCGATGTAACCGGTTCTGCCTAGCCTTGCGAACATTTGCCCGCTGGCTCGCCGGTGTCGGGCTTTCATTTCAATCTCCGGACGCGTGCGAACAGCAAGATGACAGGCAATCTGGCAGCGCTCAGTGGGTTTGCGCTGGCGGGATGTCTTATCGGCGTGGATGCGCCGTGCGCAACGGATGCAGCGCAGGCGCCAGCGTCGTGGAACGATGCGAGCGCGCAGTTCGAGTTCGACCTCCCCGCGCAGCCGCTGGCCGAGGCCATCAAGCGCTATGCCAGCATCACGCACCGGCCGACCCTCGCGCGCGGCGAACTCGTGGCGGGCCGAAGCTCGTCCGCCGTACAGGGCGTCCATTCGCCCGAGACGGCCTTGCAACTGCTGCTGATAGACACCGGCCTCGTCGCGGAAGCGATTCCCGCGGAGGCGGGCGGCGGCTTCGTCCTGAAGCCCGCCGCCATCGCGCCTGCCGCGGTGCCGCGCGAGGCGGAACTCGGCGACCTGGCCGGCTACCCCGGCCTGGTGCAGGCCCGCGTCTGGCAGGCCCTGTGCGGCAATCCGCAGACGGCACCGGGCAGCTACCGCTCGCTGCTGCGCTTCCAGGTCGACGCCAGCGGACAGATCCGGCGCGTGCGCCTGCTGGGCTCCACGGGCAGTGCCAGCCGCGACGCCGCGGTGCAGGCCACGCTGCAGGCGCTGCGGATCGACCGGCCGCCGCCATCGGCGCTGCCGCAGCCGCTGACGATGTTCATCGAACCGCACGCCACCGCCGGCGGTCCGCTGTGTGCGCGGGAAGCGTCCTGACATGGCGCAGGAGACGCGCCCGGTCCTGACCGAGTACCTGGCCCGCCACTACGTCAGCCTCAAGCATCGGCTGACGCGGCTGCTGGGCAGCAGCGACCTCGCGGGCGATGCGTTGCAGGACACCTGGCTGCGGCTGCAGAGCAGGCCGGAGGAGGACGAGGTCCAGAGCCCGGTCGGCTACGTGCTGCGCGTGGCCGTCAACATCGCGGTCGACATCCGGCGCCGGCAGGCACGCACGCTGTCGTGGGACGAGGTCCAGGAGGTGCAGTCGCTGGTCGACCCGGCCCCGGGGCCGGCGCGGACGGCCGAGGCGCGCTCCGAGATGGCGCTGCTGCTCGAGCGCGTCGGGCGCATGCCGGCGCGGCGGCAGGACATCTTCCTGCTGGTGCACTGGGAGGGCCTGTCGCACAAGGAAGCCGCCGACCGGCTGGGCGTGTCGCAGCGCACCGTCGCCTACGAACTCAAGCGCGCCCACGAGGCGGTCGACGCCGTGATGAACCCCGATAAAAAATGATTGCAGTGCGCGCGCGGCCCGTTCGTCTCCCTAGGAACGCGTGGCGGATGTGCCGCTGCCCGCATCGCCGATGCGCCGCCGGACGACGTGATCCATGACCGAAGAACAACCACAGAGCGAAGTGCCCGACGCCTTGCAACAGCAGGCGTGGGTCTGGCTGCGCATGCTCAACGCGGGCAACGTCAAGACCTGGGAGGCCGAGGGCTTCAAGCGCTGGCTGCAGACCAGCCCGGCGCACCAGGCGGCCTACAGGACGGTGCGCGAGCGCTGGGCGCTGCTGCAGCCGCTGGCCGGCGAAGTGCTGCGCACCGATGCGTCGGCGGCACGGCGGCACCGGCGCAACCTGCAGGGCCGCCCGCAGGGGCGTCGCGCATTTCTCGGTGCGGCCGGTGCGGCGCTGGCGGCGGTGGCGGGTGTCGCCATCGTTCATCCGCCCGGGGGCCTGTGGCCCGCGCCCGACGAATGGGGCGCGGACCTGCGCACCGCGACCGGCGAGCGGCGCGCGCTGACCGTGGCGCAGAGCACCGTCACGCTGAACACCCGGACCAGCATCCGCCAGCATGCCGGCGATGGACAGCCGGACGGCGTCGACCTGCTGGCCGGCGAAGCCGCGTTCGATCTCGGCGGCGATGCACCGTTCATGGTCGCCGCGGGACCGGGGCGCACGCGCGCCACCGCGGCCCGCTTCGAGGTGCGCTACCTCGACGGCAAGGCCTGCGTGACCTGCATCGAGGGTTCGGTGCAGGTCGACCATCCGGCCGGAACCCGGCTGTTGCGCAGGCTCGAGCAGACCCGCTACGACGATCGATCGATCGATGTCATCTCCACCGTTCGGAGCGCCGCCGTCTCGGCCTGGCGCCGCGGCGAACTGGTGTTCGACGACACGCCCCTGGCCGAGGTGCTCGCGGACATCGACCGCTACCGGCCGGGGCGCATCGTGCTGATGAACGACGGCGTGCGCGACAAGCCGGTGACGGGCAGCTTCTACGTCGCTTCGCTCGAGCGCGCGCTGACGCAGCTGCAGCACACCTTCGGCCTGCAGGCGCGTTCGCTGCCCGGCGGCCTGTTCATCCTGAGTTGACCGATCGCGCTGTCATGCCGCTCGCACGGCAGCGGCGGAAACTCTTGCGCTGAAAAAAGTTTGCAGTCGAACGGGGAGACCGTTCGTCCTTAGATGTCGACGGTTCGGCATGGCCTCCTGCCAGGAGGCCTGCGGCGCCGTCGCGCCGACACAAGGCTGCCGCTAGGAGCGCGCAGCCCGATGGACACGACCTCGACTTCGACAGGAACCCCATGAGCACACGCGTACGCGGCAGCAGGCACCGTCATCCCCCTGGCGCGGAAGAGCGACTTTTCAAGACCGCGCCGCTGGCGGGTGCCATGGCCCTGGCGCTGGCG
This sequence comes from Variovorax sp. GW821-FHT09B01, assembly GCF_059418345.1. Classification (NCBI taxonomy): domain Bacteria; kingdom Pseudomonadati; phylum Pseudomonadota; class Betaproteobacteria; order Burkholderiales; family Comamonadaceae; genus Variovorax; species Variovorax sp. GW821-FHT09B01. The sequence goes on along the minus strand of NZ_JBWKPQ010000013.1, from coordinate 176,490 downwards.
GCCGGCGGCATGGCCGGTGCCGCGCATGCGCAGCATGCATTCAGTTCGGCATGGTTCGCGAACAAGGGCGCGATGCAGAACACGGCCACGGCCACCGGCCGGCTGCCCAACGGCATGCCGGCGTCGAGCCTGACGAGCCCGCAGGCCCAGCAGCAGCGCGCCAACGAGCAACTGAGCCGTTCGATCAACAACCTCAATCTCGCGGCACGCGGCATCGCCGCGCAGCAGGCGGCACAGGCGGCCGCCCGGCTGGCCGCGGGCAACGATCCCTCGGTGCCCGATGGCCTGGCCGATGGCGGCCTCAAGGTCGACACCAACAGCCTCACCGCAGGCTGGCTCAACGCCAATGCACCGGTGCAATCGCAGGTCGACGGCCGCACCAACGTCGCGGTCCAGCAGACTGGCGACAAGGCGATCCTCAACTGGGAGACCTTCAACGTCGGGCGCAATACCACGGTCGACTTCAAGCAGGACCCGAGCTGGGCGGTGCTCAACAAGGTCAACGACCCGCAGGCGCGGCCTTCGCAGATCCAGGGCCAGATCAAGGCCGACGGCACGGTGCTGATCGCCAACCGCAATGGCGTGGTGTTCTCGGGCACCAGCCAGGTCAATACACGCAACCTGGTGGCGGCAGCGGCCAAGATCACCGACGACCAGTTCCGCACGAAAGGCATCTACGTCGATGCCAACGGCAGTGCCCCCACCTTCACCGACGCGGCTGGCAAGGTCGAGGTGCAGGCCGGCGCGCAGATCACCACGCACACGCCGCAATCGGCCACCCAGGGCGGCGGCTACGTCATGCTGCTGGGCACCGAGGTGCGCAACGCCGGACAGATCCACACGCCCTCGGGCCAGACCGTGCTCGCCGCCGGCGACAGCTTCACCATCCGCAAGGGCGTGAGCACCGAAGGCAACCAGCGCTCGACCACCGCAGGCAACGAAGTCTCGGCTTCGCGCAATGCGGACAGTGCGTCTGGAACGGTCATCAACACCGGCTTGATCACCGCCCCCGCCGGCGACATCACCTTGACCGGCCACACGGTGACGCAGGCGGGTGTGCTGGTCGCCACCACGACGGTGGCCAAGCGCGGCACCATCCACCTGTCGACCCGCGCGAGCGACGAGACGGGCACGGTCACGGTGGCGGAGGGCAGCACCACCGCCATCCTGCTCGACACGAACGGCGCGACGGCCCTGGACAGCCAGCGCGATGCGGCGCTGCGATTCGTCGATGGCCAACCGGTCAACAACGCCACGGGCATGTTCGACAACCTCGGCACGATCGCGGACCGCCGCGATCTCTCGCGCATCGAGATCGTCAGCGGCAGCACGGTGGAGTTCCAGGGTTCGTCGCTGTCGCTTGCGACCGGCGGCGAGATCGTGGTGGCGGCCCCGAAGCGCACGCTGGTCGCCCAGGGTGCCCAGCTCGATGTCTCGGGCGCGGTGGGCGTGAAGGTGGCGATGGAAAGCAACAACGTGCTGATCAATGCCCAGGGCAACGAGCAGCGCGATGCGCCGATCAACCGCGACAGCAAGAACCTCAACAACCTGAACCTGTGGGTGGACCGGCGCAAGCTGGTGTTCGTGCCGGCCGGCACGAACGGCTATCCGACCGATCGCTGGTACACCCAGGGCGGGCTGCTCGAGGTCAGCGGCTATCTCGCGACCAATGGCCATTCGATCGGCGAATGGATGGCACAGGGCGGCACGGTCACGGTGGCGGGCGGCGACCTGGTGACGCGCGCGGGCTCCAGCGTCAATCTGTCGGGCGGGACGCTGGATGTCGCGAGCGGCAAGCTCCGCTTGAGCTGGCTCAAGGGTTCGGATGGCCGGCTCTACGAAGTGTCGAGTGCACCGGGCGACCTGCTCTACAAGGGCTTGTACCGCGGCTTCGAGGACGAGCATGCGCGCTGGGGAAAGAACACCACCGGCTACTTCTACAACCCGCTGATAGGCCCACGAGAGCGACCGGAGAACGGCTACACCGTCGGGCGTGACGCGGGCCGGCTGGTGGTGGCTACCAACAACGCTGTGCTCGAGGGAACGATCGTCGGGGAGACCTACCAGGGCCCGCAACAGACCCGGGCGGCGCAGGCGGATCTGGACGGCTACAACCAGTCGCAAAGCGCGGTGGCGCGGCGCGGCGAACTGGTCGTCGGCCAGTACCGCCCGATCTTCGATGCCGCCAGCGGCGTGATCCGCCGTGGGCTCGTGCCGGTTGTCGACAACGTCAAGCTGGGCGAACCGGTCCCGGGCATCGCCGACGCGCTGGGGTTGTCCGATGCCGTGACCGCCGAGCGCCAGGGCATGGTGCTGCTCGATGCCGATTCGTTGACCGCGGCCTCGCTCGGCGCGGTGCGGATCGCGGCGAAGAAGAACATCGCCGTTGCAAGTCTGTTGCAGGTAAGCAATGGCGGAGAGATCGTCCTGTATGCACCCTCGGTGGACGTGGCCGCGAACCTCACGGCACACAGCGGGACGATACGCATGGGCAACGTGCTGAAGCAGGTGCGCGATGCCTCGAAGCCGCTCGATATCGGCATCGAGGTGCCGCAAGGCGCGCAGGCCGGCGTGTGGGTGCGCGAGGGCGTCACGCTGGATGCGACGGGGGTGCTGAGCGATCTGCGATCGGGCAGCGGTGCGCCGGCGGACCTCGCGCACATCGACGGAGGCCTGGTCAGCATCCGCTCGACCGAGAGCGTGACGCTCGAGAAGGGCGCGCTGATCGACGTGTCCTCGGGGGGCGTGGTGCAACCGGACGGGCGTATCAAGGGCGGTGCGGGCGGCTCCGTGCAACTGGGCTCCGGGCTGGCGAGCACGGGCGCGGGCAATCGAGTGGCGGTGCTGACGCTCGATGGAGACATCCGAGGCCATGGCGTCCAAGGAGGAGGCACGCTGCAGATCGAATCGGCGAGCGCGATTGCGATCGGTGGCAAGGTGGTGCCTGTCGATGGGATGCTGCACGCTGGGGATTCGGCGCTGGCCGACCTGGTCCTGTTGCGGGAGCTCGAAATCAACGTGATGGCCGGCGGCGTGCTGCCGATCGATTACAGCTACATCGTGTCCATCGCGAAACCTGGAGAGAAAGTAGGAGCGACGGGCATCAAGATCAACGCGATCTTCAAGGCCGAAGCCGATTGGACTCCTCCGCTCAGCAGGTCCGGCGGAACGAGATATGTCTTTTTTCTGAACGGGGCGTTCGCCGTCCGGACCGACCAAGGCATCGAGTTGACCGCAACGGGTCAGGTCCTGGACCATGTTCCGGCCGGATCCACCCTCCAGTTCTTTTTCGGGAGCACCGAACTCACCGAACTGTTCGCCAACTACGTCGTTCCGGCCAACGTGTTTCCGAACGGCGTGCCGATCGCCGATCGCACGGTGCAGCTTCATGGCGGGGATCGCGCGCCCTTCGACCTCACGGTGAAGCTGCCGCCCGGTTCGCGCCTGGCGGCCGGATCGGTGTTCGCCGAAGACCTTGCCGTGGCAGGAACGACCACGCTGTCCACCGAACTGTTTCGAAGCGGTTTTTCCCGCTACGACGTGCGCGCCCACAACGGGCTGGTCGTGCCGGACGGCGTCACGCTGGACGTCAAGATGCCGGTGCTGCGTGCGAACGGGCCGGTGCGTCCCGCGAGCGAAGGCGTGGCCGGCTTGCTCCAGTACTGGCAGCCGGAGATGTACCAGGACAATCCCACGGCGCGGGAGGCGAATCGGCGCCGCGGGGCGAGCATTTCCCTGGCTGGGGGAGTCGAGGGGGGACGCACGGGCGGCGCTGCCCCCGCGCAGACCGGGGATGCCGGCAGTGTGTACCTGGGCAAGGACGCTGCCGTGCGGGTGGACCCGGGGCAGTCGATCGCTTTGTCGAGCCGAGGCGACCTGACGGTCGAGGGCCTGTTGCAGGCACGAGGGGGGAGCATCAGCCTGCTCGGGCCGGTGACCGAGCTGGGGGGATCGAATATCGCGAACGGCGGCATTGTTGCCGATGGCAGGGCCAGCGCGCGCCGGATCCTCATCGGAGCGCACGCAACGCTCGATGCATCGGCCGAGGTCCACACGGCGCACGACGTCCAGGGGCAACCCTTCGGCCTCGTCACCCGCGGCGGCAGCATCGTCATCGGCGGCGAGCTGCAGGAAGCCACGAGCCGTGCCATGGCCTCGGATGCCTTCGTGGTGATCCGCGAAGGCGCGGTGATCGATGCCTCCGGCGCACAGGCGCCATTGAGCGTGGACGGCACGGGCGTGAGAACCGTTGCGAGCGATGGCGGGCGCATCCAGGTCGCCTCGAGCAGCGGCCTGTATCTGGACGGAAGCCTGCGCGCGCATGCGGGTGGCTTCGGCGCCGCCGGTGGCAGCCTCGCGATCGCCCTGGAGGCGCCCAACTACGTGAGCGCCAATGACGTCGTTCCGGACGATGCGCTGCTCGCGGTGCGTGACCTGACCCTGGTCCAGACCCGCCCGGCGGGCGCCTCGGATGCACAGGGCCTGAAGCACGGCCGCGGGGCGCTGGCCGTGAACCAGGTGCAGGACGGCGGCTTCTCGTCCCTGAGCCTCTACAGCAATGGCCTGGTCAGTTTCGGCGGAGACCTGAATCTCGCCATGGGCAGGGAGCTGCGCATCCTTTCGGGCGCGGTGACGGTCGCGGCCGGCCTGGATCCCATCCACAGCGTGTCGTTGTCGGCGCCGTATGTCCTGTTGGCGGGCATCACGGACAACGTCGCGGCCGTCGAGGGCCACGTGCGGCCGTCTTACCAGGGCGGCGTGAGCACGCTGGATTCCTCGGCCGTGTTGAACGTCCAGGGCAAGCTGGTCGATGTGAGGGGGGCCGTGACCTTCGGTGCGAACGCTGCGGTGGGTTCCGCATCGGTGGAGCGCGCGGGCTTCGATCGGGTGAACCTGGTCAGCGAGGGCGATCTGCGTTTCGTGCCAGGCACGAGACTCCTGAGCGGCGGCAGCTTCGATGTCGAACTCAACACGACCGGCGACCTCACGCTGCGCGCGGCGCAGGTGTACCCCGCCACCGGTGTCTCGGCACGCGTGCTTGCGGGCCGGGCCAGCGCGACGGCGTTCAAGTCGGACCGCCGCCTGGTCTTCGAGCGCTACGACACCAATGCGGCCGACCCGCAGCTGCCCTCCTCGGTCTTCGGCTCCCTGCTGTTCAGCGCGGCCCACATCGAGCAAGGCGGTGTCCTGCGCGCGCCCCTGGGCTCGATCACGCTGGGCACGGATGTCCCGGGCACGCTCGGGTCGACCGCCTCGGTGCGCTTCGCGCCGGGCAGTCTCACGTCGATTTCCGCGGCGGGCCTCGTGATGCCTTATGGCGGTACGTCCGACGGGGTGAACTACGACCACCTGGGCAGCCATGTGAAGTTGTCCGGTGTGGGCAGTGCCGGGGCCATTCTGGTGGCAGGCCGGAGCATCGCGGCGGAGGAGGGCGCGGTATTCGACCTGTCGGGCGGTGGCGATGTGCGCGGTGCCGGCTTCGTCTCGGGGCGCGGCGGTTCCACCGATGCGCGGATGACGCCGTTGATGCAGGTGGGCCGCAACGGCTTCGTGTTGCCCGGCCTCGACAGCAACCCCGTCTATGCGATCGTGCCCGGCTATGCCTCGGCCTACGCGCCGGCCGATCGCGGTGGCGCGGTCGATCCTCGCATCGGCCAGCAGGTCACGATCGGCGCCAGCGACATTCCCGGCCTGCCGGCGGGCACCTACACCCTGCTGCCGTCGAACTATGCGCTGCTGCCCGGTGCCTTCCGCGTCGAGATCAACGGCCCCGCCACGGGGCGCACGCCCACCCGCGCCACGCCGATGCGCAACGGCTCTTACGCCACGGCCGCGACCCTGGGCACCGCCAACACGGGCCTCGCGGACAGCCTGTCGAGCCAGCTCGTCGTGACCTCGGCCGACGTGCTGCGCAGCTACTCGCAGTACAACGAGACCAGCTATGCCGACTTCGTGCTGCAGCAGGCGGCATTGGCGGGCACGGCCCGCGCCGCGTTGCCGGCGGATGCCGGGCGCCTGGAGTTCCGGCTGCCCTCGTCGCCGGACAGCCGCTTCAGCTTCGACGCGAAGGCGAACTTCGAGGCCGGCAAGAACGGCTATCGCGGCACGGCCGGCATGGGCACGAACACCGCGAACGTCGGGGATGGCGCCATCGAAGTCCTGGCCGATGGCGCGCGCGCCACGCCCGATTTCGACGGCCTGTCGCTCCACGCCCGCGATCTCAACGCCATCGGCGCGGCCCGTCTGACGGTGGGCGGCAACCTGCAGTCGGTCTACGGCACGCCGACGGGCGGGGCCAACCTCAGCAACTATGTCGACGTCGGCGGGGAAACCGGCCGCATCGTCCTGCGCGAGGGCGCGATCCTCAGGGCCCCCGAGGTGTTCCTGGTCGCGGCCAGCACCAGCGGCGGCATCGCCATCGAGGCCGGCGCGGGCATCAACACCATCGGCATGGGCAAGGCGCCCTACGATTCGAGCGCCGGCTATGTCTACCGCCCCGGCGCGGTGTCGGTGGTGGCGGCGTCCAATGGATGGCTCAACATGCTGGCGCCGGAGCCGCAGCAGGACCCCTCGCTCCCGATGGGCGCGGGACCGATCGCCATCGGCGCGTGCGGCACCGTGGTCCTCTGCCAGGGCACGACCGAGCTCTATTCCGAAGGCACGCTGCTGGCCGCCACGCGATCGAGCTTCGACATGAGCGACCGCGTGCGCTACGGCACGCGCAACCTGGTGCTGGCCGTCGGCACGGTGAATGCCGGCAGCAGCGAAGACCTCGCGGCCGCCGCGGCGCGCGGCGCGCTGACCGCCGGGCTCAGCCTGAACCAGGACCTGCTCGATCGACTGCTGCGAGGCGACACGGCCTACGGAGCGCCCGCGCTCGAGCGCCTGGTGCTGACCGCCGCCGAGTCGGTGAACTTCTTCGGCAACGTGAGCCTGGACACCACCAATGCCGCGACCGGCAGGTCGTCGTTGAGCAACCTGGTGCTCTCCACGCCGGCCATCTACGGCCAGGGCGGTGCCGGCGACATGGCCCGCATCACCACCGCCAAGCTCACCTGGGCCGGCCTCGCGGGCGCCGCGCCGGCGCCGGTCACCGGTGGCCGGGGCACGGGCAGCGGCAAGCTCGCGATCAACGCCGACACGATCGAGTTCGGCTACGACCCGACATCGCAACCTAATGGGGTCGACGACTTCGGCCGCACCATCCTGGGCTTCGCCGACGTGCAACTGAACGCGACGCAGCGCATCACCGCCAACCAGAAGGGCTCGTTGTCGGTGTACCAGTCGCAAGTCGCCGGTGCCGGTGCAGGCACCGACGGACCGCGCTACGAAGGCGGCAACCTGACCCTCACGACCCCGCTCATCACGGGTGCCGGAGGCTCGATCAACCGCATCGCCGCGGGCGGCTCGCTGCAGGTGCTGGCACCCGCGAGCGGCCGCGCCGATGCGTCGGCCACGAGCCTCGACGCCGGCGTGCAGACCGGCGCGGAACTGAACCTCAAGGGCGCCACGGTCCGTGTCGACACCACGGTGGCGCTACCCAGCGGCAAGCTCGGCATCACGGCCGAGGGCGACATCGTGCTGGGCGACTCCGCCTGGCTCGACCTGGCCGGGCGCGAGATCGCGCTGTTCGACGTGCGCCGCTATTCCTGGGGCGGCGATGTGACGCTGCGCAGCACCGCGGGCAACATCACGCAGGCGGCGGGGTCGACCATCGACCTCTCGGCGCGGAACAACAACGCGGGCCTGCTCAGCGCCATCGCGCTCGCCGAGCAGAGCGGGGGAAGCGATGACGCGGGCCGCGTGGACCTGCGCGGCACGCTGCGCGCCGGCGCGAGCGGCCACTACGACGCGGGCGGCACCCTGGTGCCCTATCGCGCGGGCGGCGTGGACATCCGCGCCCAGCACCTGGGCAGCGGCGGCGCGCTCAGCGACGAGTTCGCGGCCCTCAACACGCGGCTCAACGACGGCGGCTTCTTCGGCGAGCGCAGCTTCCAGCTCAAGCAGGGCGACCTGCGCATCGGCAACGAACTCAAGGCCCGCCAGATCAACGTGTCGGTGGACAACGGCCGTCTCGACGTGGTCGGCACCATCGACGCGAGCGGCGAGCAGGTCGGCAGCATCCGGCTCGCGGCTGCCAGGGGTCTCGCGCTGGCAGGCAGCGCCGTGCTCGACGCACACGGCACGGTGCTGCGCGTGGACAGCCACGGCAAGATCATCGACAGCCCCAACCGCGCGATGGTGGAGCTCGATGCCGGCAGCGGTACGCTGGTGCTGGGCGAGGGCGCGCGCATCGACCTGCGCCATGGCACCGGCTCGAGCGGCGGCGACGGCAGGAGCCGCGGCACGCTGGACCTGTACGCGCCGCGCATCGGCAGCACCGGCAGCACGACGGACGCCGACGCGGCCACCTTCGGCGACATCGCCATCGATGCGCGCGGCAACGTGAACATCCAGGGCGCGCGCTCGATCGCCGTGTACGGCAAGCAGCGCTACAGCGACGCGCCCTTCGGCACCGACGCGGCCGCGAGCGGTCGGCCCTACCAGGTGATCGATCAGGTGTATCTGAATGGCAAGGGCGACGAGGCCACGCTGTTCGTCGACGGTGCACTGCGCAACGGCAACCTGCTGAATTCGAAGCTGGCAGGCCTGAACAACGCGACCTATCGCGACGCCTTCCATCTACGCCCGGCGATCGAGATCGCGAGCGCCACGCCCGACGGCGACCTGGTCGTGCGGGGCGACCTGGACCTCTCGGGCCTGCGCTACGCGAGCCTGAACCCGAACACGCAGCGCACGAGCGTTTACGGCTCGGGCGAGGTCGGCATGTTGACCCTGCGCGCCGGCGGCGACCTGTCGATCTACGGCAGCATCAACGACGGCTTCGCGCCGCCGCCCGAGACGCCGGACGACGGCGGCTGGATCCTGACACCGGGCGTGCAGGCCTTCGGCGGCGACGTGGTGGTGCCGGTGCCGGGCGTGACCCTGGCCGAGGGCACGGTCTACCCCGCGGGAAAGACGCTGAACTACGCGATCACGGTGAAGGACGTCACCCTGCCCGCGGGCACCGTGCTGCCGGGCGCGATCACGCTGGACCGCGAGCTGATGCTGCCCTTCGGCACGGTGCTCGCGGCCGATGTGCGCGCGGCCGACGGCAGCGTGCTGCTGCCCGCGGGCCGGATGGTGGGCACCGGCGGCCTGGCGCTCCCGGTGGGCGCGCAACTGCTGGCCGGCGCACGGCTGCCGATGGCCGTGACGCTGGCGCGCCTGACCTGGCCCAAGGGTGCGAAGCTGCCGGTCGCGATGACGCAGTCGGGCAGCCTGCTCCTGCCGGTGGGCGCACTGATCGCTTCAGGCACCAACGTGGCGCTGCCCGACGGGGCGCTGTCGGTCAATCTGCGTCCCGCGGATTCGAGCGGACGTCAAGCCCAGAACTGGGCGTTGGCGCAGATGCTGCCGGAAGGTTCGCAGTCATGGAGCCTGCGGCTCGTGGCGGGCGCCGACCTGCAGGCGGCGGACAACCGTCTGACGCGGCTCGACGCGGGCAGCATCCTGCTCGCCGATACGCACTACACCGTGTTCAAGCAGACCGAGATTCGGCGCGGCGGCGTCTGGTACTGGGCGCCCGGCAACAACTATGGCGGCGAACCGGGCACGGCGGCACCCGATTGGGCCGACGACCCGACCTACAGCATCTGCGGCGAGGAGGCGGGGCAGTGCGTGCGGGTCTCGTGGGTATGGCAAGAGGGCAACATGTACGGCGGCACGCCGGGCGTTCCGGTCGACGACTGGGCCGATGACCCGGGCTACAGCATCTGCGCGGAGGAACCCGGGCAGTGCGTGGCGGTCGGTGGCCCCGCCGGCGAAGTGGTGGTGGCCGTCACGCCCAAGGCGCCCGTCTTCAGCGTGCTGCGCACCGGCACGGGCGACCTGGACCTGGCCGCGGGCGGCAACTTCTCGATGCAGTCGCCCTACGGCGTGTACACCGCCGGCACGCAGAAGAGCCTGGGCAGCGCCACGCTCGATGCCAGCTACAACCTCGCGCGCGGCCTGCAGGCCAACGGCAATGCCGTGCTGTGGAATGCGGCCGGTGACAAGATCACGCCCGCGTACGAGAAGCTGGTCGACGGCACGGACAGCCTCTACAAGGCCTGGTATCCGGACGGCGGTGGCAACCTGCGACTCGACGTCGGCGGCGATCTGACCGGCGATGCCTGGGGCGCGAGCCAGGAACTGGCCATGGCCAGCGGCAGCGTCGGCAACTGGCTGTGGCGCCAGGGTACGGGCAACACGCCAGGGGTGAGCGACGTGCCGACGGCCTGGTGGATCAACTTCGGCACCTACAGCAACAACGAGCGGACCGGCGGCGACGGCAAGCTGCTGTACTGGCCCGCCGTCACCGGCTTCACCGGACTGGGCACTCTGGGTGGCGGCGACGCCAGCATCCGCGTCGGCGGCAACGCGGGGGCCATCACCACGCGCTCGACGATGGGCGCGAACACGAACGCCACGGCACGCAGCCAGGGCGTGATGCTCGCCGTGGGCAGCACCGGTCGGGTGCTGGCGGACGGGAGCCTCGCCCTGACCGGCGGCGGAGACCTGGACCTTCGGGTCGGCGGCGGCTGGAACGGCAGCATCGACGGGCGGCTGAGCGGCGCCAACGGTTCCGGCGTGGCGCAAACGCAGGAGTTGTACGGCGGCCTGGTCAACCTGCGCGGCGGCATTTCCATGTCGGCGGGCCGGATCGGGACCGTGGAGCTGTTCTATGGCGCGGTGCAGGATCCGAAGGAGATTCGCGCATCGAATCCCTATAAAGCGAGCATTGCGCGAGCCACGGGCGGATTGATGCTGATGCAAGGCGATGCCGGCGCCAGCATCTCGAGCCGGGGAGACCTGGTGCTGGGCGGCACGGGAAACCCGGGCCTGGTGCCGACGCCCAACGGATTTGCCTTCACCCCTGAACCCAAGGACGGACCGAGCGGAAAGAGCTGGTTCAGCCTGTGGACCGACAGGACGGCACTCGAGCTGTCGACCGCGGGTGGCAACCTGGCGCTCGACACCCGCGCCGGCGAAACGGCCGCCAAATTTGCCGGGACCTCCTGGGACTACGCCAGCAATGGCGGCTGGTACCTGCTGCCGGGCACCGTCCGTGCCGTCGCGGCCATGGGAAGCATCTACTACGGACCTTCGGCCGCCACTGCCATCGTCACTGGCTCGGCCGATGCAGCGCGATGGAACAGCGGCCTGCTGCTGGCCCCGCTGGGCGAGCGCCGCATCGAGCTGCTCGCGGGCGGTTCGCTGTATGGCGGCGGCTATGCCATCAGTTCGTCCGGCGCGGACGCCTCGGCCACCGCAACGATCGAACACCCGGGCTTTACGGGTTTCAACGGTACGGGCATGAGGCTGGCCAGCAACGTCTCCGATCTCGCGCCGTCATCGGACCTCAGGCTCTTTCCGCTGTTCGCATTCGACGTCAACAGCGTGAGCACCAACGCCAGCGTCTCGGACAGCCCCGTTGCGCCTTCGCGCTTCTATGCGGCCGGCGGCGACATCGTCGGGCTGCGAACCGGCACGGTGGTGACCTTCCATCCGACGGAGGGCCCCCGCGCGGGCCAGATCGACTACGTCGCCGCCGGGCCGGTCGCCGTGAAGGCCGGGCGGGACATCGTGTATGCCGGCATGCGCAGCAACGACGCGCCGCTGGAGATCGGCGAGGTGGCGAATTCCGCTTCCAGGGCCCAGGCGCATGGCAACCTGATCGTGCACACCCACCAGAACGACGTCTCGGTGATCGAGGCCGGGCGCGACATCCTCTATGCGAACTTCGAAGTCGCCGGCCCCGGCACGCTCGAGATCTCCGCGGGCCGCAACATCGTCCAGAACGACCTGTCCAACCTCACGAGCATCGGCCCCGTGGTCGCGAGCGACACGCGCCCCGGCGCCGGCATCGTCGTGCAGGCCGGTCTCGGGGCGCAGGGCGCCGACTACACGGGCCTGCTGAAGAAGTACCTGGACCCCGCTAGGCTCGCAACGGCTGGCACGCCGCTGGCGGACCAGGGCGACAAGGTCGTGAAGACCTATGGCGCCGAACTGTCGGCGTGGCTGTCGCAGCGCTACGGTTTCCAGGGCTCCGCGCAAGAGGCCCTGGCCTACTTCGACACCCTGGCGCCCGAGCAGCAGCGCATCTTCGCGCGCCAGGTCTATTTCGCCGAGCTGCGCGAGGGTGGCCGCGAATACAACGACGCCGACGGGCCGCGCTTCGGCAGCTACCTGCGCGGACGCAACGCCATCGCCGCGATGTTCCCGCAACGCGGCGCCGACGGGCAGACCATCGGCTACCAGGGCAACCTGCTGATGTACGGCGGCTCGGGCATCCACACCAACCTCGGCGGCGACATCCAGGTGCTGACCCCGGGCGGTGCGCAGACCTACGGCATCGAAGGCGCGGCGCCGCCTTCGACCGCCGGCCTGATCACGCGCGGCCAGGGCAGCATCGAGCTCTATGCGCTCGGCAGCATCCTGCTCGGCCAGAGCCGCGTGATGACCACCTTCGGCGGCGACATCCTGGCCTGGTCGGCCGAGGGCGATATCAATGCCGGCCGCGGCTCGAAGACCACCGTGGTCTTCACGCCACCGCGGCAGGTGTACGACAGCGTGGGCAACATGAAGATCTCGCCCGAGGTGCCCAGCACGGGCGCGGGCATCGCCACGCTCGCGCCATTGCCCGAGGTTCCGCCCGGCGACATCGACCTGATCGCGCCGCTGGGCACCATCGACGCGGGCGAGGCCGGCATCCGCGTCTCGGGCAACGTCAACATCGCCGCGCTGCGCGTGGTGAACGCCGAGAACATCCAGGTGCAGGGCAAGTCGAGCGGGCTGCCGGTGGTCGCGGCGGTGAACGTGAGCGCGTTGTCCAACGCGAGCGCGGCCGCGAGTTCGGCGGCGGCCGCGGCGCAGGACGCGATGCAGCGCGAGCGCGCCGTGGCGCGGCAGAACCTGCCCTCGGTCTTCACGGTGCGCGTGCTGGGCTTCGGCAACGAAGCCGCGCCACCGCGGCCGGACGGCCAGGAGACGCCCACGTCCGGCGCGGAGCTTCGCTCCGGCCTGGAGCCCTACGACCCGGCCAGGATGGTGAAGATCGTCGGCCTCGGCGAGCGCATCGATGCCCGCTACTGGAAGCGCTTCACCGACGCCGAACGGCAGCGCCTGCAGCAGGACCGCTGAACGGACGCGCGAATCGACAGCGACCGGCCGCAGCGTGGACATGCTGATTCCCGACGTCGAACCAGGCATCGCGCTGTGCGATGTCCTGGTCATGCACTACGACCGCCTGGCTGCGCAACTGGCGCGCCAGCTCGGGTGTCCCCACCTGGCCATCGAATGCCTGCATGACGCCTGGTTGCGCCTGAATGAAAACGCGGCCGACGCATCGGTGCGCAATCCGCTGGCCTACATCCGCCGCGTCGCGTGCAACCTGGCGACGGATCGCCTGCGCAGCAGCAGGCCCTGGCAGTACGCGAGCGATGCCGATGTCGAACTCGATGGACTGGCGGACCCCGCGCCCGGTCCCGCGCTGATCGCGGAGATGCGCTCCGACGTCATGGCCGTGGAGCGCGCGCTGCAGCGCCTGCCGCGTCGCCATCGCGCGGTGCTGATGGCCTTGCGCTTCGACGAAATGAGCCGGCAGGAGGTGGCCGACCGCTATCGCCTGTCGCTGCGCAATGTCGACACCGCGTTGCGGCAGGCGCTGGATCGCTGCCGCGCCTGAGCGGCTTCAGCGGAGCGCCTGCTCGATCTGCCGCTCGATGTGTTCGTAGTCGCCTTCGCCCACATGGCGGAAGATCACGCGCCCCGTGCGGTCGACGAGATAGAGGCTGGGCCAGTACTCGGTGCCCCAGGCCTTCCAGGTCTTGTAGCGGTTGTCCTGCGCCACGGGGTAGTCGATGCCGTGGCGCCGGATCGCCGACTGCAGTCCGGCCGCGTCGCGCTCGAAGGCGAACTCGGGCGTGTGCACGCCGACCACCACCAGGCCGCGCTCGCGATAGCGCCGGGCCCACTCGCGGAGGTGGGGCAGGGTGTTGACGCAGTTGACGCAGCCGTGGGTCCAGAAGTCGACCAGCACGACCTGGCCGCGCAGGCCTTCGATCGTGAGCGCGGGCGAGTTGAACCACTGGTCGATGCCGATGAAATCCGGCGCCGTCGTGACGGACACCGAGGAGGAGGAACCGCCCGACGACCACGCCGCCCGCGAGAGCCATGCCGACAACTGCGTGTCGACCCGCAAGGCCATGGCCGCGGCGGTCGCCATCATCAGAACGCCGAATACGCGGCGCAGGGCGTGCATGTGCTTCGCCACGACGCGAATCCGCTCGCTCGCGGCCTGTCCGCCGTAGGCGATGGCCAACATCGGCACGCCGGCGCCGATGGCGTACATCAGCAGCAGCCAGGCGGCGGTCCACGATTGCTCCTCGGTCGCGATCAGGGTGAGCACCGAGGCCAGCACGGGGCCGGCACACGGCGTCCACAGCAGGCCCAGGCTCGCGCCCAGCAGCAGCGCGCCGCCATGGCTGGCACCGGCGCGGTCGCCGAGCTTCTGGCCGGCATCGGCGAGAAAGCCCAGCGGCGCGGCCAGGCGGTCGAGCAGGCGCGGCCACGACAGCAGCAGCCCGAAGGCCAGCAGCACCGCGATGCTCGCGTGGCGCAGCGCCTGCGGCGAGAGCCCGAGCACGCGCGTCGAGGCGCCGAAGGCCAGCGCGGCGGCGGCGAACGAGAGCACGAAGCCGGCCACGATCAGCAGCGGCCGCAGCGATGCGGTGCGCGCGGACGGCCCCGCAGGCGCGAGCGTGGCGCCGAGCAGCAAGGGCAGCATCGGCAGGATGCAGGGACTGCCGACGGTCGCGATGCCGGCGCCCAGGGCGAGCAAGGTTTGCAGCATGCGGTGCCTTCCTTCAGTGTCGCGACGGCGCGCGGGTCCAGCGCTGCGTCTTGCCGAACAGCGGCAGGCCGACATAGGCATGAAGCACCAGTTCGCCGGCGGCGATCGATGCGGTGGCGACCGACATGCGACAGCGGTAGGTCTTGCCGTTCTCGCGGTTGTAGATCGTGCCTTCCCATTCGCCGCCCGGCTCGGTGGCGGCCGTGGGCCTGAAGTCCTTGAGCAGCGTCATGCCGAGCGGCGAGCGCGTGTCGACGGCCTGCATCTCGCCGCCCTCGGGCGCCATCGACCGGTTGCCGAGCACCTGCGTGACGGTGCCGCACAGCGCGTCGCCGCAGGCCGAGACCTCGACCTCGAGGTTGCCGTTGGCGGTGATCCAGCGGCCGCGCGGATCGCTGGCGGCCGATTGGGCGAAGGCCGCCGGGGCGGCGGCGAGCAGCAGGCCGAGCGCGAGGGCGCGGCAGGCGGAAGTCATCGAGTGCATGGAGGCTCCATGGGTGATAGGGAGCCGTCATTGCATCGGCCGGCGTCGCCGCGGCGATGTCGAAAAGCCGGCGGATCTGTAGCAATGCTTGTCCGCGCGCGGCCCGGACAAACTGCGATACAAAACCGCGGCCGCGCCGTGCGCCACGGCGACTATCGTGCGGCGATGGAACACCCCGACCATGTGCTCGTCGTCGACGACGACCGCCAGATCCTCGCGCTGCTGCGCGACTACCTGACGCAGGGCGGGCTGCGCGTCAGCACGGCCTGCGATGCCGCGCGCATGCGCGAGGTGCTCGCGGCCCACGCTGTGGACCTGATCGTGCTGGACCTGATGCTGCCCGGCGAGGACGGCCTCTCGCTGTGCCGCGACCTGCGTGCGCGCGACGCGGCGGCCATACCGATCCTGATGCTGACCGCGCGCGCCGACGAGGCCGACCGGATCCTGGGCCTCGAGATGGGCGCCGACGACTACCTGACCAAGCCCTTCGCGACGCGCGAGCTGCTCGCGCGGATCCGCTCGGTGCTGCGCCGCACGCGCATGCTGCCGCCCAACCTGCGGCGCGCGCAGCAGCCGCGCTTCCTGGCCTTCGGCGACTGGCGGCTCGACACGCTGGGGCGGCACCTGGTGGACGCGAGCGGCACGCTGGTGGCGCTCACGGGCGCCGAGTACCGGCTGCTGCAGGTGCTGCTCGAGCGGCCGCAATGCATCCTGCACCGCGACCAGCTGCAGAGCCTGATCCAGGGCCGCGACAGCGATGCCTTCGACCGTTCGATCGACCTGCTGGTGAGCCGCCTGCGCCGCCGGCTGCGCGACCTCTCGCGCGAGCCGCGCTACATCAAGACGGTGCGCGCGGCGGGCTATGTGTTCTGCTGCGAAGTGCGCGCCGAGGCCGAGGCGCCATGAAGCGCGCGCAGACGATGTTCGGCCGGGTCGCGGTCGTGGTGTTCGCGGGCCTGGCGCTGGCGCATGCGCTGACCTTCGCGGTGCTGCTCTACGAGCGCGGCCTGCTGGCGCGCGACATGATGGCTTCGTACCTGGGCAGCGAGGTCGCGAGCGCGCTGGCGATCCTCGACCGCGTGCCGCCGTCGGAGCGCGCGGCATGGCTGCCGCGGCTGGCGCGCAGGAACTACGACTACGCGATCGCCGCGCTGCCGGCGGCCGCGCCCGCGGGCGATGCGCTGTCGCTGAGCCTCGCGCGCAGCGTGGCGGCCGCGGTGGGCGAGGCGCGCACGGGGCCGATGCTGCGTGGGCCCGGCCATGACGCGGATGCCCCCTTGCTGCTGCCGCTGCGCCTGGCCGACGGCACGATGCTCACGCTGACGCTGCACCCGCCCGCACTGGGCCTCTCGGGGCGCGCCATCGCCTTGCTCGCGCTCCAGGTGCTGCTGTTGGGTGCCGCGACCTGGTGGGGCGTGCGCGTCGCGGTGCGGCCGCTCGGCGCGCTGGCGCGGGCCGCGAATGCCATCAAGCCCGGCACGCGGACCGTCGCGTTGAAGGAAGCGGGCCCGATGGAGGTGGTGCACGCGGCGCGCGCCTTCAACGACATGCAGCGGCGCATCGATGCGCACCTGGCCGAGCGCCACCGGCTGCTCGCGGCCATCTCGCACGACCTGCAGACACCGATCACGCGCATGCGGCTGCGGCTCGAGCCCTGGAAGGACGACCCGTGCGGCGCGCGCCTGGCGGGCGATCTCGATGCGATGCAGGCGCTGGTCGAGGAAGGGCTGGCCTATGCGCGGGCGGCCCATGCGGGCCAGGAGCCCTTTCGCGCCGTCGACATCGACGCGCTGCTCGACGGCCTGGTCTGCGATGCGCTCGATGCCGGCGCGCAGGTGGCGCTCGAGGGCCAGGCCGGTGCACCGCTGAAGACGCGCATGCTCGCGCTGCGCCGCACGCTCGTGAACCTGCTCGACAACGCGATCAAGTTCGGGGGCGGTGCGCGCGTGGTCGTGGCAAGAACCGACACCGAGTTGCGGATCGCGGTGCGCGACAGCGGCCCGGGCATTCCGGATGCGGAACTGCACAAGGTGCTCGAGCCCTTCTATCGCGTCGAGTCCTCGCGCAACCGCGCGACCGGCGGCACGGGTCTGGGGCTCGCGATCGCGAGCGAGCTGGCGGCCGCGCTCGGCGGCGGGCTGCGCCTGTCGAACCGCCCCGAGGGCGGCCTGGAAGCGCTGCTGAGCCTGCCCGCGAATCCCGAATGAGGTTCGCGCCTCAGCGCCGCGCGATGTCGAGCTGCGTGACCGGCGCGCTGTCGTTGCCCCACGAGCCGCGGATGTAGGTCAGCACGGCCGCGAGGTCGGTGCCGTCGAGCGTCTCGCCGAAGGGCGGCATGCCGTAGGGGCGCGGATTGCCCGCGGTGGTCGGCAGGAAGCCGCCATGGCTCACGACCTGGATCAGGTTGACGGGCCGCGCCATGTTGACGGCGCGGCTGCCCGCGAGCGGCGGGTAGGCGCCCGGCGCGCCCTGGCCCTGGTCGCCATGGCAGTAGGCGCAGCGCTGGTCGTAGATGCGGTTGCCGCGCGCCATCTCGCCGGCATCGCGCCGGTAGGTGGCGGGGCGCGCGGGCTTGGCGTCCGCGGCCTCCTGCGCGACGGCCGGCAGGTCCTTGAGGTAGGCGGCCATCGCCGACAGGTCGGCCTCGGACAGATGCTGCGTGCTCTCGAACACCACGTCGGCCATCGGGCCCATCACCGAGCCGCGCGGCGCGCTGCCGTTCTTGAGCAGCGCCACCACCTCGGTGGCGGGCCAGCCCGACACGCCGGCTTCGCGCGGATCGGCCAGCGAGGGCGCATACCAGTTCTGCACCGCGATCAGGCCGCCCGAGAGGCCGCGCTGCGTCTCGGTGGCGCCGAAGGCATTGCGGCTGCCGTGGCAGGCGATGCAGTGGCCCAGGCCGTCGACCAGGTAGGCGCCGCGGTTCCATTCGGCCGGCTTGCCCGCGTCGGCGACGAAGGTCTGCGGCGTGAAGAACAGCGCGCGCCAGACGCCGAGCGCGGCCTGGGTGTCGTAGGGGAAGCGCAGGCGGTGCGGCCGGTTCGGCGTGTCGGCGGCCGGCAGGCTGCGCAGGTAGGCGTAGATCGCGTCGGAGTCCTCGCGCGTGACGCGCGTGAAGCTCGGATAGGGGAAGGCGGGATAGAGCAGCCGGCCATCCTTCGAGCGGCCGTTGTGCATCGCGCGCCAGAAGTGCGCGCTGCTCCAGCCGCCGATGCCGTGCTGCGCATCGGGCGTGAGGTTGGTCGAGTGGATGGTGCCGAAGGGCGTCTCGATCGGCAGGCCGCCCGCGTAGGCCTGGCCGCCGCGCGTGGTGTGGCAGCCCGCGCAGTTGCCGGCCAGCGCGAGGTAGCGGCCGCGCTCGATGCGCTGTGGCGTGGCTTCGAAGGCCTCGGCCTGCTCGGGGATGGCGGCCTCGCCGCGCAGGTTGAGCGCGACCACGCCGCCGGCCACGGCGGCCAGCAGCAGCACGAGCACCAGCAGGGTCCAGCAGAGGCGTTTGAGTGCGGTCATCGTCGCGGCCTCACTGCATGCCGCCGCAGCCCATCGGCAACGGCGCGGCCGGCGCGGACACCGGCTTGGGGTTGGCGGGCATCGGCTGCACCGCGAGCCAGCTCGCGACGGCGTTGATGTCGGCGGTGGTCATGCGACGGCCGATCTCGGCCATGCAGTCGGGCGCGAGCGCATGGCGCTCGTTGGTGAGCCAGGCACCGAGCTGCGAGGAGACGTAGAGACGCGGCAGTCCCAAGAGGCCCGGGATGGCCGGCTGCACGCCCGTGAGCGCGGCGCCGTGGCAGTGCACGCAGGCCGGGATGTTGCGCGTGGCGTCGCCCTCGAGCGCGAGCTGGCGGCCGCGCGCGAGCTGGGCGGGCGGTGCGTCGCTGGTCGGCGAGACCGCGGCATAGGGCAGGTCGAGGCCGGCGAAGTAGTCCGCGATCTCCTGCAGGTAGGCGTCGGACATGTGGCGCACCATGTAGTTCATGTCGGTGTTGGAGCGCCGGCCGTCGCGGAAGCTGCGCAGCTGGTTGAACAGGTAGCCCGCGGGCTTGCCGGCCAGCCGCGGGAAGAAGGCCGCGTTGCCGGTCGAGCCCTGGCGGCCGTGGCAGGCGATGCAGGCGGCCACGCGCTGCTCGATGGTGTCGGGGACGCCGGCCGGTTCGGCCGCGCGCGCGGGCTGCAGGCCGACAAGGCCGATCAGGCCAAGGGTCGTGACGGCCAGTGCAGCCAGCGTGGCGCGCAGCCCGTGGTGCGGTGGTCGTGGGAGAAGTCGCACGTGTCTCATGGCGGAAGGGCGCGGCTGCATCGGCCGCACGTCGTTGCTTCGTGGGAAAACGTCGTCGGGCCCGGCGCGGTGCCCCGGGGACGTCGTGACCATACCAGCGCGCGCACGTTGCGGCGTACGCTGGGACAAAAAGTCCCATCGCTCGCACCGCGCCATGGCCACGGCGCTAAGCTGCGCCCCATGTCCACGCTCCACCCCCTGTCCACCACCACCGGTCCGCAGCGCCTGCTGTATGGCGGCATCGTCGGCGTCGCCATTGCGGCGATCCCCTGGCCGCTGGGCCTGATGGCCCGTGGCCTGGCCGGCTGGTGCGCGGCCGTGCTGGTCTACCAGGTGCTGACCTGGTGGCTGGCCGACACCTTCGATGCCAAGCGCACGCGCGAGCGCGCGCAGTCGCTCGACCAGCCGAACCTGATGATCCTGGTGTCGATGCTGGTGGTGGTGGGCGCGAGCGTGGTGGCGATCGCGATGCTGCTGCAGCAGGTCAAGCAATTGAGCGGCATCGAGCGCGCGGTCCACATCGGACTCGGGCTGGTGGCGCTCGCGGGCTCGTGGCTGATGATGCATTCCATCTACGCCTTCCACTACGCGCACCGCTACTACAACGACGAGAAGCATCGCGGGCCCGATGCGGGCGGGCTGGACTTCCCGGGCAAGCAGGACCCCGACTACTTCGACTTCCTCTACTACGCCTACGTGATCGGCATGACCTCGCAGGTGTCGGACGTGCAGGCCACCTCGCGCGAGATGCGGCGCATCACGCTGATCCACAGCGTGCTGGCCTTCGCTTTCAACATGCTGGTGCTCGCGCTGTCGGTCAACGTGGTGGCCGGCGCGATCTGATCCCGGCTCAGGCTTTGGCGGGGCGGGGCCAGAGCTTCACGAGGCCGGTCGACAGCGCCACGCCGCAGACGATCACCACGGCGCAGGTCAGCATCCACTGCGTGATGGTCTCGCCGAGGAACACCGCGCCGTAGAAGGCCGCGAACACCGGCACCAGGAAGGTCACGGTCAATGCGCGCGCCGGGCCGGCGCGCTCGATCAGCCGGAAGAACAGGATGTAGGCCACGCCGGTGCAGGCGATGCCGAGCGCGAGCAGCGCGAGCCAGGCGCGCGCGCCGGGCATCTGCGCGGGCCAGAGCCAGATCGCTGGCACGGCGAGGAACAGCGAGGCGCCGATCTGGCTGCCGGTGGCGGTGGCCAGCGGCGGCACGCCGGTGAGGAAGCGCCGCGTGGCGCTGGCCGAGATGCCGTAGCACAGGCAGGCCGCGAGGCAGGCCAGCATGGCCCACAGCGCCGCGAGGTTGCTGGCGCCGGTGTGCAGGCCGGCACCGCCGCTGGCGAGCATGGCGACGCCGATGAAGCCGATCACCAGGCCGACCAGCCGCGAGCCGTCGGGCCGTTCGCGGAACCAGGCCCAGGCCACCAGCGCGCCGAACATCGGCGTGGCCGCGTTGAGCACGGCTGCGAGGCTGCTGTTGATGCTGAGCACCGCGAAGCTGAACAGCGCGAAGGGAAGGCCCGAGTTGAAGACGCCGACCGAGAAGCTGGGCTTCCAGTGGCGCGCGAGCGCGGGGCCCTGGCCGCGCAGCAGCGCGATCGGCAGCAGGAACAGCGCGGCGATGCTCACGCGCACCGCCGCGGTCGGCAGCGCGCCGAACTCGGCGGCGCCGATGCGCATGAACAGAAAGGAGGCGCCCCAGAGCGCGCCGAGCAGCACGAGGTCGACGAGCCAGCCCTTGGGCTTGGGTGCGCCGGCGGCGGTGGTGGTGGAGGTGGTCATGCGGTGTTGTCGTTGTGTGTTCTCTTGCGCCCGGCTGCGGATCCGTCTGCAGCCGGGCGTTCCCGGACCGCGAGCCTACCGCACGCCTTCGAGCTCGAGCAGCGCGCTCTTGCGCTCGAGCCCGCCGGCATAGCCGGTCAGCGAGCCGTTGGCGCCGAGCACGCGGTGGCAGGGCACGATCACGCTGATCGGGTTGCGGCCCACGGCCGCGCCCACCGCGCGCACCGCGGCCGGGTTGCCAACGTTCGCGCTCAGCGCGCCGTAGCTGGTGGTGGCGCCCGCGGGGATCGCGAGCAGCGCCTGCCACACGCTCTGCTGGAACGCGGTGCCGTGCGACAGGTCGAGCGGCAGCTCGAAGCGGTCGCGTTTGCCGGCGAAATAGTCGCGCAGCTGTGCGGCCGTTTCGACGAACACCGGGTGGTCGTCGCGCGTCTGCCAGCCCGTGGTGTCGGGCCAGTGGCGCTGCTGGTCGAACCAGACACCGGCCAGGCCGGCGTCGGTGGCGGCCATGGTGATGCCGCCGAGCGGGCTGTCGTAGTGCGAGGTGTAGATGACGGTCTTCTTGAACTTCATGGCTTTTCAGGCGGTGAGGCCTGCCGTGGGAGTGGAAGGGAAGTCCGCGGCGGTGGGCTCGACGGACGGCGTGGAAGGGACGGGTGCGTGCCAGGCGCGCAGCACCGCGTAGCTGCGCCACGGGCGCCAGGCCTGCGAGGCCTCGCTCGCGGCGCGCGCGGTGCTCACGCCCAGCGCCTTCTGCAGCGCGACGTCGCCGGCCGGGAAGGCATCGGGCCAGCGCAGCGCGCGCATCGCGATGTACTGCGCGGTCCAGGCGCCGATGCCCGGAAGCTCCTGCAGCGCGGCGATGGTCGAGGGCACGTCGGCGCCCGCGTGCAGCGGCAGCCGGCCTTCGGCCGCGGCGCGCGCCAGCGCATGCAGCGCGGCCTGGCGCTGGCGCACGATGCCGAGCTGGCCCAGCGCATCGCCGCTGGCGGCCGCGATGGCGGCGGGCGTGGGGAACAGGCGGTCGAGCCCGTCGATGGGCGTGGCGATCGGTTCGCCGAAGGCCTCGACCAGCCGCGAGCCCAGGGTGCGCGCCGCGGCCACCGTGATCTGCTGGCCCAGCACCGCGCGCACCGCGAGCTCGAAGCCGTCGACCGTGCCCGGCACGCGAAGCCCGTCGCCATGCGGAAAGGCCTCGTGCAGCGCGGCGTTGATGGCCATCGGGTCGGCGTCGATGTCGAGCATGGCGCGGGCGCGGCTGATCACCACCGGCAGCACCGGCGCCAGCGAATCGCTGACCGACAGCAGCATCTGTTCGCGTGCCATGTCGAAGCGCAGTTGCAGCCAGCCGGCATGCACCTGTGCGCCATGCTGCACGCGCAGCGTGCGCGCCAGCCGCGTGAAGGCCGGGGCCGGCGCCTTGGCGTTCTTGCCGGCCGTGGGCACCTTGCCATCCTCGGCCGTGATGCTCTCGACCCCGCGCAGCGCGCGCCGTGCGAAGAAGCCGAGCATCGCGTTCGGGTCGTAAGGCGGGCGAAAGCCCAGTCGCACCTCGATCGCGCGGCCGTCGCCGCCCTCGGCGCCGCCGGCGCGCCGCAAGGCGCTCGGATTGAGGCCGTAGTGCTCGACGAAGGCCGCGTTGAAGCGGCGCACGCTCGCGAAGCCGCTGGCCAGCGCCACCTGCGTCATCGGCAGACGGGTGTCGGCGATCAGTTGCTTGGCCGCGAGCAGGCGGCGCGTCTGCAGGTACTGCAGCGGCGAGACGCCGAACTGGGCCTCGAAGATGCGGCGCAGGTGGCGGTCGCTGACGCCGAGCCGGGCCGCGATCTGCGCGGCGCCCGGGCCCTCGTCGGTCCAGGCGTCGGGCTCGTCGATCAGCCGCGCCGCCTGCTGCGCGAGGATGCGCGAGGCATCCTCGGTCGACCAGTTGGCCGTGCCCATGGGGCGCGGCGCCAGCTCGGGCCGGCAGCGCAGGCAGGGACGGAAGCCCTCGGCCTCGGCCTGGGCCGCATGGCGGAAGAAGCGGCAGTTCTCGCGCCGCGGCAGCTTCACGCGGCAGACCGGGCGGCAGTAGATGCCGGTGGAGGTCACCGCGGTGAAGAACGAGCCGTCGAAGCGCGCGTCGTGCGTCTTCAGCGCCAGGTAGCAGGCATCGCTCTCGAGCACGTCGGGGGAGGCGTTGGCGTTTGTCATGGCTTGAATATTAAGGTTTGGCGTCGTTTCGACTGGCCGTTTTCGGACATGTGGGTACCCCTGGCGATGCCTACAATCCCCGGGTCCACGAATCCACAGAGGAATCCTTTTTCATGCAGCTCAGCGCGTCGATCTTCAAGGCCTACGACATCCGCGGCGTGGTGCCCTCCACGCTGAATCCCGAGGTGGCGGAAGCCTTGGGCCGGGCCTTCGGCAGCGCGGCCCGCGCGGCCGGCGAGACCTCCGTGGCCGTGGGGCGCGACGGGCGCCTGTCGGGCCCGGCGCTCTCGCAAGCGCTGATCCGCGGCCTGGTGGCCACCGGCGTCGAGGTGATCGACGTGGGCGCGGTCACCACGCCCATGCTGTATTTCGCGGCCCACACGCTCGCCACCAGCGGCATCCAGGTCACGGGCAGCCACAACCCCAAGGACTACAACGGCTTCAAGATGGTGCTGGCCGGCCGCGCGATCTACGGCGACGAGATCCAGGCACTGCGCAAGACCATGGAAGCAGGCAGCGCGACGCTCGCGCCCGGCGGCAGCGTGCGCGAGGTCGACGTGACCGAGGCCTACGTGCAGCGCATCGTGGGCGACGTGCGGCTCGCGCGGCCGATGAAGATCGTGGTGGACTCGGGCAACGGCATCGCCGGCGCCTCGGCCCCGGCGATCTTCCGTGCCCTGGGCTGCGAGGTGACGGAGCTGTTCAGCGAGGTCGACGGCGACTTCCCGAACCACCACCCTGATCCCAGCAAGCCCGAGAACCTCAAGGACCTGATCGCCGCGCTGCAGCAGGGCGACGCCGAGCTGGGCCTGGCCTTCGACGGCGACGGCGACCGGCTGGGCATCGTCACCAAGGACGGCCAGAACATCTTCCCCGACCGCCAGATGCAGCTGTTCGCGCAGGACGTGCTGTCGCGCGTGCCCGGCGGCACCATCGTCTACGACGTGAAGTGCTCGCAGCGCCTGGGCCCGGCCATCGAGGCCGCGGGCGGCAAGCCGCTGATCTTCAAGACCGGCCATTCGCTGATCAAGGCGAAGATGAAGGAACTCGATTCGCCGCTGGGCGGCGAGATGAGCGGCCACATCTTCTTCAAGGAGCGCTGGTTCGGCTTCGACGACGGCACCTATGCCGGCTGCCGCATGCTCGAGATCCTCAGCAAGAGCCCGAACGCCAGCGACGTGCTCAACGCGCTGCCCACGAGCTTCTCCACGCCCGAGCTCAACGTGAAGTGCGCCGAGGGCGAGCCGCACGCGGTGGTCGAGCAGCTGCTGAAGGCGGCGAGCTTCGAGGCCCCGGCGCAGGTGTCGACCATCGACGGTCTGCGCGTCGACTGGCCCGACGGCTTCGGCCTGATCCGTGCCTCCAACACCACGCCGGTACTGGTGCTGCGCTTCGAGGGTCAGACCCAGGCGGCGCTCGAGCGCATCGAGGCCCGCATGCTGGCGCTGCTCAAGACGGTGAAGCCCGACGCCACGCTGGCCGAAGCGGCGCACTAGGACACCGTGCGTTCGCTGCTGCTGCGCCTGTACGGCGCCTTCACCACCCTGGCCCAGCCGCTGGTGCGCCGCAAGCTGCGGCGCCGCGCGGCGGCCGAGCCCGGCTACGCGGTGGCGGTCGAGGAGCGCTTCGGCCACTACGACGCCGCCACCACCGGCCACGCCCAGTGCTGGGTGCACGCGGTCTCGCTCGGCGAGACGCGCGCCGCCGCCATCCTCATCGAGGAACTGCGACGCCAGTTCCCCGAGATCCCGATCCTGCTCACGCACGGCACCGCCACCGGCCGCGAGGAGGGCGCCAAGCTGCTGCGCGAGGGCGACACGCAGGTCTGGCAGCCCTGGGACACGCCGGGCGCCGTGGCGCGCTTCCTCGACCGCTTCCAGCCGCGCATCGGCGTGCTGATGGAAACCGAGGTCTGGCCCGAGATGGCCGCGGCCTGCGCCGAGCGCCGCATCCCGCTGGTGCTGGCCAATGCGCGGCTCAACGAGAAATCGCTGGCCTCGGCCGAGCGGCTGGGCTGGCTGGCGCGGCCGGCCTATTCGGCACTGAGCGCGGTCTGGGCCCAGACCGAGGCCGACGCGCACCGGCTGGTGTCGCTGGGCGCCAAGGTCTCGGGCATCTACGGCAACCTCAAGTTCGACGCCACGCCCGACGTGCGGCAGCTGCATGCGGCCGCCAAGCTGCGCGGCACGCTGCCCAAGCCGATCGTGGTGCTGGCCAGTTCGCGCGACGGCGAGGAGCGCCTGCTGCTCGAGGTGCTGCGGCGCTTCGGCGCCACCGCGCCGGTGCCGCCCGAGCAGGGTGCGGTCCGCTCGATCTCGAAGCGGGTGCACGACGTGCAGTGGATGATCGTGCCGCGCCATCCGCAGCGCTTCGACGAGGTGGCCGCGCTGATCGAGGCCGAGGGCTTCGCGGTGGCGCGCCGCAGCACGGCGGGCCAGCCGGCCGAGGCCGAGATCTGGCTCGGCGATTCGCTCGGCGAGATGGCGCTGTACTACGGCCTGGCCGACGTCGCGCTGCTCGGCGGCAGCTTCGAACCCCTGGGCGGCCAGAACCTGATCGAGCCCGCGGCCTGCGGCTGCCCGGTGGTGATGGGGCCGTCGACCTTCAATTTCGCGGAGGCCGCGCAGCTGTCGCTCGCGGCCGGTGCCTCGCTGCGCGTCGAGACCATGGAACAGGCCGTGACCAGCGCGCTCAAGCTGGTCGAGAACCGCGAGCGCCGCGAGGCGATGTCGCAGGCCGCGCAGGCCTTCTCGTCCTCGAACCGCGGCGCGGCCGAGCGCACGGCGGCCGCGGTGCTCACGATCGCGATGGCGGCCGAGCCCGAGGAACCGGTGGAGCCGGCGCTGGCCGACGAGCCGGCGAAGCCGCCGGTTCAGGCTGCGCAGCCGGTGCCGGAAGGTCCGCGCGAGCGCGCGGAACCCACGCTCGACTAGGGTTTCAGCGCCCCGGGTTCAGCACCGGCGGCGGCGGCGGTGCGACGGGGATCGCGGGCGGCGGCGGATTGAACGGCGCCACCGGCACCGGCGGCACCACCGGCACGCTGGGCCGCGCGGGCGGCACGGCCACGGCGTTCGGATCGGCCGGCGTGGTCGATGGGGCCGGCACCGCGGGCACGCTGCCGTTCTTCGCCAGCGTGGCGTTGATGGCGTCCATGTCGGCCACGGTCAGCGTGCCGTTGGCCTGGCGCAGCTTCAGGTTGCCCAGCAGCACGTTGTAGCGCGCCTGCGCGAGGTCGCGCTTGGTCTGGTAGAGCTGGCTCTGCGAATTGAGCACGTCGATGTTGATGCGCACGCCCACCTGGTAGCCCAGGCGGTTGGCGTCGAGCGCGCTCTGGCTCGAGGCCTCGGCGGCCTCGAGCGCCTTGACCTGGCCCGCGCCCGAGACCAGCCCGAGGTAGGCCGCGCGCGTGGCCTGCGCCACGTTGCGGCGCGTGCCGTCGAGCACGCTGCGCGACTGGTCCTCGAGGGCCAGCGTTTCCTTGATGCGGTTCTCGGTCGCGAAGCCCGCGAACAGCGGCAGGTTGAAGGTCACGCCCACGGTGGCGGCGTTGATGCGCGTGCCCACGGTGCTGGTGCTGGTGCCGTTCGGGTTGCGCGTGACGTTGTAGCCGAGGTTGGCGTCCAGCGTGGGCTTGTGGCCGGCGCGCGCCTTCTCGATCTCGAGGCCCGCCACGTCGACGCCGAGCTGCGCCTGGCGGATCGCCGGGTGGCCCGCATCGGCCTGCGAGACCCAGGCTTCGATGTCGGCCGGCTGCGCGGTCGGCAGCACCACCGGCACGGCCAGCGGCACCGGCACGCTGCCGGGGCGGCCGACCAGCTGGTCGAGCACGATCTTCTTTACGCGCAGGTCGTTCTCGGCCGCGATCTCCTGCGCCACCACGAGGTCGTAGCGAGCCTGGGCCTCGCGCGAGTCGGTGATGGTGGAGGTGCCGACCTCGAAGTTGCGCTTGGCCGAGGCGAGCTGCTCGGACACGGCCGCCTTCTGCGCGCGCACCAGCGACAGGCTGTCCTGGCTCGCGAGCACGTCGAAATAGGCCTGGCTCACGCGCACGATCAGGTCCTGCTCGGCGATGGTGAACACCGACTGCGCGATCTCGGCCTGGCGCTTGCCCTGTTCCCAGGTGGCCCAGTTGGCGGGCCGGTACAGCGGCTGGGTGGCGTTGATGCCGACGTTCTGCTGCGTGAAGTCGCGCGAGGAACTGCCTTGCTGGTTGCCCGTGATGACGTCGATGTCGAGGTTGTTGCGGTTCACGCCCGCGCTGAGCCCGACGGCCGGCAGGATGCCGGCCTTCGCCTGCGCCGCGCGCGCCACGCTGGCGTCGTACTGGGCGCGCGCGCCCTGGTAGGTGGCATCGAAGCCACGCGCCGATTCGTAGAGTTCGTTCAGTGTCTGGCCCTGGGCCGGCGATGCGAGCAGCGTGGCAAGAAGGCTTGCGATGGCTGCGGAAAGAGGCAGGAGCCGGGGCCTGGGAGGCATTGAAAGTCCTTGGGAGCGGAAGAATCAGTAGCGCGGCACGGCGGGGTCGTGCTGCGCGGACCAGGCGTCGATGCCGCCGGCCACGTTGGCCAGTTGCGCAAAGCCGTTCTGGTGCAGGAAGGCGGCCACGCGCTGGCTGCGGGCGCCGTGGTGGCACAGGCAGGCGATGCGCTGGTTCTCGTCGAGCTCGGACAGGCGCGCGGGGATCTCGTTCATCGGGATCGCCAGCAGCGTGAAGCCCGCCGGGGCGACGCTCGCGGTCTGCAGCTCCCAGGGCTCGCGGACGTCGAGCAGCACGGCGGGTGCGTCGGCGTCCTGTGCAAACCAGGCGGCGAGGTCGGCGGGGCGGACTTGATCGATCATGCGGCCGGCCCGATCAGAACGCGAAGCGCGACGGCTCGGGGAAGTTCAGCAGGCGCGGCGCCACCGTGTCCCAGGGCTGGATCGTGTCCCACTTGCTTTCGCTGCTGCGGGTCACGAAGTGGGCGCGCATCATGGGTTCGTCGCCGACGATCGCCGCCAGGCGGCCGCCGACCTTGAGCGAGCCGAGCAGGTTCTGCGGAATGCGCGCGACCGAGCCGCTGAGCACGATCACGTCGAAGCTCGGGCCGCTGGGCAGCGGCACGGCGCCGTCGGCATGGCGCACCTCGACGTTGGTCACGCCGTTCTGGCGCAGGGTCTCGGCGGCGCGGGCGGCCAGCGCGGGGTTGATTTCGAGTGACAGCACCTTGGCGGCGCGGGCGCCGAGCAGGGCGGCCATGAAGCCGGAGCCGGTGCCGATCTCGAGCACCGATTCGTGCTTCTGCACGTGCAGGTCCTGCAGCGTGCGCGCCTCGACCTTGGGCGACAGCATGAATTCGCCGGGCACCGAGCCGTCGAGCAGCGGCAGCTCCATGTCGAAGAAGGACAGCGCGCGGTGCGCCTCGGGCACGTAGTCCTCGCGGCGGATGACCGCCAGCAGGTCGAGGATTTCCAGGTCCAGCACATCCCAGGGGCGGATCTGCTGTTCGATCATGTTGAAGCGCAAGCGCTCGAGGGTGGGGGCGGTGCTCATGGGTTTTCCTTCTGGGGGCGGGTCAGGACAAACCTTCAATTTTAGGCGGCACCCGACGGGCCAGCGGCTTCGTCGGGTTCCGCCTGCGCCCGCGGCTGGGTGCTGAGGCCGTAGAGCACCACGTCGGCCTGCATCTCGATGTACTTGAGCGGGTCGAAGTTGTCGCCCTCGTCGACGCACAGGTTGGCCGAGTGCTTCCAGAGCATCAGGAAGATCATCGGCGCGACCACCGAGTAGATGGTGTGGTCGACGTCGACCGGCCGGAACTCGCCGCGGTCGATGCCGCGCTGGATGATGCGCCGAAGCAACGCATGGCCCGGCCGCACCACCTCCTGGCGGTAGAAGTCCGCCAGCTCGGGGAAGTTGGCGCCTTCGCTCATCATCAGCTTGGTGAGGCCCGAGGCCTGGGTCAGGCCCACGCGCTCCCACCACACGCGCATGCAGTAGCGCAGCATCTGGGCCGTGGTGCCCTCGAAGGTCTCGAATTCCTGGTTCCACTCGGTGAAGCGGCCGCCGAGGTTCTCGACCACCACGGCCTTGAACAGCTCTTCCTTGCTCGGGAAATAGAGGAACAACGTGCCCTTGGAGACGCCGGCACGCACCGCCACTTCTTCCGAGCGGGTGGCGGCATAGCCCTTCTCGACGAACAGATCGAGCGCCGCCGCCAGCAGTTCGCCGGGGCGCGCCTCCTTGCGCCGCTCGCGCTTGGCGCGGACCGGGCAGATCTTGTCGGCAAGGAATCGGGGAGTGGGCATTGTTTAATGACTCGCGGGTTAGTAATGTAGTGAGCCGCATCGAATGCGTCAAGCCGCGACAATATCGGGTTCCCTTGTCAGTCCGTTCCTGGAGTCCCCCATGACCTCTTCGCCTTCCACCACCGAAACCATCGTGCTCGGCGGCGGCTGCTTCTGGTGCACCGAGGCGGTGTTCGACCGCGTGCAGGGGGTGGTCGACGTGGAATCGGGCTATTCGAACGGCCAGACGGTCAATCCCAGCTACGAGCAGGTCTGCACCGGCCGCACCGGCCACAACGAGGTGGTGAAGCTGACTTTCGACCCGGCGCAGATCGCCCTGCGCGAGATCCTCGAGATCTTCTTCGTGGTGCACGACCCCACGACGCTCAACCGCCAGGGCAACGACGTCGGCACCCAGTACCGCAGCGGCATCTACTACACGACCGAGGCGCAGAAGCAGGTGGCCGACGACGTCATCCGCGAGATCGAGGCCGGCAAGACCTATGCCTCGCCGGTGGTGACCGAGGTCAAGCCGCTCGACAACTACTCGACCGCCGAGGCCTACCACCAGGACTACTTCCTGAACCACCCGAACCAGGGCTACTGCGCCTTCGTCGTGGGACCGAAGGTCGAGAAGTTCCAGAAGACCTTCGCCGCGCGCGTCAAGGCCTGATCCTCTTTCCGCCGCGCCCGTGCACCTCGCCCTTTCGTCCGGCCCGACCCGCTCGCAGCGCGCGCTCGTCTTCGCGCTGGCGATCGCGCTGTGGCTCGCGGGCACGCTCGGGCTGATGCACCGTTCGCTGCACGCGCCGGGCCTGCCCGCGGCGGCCGCGGCCGCGCACGTGGACCACGACCACGCCGGGCACGACCATGCCGCGCACGGCCTGGCGAGCCTGTTCGGCGAGCACACCGATGCCGAGTGCCGGCTGTACGACCAGCTCTCGCACGGCTCCAGCGCACCGGGCGTGCCGCTGGTGGTGCTGCCGATGCTGTTGCCGACGGCCACCTTCGCCTACCTGCAGGGCGAGGTGCTCGCCCGCTGGGTCGCGCTGTTCGACGCGCGCGGCCCGCCTTCCTCTCGCTGAATCCCCCTTGTGTTCCGGCTCGCCGCACCCGTTCGCCACGGGTGGCGGCGGGTCGCCCATCGATTCAACGAGTGTCCATTCATGATTCCCCATTTCCGTCGCAATGCCATCGGCGTTGCCGTTCTTTCCCTGCTCTCGCTGGCAGCCGTCGCGCAGGAGCTCGCCGCGCCGGCGCCTGCCGCCGATGCTTCCGCGGGCGCGCTGCCCGCCACCGGTGCCCTGCCGGCGGTGACGGTGGAGGCGCAGTCCGAGCGCCTCAAGAAGGCGCGCATGGAGCTGTCGCCCGCGGTCGGCGCCACCGTCTACCGCATCGACCGCTCGGCCATCGACGCGCTCGGCAAGGGCGATGCCACGCCGCTGGACGACGTGCTGCTGACCCTGCCGGGCGTCGCCAAGGATTCCAAGGCCTCGGGCTCGCTGCACGTGCGCGACGACCACGGCAACGTGCAGTACCGCGTCAACGGCGTGCAGCTGCCCGAGGGCATCTCGGGCTTCGGCCAGTCGCTCGACACGCGCTACATCGACTCGGTCGATTTCCTCACCGGCGCCTTGCCCGCGCAGTACGGCCTGCGCACCGCCGGCATCGTCGACATCCAGACCAAGCAGGGCCTCGGCAAGCCCGGCGGCTCGCTCGGCTTCACCTTCGGCAGCCACAACACGCTGGAAGAGAACGCGTCGTTCTACGGCACCACGGGCAACCTGAGCTACTACCTGTCGGGCAGCTTGGTGTCCAACACCAGCGGCATCGAGAACCCCCAGCCGACGCTCAACGCGCAGAACGACCGCACGCGCCAGGGCAAGACCTTCGGCACCCTGTCGTACTACCTCGATGCCGACACGCGCCTGGGCCTGATGTTCGGCACCTACAACGGCAAGTTCCAGATCCCGACCAATCCCGGCCAGGCCCCGGCCTTCTCGCTCGCCGGCTTCAGCGACCTGGGCTCGGGCTTCAATGCGCTGCCGTCGTCCGACGTGCGCGAGCGGCAGACCGAGGCCACGCGCTTCGTCGCGCTGTCGTTCCAGAAGACCCTCGGCGCGCTCGACTTCCAGGTCTCGGCCTTCCACCAGTACTCGAACCTGCACTACCTGCCGGACCCCGTGGGCGACCTGGTCTACAACGGCGTGGCCTCGGACACCCTGCGCTCGAATTCGTCCAACGGCCTCCAGGCCGATGCCTCGTACAAGCTCGGCAGCGCGCACACGCTGCGCTTCGGCGGCGCCTACACGCGGCAGACCACGCGCAGCATCAATGCGGTGAACGTGTTCCCGGTCGACGACAGCGGCGCGCAGGCCGGCGACACGCCGCTGCTGATCAACGACGACTCCGGCAAGGTCGGCCAGCTCGCCAGCCTCTACCTGCAGGACGAGTGGCGCATCGACCCGAAGCTCACGCTCAACTACGGCCTGCGCTACGACAGCGTCGATGCCTTCACCAAGGAGCACCAGTGGAGCCCGCGGCTGAACCTTGCGTACAAGCTGTCGGACGACACGGCGCTGCACGCGGGCTACGCGCGCTACTTCACGCCACCGCCGCAGGAGCTGGCGTCGCAGCAGAGCATCAACCTCTACGCGGGCACCACCAACCAGCCCGAGATCGCGGTCTCCGATCCGGTGAAGGCCGAGCGCACCCACTACTTCGACCTGGGCGTGGACCACAAGCTGAGCCCGAACCTGTCGCTGTCGGCCGACGTCTACTACAAGAACATCACGAACCTGGTCGACGAAGGCCAGTTCGGCCAGGCGCTGATCCTGTCGCCGTTCAACTACGCCGACGGCTTCGCGCGCGGCGTGGAGCTGTCGGCGCGCTACAACGACGAGCACTGGTCGGCCTATGCGAACCTGGCCCACCAGAAGGCGATGGGCAGGAACATCGTGTCGAGCCAGTCGCTGTTCGGCGCCGACGAGCTGGGCTACATCGCCAACCACGACGTGTACCTGGACCATGACCAGACCTGGACGGCCTCGGCCGGCGCCAGCTACCGCTTCGGCGACGACCAGATCAGCGGCGACCTGATCTTCGGCAGCGGCCTGCGCCGCACGCCCGACGGCGGTGCGCCCAACAGCGCCGCGCTGCCGAACTACACGGTGGTCAACGCCGCCTACGCCCACACCTGGAAGTACGCCTCGGGCAGCGACGTGGTCGGCCGCGTCGCGATCCTGAACCTGTTCGACAAGAGCTACCTGCTGCGCGACGGCACCGGCGTCGGCGTGGGCGCGCCGCAATACGGCACGCGGCGCAGCGTCTACATGAGCATGACCACGCACTTCTGATGAAGCATTCGAGGCTGTCGCGCGCCGTCGTTCTCACGCTGCTGCTCGCGGTGTGGGCGGCGTCGACCCTCGGGCTCGTGCATGCCACGCTGCACGTGCCGGGCGACTGGACCCGGACCGTGGAGGCCCGGCGCACGGCCGCGGCCGCCGGCGCGACGCAGGGCGTGCACGAGGCGCAGGCGCATGCTTCCGCCGCGCGGCACGGCTGGCTGCATGCCCTGTTCGGCGATCGCACCGATGCCGAGTGCCGGCTGTACGACCGGCTCGCGCACGGCTCCGGCGCCCTGGGCGTGCCGCTGGTGCTGCTGCCGGTGCAACTGCCTGCTGCGCGCTTCGCCTACCTGCAGGGCGAGGCCATCGTCCGCTGGGTCGCGCCGTTCGAGGCCCGCGGGCCGCCTGTCGCTCGCTGAATGTTCCGTTTCCGATTCGCCGCCAGCCGTCGCGCACGGGTGGCCGGCGGTCGCTCATCGATTCAACGAGTTTTCATCATGACCCCCCAATTCCGTCGCAACGCCATCGGCGCTGCCGTCCTCTCGCTCGCCTCGGCCGCGGCCCTGGCCCAGACCGCACCCGCCGATCCCTCGCCGAACCCGCAACCCACCACCAGCCTGCGCGAGATCACCGTCACCGGCAACCCGCTGGGCGCCAGCGACCTGATCGCGCCCACCACCACGCTTTCGGGCGACGAACTGCTGCTGCGCTCGCAGTCCACGCTGGGCCAGACGCTGGACAACATCCCCGGCGTCAGCAGCACCTACTTCGGCCCCAATGCCAGCCGGCCGATCATCCGCGGCCAGGACGGCGACCGCATCCGCATCCTGCAGAACGGCGGCGGCGCGCCCGACGCCTCGGCGCTGAGCTACGACCACGCGGTGCCGGTCGACGCGCTGGTCACCGAGCGCGTCGAGGTGCTGCGCGGCCCGTCGGCGCTGCAGTACGGCGGCAGCGCGGTCGGCGGCGTGGTGAACCTGATCGACAACCGCATCCCGAGCGAGCCGATCGAGGGCTTCGGCGGCCGCGCCGACCTCGGCTATGCGACCGGCAACCGCGAGAAGAACGGCGCCGTGATGCTCGAGGGCGGCAACGGCCGCTTCGCGCTGCATGCCGATGCCTTCAAGCGCGACTCGAGCGACGTCTCGGCGCCGATCGACCTGAACTGCGAGAAGCCCGGCTCGCCCTGGCGCGCGCGCAAGATCTGCAACTCGGCCAACGAGGCGCACGGCGGCGCGATCGGCGGCACGCTGTTCTTCGACCGGGGCTGGATCGGTGCCTCGGCCAGCACCTACCGCAGCAACTACGGCACCGTGGCCGAGGACGACGTGACCATCGCGATGAAGTCCGACCGCTACGCGATCGAGGGCGAATGGCGCCCGGGCGGCATCATCCGCAGCGTCCACGCCAAGCTCAGCCACACCAACTACCGCCACACCGAGTTCGAGGGCGCCGAGGCCGGCACCACCTTCTCGAACATGAGCAACGACCTGCGCGTCGAGGTGCGGCACGAGAAGATCGGACCGCTGGAAGGCCTGATGGGCTTCAGCGCCGAGACCAACCGCTTCGCCGCCGACGGCGAGGAAGCCTTCGCGCCGCACAGCCGCACGCGCTCGCGCGCACTGTTCCTCTACGAGGAGATGGGCACCTCGTGGGGCAAGCTGAGCTTCGGCGCGCGCACCGAGCGCGTCACCGTGCGCTCGCTCGGCTATCCCGACGATCCCAGCATCAACCGCTTCGCGATCGGCGAGCGCACCTTCAACCCGAACAGCGCCGCCTTCGGCGCCCTGGTCAACCTCGCGCCGCAGTGGCAACTGACCTCGAACATCGCCTACACCGAGCGCGCGCCCAAGGACTACGAGCTGCTGGCCAACGGCCCGCACGTGGCCACGGCCGCATGGGAGGTCGGCAACCCGAACCTCAGCAAGGAGCAGTCGACCGGCTTCGACCTCGGCGCGCAATGGAAGTCGGGGCCGAACACGGCGCGCGTCAATGCCTACGTCACGCGCTTTCGCAACTACATCGGCCTGACCGCCTCGGGCCGCACGCTCGACGAGGAAGGCCAGGTCGTGACCGACCCCGAGGTCACCGACACGCTGGCCGAGTACCTCTACAACGGCGTGCGCGCGCGCTTCACCGGCATCGAGGCCAGCGGCAACCTGCGCCTGCTGGGCAGCGACGGCTTCGCGCGCATGGCCGATGCCGGCACGCTCGACCTCGAGTGGCGCGGCGACCTGGTGCGCGCGAAGAACACCGACACCGGCGAGCCGCTGCCGCGCATCGCGCCGGTGCGCGTGGGCGCCACGCTGGTCTACGGCAACGGCCCGTGGAGCGGCCGCGTCGGCTTCGACTACAACGCCGCGCAGCACCGCGTGCCGGGCGTCGGCGCGCGCGAGACCGATGCCTACACGCTGTGGAACGCCTCGATCGCCTACCGCATGAAGGTGCAGCGCGCCAACCTCACCTGGTATGCACGCGTCGACAACATCGGCAACAAGCTGGCCTACAGCGCGACCTCGATCCTGACGACGACGGTGTACCCGGCCGCACCGCTGCCGGGGCGGTCGCTGAAGGTGGGCGTGCGCGTGACCTTCTGACCGGACGGGGCCTCCTTCCCCCGGCGGGGGAGGGAGGCGGGCGCGAACGCTCGGCTATCCTCGACCGGTGAATTCGTTCGTCATCTCCTCCCTCCTGCCCGTCGTGCTGCTGATCGCGGCGGGCTACCTGGCCGGGAGGCGCCGCTGGATCGGCGGCCCCGCGGTCAAGGACCTCTCCAACCTGATCTTCCTGCTGCTCGCGCCGGCGCTGCTGTTCCGCGCGATGAGCGGCGTGCACGTCGAGGAACTGCGCTTCAAGCCGGTGGCCGCCTACTTCATCGCCTCGGGGCTGCTGTTCGCGGCCACGCTGGCGCTGCGCGGCTTCAATCGCACGGGCGCGGTGCTCGCGCTCGCCAACACCTACAGCAACACCGTGATGATCGGCATCGTGCTGGTCGGCCTGGCCTATGGTGAGGCCGGCATGGTGGTGCTGCTGACCTTGATCTCGCTGCATTCGCTGGTGCTGATGACCAGCGCCACCGTGGTGCTCGAGCTCGCGGTGGCGCGCGAGCACGCGGTGGTCGGCGGCGCCGAGAAGCGCTCGATGCTGCGCACCGCGCTGCGCGCGCTGCGCAACGCCATCATCCATCCGGTGCCGCTGCCGATCATCGCTGGGCTGCTGTTCGCGCAGAGCGGCTGGGTCATGCCGCAGCCGGTCGACCGCACCATCGAGCTGCTGGGCCAGGCCTTCGGCCCGGTGGCGCTGGTGATGGTGGGCATCACGCTGGCGCTCACGCCGGTGGGGCGCCACTGGCGCAGTGCCATGGTGCAGGCCGGCGTCAAGAACCTGCTGCATCCGCTGCTGGTGGCGATCATCGGCTGGGCGCTCGGCGTGCGCGGCATTCCGCTCACGGTGATGGTGGTCGCGGCCGCGCTGCCGATCGGCGCCAACGTGTTCCTGTTCTCGCAGCGCTACCGCAGCGCCGAGGACCTGGTGACCGCCAGCGTCGCGGTCTCCACGCTGCTGGCGCTGGTCACGCTCACGCTGGTGATGCTCTGGGTGCAGTGGTTGCCCTGACATCCGTCCCGGGCCACGCGAAACCGTAGCCTTTCGATCTCCTCCGCGTCCCGCGCCCCCTATGCCGTTCGGCAGGGTGGCCGTTTGGCGAGATGTGGAGCGCCGCCGGCCGCTCTACATTTCCCCGCTGATGATTTGCCAGACGCGATCCATGCCCGTTGCTGCGATGGTGCTGATCGCGACGGCGATCGCGCCATGGCTGCTGCTGGGCGCCGCCACGCCGGCGGCGGCGCAGGCCAAGCCGTGCCGCACGCCCTGTCTGGCCGTGCCCAAGCCGGAGGAGAAACCGGCGCCCGAACCGGCGAAGCCGCCGGCCGCCGTCGACCGGCCGAGCGAGAAGGCGGCCACGCGGCCGCCGCCGAAGCCGCGCGCGCCGGCCGAGGCGCCGCCGGCCCGCGTGGCGGAGCACGAGGCCGACCGGCCCGCGCCCGTGCGCCGGCCGGCGCCGACGAAGCGCTGCACCGAGATCAACATGCGCGCCGCCGTGGGCGAGCCGCTGTCGGACCAGGACATGACGTACTTGAGGAGCCAATGCTGATGATGAAGATCCCCTCCAGCCTGCGCAGCGCGCTGCGCGCGATGGCGCTCGGCGCCGCCGCCGTGCTGCTCGCGGCCTGCGCGGCACAGCGCCCGCAGCCGGGCAACGCGATGCCCTTCGAACAGGCCGTCGACCAGGCGGTGGACGACCTGATGGTGCAGACCAAGAAGCTGCCGGGCTTCCTCGCCAAGGTCGAGTCCTCGATGAAGCAGAGCCGCATCGTCATCGACCCGCTGCTCGAGAGCGCCAGCGGCCAGCAGACCGAGGTCACGCGCGTGGCCGAGCAGCGCATCGTCCAGCGCATGCAGGCGCAGTTCAAGCAGTTCACCGTGACGCCGTTCAACAGCACCGAGATCGCCACCGCGCAGTACGTGCTCAACGGCACGCTGGTGCGCGACAAGGAGGCGGGCGGCTCGCCCTACCGGCTGAACCTCGCGCTGACCGAGATCAAGAGCGGCGTGGTGATCGCGCAGTCGGTGGCGCGCATCAGCGATGCCTCGCTCGACACCCGGCCCACGGCCTTCTTCCGCGACAGCCCGGTCAACGGCAAGGACCGCGGCGTCGAGGGCTACATCCGCACCGCCGAGACCCAGCCGGGCCAGGCCGCCGACGCGCTCTACCTCGAGCGCCTGCCGACCGCGACCGTGATGCAGGAGGCCACCGCCGCCTACGAGGCCGGCCGGCTGCAGGAGGCGCTGGCGCGCTACGACGCCGCCTCGCGCCGCCCCGACGGGCAGCAGCTGCGCGTCTACAGCGGCCTGTACCTCACGCAGTCGCAGCTGGGTCGCACCGCCGACGCCGAGAAGACCTTCGGCACGCTTGCGCGGCTGGGGCTCGAAACCAACAACCTGAGCGTGAAGTTCCTGTTCAAGCCGGGCTCGACCGACTTCCTGGCCGACCCGAAGATCAGCGCCGCCTACCCGATGTGGCTGCGCCAGATCGCGCGCCAGGCGGTGCAGATCGATTCCTGCGTGGTCGTGACCGGCCACACCAGCCGCACGGGTTCGGAGGCGGTCAACGAGCGGCTGTCGCTGCAGCGCGCGGTGACCGTCAAGACCCGGCTGGTGGGCGAGGCCCCGCCGCTGGCGAAGAAGCTGCGCGAAGCCGGCGCGGGCTTCCGCGAGAACATCGTGGGCACGGGCGCCGACGATGCGAGCGACGCGCTCGATCGCCGCGTCGAATTCAAGGTGACGGCCTGCGAGGCTTGATCTGTCAGGGCGCGAGCCGTTCGCGTGTCCACTGACCGGCCTCGAGCCGGTAGCGCAGCCGGTCGTGCAGCCGGCTCTTGCGGCCCTGCCAGAACTCCCAGCGATCGGGCACCAGTCGGTAGCCGCCCCAGTGCGGCGGGCGCGGCGGCGAGAGCAGGTACTTCGCGGCGGCGACGGCGGCATTCTTCACCAGCACCTCGCGCCCGCCGATCACCTCGCTCTGCGGGCTGGCCCAGGCGCCCAGGCGCGAATCGAGCGGGCGGCTCGCGTAGTAGGCGTCGCTCTCGTCGGCGCCGGCCTTCTCGACCCGGCCCTCGATGCGCACCACGCGCTCGAGCTCGACCCAGTGGAACTGCAGCGAGGCATAGGGGTTGCCCGCGAGCTCGCGGCCCTTGCGGCTCTCGTAGTTGGTGTACCAGACCAGGCCGCGCGCGTCGTAGCCCTTGATCAGCACGATGCGGCTCGAGGGCCGCAGGTCGCTGCCGACGGTGCACAAGGTCATCGCGTTGGGCTCGGGCACCTGGGCGTCGATGGCCTCGTCGAGCCAGCGCTCGAACTGGCGCAGCGGATCGTCGGCGCTGTGCGCCTCGCCGAGCTCGGCGCGCTCGTAGCTCTTGCGCAGCGCGGCCAGCGATTCTTTGGAAGTCGGGGAAGTCATGGCGGCATTGTTGCCCAAGCGATACTCGCGCCGTGACCCCCCTCGCGAATCCCCCGACCGTGATCGTGCTGGCCTCGGGCCGCGGCGAACGCTTCGTGGCCGCCGGCGGCAGCGGCTCGAAGCTGCGCGCGCCGCTGGCCGGCAAGCCGGTGCTCGAGCGCACGCTCGACGCGGTGCGCGCGAGCGGCCTGCCCTGGCATGTGGAGGACGCGGGCCATCCGGGCATGGGCGATTCCATTGCCGCCGCGGTGCGCGCCACGGCGGGCGCGGCGGGATGGCTGATCCTGCCGGGCGACCTGCCGCTGGTGCTGCCCCAGACGATGCGCGCCGTGGCGGCGGCGCTCGCGGGCGGCGTGCAGGCGGCGCAGCCGAGCTACCAGGGCGAGCGCGGGCATCCGGTGGGCTTTGCCGCGAGTTGCCAGGCGGCGCTCGCCGCGCTCGAAGGAAACTTCGGCGCGGCGCCCGTCCTGCGGGCATTGCGTGCTATGGATTCGGTAGCTGACCTGGCGCTCGACGATGCCGGCGTCGTGACCGACATCGACACTCCCGAGGCCCTGGCGCGCGCCGAGGCGCTGTGGCGCGCGCGCGAGGCAGCCGGCGCACAGCGCGCCGGCTGAACGAAGCCCTTACTTGCCGATCACCGCGCAGGCGATGCGCGGGCCCGAGTTGCCGGCCGGCTGGGTCGTGAAGTCGTCCTTGTCGCGGTGCACCACCAGCGCACGGCCGATCACGCTGTTGGCGGCGCCCGGCGTCAGCGAGATCGCATGGTTCTCGACGCTGAAGCGTGCCTCGCCGGCGCCGTTGGCCACCAGGCTCGGCAGCTCGCCCGCATGGCTGCCCGGCGCGGCGAACTTGCCGTGCGTGCCACCGCTGGGGTTGAAGTGGCCGCCCGAGGCATTGCCGTTGTCGCCGCAGTCGCCCTTCTCGTGGATGTGGAAGCCGTGCTCGGTGTTCGGCGGCAGGCCGCGCACGATGCCGGCCACGCGCACGCCATGCTCGAGCGCGGTGAAGGTGACGGTGCCCGTGGTCGGGTTCGGCGTGATCGCGCCGGTGGGCACCAGTTCGACCGTGGTGGCCGGCTTGCCGCCCAGCGTGCCGCAGGCGGCCAGCAGCGAGGCCGCGAGCACGGCGGTGGCAGCGCCGGCGAGGCGGCGGGAGGAGTTCTTCATTGTTGGTCCTTGTCGGGAGATCCGGAGGGTCCGGAAGGTTGAGAGGATTTCTTGTCGGAAGACCCTGCGACGTATACCGGAGGCGGCACCACATCGCAATCGGTCGGGGCCGGCGATGCAGTGTGCGCCGCCGATGTGTCGGAGGGTACGGCGGGCGGGGCGGCCAGCGCCACCAGCCGCGCGAGCGCCACGTCGTGGATCGCATGGCGGCGCAGCTCCTCGAGCGTCTGCTGCGCATAGTCGAGCGAGCTGCCGTAGCGGCCCACGGCATTCGCGAAGATGTGGCGGTAGCGCTCGTCGCTGAGCTCGCCCGTGAAGTTGGGGCTGCGCCGCGACAGCGTGAAGGCCAGCGCGCTCACCGGCCCCGAGGCGGTGGTGCAGCGCAGCCACTTGGGGTCGTAGACGCCGGTGGGCATCTCGCGCAGCCAGAGCCGGCGCAGCGTGTCCAGGCCCTGCGCGGCCGGCACGCGGAACACCATGCCGCGCACGCTGCCGCCCGAGAGCAGGCCGAACACCAGGCCCGGCGTCTGCACGCTGCCGCGATTGACGCGGCTCCACATTTTCAGCGCGCGGTGCCAGCCACGCACCCAGGCCGGTCGGCGCTCGATGAAATCGAACTCGGGCCGCCAGATCAGCGAGCCGTAGCCGAACAGCCAGAGGTCCTCGTGGCCGCCCCATTCGGCGATGGTGCGCTCGAGCATCGGTTGGGGATCGCGCAGCGGCTTGGGCAGCGGATCCAGACCCGGCGGCCCGGGATTGGGCGCCCGGTCCGAGCCCGAGGTGGGGCCAGCGCCTACAGTGTCGGGAGAAGGACCCATGCCTACAATTTCCTGATCATGGTTGACCACCCCATTATTTACCGGCCGCTTTCATCCTATGGAGCACGCGTGACGAACAACACCGACGACAGCCAGCAGAATTTCGCCCTCGGGCTGATCGCGATCCTGCTGCTGCTGATCGTCGGTGGGGTGATCGGCTTCGCGGCGTGGCACAAGACGCCCGCCAAGGCCTCCGCGACGGCGCAGACCGCCATCACGGTGCCGGCCGCGGCCCCGGCCACCCAGGCCACGGTGGCCGAGGTCACCGAGACCGTCACCGTCACGATCCCCGACGGCGCCAGCATCCGCGTCGCCAACGGCGTGGTGAATTTCTATTTCGCCACCGGCAGCGCCGACCTCGCGCCCGGCGCGGCGGAAGCGCTGGCCGCGGTCATCAAGGGCGTCGAGGCCGGCCGCAAGGCGGTGGTCTCGGGCTTCCACGACACCACCGGCGATGCGGCGGTCAACGAACAGCTCGCGAAGAAGCGTGCCGAGACGGTGCGCGACGTGCTCGTCGGCCTCGGCGTGCCGGCCGACAAGATCGACCTGCTGCGCCCGCCGGTCACGGCCGGCAGCGGCAACGACGCGCAGGCGCGCCGGGTCGAGGTCAAGCTGCTCGACTGAGGCCGGGCGAGCCGCCGCGGCGCGCGGAATGCGCCGCCACGCGGGCTCGCGCGAGTCCGCGTCCGGGTGTTTTGCAAGCATCCGTATCCGGGCGTGGATTCGTATTGGCACGGTGCCCGATTTCCATCGAGGCCTGGCGTCGTCCTTGCTACGATGAACCCATCTCGAGGTCGCCCACGCGACAGTGGCGACCCCATCGGCAGAGCCACCGACAACATCCCCATGAGCAGCACACATCCCACCGTCCTCGACGTCACCGATCGCATCCGCGATCGCAGCAAGGCGCAGCGCGGCGCCTACCTCGCGTGCCTCGCCGAACTGCGCCAGCGCGACCGCGGCTCCGACCGCATGGGCTGCGCCAACGTGGCGCATGCCGTGGCCGGCATCCCGGCCAACGACAAGTTCCGCGTGGTCGCCGAGCGCGCGCCCAACATCGGCATCGTCACCGCCTACAACGACATGCTCTCGGCCCATGCGCCGTACCAGGGCTACCCCGACATCATCAAGCACGAGGCGCGCCGCCTCGGCGCCACCGCGCAGGTGGCCGGCGGCGTGCCCGCCATGTGCGACGGCGTCACGCAGGGCACGCCCGGCATGGAGCTGAGCCTGTTCAGCCGCGACCTGATCGCGATGAGCACCGCGGTCGCGCTCACGCACGACATGTTCGATGCCGCGCTGATGCTCGGCGTGTGCGACAAGATCGTGCCGGGCCTGCTGATCGGCGCGCTGCACTTCGGCCACCTGCCCACCGTGTTCGTGCCCGCGGGCCCGATGCCCTCGGGCCTGTCGAACAACGCGAAGTCGAAGGTGCGCGAGCAGGCCGCGCAGGGGCTCGTGGGCCGCCAGGGCCTGCTCGAGGCCGAGATGGCGGCCTATCACACGCTCGGCACCTGCACTTTCTACGGCACCGCCAACAGCAACCAGATGCTGCTCGAGGCCATGGGCCTGCACGTGCCCGGCACGGCCTTCGTGCAGCCCGGCGACGCGATGCGCGAGACGCTCACGCGCGAGGCCGTGCGCACGGTGCTGGGCAAGGCCGGCGAAGCCGCCTTCCAGTGCCCGCCGATCGGCGAGATGGTCGACGAGCGCTGCATCGTCAACGCCATGGCCGCGCTGCTCGCCACGGGCGGATCCACCAACCACCTGATCCACTGGGTGGCCGTGGCGCGCGCCGCGGGCATCGTGATCGACTGGGACGATTTCTCGAAGCTGTCGGACGTGGTGCCGCTGCTCACGCGTGTGTACCCGAACGGCAGCGCCGACGTGAACGAGTTCCAGGCCTCGGGCGGCCCCGGCTTCGTGATCGGCGAGCTGGTCGAGGCCGGCCTGATGCATGCCGACGTGCTGACGGTGCGTTCGGGCGGCATCCGCGAATTCGCCGACGTGCCGTCGCTCGAGGGCGAGGCCGATGCCAAGCGCCTGCGCTGGACGCCGGCCGCCGCGCTGCAGAACGACGCCGTCACGCGGCCCGTCGCCGCGCCCTTCAGCGCCACCGGCGGCCTGAAGCTGCTCGGCGGCAACCTGGGCCGCAGTGTCATCAAGGTCTCGTCGGTGCCCGACGACCGCCATGTGGTCGAGGCGCCCGCGCGGGTGTTCGATTCGCAGGCCGCGCTGCAGAAGGCCTTCACGGCCGGCGAGCTCGAGCGCGACGTGGTCTGCGTGGTGCGCTGGCAGGGCCCGCAGGCCAACGGCATGCCCGAGCTGCACAAGCTCACGCCGCCGCTGTCGGTGCTGCAGGGCAAGGGATTCCGAGTGGCGCTGGTCACCGACGGCCGCATGAGCGGCGCCTCGGGCAAGATACCAGCCGCCATCCACGTGTCGCCCGAAGCGGCCGCGGGCGGGCCGCTGGCCAAGGTGCGCGATGGCGACGTCATACGCCTGGACGCGGTCGCGGGTACGCTCGAGGTCCTGCTGCCCGCCGACGAGTGGGCCGAGCGCGAGGCCGCCACGCTGTCGGAGGCCCAGCGCATCGCCGACGGCCACGGCCTGGGGCGCGAACTGTTCGCCGGCATGCGGCGCAATGCATTGACTGCTGAAGAAGGAGCCTGCTCATGGCTGTAAACGACAAGAACGCACTGACTTCCCTCGACGTGATGCGCGACGCGCCGGTGATCCCGGTGATCGTGCTCAACGACGTGAAGCACGCCGTGCCGCTCGCGCGCGCGCTGGTCGCCGGCGGCATCCGCATGCTCGAGGTGACGCTGCGCACGCCGCAGGCGCTCGAATGCATCGAAATCATCGCCAAGGAAGTGCCCGAGGCCGTGGCCGGCGCGGGCACCATCCGCAGCGCGGCCGATGCCCAGGCCTCGGCGCTGGCCGGCGCGAAGTTCGGCGTGAGCCCGGGCTACACGCGCGCGGTCGGCAAGGCCTGCCACGACCTCGGCCTGCCGCTGTTGCCCGGCGTGGCCACCGGCAGCGAGATCATGTCGGCGCAGGAGGACGGCTACACCCAGCTCAAGTTCTTCCCCGCGCTGCAGGCCGGCGGCCTGCCGATGCTCAAGGCCTGGCAGGGCCCGTTCGGCGACGTCGTCTTCTGCCCCACGGGCGGCATCCATGCGGGCAATGCGGCCGAGTTCCTCGCGCTGTCGAACGTGGCCTGCGTGGGCGGCTCGTGGATCGTGCCGACCGACGCCATCCGCGACGGCGACTGGGCCCGCATCGAACAGCTGGCGCGCGCCGCGAGCCAGCTCGCGCGCTGAGGCCGCCATGGGCAACGCGGATT
Source organism: Variovorax sp. GW821-FHT09B01 (assembly GCF_059418345.1). Classification (NCBI taxonomy): domain Bacteria; kingdom Pseudomonadati; phylum Pseudomonadota; class Betaproteobacteria; order Burkholderiales; family Comamonadaceae; genus Variovorax; species Variovorax sp. GW821-FHT09B01. Next base: position 131,853 of record NZ_JBWKPQ010000013.1, on the reverse strand, counting down.
TCGACGCCAGCGACCTCAAGGTCGTGGCCTTCGACGTCTTCGGGACCGTGGTCGACTGGCACAGCGGCATCGCCGCCGAGGCCGAGCAGGCCCTGCCGGGTGTGGACGGCGCGACCTTCGCGCTGGCCTGGCGCGCCGGCTACCAGCCCGCGATGAAGCAGGTGATGGAGCGCATCGCCGCGGGCGAGGGCGGCTTCACGCTGCTCGACGAGTTGCACCTGAGCATGCTCGAGCAAGTGCTGCGCGACTTCGGCCTCAGCGACCGCCTCGATGCTGCCGCGCGGCGCGAACTCAGCCGCGCCTGGCACCGGCTGCCGGCCTGGCCCGATGCGGTGGAAGGGCTCACGCGCCTCAAGCGCAAGTTCACCATCTGCTCGCTGTCGAACGGCAACATCGGCCTGCTGACCGAGATGGCCAAGCGCGCGGGCCTGCCCTGGGACTGCGTCCTGTCGGCCGAGGTCTTCAAGGCCTACAAGCCCGACCCGCGCACCTACCTCGGCGTGGCCGGCGTGTTCGACGCCACGCCGGGCCAGGTGATGCTGGCGGCCGCGCACCACGACGACCTCGCGGCCGCGCGCGCCTGCGGCCTCAAGACCGGCTACATCGAGCGGCCCTTCGAGTTCGGCCGCGCGCAGCCGAAGGACGTGACGCCGGTGGCGGCCAACAACCTGCATGCGCGCGACATCCTCGAGCTGGCCGAGTTGCTCGGCTGCTGATCCGCGCCACACGAAAAAGCCTGGCACCGCCAGGCTTTTCTTCGTGTGCGCTGCGCGGGCTCAGTAGCCGAAGGCCGCGCCCGAACGCCGGTTGTCGGCCGCGCCGCTGTAGACCGCGCGGCCGTTCGCGTCGCGCGTCACCGCGATGCCGCTCAGGCCGCTGAGCAGGCCCGTCACGCGCAGGGTGTCGGTGTCGTAGCCGTAGCTCGCGCGCAGGCTGTCGGCCAGCGGCGCCAGCGCCGAGCCGGCCTCGAGTTCGGCCACGCCGTTCTGGCCCGTGAAGTTGGGCGCGTTGATCGCGGCCTGCAGGTCGAGGCCGTAGACCACGTGGCCCATGAAGCTCTTGACGATGTAGTCGGGGATCGGGCCGCCGCCCGCCGACCCCCAGACCAGCCGCAGCCGGCCCTCGGCATCGAAGGCGATCGCGGGTGCGATCGAGGTGCGCGGCCGCTTCGTGCCCTGGTAGCCGTTGACGTCCGAGCCCGTGCTCGGCGGCGCGCTCGAGCCGGCGGAGAAGTTCGACATCACGTCGTTGAGCATGATGCCGGCCGCTTCCATGTGCGCCCCCCAGTGCGTGTTGATCGTGGTCGTCATCGACAGCGCGTTGCCGTAGCCATCGACCACCGCCACGTTGCTGGTGGTGTTCCAGTCCTCGTCGCGCGCCGTGGGGCGAGCCTGCGCCAGCCGAGTGGCCGGCGCGGCGGCGCGTCCCTTGCCGAGCGCGGTCATGGTGTCGTAGCCCGCCGGGTCAGCCGCCACGAAGCTGCCGATGTTGCCCGCGGGTGCGGTGTCGAAGGCCTTGTCGCCGATCTGCGCCGCGCGGCGGTCGAGCTCGGCCTCGCTCAGCAGCACCGAGGCGCGCGCGTTGACGTTCGACCAGGCGGGGTCGCCGATCACGGCGCGCCGGTCGACGTTGGCGAGCCGGCTCGCCTCCGCGGCGTAGTAGACGAAGCGCGGCGTGTCGAGCGCCTTCTCGTCCTGCAGCTTCTTGCGCTCGAGGATGCCGAGCGAATAGAGCGTGACGAAGCCGCCGAACGAGGGCGCGGGCTGGGTGTAGATCGTGGTGCCGAAGCGCGTGCCCACGAGTGGCTTGCGCTCCACCGCCTGGTAGGCCGCGAAGTCGGTCGGCTGCATCAGGCTCGGGATCGAGGCGATGGTGGTCGCCACCGCCGGCCTGGCGGGCGTGCCCGCGGTCGGCAGGACCGAGCGGCAGGGCAGGCTGCCGGCGGTGGTGCGCTGCACGATCGCCTGCACCGTGGGCCGGGCCGGATCGTAGAAGGCCGCGCTGCCGCCGTCGCGCACCAGCTTCATGGTCTGGGCGAGCTCGGGGTTCTTGATGAGCGTGCCGATCGGCAGCGGCTTCTGCATCGTGGCGTCGGCCAGGTCGCAGTAGCGCTTCGCGATGTCGGGATACTTGCAGCGCGCCGCCCCGCGCACCGTGCCGGCCGAGTTGACCCAGGCGGGCACGCCGCTGCCGGCGTCCACCGGGTTGCCGTCGTCGTCGAACTCGGCGCTGTCGGCATAGAGCGTCGAGTACATGTACCTGGTCATCGGGAAACCGTTCTCGGCCAGCGCGATCGCGTCGTCCCACAGGGCGTTCCAGGCCTTGCGGCCGTAGGCGCGGTGCACCAGGTCGAGCACCGCCACCGTGCCGGGAATGCCGACCGCGCGCGCCGAGATGTTGGTGTTGCCCTGCTGCGAGGAGATGCTCGCGCCGGCCGCGAGGCCGCTCTTGCAGACGTTGTAGGGCGCGGCGCTCGACACGTCCTGCGCCACGGCCTGGTAGAGCGTGGTCGCGCCGCCGGTGGCCGCGGGCGCGGCCGAGAGGCCGTCGAAGGTGCGCACGGCCCGGGTGGCCGCGTCGTAGTAGGTAATCAGCGTGCCGCCGCCGAGGCCCGAGGCGAAGGGCTCGGCCGTGCCGAGCACCGCCTGCACCGCGATGGCCGCGTCGATCGCGCTGCCGCCGGTGGCCAGCACCTTGCAGCCGGCCTTCGAGGCTTCGTAGTGGGCCGAGGTCACCATCAGGCTGGTGCCGCTGATGCCGGCCGTCTGGCCGTGCGGCGTGCCGGCCTGCTGCACGCACAGCGCGGGATCGAAGCGCGCGCCGGGCGGGGCCGGCGGGGGAGCGGAAGGTGGCGGCGGCGCGCTGCCGATGGGAAGCGCGGCGAAGCCGCCGCTGGAACCGCCGCCGCAGGCGGAAAGCGTCGCCGCGGTCACGGCGAGCAGGACTGTTGGAATGATTCTGGAGGGGGGCATCGTGGCGCTCGAATGAAAAAGGCCGACGCGTCGGTCGGCCTTTCAATCTATTGCAAATCCCGTGCCTTGCGCAGGGGCGATTGCCCCTATGCCGTGGCCCCTGGCCGGCTCAACCCGCGATCAGCTTCTCGACCGTGCGCAGGTTGCGCGTGGTGGTGCTCGACTTGTAGCGCGTCTTCGCGAGCAGCTTCGCCACCGGCGTGTCGGTGCTCTCGCCGCGCGGCAGCTCCCAATAGAGCACGCCGTCGCCGCGCTGCAGCCGGTCGGTGTACGTCTCGAGTTCTTCGGCCTTGGCCATCACCTCGTCGAGCATCGCGGGATCGGAGCCGAACACGATGTACGGATGGCGCTCCTCGTCGACGCGCTCGAAGGGATAGCCCGCGGCCATGCGCGCCACCGTGGCCTGCGCGAGCAGCACGATCCAGGCCTCGTAGCCGAAGCGCTCGCGCAGCGCCTGCTCGATGCGCTGGCGCAGCGCGGCGATGTCGGTCTCGTCGGTGTCGAACAGCACGTTGCCGCTCGCGAGCACGGTGCGCACCGCGCCGAAGCCGAGCTCGACGAACAGCGCCTGCAGGTCGGCGCTGCGGATCGTGATGCCGTTGACATTGACGCCGCGCAGCAGCGCGACATGGCGCACGGCCTTGCTGCCGGCCTTGGCAGCGGCCTTTTTCGAGGCCGGTTTCTTCTTCGCGGCGCCGGTGGCCATCGTCGATCAGCGCAATCCGCCGCCGGCCGCCTGCTCGGCGCGCTGGATCAGCTCGATCTTGTAGCCGTCGGGATCCGTCACGAACGCGATCACCGTGGTGCCGCCCTTCACGGGGCCGGCTTCGCGCGTGACGTTGCCGCCCGCGGCCTTGATCTTCTCGCAGGCCGCGTAGGCATCGGGCACGCCGAGCGCGATGTGGCCGTAGGCGGTGCCGAGCTCGTAGCTCTCGGTGCCCCAGTTGTAGGTCAGCTCGATCTCGGCCTGGCCGGGGTTGCCCTCGTCGTAGCCGACGAAGGCCAGGCTGTACTTGTACTCGGGGTTCTCGGAGGTGCGCAGCAGGTTCATGCCGAGCACCTTCGTGTAGAAGTCGATCGAGCGCTGCAGGTTGCCGACGCGCAGCATGGTGTGGAGGAGTCTCATCGCGTGGAGTCCGTGGGTGTTGTCGTGGGAGCCCGCTATTGTCGGTCTCCCGCCGCGCCGATCAAGCCGCTCGGACTTCTTCGGCGCGCGTGAGCAGCAGCGACTCGTGCTTGCGCAGGAAGTCCATCAGGTGCTCGGGGTACTCGGGCACCACCGCCGCGCGCACGCTGGGCCGCGCGGCCAGCGCCTTGCGCCACGCTTCGACGCGCGGCAGGGCGTCGAAGAGCTTCGAGTCGACGAGGCGGTCGAACACCTCGAAGTAGCGGAACACCGGCGCGAACACCGCGTCGACCAGACTGAAGCGCTCGCCCGCGAAGAAGGGGCCGGCGCCGAGCGCCGCCTCGACGCGCGCGAACTTGTCGGCCAGGGCCTGGCGCTTCTGCGCGAACACCTCGGCGTCCTTGGTGGTCTCGTAGCCCCAGAGGTCGGCCAGGATCGCCGAGCCGAACTCCATCCAGGCGCGGTGCTCGGCGCGCGCGAGCGGGTCCTCGGGATGCAGCCGCGCGCCGGGCTGGGTCTCCTCGATGTATTCGCAGATCACGTTGCTCTCGAACAGCACGGTCTCGCCGCCGTCGGGCCGTTGCACGCGCAGCAGCGGCACCTTGCCCAGCGGCGAGATCGCGAGGAACCAGTCGGGCTTGGCCGAGAGGTCGATCACGACGCGCTCGAAGGGCACGCCCTTTTCGTGCAGCGCGATCGCGGCGCGTTGCACGTAGGGGCACAGCAGGTGGCTGACGAGGGTGAGAGGCTGGGACATGGGCGGGCGCTCCGGATGAATCGGTTGGGGCCGGATTCTTCCGGGGGCGAACAACCTTTTCCCGAAAAGCCCATTCGGCAAAAGAGCGTCTTGTGCTAGGCCTCAGCGGACCGAGGTCTCGATCCAGCGCGTGATGCGCCCCCCGTGCATCACGCCGATGCGGTCGGCCATGGCCTGCGCCTCGGCCTCGTTGTGGGTCACGAGGATCGCGGTCTGGCCGGCCTGGCGCAGGATCGCGCGCACCTCCACCGTGAGCCGTTCGCGCGTGGCGCCGTCGAGGTTGGAGAAGGGCTCGTCGAGCAGCAGCAGCGCCGGCGCGGGCGCCAGCGCGCGGGCCAGCGCGATGCGCTGCTGCTGGCCGCCCGAGAGCTCGTGCGGATAGCGCTCGCCGGCCTCGGCCAGTCCGACCAGCGCGAGCATCTCGGCCACGCGCGCCTGCTGTTGCGCGCGCGGCAGCCGGCGCAGCCCGAAGGCGATGTTGCGCGCCGCGTCGAGGTGCGGGAACAGCGCGTACTCCTGGAACATCATGCCCACGCGCCGCGCCTCGGGCGGCAGATGCTGCTGCAGCGAGGACAGCGTGCGCTCGCCGAGCCGGATCTCGCCCGCGCGCAGCGGCTCGAAGCCCGCGATGGCGCGCAGCACCGTGGTCTTGCCGCAGCCCGAGGGGCCGAACAGGCAGGCGATCTCGCCGGCCGCGAGTGCGAGCGAGAAGCCGTCGACCACGACGTGCGGGCCGCGCGGCGTGTCGTAGGCGAGGCGGAGGGCGTCGATGTGCAGGTTGGCGCTCATGGCGTGGCGGAGGATACGGGCAGGGGATCGGCCGCGTGCGCGGCCGCGAGCTGGCTGCGCGCCAGCAGCATCACGGGCAGCAGCCCGGCCGCCACGATCAGCAGCGCCGCGATCGCGCCTTCCTCGTAGGTGCCGCGCGCGGCCTCGGCATAGAGCCAGGTCGCGAGGGTGTCGAAGTTGGCGGGCCGCAGCAGCAGCGTGGCGGGCAGTTCCTTCATCGCGTCGACGAAGACCAGCAGCGCGCCGGCGGCGATCGAGGGCTGCAGCAGCGGCAGGTGCACGCGCCGCAGCGCGCCGAGGGCGGTCTCGCCGAGCAGGCGCGCGGCCTGCTCGATGGCCGGCGGAATGCGCGCGAGCCCGGCCTCGATGCTGCCGACCGGCATCGCGAGGAAGCGGATGGTGCAGGCCGCCACCAGCACCACGCCCGCGCCCATCAGCGGCAGGCCCTGCCAGCCGAACGTGGTGGCGAGCGCGGCATCGAAGGCCAGCGCCGGCGTGAGCAGGCCGATGGCCAGCACCGTGCCCGGCACCGCATAGCCCAGCGTGGCCACGCGAGCGGGCCAGCGGCCGCGCCGCGCGCTGCCGCCCTGGCCACCCGGGTTGCGCGCGGCCCAGGCCACCAGCAGCCCGGCCGCCACCGCGGCCACGGTGACGCCGGCCGCCAGCGCGATGGTGTTGGCCAGGCTCGCGAGCAGCCCGTGCGAGATGCCGCCGCCCTGGCGCAGCCGCTTGGCGCTTTCCCAGACCAGGTAGAGCGCCGGCGCGACGAAGCCGATCAGCACCGGCAGCGAGGCCGCCGCGGTGGCGGCCCAGGCCATGGCGCCGCGCAGCGGCCGCGGCTGCAGCGCGCGCATGCGCTGCGCCGAGCCGTAGCGCTGGTGGCGCCGGCCGTTGCGTTCGAGCCAGACCAGCGCGATCACCATGGCGAGCATGGCGCAGGCGATCTGCGCCGCGCCCGCGAGGTCGGAGCGCGTGATCCAGGTCGTGTAGACGGCCACGGTGAGCGTCTGCACGCCGAGGAATTCGGAAGCCCCGATGTCGTTGAGCGTCTCGAGCAGCGCCAGGCTCAGGCCCACGGCCAGTGCCGGGCGCGCCAGCGGCAGCGCGACGCGGAAGAAAGCGCCGCGCCGGTTCTCGCCGAGCATGCGCGCGGCTTCCATCAGGTGCGCGGGCTGGCTCATGAACATCGCGCGCGCCGTCATGTAGACGTAGGGATAGAGCACGAAGCCGAGCACGAAGACCGCGCCGCCCATCGAGCGCAGGTCGGGCAGGCGGAACTGGCGCGGGCTGTCGTAGCCGAGCAGCCAGCGGATCGCGCCCTGCACCGGGCCGATGGGATGCAGCAGGTCGAGGTAGGCGAAGGCGACGATGTAGGTCGGCATGGCCAGCGGCAGCAGCAGCGCCCAGTGCAGCACGCGCCGGCCCGGGAAGTCGCAGGCCGTGACCAGCCAGGCGCAGCCGGTGCCCACGATCAGCACCAGCAGGCCGACGCCGCCCAGCAGCATGGCCGTGTTGAGCGTGGCCTGCGGCAGCACGTGCGCGAACAGCGATTGCCAGTGCGCGAAACCCTGGGCGCCGGGCCCGAGCGCGAGCCACAGCAGGGCGAGCACCGGCGCGAGCACGCCGGCCGCCACGAGCAACGCGGCCCCGCGCCACAGCGGGCCCACCGCCTGCAGCGTGCGGGGGCCGCGCGAGGCCCTCAGCATGATCTGCGATCGGAGAGAACCGGTCGATCCACGAGAACCGTTCGGGCTGAGCTTGTCGAAGCCTCGTGCGGCGCTTCGACAGGCTCAGCGTGAACGGTTTCTACTTCTCGAGCGCTCCCCGATCTCACTGGTCGAAGCCGACCTTGTCGACCAGCGCGCTGGCCTGCTTGCGGTACTTCGCGATCTCGGTCAGCGGCAGCGGATCGACCTTCAGCTCGCCGATGGTCTGGCCGATGATCGGGTCGAGCGCGACGCCCTTGCGCACCGGGTATTCGTAGTTGGCGTCGGCATACAGCGACTGGGCCGGCTCGGACACCAGGAACTCGAGCAGCTTGACCGCGTTGGCGCGCTGCGGCGCGTTCTTCGCCACCGCCGCGCCGCTGATGTTGACGTGGGTGCCGCCGCTCTTGGCGAAGGTCGGGCGCACCACCTTGATGGCATCGCCCCACTTGCGCGCGTCGGTGCCTTCCTTGGCGCTCTTCATCTGGCCCACGTAGTAGGAGTTGGCCAGGCCCACGTCGCAGATGCCGCCGAGGATGTCGCGCGCCACGTCGCGGTCGCCGCCGGTGGCCTTGCGCGCCAGGTTGGCCTTCACGCCGCGCAGCCACTGCTCGGCCTTGGCTTCGCCGTCGTGCGCGATCAGCGAGGCCACCAGCGCGGTGTTGTAGGGATGCTGGCCGGCGCGGATGCAGACCTTGCCCTTCCACTTGGGATTGGCGAGGTCCTCGTAGCGGAAGTTCGTGAGCGGCTGCGCCTTGTCGGCGTAGAGCACGCGCGCGCGCATCGAGAGCGCGAACCACTGGCCGTCGGCGCCGCGCAGGTTGGCGGGGATCGCCGATTCGAGCGCGGCCGACTTCACGGGTTGCGTGACGCCGCCGTCGACCAGGTCGACCAGGTTGCCGATGTCCACCGTCATCAGCACGTCGGCCGGCGAGCGCGCGCCCTCGGCCTTCACGCGTTCGAGCAGGCCGTCCTTCACGAACACCGTGTTGACCTTGATGTTGCTCTGCGCGCTGAAGGCCGCGATCAGCGGCTGGATCAGCGCCGGCTCGCGCGTGGTGTAGAGCGTGAGCTCTTCCGCCGCATGCGCGGGCAGGGCGGCGAGGGCGAGCCAGGCGCCGGTGGCGCCGATCAGGGCGTGTGCTGCGCGCGCGCCGATGCGTTGGGTCATGACGGGATCCTCCAGGTCGGTGATGTGTTCTCGGGGCAATGCGGCGGCCGGCCTGCGGCGCCGATGCGAACGATTATCAACAGGGAGAAGAGGCGCGCGTCGTTTGGACTTACAAGCCGCAGGCCTACTCGCCCGGGCCGCCGCGACCCTTCGACGCCTGCAGGACCTCGAGCACGAAGCGCGTCGGGCCGCCGACGTCGCGGTCGCCGACCGCGAGGCCCAGCTGCCGCCACAGCGCCGGGCTCAGCGGCCGGATCGCGATGCGCGGATCGGGCGTGCGCCCGTCCGCTTCCTCGGGCAGCAGGGCCGCGCCATAGCCCGCGGCCACCAGCGTGCGGATCGCGTCGTTGTAGTTGAGCTCGATGCGCGGCCGGCAATGCACGCCGGCCGCCGAGAACCACTCGGCCGTCTGCCGGTAGAGCCGCGTGGAGGCGTCGTTCATGATCAGCGGCCGCTCGGCCAGCCATTGCGGCGTGAGGCGCTTCGGCGCCTTCCAGGCCGCCGGCAGGAAGGCGAGCACGGCCTCGCGCCGTAGCGGCGTGACGTGCACGCCGCGCACCGGCGGCTGCGGCAACGCGACCACCGCGAGATCGAGGCTGCCCGCGGCGAGCCGCGCCATGCTGTCGTTGGAGGTCAGCACCTGCACGTTGACCTCGATGCCCGGATGGTCGCGCGCCAGCCGTTCGAGCGCGGGCGGCAGCAGGTGCGCGATCGCGCCCGTCGAGGCGCCCACGCGCACGCGGCCGGTCTGCCCCGCGAGCTGGCGCCGCACGTCCTCCACCGCATCGTCGGCATCGGCCAGCAGCCGGCGGGCGCGCGCGATGAAGCGCTCGCCCAGGGCCGTCGGCTGCGCGGGCCCGCGCCCGCGAACCAGCAACTGGCCGCCGAGGCGCGACTCCAGTTCCGCGATCTGCACGGTGACGGTGGGGGCCGCCAGGTGCAGCGCGCGCGCCGCATTGGCCAGCGACCCGAGGTCGGCGATGGCGACCAGGGTGCGCAGATGGTCGAGGCTCAGTTCCCGCATCGCGCTAATTTATCTTTTTTGAATCTGGGGTTCCATATATTTAGCTGGAGCCATCGCGGCCTCGTCCCTACGATCTCGCTCCATGGACCTCAACCTCTTCATCGACGGCGATCAGGGCACCACCGGCCTCGATCTGCAGAACCGGCTGCGCGGCGGGGAATTCCGCATCCGCACCCTGCCCACCCATCTGCGCAAGGACCCGGCCGCGCGCCGCGCCGCGCTCAACGAGGCCGACATCGCGATCCTGTGCCTGCCCGATGCCGCGGCGCGCGATGCGGTGGCGATGATCGAGAACCCGGCGGTGCGCGTCATCGATGCGAGCTCGGCGCATCGCACCAGCCCCGGCTGGGTCTACGGCTTGCCGGAGCTGGCTGCCGGGCAGGGCGAACGCATCGCCTCGGCATCGCGGGTCACGAATCCCGGCTGCTATCCCACGGCCGCGATCGCGCTGCTGCGGCCGTTGACGGACGCGGGTCTGCTGCCCGCCGACTATCCGCTGGTCATCCATGCCGTCTCGGGCTATTCGGGCCAGGGCAGGGCGGGCGCCGAAGCGCACGAGGCCGGCGCTGGCGCGCATTCATTGACGGTCTATGGGCTCGCGCTCGAACACAAGCATGTGCCGGAGATCGAGGCCTACGCCGGCCTGTCGCAGCGGCCCCTCTTCGTGCCGGCCTACGGGAGCTATCGGCAGGGGATCGTGCTGACGATCGGGTTGCATGCGCGGCTGCTTCCCGCCGACGTGTCGGGTGCGCGCATCCATGACTGCCTGGCGGAGCGCTATCTGGATGCGGCGCATGTGCGGGTGCTGCCGATGTCTGCCGATGCGCCTTCGACCGAGCTGGATCCGCAGATCCACAACGGCACGAACGACATGAGCCTGGCGGTGGCTTTCAACGAGCGCACAGGGCAGGTCGTGTTGAGCGCGGTGCTCGACAACCTGGGCAAGGGGGCCGCGGGGGCGGCGGTGCAGAACCTGCGGTTGATGGCGGGGGCGCTGGCGCCCGCGCTGTAGGGCAGGTGAGCGCCCGGACCCCGAAGCTCAGCGTCCCGCCGGAATCTCGAACACGAAGCAGGTCGTCGTGGCATGCGCATACAGCGTGCCATCGGCGCCCACCAGCCGCGCTTCCGCCGTCGCGAGCTGCCGCCCGCAGTGGATCACCTTGCCCTCGGCGCGCACGCGCTGCACCTTGGGCGTGAGGCCCTTCACGTAGTTCACGCCGAGTTCGGCCGTGGTGTAGCTGCGACCGGGCGGCATCATGGTGTGGACCGAGCAGCCGAGCGCGGAGTCGAGCAGGGTGGCGACCCAGCCGCCGTGGATGGTGCCCAGCGGGTTCAGGTGCTGCGGCAGCGGGGTGCCCTGGAAGATCGCGACGCCGGGGCTGACCGAGATGACGGTGAAGTCCAGCGTCTTGGCGATGGCGGCATAGGGGATGTCGCCGCGCAGCATGGCCTGCATGATCTCGAGGCCGGTCTTGCCGCTCACCTGCTCGGGGCGCGCCACGCCGGGGCCCGGGCCGGCTTCGAGCTTCGCGATGATGTCCCGCTCCTCGGCAAGCCAGGTCTCGAGCAGGTTCTGGGGTTCGGTCATGCGGTCATTCCTCCATTTGGTTGCATATGCAATAGTTGCAGCTACAATAATAGCCCATGGACGCCCCCACCAAGCCCCGCGGCTGCACCAGTTTCAAGGTGCGCCAGCTCTCGCGCCGCCTCTCGCAGCACTATGACGCGGAGGTGTCACGCAGCGGACTCAAGACCACGCAGTACTCGCTGCTGTCGCATCTGGCGCGGCTCGGTCCTTCGCGCCCGGTCGACCTGGCGGGTGAACTCAAGATGACGCCCTCGACCCTGAGCCGCAACCTGCAGCCGCTGATCGCCGCGGGCTGGATCGCGCAGGGCGCGGGCGCCGATGCGCGCAGCCGCCTGGTGCAGCTCACCGACAGCGGCGAGGCCAAGCGCCGCGAGGCGCTGGCCCACTGGAAGACGGCGCAGCAGAAGCTCAATGCGCTGCTGGGCGTGGAGCGCGTGCTCGCGCTGCACCTGCTGATCGACGAATCGCTCGAGCTGCTCGGCGCGGACGACCAGGCCTGCGAGCTGGACTGACGCGCAGCCGCACCCGCTTCCCATTCTTCGCACTCCCCATTCGCCCGCAGGCCCCGCGGTCCAGGCCCCTCTTTTCTCCCATTCCTCCATTCCCATTCCTCCAGAGGTCCCATGTTCGCCACCCAAGTCTCCGCATGGCTGCAGCGCCGCGGCATCCACTACGGCTGGATCGTCGCCGCGATCACCTTCCTGACCATGCTGACGATGTCGGCCGCGCTGGGCCTGCCCGGCGCGATGCTGCAGCCGCTCGGCAAGGAGTTCGGCTGGAGCACCGAGCAGATCTCGTCCTCGCTCGCGCTGCGCTTCGCGCTGTTCGGCCTGATGGGTCCGTTCGCCGCGGTGCTGATGGAGCGCTGGGGCCTGCGCGCGGTGATCTGCACCGGCCTCGCGCTGGTCGGCCTGGGCATGGCGCTGGTGACGATGGCCTCGCAGCTGTGGCAGCTGTTCGTGCTGTGGAGCCTGATGCTGGGCCTGGGCACCGGCATGACGGCGCTGGTGCTCGGCGCGGTGGTGGCCAACCGCTGGTTCGTGGCGCGCCGCGGGCTGGTGGTGGGCATGCTCACGGCGAGCTCGGCCACCGGCCAGCTCGCGTTCCTGCCGGTCGCGGCCTGGATGATCGAGCACTGGGGCTGGCGCTCGGCCATCGTGCCGATCGTGATCGGCAGCCTGCTGATCGGCGTGCTGGCGCTGTGCCTGATGCGCAACCGGCCGTCCGACGTCGGCCTGCGCCCCTTCGGTGAAGCCCCCGATGCGCCGCAGGCACCGGCCGCGTCCGCCGCGGCGATCACCTTCGCCACGCCGTTCCGCGTGCTCAAGGAGGTCGCGACCAACCGCACCTTCCTGATCCTCGCCGCCACCTTCTTCATCTGCGGCCTGAGCACCAACGGCCTGGTGCAGACCCACTTCATCTCGCTGTGCGGCGACAACGGCATGGGCGCGGTGCCCGCGGCCTCGGTGCTCGCGATGATGGGCGCCTTCGACTTCGTGGGCACCATCCTCTCGGGCTGGCTGTCCGACCGTTACGACAACCGCAAGCTGCTGTTCTGGTACTACGGCCTGCGCGGTCTCTCGCTGTTCTGGCTGCCGCATTCCGAATTCACCATCTACGGCCTGGGCCTGTTCGCGATGTTCTACGGCCTCGACTGGATCGCGACCGTGCCGCCCACGGTCAAGCTCGCGGGCTCCACCTTCGGCCCGGCCAAGGTCGGCATGGTGTTCGGCTGGGTATTCGCCGCGCACCAGCTCGGCGCCGCCACCGCGGCCTATGGCGCGGGCTTCGCGCGCACGCTGCTGCTGACCTACACCCCGGCGCTCTACGTCGCCGGCGCGGCCTGCCTGCTGGCGGCGCTGATGGTGATGGCGATCCGCCGTCCGGCAGCGCCCAAGGCCGGCGGCGCACCCGCGACGCCTTCCGCCGCGGGCCAGCCCGCCACGGCCCGCGCCTGATCGTCCCCACGCCACGGAGCCCCAGGCCATGACCGCTTCCGCCGCCGATCTCGATCCGCGCACCCGCCGCCTGCTCGAGGCGCCCATCGTTCCCACGCTGCTGCGGCTGGCCGCGCCCAACGTCCTCGTGATGGTGGCGCAGGCCTCGGTCGGCCTGATCGAGACCTACTTCGTCGGCAAGCTCGGCACCGATGCACTGGCCGGCATGGCGCTGGTGTTCCCGATCGTGATGCTGATGCAGATGACCTCGAGCGGCGCCATGGGCGGCGGCATCTCCTCGGCCATCGCGCGCGCGCTCGGCGCGCGCCGCCGCGCCGATGCCGATTCGCTGGTGTGGCATGCGATCGTCATCGCGCTGGGCTTCGGCGTGCTGTTCTCGCTCGCGCTGCTGTTCGGCGGCCGCTGGCTCTACGGGATCATGGGCGGCAGCGGCCCGGCGCTCGAGGCGGCCCTGACCTATTCCAACTGGGTGTTCTCGGGCGCGGTGCTGGTGTGGCTGTTCAATTCGCTGTCGGCGATCCTGCGCGGCACCGGCAACATGGCGGTGCCGGCCAACGTCACGGTGGTGGGCGTGGTGTTCCTGATCCCCGCCTCGCCGCTGCTGATCTTCGGCTGGGGCCCGCTGCCGGGCATGGGCATCGCGGGCGGCGCGATGGCGCTGCTGCTGTATTACCTGCTGGGCTCGATCGCGCTGATCGTCTACCTGCGCTCGCCGCGCAGCCTGCTCAAGCCCGCGCTGGCGGCGCTCAAGCTGCGCTGGCCCTTCTTCCGCGACATCCTGCGCGTGGGCCTCGTGGGCACGGTGTCGACCGTGGCCACCAACCTGTCGATCGGCATCGCCACCGCGCTCACCGGCCACTTCGGTCCCGAGGCCCTGGCCGGCTACGGCACGGCCTCGCGGCTCGAGTACCTGCTGGTGCCGCTGGTGTTCGGCCTGGGCGCGCCGCTGGTCGCGATGGTCGGCACCTGCATGGGCGCGGGCCAGCGCGAGCGCGCGCTGCGTGCCACCTGGATCGGCGCCGCGCTGGCCTTCACGCTGGCCGAGACCATCGGCCTGCTGGCGGCGCTGTTCCCACGGCCGTGGCTGATGCTGTTCGGCCACGACACCGCGATGCTCGACACCGGCATCCACTACCTGCGCGTGGTGGGCCCGCTCTACGGTTTCTTCGGCGTCGGTTTGGTGCTGTACTTCGCCTCGCAGGGCGCGGGCCGCTTGCTGTGGCCGGTGATCGGCAACCTCGCGCGGCTGGCCGTGGCGGGCATCGGCGGCTGGCTGGCGCTGCGCTGGGGCGCGGGGCTCACGGGCGTGTTCGCGGCCCAGGGCATCGCGCTCGTGGTCTACGGCCTGGTCATCGGCTCGGCGATCGCCGGCGGCGCCTGGTTCGGCCGCGTCGGCTGGCCGCGCACCACCAGCGGGCTGCTGCGGCGCATGGCGCAGGCCTGAAGCGTTTTCTCGTCCAACTTCGAAAGGGCTCCCATGAACATCAAGGATTCGGTCGTCTTCATCACCGGCGCCAACCGCGGCCTGGGGCTCGCCTTCGCCAAGGCCGCGCTCGCGGCCGGTGTGCGCAAGGTCTACGGCGCCGCGCGCGACCCCCAGACCATCACCCTGGCCGGCGTGGTGCCGGTGGCGCTCGACGTGACCCAGCCGGCGCAGATCGAGGCCGCGGTGCGCGCCTGCGGCGACGTCTCGGTGCTGGTCAACAACGCCGGCATCTCGCGCGGCTCGAACCTGCTCGGGCCCGACTCGGTGGCGGCCGCGCGCGCCGAGCTCGAAACCAACTTCTTCGGCCCCTGGGCGCTGTCGCGCGCCTTCGCGCCGGTGCTGGCGGCCAATGGCGGCGGTGCCATCGTCAACGTGCTGTCGGCGCTGGCCTGGACCACCTTCCCGAGCGTGGCGACCTACAGCGCGACAAAGTCGGCCGCCTGGTCGTTGAGCAACGGCCTGCGCAACGAGCTCGCGGGCCAGGGCACGCAGGTGGTCAGCGTGCACGTGGGCTACATGGACACCGACATGGCCGCGCACGTCGATGCGCCGAAGACCTCGCCCGACGAGGTGGCGCGGCTGGCTTACGAGGGCGTGGAGAAGGGCCTGCCCGAGGTGCTGGCCGACGCGATCTCGCGCGGGCTCAAGCAGGGCTTCGCCAGCGACACGCCGCCCTACGCGCAGGTGCCCGCGGCCTGAACGCGGCGGCCATGAAAAAGCCGGGCGCGAGGCCCGGCTTTTTCGTTTCTGGAGACGACCGCGTCAGTAGCGGTACGGATTGTTGGGCCGGCGGTCGTAGCGGTTCGGCACGCCGTCGCGGTCGTTGTCGTGGCGTCCGTAGCGGCGGCCTTCGTAGCGGTCATGGCGGTAGTAGCGGTCGCCGCGGTGGTAGCCCGGGTGGTAGTGGGGCGGCGGCGGGGGCGCGTAGTAGCGGCGGTCGTAGTGGCGATGCGGCGGCGCCGGGGTCACGTAGACCTGGGCCTGGATGAAGGGGCCGCTCTGCGCCTGGGCCGGAGCGCTGATCGCCGCCAGCGAGAGAAGGGCCGCGGCGCCGAATGCGTAGGTGAGCTTTTTCATGGCAACTCCAGGGGAGTGGTTGTTGATGGGTGTCATCCTCCCGCGTTCATGTCAACGCTGTGTAAGGCGCGGGCGAAATCCGATGAAGCGCTGTAACGCCGGGGCGTAGGACTTCGCTCACGGCGACCGGGCGGATTCTGCCCGCGCGAATGCCGCGTCCGGCGCAAGACGTAACGCGCCGCGGCCAGCGCCGCAAGGCAATTGAAAGCACGGGAAACGCCTCGACACAAAGAGGCTTCCGCTGTCGCCGCACGGCGACAAGGCACAGGTGCGAAAAGGCTCAGCCGCGCGGCGCGGGCAGCATGCGCCGCAGCGCTTCGAAGAACAGGTCGGACTGCTCGCGCTCGCCCTGGATCTGCGCCGCCACGCGCGCGGCCAGTTCGCGGTTCACGGGTGCCAGCGGGCGGCCCGTCGACTGCGCGATCACCTGGTGCAGGCAGGCGCGCTCGAGGTAGTAGAGATCGTCGTAGGCATGGGCGATGGTGGCGCCCGCCACGATCACGCCGTGGTTCGCGAGGAAGGCCACGTCCTTGCCCGCCATCGCGCGCGCAATGCGTTCGCCCTCGGCGTCGTCGAGCGCCAGGCCGTTGTATTCGCGGTCGACGGCGATGCGGTCGATGTAGCGCATCGCGTTCTGGCTCGCGGTCGGATCGAGCGCGCGGTCGACCGTGATGGTGAGCGCGGTGGCGTAGGGCATGTGGCAGTGCAGCACCACCGCATGGCCCGCGATGCGGTGCACCGCGCCGTGGATGAAGAGCGCGGTGGGCTCCACGCGATGGCGGCCCGCGAGCACCTCGCCGTGCACGTCGATCAGCACGATGTCCTCGGCGCCGATCTCGCTCCAGTGCAGGCCGCGCGGGTTGATCAGGTAGCGGTCCTGCCGGCCCGGCAGCATCACGCTGAAGTGGTTGCACACGCCTTCCGACAGCCCGTGGTGGGCGGCGGCGCGCAGCGCGAGCGCGAGGTCTTCGCGCAGCTGGCGCACTTCGGGGCTGGCGTAGTCGGCATCGGCGGACATCGTGATCCTCTGGTGTTCTGCGTGGGGGAATCGAATCAGGCGCGCGTCGTGCCGGTGTAGGCCGCGACGAAGCGCTGCGCATCGTCGCGCACCGCCTGCGCGCTCTTGCCGGGCTTGAACAGCGCCGAGCCGATGCCGAAGCCGGAGGCACCGGCCTCGCGCCACTCGGTCATGTTCGAGGGCGTGATGCCGCCCACGGGCATCAGCGGCGTGCCGCGCGGCAGCACGGCCAGCAGCGCCTTCACCACCGCGGGCGAGGCCAGCTCGGCCGGGAACAGCTTGAGTCCGGTGGCGCCCGCGGCGAGCGCGCCGAAGGCCTCGGTCGGGGTCATCACGCCGGGCAGGCAGACCAGGCCCAGGCGGGCGGCCTCGCGCACCACGGCGGCATCGAAGTTCGGCGACACGATCAACTCGCCGCCGGCCGCCTGCACCTCGCGCACCTGCTGCGCATCGAGCACCGTGCCGGCACCGACCAGCGCCTGCGGAAAGCGCGCGCGCAGCCGCGCGATGCTGTCGAGCGGCTGCGGCGAATTGAGCGGCACCTCGAGCAGCTGGAAGCCGGGCTCGACGATGGCGTCGCCGACGGCATCGGCTTCATGCGGCTCGAGCCCGCGCAGGATGGCCACCAGCGGCAAGGTGCGCAGGGCGGCGTCGAATTTGTCGAAGGGCGTGGTCATGATGGGGTGGCGGAGGAATCGAGGAAGCCGGACAGCGCATGCAGCCCGGCCCAGGTGGCTTCGGCGCCCAGCGAGCGCGTGGCCGTGCCGCTGGTGCGCAGCGCGAGCGCATAGCGCTGGGTGAGGGCGGGCGAGCCGATCAGCACCACCTCGCCCGCGGCCTGCAGCGACTGGGTGCGCAGCTCCTCGCCGATCAGCAGGCCCGAGAGATAGCTCGCGAGCTCGGCGCGCGGCATGCGATCGAACAGCGCCAGCGTGCGCGCGCCGAAGGCGTTGTGCAGCAGGCCCTGGCCGTTGTCGGCGCGGGTCACGCCCTCGACGAAGGCGGCCTCGTCGAGCGGTGCCGACGCATCGAGCGTGCGCGCGAGGATCGAGTGCTGGCTCAGCAGCGCATAGAACTCGCCGGTCATGAAGGTGCGAAAGCCGGTCACGCGGCCCTTCTTCACCATGGCCCACTTGTTGTGCGTGCCCGGCAGCACGAACAGGCCTTCGTCGCGGCCCAGCAGCGACAGCGCGCCGAAGATCTGCACCTCCTCGCCGCGCATCACGTCGGGCACGCCGTCGTGCTCGTCGCGCAGGCCCGGCACCATCGCGATGCGCTGGCCGGGAATGGCGTCGATGGCGATGATGCTGCGGCCGACCTCGACGCGGCCCGCGGGGCAGGCGCAGTAGGGTGCCTCGACCCAGCCCTGCTTGCTGCCGGCCATGCCCGAGATCAGGCAGCGCGCGCCGCTCTCGCGCATCCAGTCGCCGAACAGCTGCTCGAACACCGCGGGGAAGCCGCCCGCCGGCACCGCGAGGATGCCGCGCGCGTCGCTGCGCTCCTCGCGCACCGTGCCGTCGGCCGCGATCAGCGCGCCGCGCAGCGAGCTCGTGCCCCAGTCGACCGCGACCAATGGACCTGCCATCGCCGCCATCAGTGGTTGTCGCGCGGCACGAAGGCACCGCGGCGGCCGCGCAGGAACGAGAGGTCGGCGCCTTCGTCGGCCTGCAGCACGGTGTCGACGTAGAGCTTCCAGTAGCCCGAATCGAGCGGTGCCTTCGGCGCGACCCAGGCGGCGCGCCGGCGCGCCAGTTCCTCGTCGCTCACGTGCAGGTGCAGCTTGCGGTTCGGCACGTCGAGCTCGACGATGTCGCCGTTCTGCACCAGCGCCAGCGGGCCGCCGGCCGCGGCCTCGGGCGCGGTGTGCAGCACCACGGTGCCGTAGGCGGTGCCGCTCATGCGCGCGTCGCTGATGCGGACCATGTCGGTGATGCCCTTGCGCAGCACCTTGGGCGGCAGCGGCATGTTGCCGGCCTCGGCCATGCCGGGGTAGCCCTTGGGGCCGCAGTTCTTGAGCACCATCACGCAGTGCTCGTCGATGTCGAGGCTCTCGTCGTCGATGCGGCGGTGCAGGTCGTCGGCGCTCTCGAACACCACCGCGCGGCCCTTGTGCACCAGCAGTTCGGGCGTGGCCGCGCTGGGCTTGATGATCGCGCCGTTGGGCGCGAGGTTGCCGCGCAGCACGCAGATGCCGGCCTTGTCCTTGAAGGGCTCGGCCTGGGTGCGGATCACCTGCGGGTTGTAGTTCTCGGCGTCCTTCACGTTCTCCCACACGCTGCGGCCAGTGACGGTGAGGATGTCCTTGTGCAGGTGGTCGGCGATCTCCTTGATCACCACCGGCAGGCCGCCGGCATAGCAGAAGTCCTCCATCAGGAACTGGCCCGAAGGTTGCAGGTTCAGGATGCAGGGCAGCTCGGAGGCCAGGCGGTCGAAGTCGTCGAGCGTGAGCTCGACGCCGATGCGCCCGGCGATCGCCAGCAGGTGGATCACGAAGTTGGTCGAGCCGCCGATCGCGGCGTTGACCTTGATCGCGTTCTCGATCGCCTGGCGCGTCAGGATCTTCGACATGTTCAGGTCCTCGTGGACCATGCCGACGATGCGCCGGCCCGCCTCGCGCGCGAGCACGTTGCGGCGGCCGTCGACGGCCGGGAAGGCCGCGTTGCCCGGCAGGCCGATGCCCAGCGATTCGACCATGCTGGCCATGGTGCTCGCGGTGCCCATCGTCATGCAGTGGCCATGGCTGCGGTGCATGCAGCTCTCGGCCTCGAAGAAGTCCTGCAGCTTGAGCGTGCCGGCGCGCACCTGCTCGCTCATCTGCCACACGCCGGTGCCCGAGCCGAGCTCCTGGCCGCGCCACTTGCCCGACAGCATCGGGCCGCCCGACACGCCGATGGTCGGCAGGTCGACGCTGGCCGCGCCCATCATCAGCGCGGGTGTGGTCTTGTCGCAGCCCATGAGCAGCACCACGCCATCGAGCGGATTGCCGCGGATGCTTTCCTCCACGTCCATGCTCGCGAGGTTGCGATAGAGCATGGCGGTGGGGCGCAACAAGGTCTCGCCGAGCGACATCACGGGGAACTCGAGCGGGAAGCCGCCGGCCTCGTAGACACCGATCTTCACCTGCTCCGCGAGCGTGCGGAAGTGCGAGTTGCAGGGCGTGAGTTCGCTGAAGGTGTTGCAGATGCCGATGACCGGGCGGCCGTCGAACTGGTCGTGCGGCACGCCCTTGCCCTTCATCCAGCTTCGGTAGATGAAGCCGTCGCGGTCGTGTCGTCCGAACCACTGCTGGCTGCGCAGCTCTTCGGGATTCTTCTTCTTGGGAGGGGTGCTCATCGAGGGTGTCTCCGGTTGCGGGAAGGCGCCGCGGGGTCAGGGTTTGTCCTGCCGAACCGCATTTTCAATCATCATATGATAAGCGCGCTGTCCTGGCGGGGCGCTCAGGGTTTCCGAGCGAGCGGGGCGCGCCGGGCGGCCTTGGCCGCGTCGCACAACCAACGGCTTCGCATGATCAAGAACGTCCACGGCAACACGGTCGATCGGCTCGGCAGCGACATCGTCGCGGGCCGCTACGCGCCCGGCGCCGCGATCCCGCCCGAGCCGATCCTGTGCGAGGAACTCGGCGTGAGCCGCACCGTGGTGCGCGAATCCATCAAGTCGCTGATCGCCAAGGGCCTGGTCACCACCGGCCCCAAGGTCGGCACGCGCGTGCAGCCGCCCGACCAGTGGAACTGGTTCGATGCCGACGTCATCGTGTGGCAGACGCAGGCCGGCCTGTCGATCGAATTCCTGCGCGACCTGCAGGACCTGCGCCGCGTGGTCGAGCCGGCCGCGGTGGCGCTGGCCGCCTCGCGCGCCACGCCCGCGGACATCGCCGACATGGAGGAGGCCTACGCCGGCATGAAGCAGGCCATCGAGTTCGGCGGCGACTACATCACGCCCGACCTGCGCTTCCACCAGGGGCTGATCCGCTCCAGCCACAACCGCATGCTGGTGCAGATGAGCCGCGCGCTCGGCGCGCTGCTGCGCACCAGCTTCGAGATCTCGACCACGCGCAAGAACGGTCCCGCGAGCTCGCTGCCGCTGCACCGCGCGGTGCTCGACGCGGTGATCGCGCGCAACCCGGCACGCGCCGAGAAGGCGGTGCTGGTGCTGATCGACGGCGCGCGCCAGGACATCGAGACCGTGCTGGCCTCGCGCCGCAAGATCCCGCGCATCAGCCGGCCCGCGACCCAGCTCAAGGCCTTCGCGCTCTAGCAGGCGAAGGCGACGAGGCGGCAGGAGGCCGCGCGCGCGGCCGCGCAACGACGGAACAAGCGAACAACAACACAAGGGCAACAGGAGACATCGAATGAAGAGGTTGATCGACGGATTCTTCCGGGTGCTGGAATTCCTCGTGGTCGCATGCATGGTGGCGATGGTCGTCATGGTGTTCGGCAACGTGGTGCTGCGCTACGGCTTCAACTCGGGCATCACGGTGTCCGACGAGATGTCGCGCTACTGCTTCATCTGGCTCACCTACATCGGCGCCATGGTCGCGATGCGCGACGGCGCGCACCTCGGCGTCGACACGCTGATCCGCCGCCTGCCGCGGCTGGGCAAGACCATCTGCTTCGTGCTCAACCAGCTGCTCATGCTGTTCTGCAACGTGCTGTTCTTCATGGGCACCTTCGAGATGCACGAGCTGCAGCGCACCAACGTTTCGCCGGTGGTCGGCATCTCGATGATCTGGGTCTACGGCATCGGCTACGTGGTGTCGGTGGTGATGGGCGTCATCAACCTCAACAAGCTGTGGCGCCTGGCCACCGGCCGCGTCTCCGACGAGGAGCTGGTGCAGGTGATGGAGTCGGAGGACGTGGCGCACGAGCCCGCCGCCGCCACTGCCCCCGCTCCGGGCACCGCGGGAGGTGCGCGATGACGGTCACGGTCTTCATCGTCTCGCTGCTCGCCGCCATGGCGATCGGCATGCCGATCGCCTATGCGCTGCTGGTCTGCGGCGTCTCGCTCATGGGCTGGCTGGCCTACACCGGCGGCCTGCCGGCCTTCGACAGCCAGATCATCGCGCAGCGCTTCGTCGACGGCGCCGACAACTTCCCGCTGCTGGCCGTGCCCTTCTTCCTGCTGGCCGGCGAGTTCATGACGGCGGGCGGGCTGAGCCGGCGCATCGTCGACATGGCGATGGCCTGGGTCGGCCATTTCCGCGGCGGCCTGGGCTACGTGGCGGTGGTGGCCGCGATCATCATGGCCTCGATCTCGGGCTCGGCGGTGGCCGACACGGCGGCGCTCGCGGCGCTGCTGATCCCGATGATGAACCGCGCGGGCTACGACACCAACCGCTCGGCCGGCCTGATCGCCGCGGGCGGCATCATCGCGCCGGTGATCCCGCCGTCGATCGGCTTCATCGTGTTCGGCGTGGCGGGCAACGTCTCGATCACCAAGCTCTTTCTCGCCGGCATCGTGCCGGGCATCCTGATGGGCGTGGCGATCGGCATCGCCTGGTGGATCGTGGCGCGCCGCGACAAGGTGCAGGCCGCGCCGCGCGTGCCCTTCGGCGAGCGGCTGGCGATCACCGCGCGCGGCAGCCTCGCGCTCGCGCTGCCGGTGGTGATCATCGGCGGCATGAAGTTCGGCATCTTCACGCCGACCGAGGCGGCCGTGGTGGCGGCGGTGTACTCGTTCGTGGTCGGCATGTTCGTCTACGGCGAGCTCAAGGTCTCGATGCTCTACCGCCTCACGCTGGCGGCCGGCAAGACCACCGCGGTCGTGATGTTCCTGGTGGCCGCGGCCATGGTCAGCGCCTGGCTCATCACGGTGGCCGACATCCCGGGCGAGGTCACGCGGATGCTCGAGCCCTTCATGGGCAACAAGACGCTGCTGATGCTGATGATGATGGTGCTCATCGTCATCGTGGGCACCGCGCTCGACTTCACGCCCACCGTGCTGATCCTCACGCCGGTGCTGATGCCGGTGGTGCTCAAGGCCGGCATCGACCCGGTGTACTTCGGCGTGCTGTTCATCATGAACAACGCCATCGGCCTGATCACGCCCCCGGTGGGCACCGTGCTCAACGTGGTGTGCGGCGTGGCGCGCATCACCATGGACGATGCCTTCAAGGGCGTGATGCCCTTCCTGATCGCGCAGCTCATCGTGCTGTTCGCGCTGGTGTTCTTCCCGCAGATCGTCACCGTGCCGCTGTCGTGGTGGCTGGCGCGCTGAGGGCGTTTCGCAGAGTTTCCCGTCCGTTCGTTCATCACCCAAGAAGTAGGAGACACAGACCATGATCCAGCGCAGAACCCTCATGGCGGCAGCGACCGCCGCGGCCCTGATGGCGGCCACGCCGGCCTTCGCCCAGTTCGCCGAACGCACCATCAAGTTCACCAACGGCGTGAACGAGGACCACCCGGTGGGCCTGGGCGTGAAGAAGATGCAGGAGGTGCTGGCCGCCAAGACCGGCGGCAAGATGAAGATCGTCGCCTTCTGGGGCGGCGCGGCCGGCGGCGACCTGCCGGCCACGCAGGCGCTGCGCGCGGGCACGCAGGAGATGGTGTGCACCTCGTCCTCGCCGCTGGTGGGCATCGTGAAGGAACTCGGCGTGTTCGATCTGCCGTTCCTGTTCAACAACGAGAAGGAGGCCGACGCGGTGCTCGACGGCCCGGCCGGCGAGTACTTCAACAAGAAGCTCGAGGCCGCGGGGCTGGTGAACCTGGCCTACTGGGAGAACGGCTTCCGCAACCTCACCAACAGCAAGCGGCCGGTGGCCAAGGTCGAGGACCTCGAGGGCATCAAGGTGCGCGTGATGCAGAACAACATCTTCCTCGACTCGTTCAAGACGCTGGGCACCAACGCCGTGCCGATGGCCTTCGGCGAGATCTTCACCGCGCTCGAGACGCGCACCATCGACGGCCAGGAGAATCCCTTCGTGACCATCGAGACCTCGAAGTTCAGCGAGGTGCAGAAGTACCTGAGCGTGACGCGCCATGCCTACACGCCGTTCCTCGTGCTCTACAGCAAGAAGCTCTGGGACCAGCTCAAGCCCGAGGAGCAGGCGGTGCTGCGCGAGGCCGCGGTCGAGGGCCAGAAGGTGGAGCGCGCCGCCAATCGCGCGCTCAACGAGAAGTCGCTCGCCAGCCTCAAGAAGACGATGACGGTCAACGAGGTCTCGCCGGCCGAGCAGAAGCGCATGCTCGACAAGGTGAAGCCGGTGTACGACAAGAACGTGCCGGCCATCGGCCCCGAGGCCGTCAACGTGGTGATGGACGCGCTGAAGAAGGCGCGCGGGGGCTGAGTCTTTCGCGGGCCGGCGGCGCTCGAGAGCGCGCTGGCCGTTCAGTCACCGCATCCCGGACCGCCATGAAGCCATGAAGATCACGCAGCTCGAAACCATCCGCCTCGGCGAATTCCCCAACATCCTCTGGGTGCGCCTGCACACCGACGAAGGCCTGGTCGGCCTCGGCGAGACCTTCATGGGCGCCGAGGCGGTCGAGGCCTACCTGCACGAGTGGGGCGCCCACAAGCTGCTGGGCACCGACCCGCTGGCGATCGAGGCGCGCAACCGCGACCTCACGGGCTACCTGGGCTGGCGCGGGTCGGGCGTGGAGACGCGCGGCAACTCGGCCGTGGACATCGCGTTGTGGGACCTGTTCGGCAAGGCCGCGAACATGCCGGTGCACACCGCGCTCGGCGGCAAGAGCCGCGACGCGATCCGCATCTACAACACCTGCGCGGGCTACCAGTACATCCGCAGCGCCGCCAACCAGACCAGCTCCAACTGGGGCATCGGCAACGCGGCCGGGCCCTACGAGGACCTGCAGGGCTTCCTGCACCATGCCGACGAGCTGGCCGAGTCGCTGCTGTCGGAGGGCATCACGGCGATGAAGATCTGGCCCTTCGATCCGGCGGCCGAGCGCAGCCACGGCCAGTACATCAGCAACGCCGACCTCGACGCGGCGCTCGAGCCCTTCCGCAAGATCCGCGGCGCGGTCGGCAAGCGCATGGACATCATGGTCGAGTTCCACAGCCTCTGGCGGCTGCCGATGGCGCAGAAGATCGCGCGCGCGCTGCAGGAGTTCGACACCTTCTGGCACGAGGATGCGATCCGCATGGACAGCCTCGACCTGCTCAGGCAGTACGCGGTCGACTGCAAGGCGCTGGTCTGCGCCAGCGAGACGCTGAGCTACAAGTGGGGCTTCAAGGACTACCTGCAGACCGGCGTGGCCGGTGTCGCGATGCTCGACCTGAGCTGGTGCGGCGGCCTCACCGAGGCGCGCAAGATCGCGGCCATGGCCGATGCCTGGCAGCTGCCGGTGGCGCCGCACGACTGCACCGGCCCGGTGGTGTGGGCCGCATCGACGCACCTGAGCCTGCATGCGCCCAATGCGCTGATCCAGGAGAGCGTGCGCGCCTTCTTCACGGGCTGGTACCAGGGCCTGGTGACCGAGCTGCCGAAGGTCGAGAACGGCATGATCAGCCTCAACGACAAGCCGGGGCTGGGGCTCGAGCTGCTGCCCGACCTGCACAAGCGCGCCGATGCGATGGTGCGGATCTCGAAGGCCTGAGCGGGCGCGTCGTCAGTCGGTGCGCAGCCGCAGCAGCGCGCGCACGAAACCGTGGTCGGAGCGCGAGCGGTCGCGCCCCTCGTGCAGGTGGTCGTTGAAGTAGTCCACGCGCCGCACGTCGCCCAGGCTGTGGCGGCTGCCCGCGATGAACTCCTCGCTCACCAGGATCTGGTCGAGCACCTCCGGGTAGCCCTGGTGCACGTGCGAATAGGCCACGTCCTTTTTGAGCGCGGCCTCGCCCTGCATCTCGTAGGCATTGAACAGCGCCACGTCGCGCGCCGCCTTGTCGTAGGCCACCTCGGAGGTGGCCGCCACGAGCTGCGTGGTCACGCTGTGCGGGTTGTCGTTGAAGTCGCCCATCACCACCAGCGGCACGTTGGTGCCCTGCAGCAGGTCGATCACGATGCAGCGCAGGGCCGCGGCCTCGGCGCCGCGCATCAGCAGCGAGCGCAGCGAGGCCATCGCGCCCACCTTGCGGTCGTCGCGGTCCTCGAGGTGGTTGCCCTGCGCGTCCTGCAGGAACTTGGGCCGCTTCGACTTCAGGTGCACCGTCAGCACGTGCACGGCCTGGCCGTGCTTCATGCGCAGCGTGGCCAGCAGCGGCGGGCGCTCGAAGCGGGTGTGCGGCCCGAGGCCGGGCACCTCGACGCCGAAGCCCGGCGGGAAGTCGACGAAGGACTGGATGCGGTCGACCTTGAGCCGCGTGGCGATGCCCACGCGCGGCGTGCCCTGCGCGCCGGGGCGCGGCGGCAGGCCGGGCTGCGCGGGCGTGTTCTCGGCACCGGGCACGGCCACGAAGTCGTAGCGCAGGCCGCTGCGGTGGAGGGCGGCCTTCAGCGCCGCCTCGTCCCAGACCTCCTGCACCGCGAGCACGTCGGCATTGAGCGCATGGAAGCGCTCGCCGAGCCAGTCGATCTTGCGTTCGTACTCGCGCTCGTTGTAGGCGTCCTGGTTCTCGTAGTACACGCGGTGCGGGTTCGCGAGATTGAGCAGGTTGCAGGTGGCCACGAAGAGGGTGGCGAAGTTCGGCGGGATGTACTGCATGGCGACGATTGTGTCCGGAAGGTGTTTCAGCCCCCGGACGGCCATGAAAAATGTCCGCTGTCAAGTCTTTGATGTAGACGGACAGTTCCGTAAAAGGTCTTATGGAATAACAGGTTAGTCCATATTTTGGTCGCTACGCATCCTTGCTGATTTGCGAGCTAGGTGCCACATAGGCGCTTTGCAGTGGCAAACGTAAGGATGTCTCAGCGAGCAAAGTCGCATCATCAAAGTTTCGGTCTATCACCATCTTCCTACAGAAGGCAGTTCGAGAAGGGCGTTTATCGTGTTTGCCCCCCCAATCTGCCAATCGATAGCTCGCACCGTCGAAGCCGATGATGCGGGCGATCCATTTCGATGTGGCATTTGCGCCTGCGTCCGGTGATGTTGGCCGCGTGTGTCCTGTGCCAATGGGATCGCGCCCATGGGGCGCTTGCGCAACGCGAAGGCTGAGGCGGGCGGTAGGATGCTCTCGAAGCGTTCGCCCCAACGAGGTCTGCTTCTATGGGGCATGCCAGTGCAAGCGACTGCTGGAGGCGCAGTAATCACATGGGAGCCGTGTCGATGGGTTGTTCAGGCTCGGCACGCGAGCAGTACTGCTCTACCCACTTCACGGACTGAGCGATGCCTCCGAATGGAAAGAAATGCAGGCTCACCTTTCCATGTGCTTCGGTCAGGCGGGTGGTCAGACGATCCACAAAGAGATCCGGGCCTGCTATGCCGAACAGCTTGCTGATCGAGATGCCGTACTTGGACAACATCGACGCGCATGCGCTAACGCCACACAAGGCGGCATAGCGCGCCAGCACCGCCACGCCTGCAGGGCCCGGCACGCCCACGCGTACGGGATGTTCGACGCCACGCCCGCGCAGGGCTTCCAGCCAGGCCAGCACGATGTCGGCATCGAAGGCAAATTGCGTGACGATCAAGGGCGCCATGCCGCGCCCTTCGATGCAGCGACACTTGTGTTCGAGCACTTTCCAACGATCAGATGTGCTCATGACCGGATGGCCCTCGGGATGGCCACCCACGCCGACCATCTGAATGCCCGAGCGCTCGAACACGCCTGATTCGATCAGTGAGGAGCTGTCGGCAAACGGCCCCAGCGGGGTGGACGGATCTCCAGCGATCACGAAGCAACGCTTGACGCCGGCTTCCGCGACCGCGCGCTGGATGAACGACTCCAGTTTTGCGAACGAGGCGATACGGCGTGCAGCGAGGTGAGGCATGGGCTCAAAGCCGAGTCCGCGAACGGCCTGCGCTGCGGCCAGTCGCGCGTCGTTGTCCTGGTTCGCCAGGTAGGGAATGGAAATGGTTGACCCGGGCAATACACGCGGCGCCGCTGCGGTCAGCGCAGAGATATCCTTCGCGTTGACCTCTAACGAATAGGCGTCGGTGATGTTGCCGATGGGCTTGGACTTGTCGGAATGAAGCAAGGGGCTTGCCATATCTGGCGACTGTTGGGAGAGTTCCGACCCGCCAGCGCTGATCGGGTCGGTTGGAAGCCATGGAGCGGCATCGCTCACCCGGCAGGGCGCGTCAATCTTTGGGGGGCTGTTCGTCACCGTAGAACGTCACGCCGAGCTGGATGCGCTCGCGGCCGCTTTCCACGCGGTGGCGGTTCGTGTCGCGCAGCGAGTAGACGCAGCCGCAGTATTCCTGTTGGTAGAAGTTCTCGCGCTTGCTGATCTCGATCATGCGCGCCGAGCCGCCGCCCTTGCGCCAGTTGTATTCCCAGTACATCAGGCCAGAGTACTTGGCCGCCGCACGCACGCCGCAGTCATTGATCTGCTGCATGTTCTTCCAGCGCGAGATGCCCAGGGAACTGGTGATCACCGGAAAGCCGTGCTCATGCGCATACAGCGCCGTGCGCTCGAAACGCATGTCGAAGCACATGGTGCAGCGCACGCCGCGTTCGGGCTCGTGCTCCATGCCCTTGGCGCGCTCGAACCAGTTGTCCCGGTCGTAGTCCGCATCGACGAAGGGCACGCCGAACTGCTCCGCGAAGCGGATGTTCTCGTTCTTGCGCAGCTCGTATTCCTTGAGCGGATGAATGTTGGGGTTGTAGAAAAAGATGGTGTAGTCAATGCCCGAGGCCAGCATGGCCTCCATGACCTCGCCTGAGCACGGCGCGCAGCACGAATGCAGCAGCACCTTGTCGTGGCCTCCGGGCAGCGCAAGCGCTTTGCGTTCGACGGTGGTGTTCATCCCTTGGCTCCTTGGGCAATAGCGGTGGTGGCAGTTGCAGGCTGGCGGGCCAGTTCGACGAAGGCCCGCACGTAGTCAATGGCGGTATCCGCCTCGCGTGCGCCCAGGAAGATCTGCTTGGCAATACCGCGCGCGCCCAGCCGCACAGGCACCACGTCCATCCTGGCCGCATATTCCTCGACCAGCCAGCGCGGCAGCGCGGCGACACCGCGGCCGCTGGCCACCATCTGCACCATGATGTCGGTGGTTTCGATGGCTTTGTGGCGCTTGGGCGTCACGCCGGCCGGCAACAGGAACTGGCTGTAGATGTCCAGGCGTTCGATGTCCACGGGGTAACTGATGAGCACTTCCCGGGTCAGCTGCTGGGGCTTCACGTAGGCCGTAGAAGCCAGGGGGTGGTCTTTGGCCACGACCAGCACCTGCTCGTAGTCGAACACGGGTTCGAACTTCAGCCCCGGCTTGAACAGCGTGTTGATTTCCACCCAGAAGTGACCCACTAGCCCCCGGTGGGGGTGCGGATAAAAACTTGGACTGGTTTTATGCGGCTAGGCCAAGTTTGTGCCGGTATTCCACAGGACTTAAACGTCCCAGAGATACCTTGATACGTTTTTCGTTGTACCAACGAATGTACGCATCGACAGCTTCAATGAACTGCTCAATCGTTGTTGATTGCCAGTTGTTGGGATAGAACAGCTCCATCTTTAGCCTTCCAAAAAAGCCTTCGCACGCAGCGTTGTCTGGTGAGCACCCTTTGCGAGACATCGAGCGAGTCAACTTTGCATCATGGACCCTCGAGAGCCAGCCTGGCCAGCGGTAGTGAGCTCCACGATCAGAATGAATCACAGGGCGGCTCTCGCTGCCTTGAACAGCATCAATGGCCGCATCCAGCATTGTGTTGACGAGATGTGCGTTGGGATGAGTCCCAATCGACCAGCTCACCACCAGCCCGTCAAAGCAATCAATGACTGGCGACAGGTAAACCTTGCCAGCAGGAATCTGGAGTTCAGTAATGTCGGTGAGCCACTTCTCATTGGGCGCAGCGGCACGGAAGTCTCGATTGATGAGGTTTTGCGGGGCGGCACCTATCTCTCCAAGGTAGGAGTTATATCTGCGGCGTTTGGGCTTGGCCACGATCAACCCCTCCTGCTTCATCAGCCGACGAACCACCTTCTCTGAGATGCCCGTGCACTCCTTGAGCAGAGATGCCTGCACCCTGCGATATCCATAGCAACGGTAGTTGTTGTCGAAGATCTCTGTGATGCTTCGGCGTAAATCAACGTATTTGTCAGCCAGCTTCAGCCGAGCACGATGGTAAAAATACGAGCTTCTAGCAAGGCCAACAAGAGAAAGCAGTTCTGGCAATTCATACTGCCCGTGCAACGCTTCAACCAGCACAGCCTTATCTTTGTTTGCCAGCCTATGCAGATCAATGTCAGCCCCATTTTTTAAGATTTCATGGGCCTGCTTGAGAAGCTCACGTTCTATCTTCAGCCGCCGAACATCCTGGCGCAATGATTCAACTTGGCGCCTGAGTGCTGCTTCATCCAACACTGGCGATCGCTTTGGACTGTGTTTCATTGAGGCTGGGGCACAAGGGCCAAGCAACTGATTTTTCCAGTTGTACAAGGTCCCCCTACACACCCCTAACTTGTCCGCAATCTGCTGTGCACTTGATCGACGGGCACACAGCTGCACCACGCCCTCACACATCAAGGCATCAGGCTTTGTAGCCGGCCAAGATCTGCCTACTCTCGATTTGCAGGTGTCAGGGCAGTCTTGCCGAACCCACGCAGTCAACGTTCCTCGACCCGGATAACCCAAAGCCCTCATCGTTGCAGCAATACAGCGATCATGGGCGAGGTAATGAGCAATAGCCACCTGCCTTTGCTGCAGCGAATATTTTGGTGCTCTTGGAGCTTGGCTTGCTGGCAAATCCTGATGCTTCAGGTAGTGCTGATACCAGCCTTTCAATGCGTTCTTGGTTGGGTACCCCAACTGGCGAATCGTGGCTCTGACACGCAAGCCAAGCTTGATGTAAAGCGCAACTGCACGAATCCTGTCTGCGTATGAGTACATGAACTACCTCCCCTGGTAGTCCAAGTTTTTGTCCGCATCCCCGGCGGGTCAGTTCTGCGTGGAAATCAACAGCCTAGATTCATTGAGATGCATCAAAGCAGTCTATCGGCGACAACGCACCTCGTCGTCTGCGTGAACTCTAAGGCAGACCCTAAAGGGGCGAGGGAGACACTTTCGGCGGTGCATCTCAACACTCTGCGCAGTGCGGTTGTATTAGACCTAGGGTTCAGCCGTGCAGTCCAAGAACTCGCAAAGCAGCGTCACCTCTACTACGAGCCGAATGTAATGACCTCAGCTGAAACGTCCTGGGTTGAAACCACTATCAGAGGCCAAGAACGATCAGTGTTGTAGCCTGACCCCTCGAAGTATCTGGTGTTTGCCATGCGCCCATTTGGGCTTACCCCATGAGCTGCGCCGTGCAGAGAACATCATCGCTAAACCACTTCGATGATGACTCAAGTCATTTCCCCTTGGCGAGCAGGATGGCATCACACGGGCAGGTTGCACCCAGCCATAGGACATAGGCTCTGAAGCCGCGCCCATTTCAGCTGGCGTGCAAACCGCCGAGCAACCATACCTATGCTGCCGCGCTGGCCTCGACAGCAACATCACTCAAACTCTCGCCCCTGAGTGAGCGGACTAGGTTCTCAGCAGCCCGCATTTCAATTTCGAACCGTACGCGTCTCACAGCCGAGCCGATGTGGGGAGTGAGTACTGTTCTGGCGTTGTTGGTCAATCCCGGATGAATTTCGCGAGGTCTGTCTGGAAGTAGCCAATCTTCCATCTCATAGACGTCAGCGGCGTACGCGCCAAGTTGCTCATTCGCCAAGGCATCGACAACCGCCCTTTCGTCGACCACAGACCCCCTACCCACGTTTACAAGGATCTGGCCCTTTTTCGATAGTTGAAGCATCCTGGAGTCAACCAGGTGGCGCGTATCGCTAACAAGAGGCACTGCCAGGAACACATAGTCCGATGTGCTGACAGCCTCATCAAGCGTGACCAGTTCGACCTGATCTAGACGCACACTTGGGTCTACACCAAGCAGCCGCGCGCAGCCAAAGCCCGCGAGTCGCGCCAATATGGCCTGCCCAACTTTTCCGAGACCGATCACGCTGGCCACCGACCCATGAAGCCCGGTTCCGTATAGAGCTGGCCTCCACCCAGAGTAGCCTGCTCTTGTAGCGGCGTCACCCTGAAGCACGTTCCTGCCAGCAGCAATAGCCAATCCGATGGCCAGCTCGGCTGTGGGCTCTGTGAGGAGGTCAGGAACAAAGGTGACGCTCACCCCGGCTTGTGCGCAAGCCCTCAGGTCGAAGTTGTCGTACCCCTTGAGTGCACAGGAGATGGTCTTGAGCCTGGGAGCGTTCAGCAGCGACTCTTTGGTCACACTGTCTGTCATGAAGGCCATCATGGCATCAGCATCCACGAGGTACTCCCTGAGCTGGCTGGGGCTCCAGGGGTCAGGCCCTGGATTCATGATGACCTCACCCTCAGCCTGGAGCTTCCTTAGAACCTCTTCATGAACTGGCTGCGTTACGACGATTTTCCGATGATTCATTTTTCGATTTACTTGAGACGCTTTCGCAGCATCGATCCAATGCTGTCAACCACGAGGACACAGGCAAGAATCGACAGAAGGATGGCTGAGACCTCGTCATACTTGACAAGGCGAAGTGCTGCCATCAACTCGAAGCCGATGCCACCTGCACCGACAATGCCAAGTACTGCGGAGGCCCTGAAGTGGTACTCCCAGCGATAGATGGTTATGTCTGCCAACTGTGGAAGGACTTGGGGGATAACGGCATGCGAGATGACCTGAAAGCGGCTTGCGCCTACCGCAGCAGCTGCTTCAAGTGGCTTCGGATCCACGTGCTCAATGGCTTCCGCGTAAAACTTTGCGACCATTCCCGTGGAATGCAACGCTAGTGCGAGCACCCCAGGTAGAGCACCAAACCCTACGGCTGCCACGAACAGAATGCCAAGAATGATTTCTGGCACGGACCGGAATGCCGCCAGGATGACTCTGGCCACTCTTCCCACCAAAGGATTGGGGGTGGTGTTTGGAGCCGCCAGGAGCGCCAGCGGAAGTGAAAGCACGATAGTCAGTGCTGTGCCGGCAATCGACATCGCCAAGGTGTCCCTCAGCGGGATGACCCAGTGCTCCCAGCGGTCGAAGTTGGGAGGGACCATCTCAGATGAGAGCTGCTTGACAGCCGGGGCGCCTTCGATGAACCGCTGTGCATCGAAGAACCCCGTGACGTACAGGGCTACAAGGCAAACCAGAAGGACGAACGCTGTATTGCGCAGTCCAATGAACTGCTCCCGCTTGTCGCGACTGATGATGTTCTCGAATGCAGCCGAGGTCATTGCATACGGCCCAAATCAAGCTTCAGGATGGTTGCGGTATCCCTAAGGACGTCATATGCAGCGTCATCAGTGGCGGCAAACGCCTGGACACGAAACGCCTTGAGCACCTCAGCATCCTTCATGTCCAGAAAGGCAGAGCGGATGGCAGCTTTGAGCTCAGGCTTGAGGTCCCCCTGCATGACGACCGGATAGTTTGGAATGGGAGCAGAAAGGTCAAGCTGAACAATCTTCGTGGCATCAATGCTTCCTCGAGCGATGAGGTTGTCCAGAATCGGCTTGGACAGAGCCCCGGCTGGAATCTGACCCGACTGCACCGCACGTGCGACCGCGTCATGTGCCCCAAGGTGAACTGGCCGATAGTCCTTCTCACCATCAAGCTTGTACTTCTTGAGCAGGTGTGCACGTGGTGCAAGGTGGCTTGATGTGGACGCCTGGTCGCCAAATCCGAAGGGCTTGCCGCGCACGTCTTCAAGCGTTTTCACCGGCCCTCCGGCCGTTGCGATGAGGACCGACTGGTATGTGGGCGACCCACGTTCAACGCCCACCGCAAAGGGCTCAATCCCGGACGCCTTAGATTTGGCCAAAACGTACGAAAACGGTCCAAAGTACGCTACCTCAATCCGACCGAACCGCATTGCCTCGATCATCGAGGAGTAATCGGTAGTCACCACAATCTCAACATCCTTCTTGAGCTGCTGTTCAAGATAGCGCTTAAGAGGCTGCGCGTTCTGGATGATGCTGGCAGCGTTCTCATCTGGAAGAAGGGCGACACGAAGCTTTGATGGATCCTTTCCCTGCGCATGAGCCCACAGAGGAAGGAGTGCAGCAAAAGAAGCTGCGCTGACAACAAGAGAGAAGTTACGGCGATTCAGCATGGCAAGAGCTCCTTGGTTTGACTGGATTGAAGAGTTCGGGGGCTATCAGTGGACGCACTCGTGTTGGAAGCGTTGGACTGCTTTGCATAGAGGTTCCGCGCAACATCAGGACTCAGCTGCTCTGCCCTACCCTCGAATACAACAGCTCCCTGGCGGAGCCCAATGATTCGGTCTGCAAACGAGCGCGCGAGCTCCACCTGGTGAAGACTCACGATTGCGGTGAGGTGGTCCTTTTTGCAGATCTCATGCAACAAGGTGAGCACGCTATGTGCGGTTGCCGGGTCCAGGCTGGCAACAGGCTCATCGGCCAGCAGGATTCGTGGCTTCTGTATTAGCGCCCTAGCTATGCCTACGCGCTGCTGCTGCCCCCCAGACAAGGCATCAGCCCGGGAGAGCGCCTTTTCGAGCAGCCCGACACGCTCAATCACTGTGAGCGCCTCCAGCTTGTCCTTCTTGCTCCACGGCCATAGCGAAGCGAATGCACCCCTGTCACCGAGCTTTCCCATCAGAACATTCCTGAGGACCGACTGACGTCCAATCAGATGATGCTGCTGGAAAACCATCCCACAGCGCTTGCGGTGCTCTCTCAGCGTCTTTGCGTTGACTACCCCACCTGCCAGGCCAGGTATCGATACCTCGCCTTTTGTGGGCAGCACCAGTCCATTGATGCTTCGTAACAAGGTGGACTTCCCTGCGCCCGAGGCGCCCAGAAGCACCAAAAACTCTCCCTGCTTCACATCCAGACTCGTCGGGTGCAAGGCCACGGTCGAGTCAACGTAGCGGACGGAAACTCCCTTGAGACTCAGAACGTCTCGGTCCTTCTCCAACTTCATGTTGTTACCTTTGCAAGTTTCTGCCTGCGAGCAGCGCGAGAGCGCTTATGACGCACATTTGCCGCAGAAAGAAGTTCGATACGGCTAGGCATGCGTGCAGTTTGTTCGTGGAACGTGTCATCAATATGAAACTTGCACCCCGAAAAATAGGGGTATCTATAGATAACACCTATGTCTGGACTCACGCTACTTGCGGCTTTGAAAGCCTTTGATGCGACGGCAAGGGCCGGAAGCATGACTGCTGCTGCGAAGCTGCTTGATCTACAGCAGCCCACCATCTCAGCGCATATTCAGCGCCTGGAGAATGAGTACGGCGTGGAGCTTTTTCTTCGTCAAGGCCGCCGGCTTGAGCTGACTACCTTTGGCAGGACTCTGCTGGACTACACGCGGCGGGCATTCAGCGGCGAGGAAGATGCGCACGCCCTTTTGGCAGCAGCCAAAAACCGATTCGTCGGGCGTCTTGTGATTCACGCGATCGGCCCGTACAACGTAGTCCCTGTTCTGAAGGCCTTCGGGAGCCGCCATCCCCAGGTCGAGGTCTCTGTCCGTGTAGGCGACTCCCGCTCAATCACGGAAAAGCTCCTCGACTACCAGGGTGATGTCGGCGTGGTCCTCAATCACGCCGAGCACCCCGAACTCCATTGCATGCCATACAGGTCACAGCGCCTGGTGGTCTTTGCGAACCGAGAGCACGCCCTAGCCCGGTGCGGTGAGATAGTGCTCAAGGACCTTCAGAGCCAGCGCTTCGTCATACGTGAGGAAGGTTCAACGACAAGAAGAGTCTTCGAGAGCGAGCTAATTGCCCGCAATATCAACATCCAGGTTGCGCTGGAGATGGGAAGCCGGGAGGCTGTCCGCGAGGCAGTCGCACAAGGAATAGGACTAGGCGTCGTTGCCGAGACAGCCTATGTTCCAGATCCGCGTCTTGTGAAGCTGAAGATTCTGGATACAGCAATGGCCACCCACGTCGACTTCATCTGTCGTCGCGAACGACAGAACGCTCCGCTGATAGCAACGATTTTCGACTTGGCAAAAGAGGTGAGAAGAGGCCTGGCCTAAAGATTCACGAACTTGGCGACAGGGCCCGAGTGGATCATTCATGCCAAGCCTATCGTTAGCAGCCATGCTGTCAGTCAAACAGGCCTGAGACGTCCCCACGTACAAAGGTGTCGATCTGACCGGTGCAACCTATGCCACGGACATCCGGCTCTCCGACCCGGATGGCAATGAGCGCACGCTGGCGGACTTCCGAGGCAAGGCCATCCTGGTCTTCTTCGGCTTCACTCAGTGCCCAGATGTCTGCCCGACGGCCCTGGCGCGGGCGGCCGAGGTCAAGCGGCTTCTCGGCCCCGACGGCGAGCGCTTCCAGACACTGTTCGTCACGGTCGATCCCGAGCGCGACACGCCCGAGGTGCTCAAAGCCTACACGGCTGCATTCGACCCCAGCTTTATCGGTCTGTACGGCGACCTGGAACGCACCGCACAGATCGCCAAGGACTTCAAGGTCTACTACAAGAAAATGCCGACGGGATCGTCCTACACCATGGACCACACATCGCTCAGCTACGTCTACGACCCGCTAGGAAAGCTGCGCTTGGCCCTGCGCCATGAGCAACCCGCCCAAGACTATGCGGACGACATCCGCAAGCTCTTGAACCCTGCCTGACCCTCTATCCCCTCAAGGAGAACACCATGAAACTCGTCATCCGCACAGCCATCGTCGCCGCCTCGCTGCTCGCGGCCACCGCCCAGGCGCAAGTCACCGTCAAAGATGCCTGGGTGCGCGCCACCGTACCGCAACAGAAAGCCACCGGCGCCTTCATGCAGTTGAAGGCAACCAAGAATAGCAAGCTGGTCTCGGCCAGCTCGCCGCTTACGCCCGCCGTCGAGGTCCACGAGATGGCCATGCAGGACAACGTGATGAAGATGCGCCAGGTGCCGGCCGTCGAGCTGCCCGCAGGCAAGACCGTGGAACTCAAGCCCGGCGGCTACCACGTGATGCTGATGGACCTGAAGCAGCAGGTGAAGGAAGGCGACACGGTGCCTCTGACCCTCGTCATCGAGGGCCCGGACGGCAAGCGCGAATCGGTCGAAGTGAAGGCTCCCGTGCGTGCGCTCAACGCCAGCGCCCAGCCGGCTGGCCACGATGCCCAGGGCGGCCACAAGCACTGAAGCACTTGGCGGGTGGGTGAATGGCGCACCTGTAGCACACCCCACCGCTTGCAGCCCTCGAAATTCGAAGCCGCGATGCCAACTCCCGCAACCTAGGTCACGCATAGCCAAAAAGCTCACGGCGTACGGCAACCGGAGATGGTTACTCCACCAGCGTTTTGCAATGCGTGTTTACTAGCGCTGTTTCTCTGAAACCCACGGTCTCCTTGCATGAAGGCCTCTAGCATGTGCGGGATCAGCGTCGTGGCATCGACCGCTTCGCCGTACACCTGCGCGTGCAGCGCGGCGTAACGGTCGAGGTCGGCTTTCAGGCTGACCGGGCACGCAAAGGCCAGCTTGACGCTCTCGACCTTGGGCAGCGGCCCAAGCCGCAACTTCCTGGTGGTGTTCATTTCGCAATTCCACGGTTGAAGAACATAGGCTGGTACGGCCGCAGCACAAAATCGCGGTTGACGATGATCCGCACCGGCAGGCCCGGCCGCTCGGTCAGCGTCGGCTGGATGTTCATGTTGCGCCGGGTCATCTCTTGGCCGACCTGGTTGATGCTGTCCTGCGCGCTATCGCGCCCAGCGATCACGATGCGGTTGCCATCCTGCCGGTTTTCCGGTGCGGCCAACTCGGCACCCACGCCCAGCAGGGTCGTCAGCGCCGCACCCGCGAAGACGCGATCCCAATGCCAATCGACGCCATCCTCCAGGCCGGAATAGCCGGCAGGGTCAGTGCCCGCCAGGTTGTCTAGCTTCAGCGAGGACGTGTCCGGCAGGATGACGCGGTTCCACACCACCTGTACGCGGCTCTGCCCGTAGCTCACCTGGCTGTTGTACTTGCCCAGGATGCGCGATCCCTGTGGGATCAGCAGGAACTTGCCAGTGGCCGTGTCATAGACCGGCTCCGTCACCGTGGCTATCACGTCGCCCGGCAGATCGGACTTGATGCCCGTCACCAGCGCGCCCGCGATCACCGTTCCCGCCATGACCTGATACGGCGAGGCCGGCATCTGGAGATTGCCGGAATTGCGGGTTTCCGTAGAACCGCCTTTCAGGAAAGCCTCTTTCTGGTCTTGCCGGTTCTGCACGGCTGTCGGGTCGGATGGCTGGGCCGCCGTCGAGGCCGGGCCAGCGGCCAGCGGGTCGAAGCCCGCCAAGGCGCTGCCGGGCGCAGCCGCAGCGGCTTGCGCCGTGACCGGCGCGGTGGCCTTGCCTTGGTTGCCCGAGCGGAAAAACACCGACGAGTTCGCCGCCGCATCGGCCTCCTTGCGCCACGCATCCGCCGGATCATGTCCCGGCGGTGCGTAGGCCGGCGTCACCGGCTGCTGCGACTTCACGATGGCTGGGCCGAGATCACCCGGCAGCGGCGGCCCCAGCTCGGGCACCTTCGGCGGCAGCTTCGAGTAGTCGGCCGGCAGACCATCCAGCCCCTCGGACTTCGAGACGCGATCGACGTTGTAAAGCTCGGTCTGCTCGCCCGTGCCGCGCCGGTGCGGCTGCAATGACCAGATCGTGGCCCCGAGCACGGCGACCGACAGGACGCCGACGAGGATGGCCAGCGTGCGCCGGTTCAGGCGCGTGACCGGGCGCGGCTGGGCGCGCAGCGCCACCGCCTCGGGCGCGACCTTGCCCGCCTGCGCCGCAAGATCAGGGGAATCGTCCTGGCTCATGGTCAGTTCCTCCGTGTGCCGTCCGTGCGCTCAATCCGCACCACGTCGCCTTTGTCCCCGCCCAGGCGCAGTTCGGCCGCGCCGAACAGGCGATCAACGATGTAGTACGGCGCACGGAATCGGTAGTTCACCAGTTGCCCGTCGCCTTGCGCGCCGATCACGAACAGCGGCGGCAGCTCGCCCTGGGCGATGCCGGGCGGGAACTGGATGTAGACCTTCTCGCCGTCATCGAAAGCACGCAGCGGCTTCCACGGCGGATTGCTGCCGCTGATGGCATAGCGGAAACGGATCTTCTCCAGCGACAGGCCGCTATCGACCGGGGCGGCGGCGCTGGCCGCCTGCGCCTGGCGCTGCAAGGCCAGCATCTTGTCCTTCGGGTACTCCCAGGACACCGACGCCATCCACGTCTTTTCGGTCGAAGTCAGCTCCAGCAGATACGTCCGGCGGCTGGTGGTGATGACCAGATTGGTCTTCAAGCCCGAGCGGATCGGCTTGACCATCACGTTGACGCGCAGAGCCTCACCGCTGCCGCTCGACGTGTCCCCGACGATCCAGCGCACCGTGTCGCCGGCCGCGACCGTCACCAGTTCCTCGCCGGGCTGCAGCGAAACCACCGTCACGCGGCCCACGGCCGCATAGAGCTGGTAAAGCGCGCCATCGGTAAAGGGCCAGACCTGGATCGCGTTGACGTAGCCTTCGCGCGTGGGCGCGACACGGGCCTCGGCATTGGCGCGCGAGACGCGCACTTTCTCATCCGCGGGTTCCGGCGCGGGCTTGGCCTCCTCGGTCTCTGGCAGTGGTTTCAACTGCGACGGCAGCGCGAGCGGCTGCGGCACCGTGACCACCTCCACCGGTTTTGGTGGCTCCGGCAGCGGCTGGGCCTGCACCGGCTCATCGAGCGAAATGGTCGGTGGCGGCTTGCCCTGAGTAGCGCAGCCAGAGAACAGCACGGTCGAAGCCAGAAGCATCACCGGCAAGGCGGATTTACGGAAAAGATCATTCATGGTTTTGCTCCTTCGTTAGCTTCCAGTTCGCGGCTCCACGACAGCCCGTTGACGTAGATGCCCAGGGGGTTCTTGCGCAGACGCTGCTCGGTGCGCGGGGTTTGCAGCACCGTGGAAATCACCGCGTTCCAGCGTTCGGTGCGATCCAGCGCGCCATTGACGAAGCGCGTTTCCGTCCAGCGCACGTTGAAAGACGTGTCGCTGGCGCGGGTCACGCTGGTGATCTGCACCGTCACCGACTCCTTGCCGATGCGCGCGAACGGGTCATTCGTGCGGGCGTACTCGTTGAGCACGACCGCGCCTTTGTCGGTCGTGTAGTCGTAGGCATCGAGCCAGTTCTGCCGCACCACGATGGGGTCGATGGACAGCGAGCGCACCAGGCCGATGAAGCGGCCCAGGTGGTAGGCGATCTGCGCATCGCTGGGCTTGTAGGGCGTGGCGGCCTCGCCGACAGCGCGCACCTGGCCCGCGTTGTCCACCTCAATGACGTAGGGCGTGACGATGGACTGCGCCGAGCGCCAGACTAGGCCGCCCGCCATCAGCACGGCCAGCGTGAGGCAGCCAAAGGCCATGAAACGCCAGTTTCTGGCCTGCACGCGGGCCGAGCCGATGCGCTCGTCCCAAACCTGGGCGGCGGATTGATACGGAGTAGCAGGCTGTGGCGTATCGGCGTAGCGCACCTGCGGTCGTTTGAATCGCATGGGAGTTCTCCTTGAAGATCAGGAATCGGAATCGCGCAGGCTCGGGCCTTGGCTGGAGCTGCCGCCATCGCCGCCGCGCAGCGTGTGGGCGGCGGTCGTCGCGGCATGGGTGAGCTGCTGCCTGCGATGCAGGCGCTTGGCCCAGGCGGGTTGCGCGGTGGATGGGGTTGGCTCGTTTGCAGCCTGTGCGGCACCGCCCCCTGACGCCGATCCGGCGTCATCGGGCCGGAAGGCGGCGGCGACACGCTCCTTCATCGAGCGCGCACCATCAGCCACCTTCTGCCCGGCCGCCTGCGCGCCGGTCTTGGCGACATTGCCCACGCCGGCGGCGGCGCCCTTGAGGCCACCGCCGGCGGATGCAGAACCCGCCTGAAACGCCGACCGCGCGCTGCTGGCGGCCCCAGTGGCGGCACGCGCTCCGCTACCGGCCAGCTTGGCGGCTGCGGGCGCCATGCGCGCCCCGGCGGCGACTGCGCCGCCGACGCCCGTAGCCGCAGCGCCCACGGCAACAGCAGCGCCGGCCGCGCCCAGCGCCGCACCGGCCATCGCACCTGCGCCGAGCTGCGGGCTGCCGGACACCAGCCCGGTTGCAATGCCCGGCCCGAAGATGCCCAAGGCCAGCAGCGTCAGCGAGGCCAGCATCACGACCACGGAGTGGTCGATGGATGGTTCGGCGGGCTGTACCTGAAACTCGGCGAACAGGCCCGAGCCGATGCCCACGATCACCGCCAGCACCAGCACCTTGATGCCGGACGACACCACGTTGCCCAGCACCTTCTCGGCGAGAAATGCGGTCTTGTTCCAGAGCGCGAACGGCACCAGCACGAAGCCGGCAAGCGTGGTCAGCTTGAACTCGATCAGCGTGATGAAAAGCTGGATCGCCAGCACGAAGAAGCACAGCAGGACGATCAGCCAAGCGAGGAACATCACGACGATGGGCGTGATGTTCACGAAGACTTCGGGGAAGCCCGCCATGTCGCCGATCTGTTTCAGGATCGGCGCACCGGCGTCGATGCCGACCTTCGCCAGCCGGCCCGGTTGCAGGAAGTTCTCCATGCTCAGGGTCGAGCCGCTGGCCGTCAGGCCCAGCCCGGCGAAGGAGCGGAACACGATGCCAGCCAACCAGTTGAAGTTGCCGATGATGTAGGCGAAGGCGCCGACGTACAGCACCTTGCGGATCAGCTTGGCGATCACGTCCTCGCCCTGGCCGGTGGCATGGCTCATCGCCCAGAACAGCCCGGCGAGCGTCATGTCGATGACGATCAGCGTGGCGGTCAGAAACGCCACTTCGCCGTGCAACAGGCCAAAGCCCGAGTCGATGTAGCGCGAGAAGGTGTCAAGGAAGCGGTCGATGACCGTCACGTCGTTCATGGCGAGTCCTCCTGCCCAGGCAGAGCGATTGCCGCGCTGCCATCGGCGGGTTCATCGAAGCTGGGCGGGATCGGCGGCAGGTCGGCCAGCGTCTGGTACTCATTCGGCCCGGCCTGGCCGGAGAGAAAGCGCCGCAGGTCGGCCTGTGCCACCTGCGCGCAAAACGCGCCGTCGTGCGCGCCCGCGCGGCACTGCGCGCGCAGCGCGTGCAACCGGGCCGGGTCGGCGGCGAGCGCATTCACCGACACTTGCTGCGGCCGGTCACAGCCGGCCAGCACCAGCGCATGAATGGCGAAAGCAAACACGACGGGCGTGCGTTGCATGGCAGCCTCCGTCAGCGGTTGTAGAAATTGACGGGCTGCGGCGTGTACGGCGTGCCTTCGCCCAGGAAGCGGCGCGTCACTTCGCGCCCGCGCTCCGTGGCCGCCGCCTGCCGCGCCAGTTCCAGCGAGGCCGCGCGGTCTTGCGTGATCTGGAGCCGCTGCGTCTGGATCGACTGCTTGGCCTGCAAGGCCAGCAACTGGTTCATGGCCTGCATCGCTTGCAGCGCGCCCTCGGCCGACTGGCTCTTGCCCACGAGGTCGGCCAGCACGCTTTCGTCGTCGCTCAGGTTCTGCGACGCCTGGGCCTGCATCTGCATGGTCGTTTGCAGGCCGTTGAGCGTGTTCTTCCAACGCTCCTGCGCATCGAGGTACATCTGATTGCCGCTCACCGTGGCGGCGTACTTCTCGGGATACAGGCGCACGAATTCGCGGTCGATGCTTGTCACTTCGTAGGCCAAGCCCTTGGCCTGCGCGATCAGTCGCTGGGTGGTCGCCAGGTTCGCGCGCAACTGGCCGACCACGCTGGACGGCAGGCTGGCCAGGTTGCGCGCCTGGTTGATGAGCATCTGCGCTTCGTGCTGGAGTTGCTGGATCTGGTTATTGATCTGCTCCAGCGTGCGAACGGCGGTGAGCGTGTTCTGCACCAGATTGGTCGGGTCGAGCACGATGTCGCCGACGCCGAACAAGGCGTGGGCGGGTTGCGCGATGCCGAATGCGAGCACGCAGGCGGCGGTCAACGCGGCGAGCTTGGGGGTATGCAATTTCATAGTTGGTTCTCCTGGGGGTGGTCAGCGGTACGGAGGGAACCCGGCGCGTAGCCGGGGAACGAGGGCAGCAGGTCGGCCGCCCAATCGAGGCCGCGATGGCGCAGCCAGGCGCCCGCGAAGCCGGGCACGCCGGCGTCCTGCGGCACGCGGCCAAGAACCTCATCAATGGCGCGCTGGTCTTGCGGCGTGGAAGCACCCGCGAAGGCCAGCGTCGCCGGCCCCAGGTCGAGGTCGAACACGCGGTTGCCGAGGCGGGATTGGTAGTAGTAGTCGCGCTTGGGCTGCGCGGTGGCGACGATCTCGATCTGCCGGCTGTTGAGGCCGAAGCCCTCGTAGATCGCGCGAATCTGCGGTTCGGTCGCTTGCGGGTTCGGCAAGAAAATCCGGCTCGCGCAGCTTTCGATGATGGCCGGCGCGATGGCCGAATCCTTCACGTCCGCGAGCGACTGCGTGGCGAAGATGACACTGACGTTCTTCTTGCGCAGCGTCTTGAGCCACTGGCGGATGCGCGCCGCAAACACCGGGTCATCGAGGAACAGCCAGGCTTCATCGAGGATCAGCAGCGTGGGCGCACCATCCAGCCGCTCCTCGAAGCGCGCGAACAGGTAGCGCAGCACCGCGAGCACAGCAGCCTTGCTGTGCATCAGCTCCTCCATCTCGAACGCCTGCACGTCGGATGTGCCGAGGCGGTCGTGGTCGGCATCCAGCAGCCTGCCGTGCGCGCCGCCCAGGACGTAGGGCGCGAGTGCCTGGCGCAAGGTGTTCGATTGCAGCA
Organism: Variovorax sp. GW821-FHT09B01; assembly: GCF_059418345.1. Classification (NCBI taxonomy): domain Bacteria; kingdom Pseudomonadati; phylum Pseudomonadota; class Betaproteobacteria; order Burkholderiales; family Comamonadaceae; genus Variovorax; species Variovorax sp. GW821-FHT09B01. The sequence continues at coordinate 88,456 of NZ_JBWKPQ010000013.1, read as the reverse complement.
AGGCCGTCAGGCCCGTGAGCGTGCGCTGCTCCACCGGCGCGCTGGCCAGGCTCCCCAGCGCAGACCAGATGGCCGCCTTCTCGTCCGGGCCGACGGCCGCGCCTTCGTGCAGCAGGCGGCCTTCCACCCATTCGCTGGCCCAGGTGCGGTAGCCCTCTCGGTCGATGCGCGCCAGCGGCTGGAAGGCGATCTCGTCGTCCGCGCCCAGGTCGTAGTGCTCGCCGCCCATGCCCAGGATGGCCGCGCGGATCGAGCGCCCCATGTCGAAGGCGAAGATGCGCGAGCCGCGATAGCGGTGGAACTGCATCGCCATCGTCGCCAGCAGCACCGACTTGCCCATGCCGATGGGGCCAACCACCAGCGTGTTGCCCACGTCGCCGATGTGCGTCACCAGCCGGAACGGCGTGGCGCCGTCTGTGCGCGTGACGATCAGCGGCGGCCCATCGAGATGCGCATTGCGTTCCTGGCCGGCCCATACCGCCGACACCGGCATCATGTGCGCCAGGTTCAGCGTCGAGACGATGGGCTGGCGGACATTGGCGTATGCGTTGCCCGGAATGGACGACAGCCACGCATCCACGGCGTTGAGCGTTTCGGGGATGGTGACGAAGCCGCGCCCCTGGATGACGCGCTCCACCATGCGCAGCTTCTCGTCGGCAACGGCGGCGTCCGCGTCCATGACGGTGACGGTCGCCGTCAGGTAGCCGAAGGCGACCTGATCGCTGCCCAGCTCCTGCAAGGCAGCATCGGCGTCGGCGGCCTTGTTGTTGGCGTCGGTATCGACCAGCGGGCTTTCCTGCTGGAAGATCGTCTCGCGCAGCAACGCGATGACGTTCTTCCTTTTCGCAAACCACTGGCGGCGCAGTCGGGCGAGTTCTTTTTCCGCCTCGGCTTTGTCGAGGCACAGAAAGCGCGTACTCCAGCGATACGCGAAGCCCAGGCGGTTGAGGTCGTCCAGAATCCCCGGCCAGGTCGAGGTCGGGAAACCGCGCACCGACACCACGCGCAGGTGCTGGTCGCCCAGCATCGGCGCCAGGCCACCGACCAGCGCGGAATCGGTCAGCAGCGCGTCGATGTGGAACGGCACTTCGGGAACGCCGACGCGGTAGCGGCGCGTCGAGACGGTCGAATGCAGGTAGGTCAACGTCTGGCTGTCATCAAGCCAGGCGATCTCCGGCATCACGCCATCGAGCAGGTCGAAGATGCGATCCGTTTCAGCGACGAAGGCGTGCAGCCGCTCGCGCCAATCCACGCCTTCGGTGGGCCGGTTTTCGTACAGCAGGCCCGCGGCCCGAGCACGGGATTCCTCGGACGGCAGGTAGGCCAGCGTCAGGTGATAGCCGCTCTCGAAGTGGTTGCCCGAATCCTCGAAGGCGGCGCGGCGTTCTTCATCGACCAGCCAGGACAGCGGTTCGGGGAAATCGGAGTGCGGGTAGTCGGCGGCAGACCGGCGCTCGGCTTCGATGAACAGCGCCCAGCCCGAACCCAGGCGGCGCAGCGCGTTGTTCAAGCGCGCCGATGTGGCGATCAGCTCGCCTTGCGTCGCGCTGTCGAGGTCGGGGCCACGAAAGCGCGCCGTGCGCTGGAAGCTGCCGTCCTTGTTCAAGACGACGCCCGGTGCCACCAGTCCGGCCCAGGGCAGCCAGTCGGCGAGCAAGGCCGGTCGCTGGCGGTATTCGGCGAGGTTCAGCATCGCGGCGTCCTCCCCTACACGTCCAGCAGCGGGCGGTGCTTGATGTGCCGCGCGAACACGGCCATGAACTGCGGATCGACGCGCGCGCCCCGCATCGCCAGCGAATGGCCGACGATCCAGAGCACGACACCGGGAATCCACAGTTGCAGGCCTAGCCCGACAGCGGCGGCCAAGGTGCCGTTGGCGATCGCCACGGTGCGCGGTGCGCCGCCCAGCAGGATCGGCTCGGTGAGCGAGCGATGCAGCGGCACCTCGAACCCGGCCGCGAAGGTGTCCGGGGCACTCATACGACGGCCCCGCCCGAGAAGCTGAAGAACGACAGGAAGAACGAGGACGCGGCGAAGGCGATGCTCAAGCCGAACACGATCTGGATCAGCTTGCGAAAGCCGCCCGACGTGTCGCCGAACGCGAGCGCGAGGCCCGTGGCGATGATGATGATGACCGCGACGATGCGCGCCACCGGCCCCTGGATGGATTCAAGGATGGATTGCAGCGGGCCTTCCCACGGCATCGAGGAACCGGCGGCCTGTGCAGTGCCCGCAAGCAGCAGCATGAAGGCAGCGAGCATCAAGCCTTGCATGGCCGGGCGGGCCAGGCCATCCAGCCGCGCGGGACTGGAGCGGCGGGAAAGCGGATTTACAGAAATACGGAAAGCATCAACGTGCGTCATGGCAGTTCTCCAGAAAGGTCGAGGGATGGGGAAGTCGCCGCAGCGGGTGCGGCATCGGGAAGTGGCGGCAGCTCGGGAAACGGCGCGTCCATCGCATCCGCCAGTCGGTAACCCACGCCGTCGAAGCCGACGACGCGGGCGATGCTCTCGATGCGGCGCTTGCGTCCGCGCCCGGCGATGTGGATCACCACGTTGACCGCCTCGGCGATCAGCGCGCGGGGCGGGTTCACCGCCACTTCGAGAATCAGTTGCTCCAGGCGCAGCAGCGCGCCGAGGGCGGAGCCGGCGTGGATCGTGGCAATGCCACCCGGATGGCCCGTGCCCCACACCTTGATGAGATCCAGCGCCTCGGCGCCGCGCACCTCGCCCACGACCACGCGGTCAGGCCGCAGGCGCATGGACGAGCGCACAAGCTCGGTCATCGACACCACGCCTGCGCGGGTGCGCAGCGGAACGTGGTCGCGGGCCGCGCATTGCAGTTCCACCGTGTCTTCGAGCACCAGCACGCGGTCGCCCGTGGCGGCGATCTCGGCCAGCAGCGCATTGGCGAGCGTGGTCTTGCCGCTGCTGGTGGCGCCGGCGATCAGGACGTTCTGCCGCTCGCGCACGACACGAACGAGAAAGCCCGCCTGCGCGCTGGTCATCATCCCGTCGATGACGTACCGCTCCAGCGGAATCACACCGATGGCGCGCTTCCGCAGCGCGAAGGCCGGCCCTGGCGCGGCGGGCGGCAAGATACCCTCGAAGCGTTCGCCGGTTTCGGGCAGTTCGGCGGACAGTAGCGGCTGGCCGCGATGGACTTCTGCGCCAACGTGGGCGGCGACAAGGCGGATGATTCGCTCGCCGTCCGCCTCGGACAGCTCCACGCCCATCGGTGCGCGGCCCGATGAAAGCCGATCCACCCAAAGGGTGCGATCAGGATTGAGCATGACTTCCACCACGTCCGGGTCTTCGAGCGCGGCAGCGATCAGCGGCCCCATCGCCGTGCGCAGCATCTGAATGCGGCGGTCGAGCGAGGTGGCGAAGGACGAAGGTGCGACGCTCATGAGGCGCGCTCTTGCGCTTCGGCAACTGCCGCCGCGTCATCCATCCGCGCCGGGTCGGGGTGCAGTTCCTCCACCACATCGCGCACCAGGCTTCGACCGCGCAGCAGGTGGCGACCCAACTGTTCAACGAACTGCTCGAAGCGCGCTTTGCCCTGTGCGCGTGCCGCGTCTTGGTGCGCCTCGGGAACTGGCGTGCTGACCGTGAGGTAATAGCGGATGAACAGCGCCAGCGTTTCGATGGCGATGTTCTGGTCGCGCTCCATGCGCTCGGCCTGGCGCGAGAGGCGATCAAGCCGCTTGGCAATCGCTGCCTCGCGCTGGTCGGCAGCATCGGGCGACAGCCACGATGCGAGCGCCGCCGCGACGATGCTGGATTTCGATACGCCTTTCTTGGCGGCCAGCTCGTCCAGACGCTTGGCATGCTCCGGCTGGATGAACAGGTTGAGGCGGTAGTGGCTCATAGCTCGATTCCGTCGTTGGGGTCGAGGGAAGCCAGCCGGGCCGTGCGCTGCATGGCCGGGTCAAGCTGGCGAGGAAGGGGAAGCGGCAGGTCGTCATCGTCATCGAGCAACCCGAGGTCGGCTGCGGACGCGGCCAGCTCGGGGTCGTAGGCGACGGCTTCGGAAAGTTCGGGCTGACGGCGCGGTCCGCCGTCGTCGGCCGAACCCAAGTGCTCCAGGCCATCAGTAGGTGCAGTGGCCGCTGCGGCAGGCACGGCGGGAATCGCCAGCCCGCTCCAGTCGTCGGCTCGCGAGGGCGGAACGTCGGCATAGCGTCCGGCCGCAAGCACGGGCGGCGGCAGCACGCGCCGCTTGAAATTGGTGTCCGCGTAATAGCGCAGCTTTTTGGCCTTGATCGGCGCCACGCTGGACACCATCACCACGGCTTCATCCGGCGGTAACTGCATCACTTCGCCCGGCGTCAGCAGTGGGCGCGCGGTCTCCTGGCGCGACACCATCAGGTGGCCCAGCCACGGCGCGAGCCGGTGGCCTGCGTAGTTGCGCTGTGCGCGCAGCTCGGTTGCAGTGCCCAGCGTTTCGGAGATCCGCTTGGCCGTGCGTTCGTCGTTGGTGGCGAACGTCACGCGGACATGGCAGTTGTCCAGAATCGAATGGTTCTGCCCATACGCCTTGTCGATCTGATTGAGCGACTGCGCGATGAGAAAGCTGCGAATGCCATAGCCCGCCATGAAGGCCAGTGCCGTCTCGAAGAAGTCGAGCCGCCCGAGCGCCGGGAACTCGTCAAGCATCAGCAGCAGCTTGTGGCGGCGCTCGATGCCGTCGGAGCCATCGAGCGATTCCGTCAGCCGTCGCCCGATCTGATTGAGGATCAGGCGGATCAGCGGCTTCGTCCGCGAAATATCTGAAGGCGGCACCACAAGGTACAGCGATACCGGATGCTCGGCCGCGATCAGGTCGGCAATCCGCCAATCGCAACGCGACGTGACTTCGGCCACCGTAGGGTCGCGGTACAGGCCGAGGAACGACATGGCCGTGCTCAACACGCCGGAACGCTCGTTGTCCGACTTGTTGAGCACTTCGCGCGCCGCCGATGCGACGACCGGATGCGGGCCATAGCCGAGATGCGGCGTGGTCATCATCCGGTGCAGCGTCAGCTCGAATGGGCAAGCCGGATCGGAGAGGAAGTTGGCGACGCCGCGCAGCGTCTTGTCCTCGCCCGCATAGAGCACGTGCAGGATGGCGCCGACCAGCAGAGCATGGCTGGTCTTCTCCCAATGGTTGCGCCGCTCCAGCGCGCCTTCGGGATCGACCAGGATGTCCGCGATGTTCTGCACGTCGCGCACCTCATGGGCGCCGCGACGCACCTCCAGCAGCGGGTTGTAGGCCGCTGACTTCGCATCGGTCGGGTTGAACAGCAGGCAATGCGAGAAGCGCGAGCGCCAGCCTGCGGTGATCTGCCAGTTCTCGCCTTTGATGTCATGGATGACGGCGGACGCGGGCCAGCTCAACAAGGTGGGCACCACCAGGCCCACGCCTTTGCCCGAGCGGGTTGGTGCGAAGGTCAGGACGTGTTCCGGACCTTCGTGGCGCAGGTACTGGCGTTCGTGCTGGCCGAGGAACACGCCGTCCGGCTGCGTGAGACCGGCCTCGCGAATGTCATCCGCGTTCGCCCAGCGCGCCGAGCCGTAGGTCGTGACCAGGCGCGATTGCCGCGAGCGCCAGATCGACATGCCGATGGCCACCAGCACGGCCACCAGGCCGCTGCCACCCGCAATGGCGCCGCCGATGTCAAAGACGCTGGGCGCGTAGGCATCGAAGAAGAACCACCACTCGAACAGCCGCCACGGGTGATAGACCGGCGTACCGAAGAAGTCGAACCAGGGCGAGCCAAGGCGTAGCTGATAGCCCAGGGCGGCGGCTGTCCATTGTGTGGCTGCCCACACGCCGGCGATCACGATGCCGAATACCACGGCGATCTGACCGAACAGCACGTTCGTCCCTTGCATGATCCCGCCTCCAATCACGGCACAACAACGTGCCGCGTGCATCAGGATCAAGGCGTGTGCATAGGTCGGTCAAAGACCGTTATGGCGGGGATTTAGGCCGAAAAAGCCTGATTTCTTGCAGGAGCGAAGGCAATAAAAACGCCGCAGACGGGAGCGCGTTGCGGCGTAGTGAGGTGTCAGCGAGAACTTTGTCGCTGCGAAGCGACTACAACAGAGCTATTTGGACTTCTGCTCAGGTCGGTCACCGAAGAAACGCCGATTGGCGGCTTCGGCAGCACGGCGGCAAAGTTCATCACCGACTTTTGTGCGATCTTCCTTGCATTGCCGTTGAATCTCCTTGATGCGCTCGGGATGCGCCGCGAGGAAATCCACGGTTTCCGAAGGTTGAGACGAGCCACATGCGGTCAGTGCGACGGTCAGCATCAGTAGCATCACTCTGTTCATGATTCCAGTCCTTTCGTCGGATGGTTCAGGCATCGTCGGCAGCGTCGATACCGTCTGCCGAATCAATGAAGGCCACACGCTCGATGAACCGAGCCAGCATCTCGGACGGCTCCGCATCGCGGCGTAGCAGATAGGTCGTAAGCATGTATGGCTTGCCTGCCAAGCGGCGGGCCACGACACCCGGCTCGCGGCTGGAGGCGATATGCGCCTCGCCCGCTAGGCCCAAAGCCAGGCCAGCGGAAACCAGCGTCATCATCACGTCGAAGGTTGCCACGCGCTGCGCAATCAGCGGCTCCTGATCGAGCTTGCGCAGAAAACGATCGATCTGCCGCGCGTGGCCTTCGCAGACCGCCGGGTCGCCCAGTGCCAACGGATAGCGCAGCACTTCTTTCAGCGGAACCTGTTTGAAGGCGAGCACGGGATGGCGGGCTGGCACCGCTACCATCAGTTCATCTTCCCAAGCAGGTGTGACCAAGATCCCATCGCCTCCATCCTCTGCCATCGAAAAACCTACGTCATACAGATCTTCATGCAAACCCTTGATCTGCAGCCCGAGCGGCACCTCAAACAGACGCATCTCAACTTCAGGGTCCTCTTCACGGCATCGCGCCAGCAAAGTTGACAATCGTGTGGGTGTTACACCATCAGACAAGGCAATGCGTAACTGGCCTAAAAATCCGTTGGTGGCCGACTTGACGCCATCACGGGCCTGATCCAATGCGGTAAAAATGCGCGGGACATGCTCCAAAAGCTGTCGCCCGGCACGGGTTAGTTGAGTGCTTCGGGTAGTACGAATGAATAAACGAGCACCAAGTTCCTCTTCTAATTCTTTGATAGTGCGTGAAAGTGGAGATTGGTCGATATGTAGTCGTTCAGCGGCGCGAGCGAAATGAAGTTCCTCCGCAACGATGAGAAAGCAGCGAAGATGTCGAAGCTCCATTGTGCTCACTCCACTTTAATTCGTCTAATTTCATTTGCGCGGCTAATTAATCAGCCTTTGCCAGAGTGCTGACAGCCAAACCCCCCCAGTCAGCAAAGTGGCTAACAGCACGGCAGCGCTTCCCATGTCCTTTGCACGCTTTGATAGCTCATGCCATTGAGGGCCAATACGATCAATCGCCGATTCCACAGCAGTATTGAGTAGCTCCACAATCATCAAAATAAGGATACTTCCTGAGAGAAGAGCGACTTCGACCCATCCCTGCCCCAACCAGAAGGCCAATGGGACCAACACAAAGGAAAATACTGACTCAAGTCTAAAGGCCGGCTCATTCCATCCAGCGCGCAATCCCTGAATTGAGTAATGGGACGCATGCCAAATTCTCAATATTCCTCGGCGAGATTTTTGTTTATTTTCGAATGCGGACATGGAATCAGCTGCGATTGTGTGTTTTTTATCTTTCATGAGAACAACTCTTATATATTCTTATCATCACAGCCAAAGAAAAAATCGAAATTCCTATCGTACTCACTTGTTTTAACCTGCATTAGCCCCAAGACAGACGAAAACAATGCGTCGTGATTCGCATAAGAGCGGGCTCGCTCACTCAAACAGCCAATATTCAGCCCTCGACTTTGAGTAAACGTTGAAGAGAACCACATAACCAAAGGAACACGAGTCTGCTCTTGTGGAGCAATCGCATAAGGCATGCCGTGCAGAAAAAGTCCCTTCTCGCCCAGGGATTCGCCGTGATCCGAGACGAATATCATAGCTGTGTCGTAGTCGGAAAGGCCCTGCAATTTTTTAATGACTTGGGTTAGGAAATGATCTGTGTAGAGAATAGCGTTGTCGTAGCTATTCACAATCTGTTCGCGGGTGCATTTCCCCATTTCCGGTGTGTCGCATGTTGGGATGAATTTTCGATACGCTGCTGGGTATCGTTGAAAGTAGCTGGGGCCATGATTTCCAAGCTGGTGCAAAAAAATCACACGATCACCGGGATTTTTGCGAGCCTGAGCTGGTAAGTCTTCAAGCAAAATCTCATCGAAACACCGACCATCAACGCATAAAGAGGAACTTTGTGCATTCCCTAGGCTTTGATATTCGAGACCATCGCACACCCCTTTGCAACCTGACTGGTTATCTCTCCATAAGGTGGTAATACCGGCGCGCTCCAGAACATGCAGTAAGGATTGGTGTGAGCGAATCTTGTCTTCATCGTAGTTTCGGCGACCAAAGGACGAGAACATGCAAGGCACAGAAACCTCGGTATTAGTTCCACAGGAGTGCATGTCGGAGAAATTGATCACACCCATCTGAGTCAATTGAGGCGTTGTTTCGCGTGCATAGCCGTTCAATCCCCAGTTTTGGGCGCGAGCCGTCTCGCCTACGACAAAGACTAATAAACGTGGCCGACTGCCTTCGGGCCTGACTGTTGCAACGGCATCAGCTCCAATGGGTATTTTTTCGGCGGACTGCGTGATAGAGGAACCTGTCAGTGCCTTCGGCAAACCCACCAGATAGTTTCCCGGTGTAATCAAGTATCGCACTTCGCGATGATTTCTCATCAGTGCGGACATGTCCTGAAATGACAGCATGACACCGCCCGAAATCATCAGTGTCGAAAACAGCATCAATCCCATACGCCACACGGTTGCTTTCAGCCAAGTACGCCCGAGCAATCGGATTCGCCAAAGAAAAATAATCGGAACTACTGCCAGTAGGCTTAGTGGAGCAATCAATGCAGGCGTCAGTAGCTCGCGACTTTCCTTGAAGTCTGTGGCTAGAACATTGCGCAACATGCTCGAATCGAGGTAGATATGAAAGCTGCGCATGTAATGTGTTGCGAGGGCAGAGGCAACAAAAAGCACCGCAAGTAAAACCTTGGCATTCCAGCGCCACACAACCAAACTCAACAGCAGACTGTGAATTCCCACCAGAAACAGCAGTACGGATGTACCCATGCGTAAGCTGGACTGGACGCCTAAGGCGCTACTCCAAAATAGACCATTGCAGGCTAGTGCAAAGAAAATACTGGTCATCAAGATCAGCCACTCGACGCTGCATTGTGGTCGCCAATGGCTTAGGTCCTTGAGGTTTGCAGTTCTGAATCGCGGCATCAGACCGAGAGCCTGTTTGAAAGTTCTCATGCTTGGAACCCCGATGAATAGACATCGCCTGAGCCATCAACAAACCAGCGTTGCCAGACCATGAAAAGACCCAAGGCAACGACCCAACAAATCAGGAGCGTCCACAAGTCATGGGAAAGGAAGTGGGCTCCGCGCACCTGCTGGGTCCATCCAAAGATGGCACCTATCATCAAACTTGCAGCCAAGGCCATCCAACGCCAGGCAGGACGAACCATCAAGGTAAAGAAATATAGGCTGACCCATGCATATCCGGCACTTGCATGCCCTGCGGGAAAGCACACACCGCGCGGCATACCGGGCGGGCGTGTTTCAAACAGGCCCACAAACACTCGCGCTCCGCCATAGCGCACCAAGTTCCAGGGGCAATCCATGTTAGTGAACGATTTCAGCGCCGAAACCGTCAGTGCCCCGATCAAGTACGCACAAAAAAGATACAGTAGCGGCCAGCGTAGGTATGCCGAGCATTTGTTGCTACGTTTTTTTCTCCAAGCCCAGATGCACGTTGCTGCAACCGCAATTGCCAGGAAGGTGGAAAGATTCTTCCCACCACGATGCAGCAGGTTGCTGGTTAGCCAGGCATCCCGCAAAGCCCATCGGCTGCCCTGCAAGCGATAGAGATGATCGGCGACCCAGAAGTCCCCACCGCCATCCATCAATAGACTGCTGATGATCAGCGCCGCACCCGCTGGTAGCGCTAAATGAGTGATTAAGAATCGAGGTGCGAATGGTGCGTTGGATAGTGGGGCGTTGCCCAGTAGTCGGGATTCATTGAGGGGCATCGGCATGTGCCCCCTTCGAATGCCACAGCGCATGCGCATCGATACGCACCAGTGCTGACGCTTGCAGCGCATCGATGCGAGCCTGTGCCTCACCGAGGCGTGTCTGGCGCAGGTTTCGCAACGTCAAGAGGTATTCGGCCAAGGGGGCCTCTCCCAGTTCCCAAGCTCGCCGCGTGCGGTTGCTGGCCGTGGTCTGCGCGGCCAGCGCCTGCGCGAATGACTGCCACTGCGTGCGCTTACTTTCAGCTGCCTGCGCGGCTACCCACGCACTTTGCTCCACCGCGCGCCGCACGCCGAGCGCCTCTGCCTCTGCGGCAGCTGCGTTGGCGCTTTCCGTGGCAGCCATTGCACTGCGATAGTCAGTGCCAAATGGCACCGTCAGGACAACGCCAATGACACGTTCCGTCCCACCGCGTTCAGACATCATCCGTACCCCGACTGTGGGGTCGGGCGTGCGGTTGGCGCGAGCTCGCTCGGCCACCTTGGCAAGGCGCGCTGCCTCTCCATCGGCAATGCCGATTTCGACGCTTTGTCGCACAATTCGCGCCAGCCACTCCTGTACCCCGCCCGGCAAAGGATCGGGATCTGGCAGCGTGGATGGCCGCGCGGGAGTCTCAATGCCCGGGAACTCGATCACCATCGTTTGTCGTGCTGCCCGTTCTGCGTCGCGCGCAGCGCTAACCTGGGCTGCAAGCATCGCGCGTTCGGCTTGCAGAACGTCGCTGTCCCGCTGCGCTGCATCGCCCAGGGCCACGCGGCGGGCCATTGCTTCCTGCTCACGTCTAAGCAACTTTTCCTGAGCTTGCATCTCGTCGGCTACGACGAAACTGCGCAGCCATCCGGCCCAGACTTCCAACAGTCGCCTTGCCATTTGGTGCTCGGCATCTTCAAGGCGCATATCGGCCATCCTACGGGTGCGGCTGCCGATGTCCCGATCTATACGCGCCTTGTTTGGCAAGCGAACAGCACGGCTGAGCTGGATTTCCCATTCGTTGTAGCGACGCGCTTCGTTGGTCACGTTGCGACGTTGTAGGCCACTACTGAGTTCAAATTCGTGGCTACCGGCTTCAAGGGCGCTTTGCGTGGCGGCCGCCGCGTCCAAGCGAGCGGCTGCGGCATTCACGACCGGCTGGATTTTTATCGCCGCTTCGACTTGCGCCTGCGCAGGCAGCCACGAAAGATCATCGGCGCGCGCTTGCGCGGGATGAAATGTCAAAGCCGCGATAGCCACCATGACGGCACCAGTCGGTAGTACCAGGCTGCATCCTTTGTTTTTACTCGTCATACCAGTCTTCCACTTGCCAACACCGACTCCACCCACCAGCGGACATCGCTAGACGCGATGCGCTGGCGCAGATGCGCCAGGACCTGTTCCAGTTGTTCATATTCGATCAACACCCAAATGACGCGCCGATCCACACGGCCGCGAACCTTCTCGCGAATGGACGCGCGCGCGAAGTCGCCGGTATGCCCTTCGGCGTGCAACAGGGTGAACCCTGGCAGCACCGGGTCGGCCATCAGGGCATCGGTGACGGCGTCTTCGAGCGTGGGTGGAAACACCAGATTCAGGCGCACCAGTTGCGCTTCTTTCAATCCGTTCATGCGTGGACTCCTTGTTGTGAGGAGATGGCCTGGCCGAATCGCCGGTACAGCACCGGCAGCAGGACCAGGGTCAGCGCAGTGGAACTGACCAGTCCGCCAATCACCACGATGGCGAGTGGGCGCTGGATCTCAGAGCCAGGGCCACTGGCCAGCAGCAGGGGCACTAGGCCAAAGGCGGTGATGGAAGCCGTCATCAGCACGGGGCGCAACCGTCGCAGCGAACCTTCGCGCACCACCTGTTCCATGGGCAGGCCTAGCGCGTGCAGGTGGTTGAAGTGCGTCATCAGCACCAATCCGTTGAGCACGGCGATGCCCAGCAGCGCGATGAAGCCGACCGAAGCAGGCACCGACAGGTACTGCCCCGACAGCCACAGCGCCGCCACGCCGCCGACCATGGCAAACGGCACGTTGCCGAGGATGAGCGCGGCCTGCCGCACCGAGCCGAAGGTCATGAACAGCACGAAGAAAATCAGCCCCAGGGCCACCGGCACCACCATGCCAAGGCGGGCCGCTGCGCGTTGCTGGTTCTCGAACTGCCCGCCCCATTCGACGCGGTAGCCGGGCGGCAGCGGCACGTCGCGCGCTACGGCGGCGCGCGCTTCATCCACGAAGCCGACAAGATCGCGCCCGCTCACGCTGGACTGGATCAGCGCGAAGCGCGAGCCGTTCTCGCGCCGCACCAGCACGGGGCCATCAGTGGTGGCGATGCGCGCCAGCGAGGTCAAGGGGATTTCGCCCTGATCGCCGCGGGCGAGCTGCAAGTCCTTGAAGCGCTCGGCCGAGCCGCGCAGGCGGGCGTCGCCGCGCACCACGATCGGCGTGCGCCTGTCCGGCTCAATCACCAGCCCGGCCGGAACGCCTTCGAGTTGCGCGCGCAACTCGTCCTGAACCTGTGTCACGGCCAGCCCGGCGCGCCCCGCCGCCTGCGCATCCACCTTCACCTGCAGGTATTCCACGCTGTCGCTGGCCTGGGTGAGCACGTCGCGCGCACCGGGCACTTTCTCGATGCGAGCGGCCATGCGCTGCGCCAGATCGCCCAGTGTTTGCAGGTCAGGGCCGAACAGCTTGACGGCCACGTCGCCCCGGCTGCCGGTGAGCATTTCCGAGATGCGCATCTCGATGGGCTGGGTAAAGCCGAATTCCAGGCCGGGGAAGGCATCCATCACCTTGCGTATCTCGGCACTCAACGCGTCCTTGTCGGCTGCATGCCAATCCTTGCGCGGTGCGAGCTGCATGAACAGGTCGGTTTCGTTCAGGCCCATCGGGTCGAGCCCCAGCTCGTCGGAGCCCACCCGCCCGATGCTGTGCCGCACCTCGGGCACCGCCGCACCGATGGCCTTCTGCACCGCCAGGTCAATCTCCAGCGAGCGCTGCAACCCAATGGACGGGGGTTTTTGCAGTTGCAGCAGGATATCGCCCTCGTCCATCGTCGGCATGAACGCCTTGCCCGTGCCAAGGTAGGCCACCACACCCAATGCCAGGGCCGCGATGGCGACCGCCGATGCGCGTAGCGGGTGGTGAAGCGCAGCCTCCAGCAGCGGTTGGTACAGGCGCGTGGCCCAGCGCATCACCCACGGCTCGGTGTGAGCATGTTCCTTGAGCAGCAGCGAGGCCAGCACCGGCACCAGCGTGAGCGACAGCAGCAGCGAGACGCCCAGGGCGAATACGATGGTCAGCGCCACCGGCACAAACAGTTTGCCTTCCAACCCTTGCAGTGTGAGCAGGGGCATGAAGGTCAGACAGATGATGAGGATGCCCGAGGCCACAGGCATGGCGACCTCGCGCGCCGCGGCGAATATGCGGTGCAGGCGCGGCTGGTGCGCACTGGGCGCGTGCGGGTCGAGCCGACTGACGGCGTTTTCCACCACCACTACGGCAGCGTCCACCAGCATGCCGATGGCGATCGCGAGGCCCCCCAAGCTCATCAGGTTGGCGCTCATGCCGACCAGACGCATCAGCAAGAAGGTGCCCAGTGCCGCCAAAGGCACCATCACCGCCACAACCAGCGCGGCGCGAAGCTCGCCGAGGAACAGAAGCAGCAGGATAACGACCAGTACCGTCGCTTCCAGCAAGGCGCTTTCCACCGTGCCCACGGCGCGCTCGATCAGCGTGCTGCGGTCATAGAACGGCACCACCTTGACGCCGGGCGGCAGGCTGGGAGTCACCTCGTCCAGCCGGGCTCGAATGGCTTTGACCAGCGCCGAGGCATCGGCCCCGCGCAGCGCCACCACGATGCCTTCCACCGCTTCGCCCGCGCCGTCCCGGGTGACGGCGCCATATCGCGTCACGCCTTCGATGCGCACCTGGGCCACGTCGCCCAGGCGAACTGGGGCCGTACCATTGGCCCCCGCGCGCAGGATCAGACGGGATAAATCGTCCAAAGTGTGGATCGCGCCTTCGGCGCGCACGATCAGCGTGTCTTCGCCTGCATCCAGGCGGCCCGCACCGTCATTGCGGTTGTTGCGGCCGATCGCCGTGATGACATCAGAGAAGCTGAGGCTCGCAGCGGAAAGCCGTGCGCGATCCGGCACCACAGCAAAGCTCTTGGCTTCTCCACCCAGCACGTTGACATCAGCAACACCGGGCAGCGTGCGCAGGGCCGGGCGCAGCGTCCAGTCCAGCAGGGCGCGGCGCTCGCTCAACGTGAGGCCACCGCCTTCGATGGTGAACATGAACACGTCCGACAGCGGTGTCGAAATCGGCGCCAGCCCGCCGCTGACGCCTTCGGGCAGGCTGCCCGAAACGCCGGCATAGCGTTCAGCCACCTGCTGACGCGCCCAGTAGATGTCGCTGCCTTCGGCAAAGTCCACCGTGATGTCGGCGATGGCGTACTTGGCCGTGGAGCGCAACATCACGCCCCGGGGCACGCCGAGCAACTCCATCTCCAGCGGCGTGATCACGCGCGACTCCACCTCCTCAGGCGTCATGCCAGGAGCCTTGATAATCAGCTTGACCTGCGTGGGGGAAATATCCGGATAGGCGTCGATCGGCAGTTGCAGGAAGGCCGCTAGGCCCGCACCCGCCAAAGCCAGCACGCCAAGCAGTACCAGCGCACGTTGGCGCAGGGAAAATTCAATCAGACGGGACAACATGCGTGGTCGCCCCTCATTGCAATGGAATCATGGATTTGAGCAGTGCCGTACCGCGCACGACGACCTGCATGCCTGCCGCAAGCGGCGCAGTGTCTGGCGAGACTGCACGCACGGCGCTTGACGCCTCTGATTCGTCTTGCCCCAGCAGTTGCACCGGAACAGCGCGGACGCGTAGGTCGCCTTGCTTGTCTTGCGATGACGGCTCAGCAACGTAGACCACGTGGGCGCTGCCCGCTGGCAGCAGTGCGGCCGATGGCACGCTCAAGGTGCCCTGCGGTGCTGGCAGCAACAGCGCGACACTGATCTGCTGCCCGGCCGCATAGCGGTCTGCCCCTGCCTGATCTGCATCGACGCGGGCACGTACCCGCAGGCTCTGACTACTGAGGTCAGTGTCGCCACCAACAGCCGTCACGCGAGCGATCGTGCCATCGGGAAGACGCACTTCCAAGCCTGGGTGGAGATCTGAGCGCCAGCGCAGCGGAACCGCGACGCTGACATCCAGCGGGCCAGGCTGAGCCACTATAAAGGCGATGTCGAGCGGCGCGACCGCCTGCCCGAGGCTCAGGTGACGACGCATCACCCGCCCGGACAAAGGCGCCAGCAATTCATACTCGCCGGCCTGCCCGCCGCTAACGGGTCGAAGCCGTGCGAGGGCGCCATTGGCCTCTTGCAACGTACTTTGCGCAGCCGCTGCGCGCGCCTGAGTTTGCTCGTTGCGCGCGGCGGGGATGATGCCCTCGGCGAGCAGGGCAGCATCGCGCCTGGCCTGCGTGGCGGCTGCGGTCGCGTCCGTGCGGGCACGCGCCAGATCGGCTTGCGCCGCCAGAACATCCTTGCTCTGGATGCGCGCCAAAGCCTGTCCTTGGCGCACTGCGGCACCTTCATCGACCAGAACGCGCGTCACCACACCGCCATAGGGTGCCACAACCTGCGCGCTGGCCGAGAGCGGTGCCACGGTCTGCGCGGGCAAGCCATCCAGCGGTATTGCTGCGGCGTCCTTGACGATGGCGGTTTCCACGCCCTGCGCGCGGAGTTGAGCGGCGTTGAGCTGAACGCTGCCAGCACTCGGCTGGGCGACGGCTTCGTTCGCGTCTTTATCGGCTACGGTTGTCTGCTGCGTTGCCCAAGCCCACCAGCCGTACCCTACGGCAGCCAGAACTGCCACACCGACGGCGGACAGGGCCAAGGTCTTGGTTCGGCTGGAGGTGCCCGCCGCTTTCAAGGTCGGGAAGCTCATGCTTGTGCCGCCCCAAATGACGTAGAGCAGAGTAGAGAGCACACAGCGCGAATTGAAAATTCGTCGCATATGAAGCGGTGCGCGAGGTTAATGAGGCGAAACATGCGGTCGATCTCTTGTAAAGATCAGCTCATGTTCTTCGGTGAAGCTTTGAGAAAGCTTTGGAGAAAGCGAAATTTTCTCTGTACGATCTATTCAGAAAAAAACCGCTTGTCTTGAGCCACAAGCTGCCGGCAAGTTGACTTCTCAGTCACTTGATCCGATAGCCAGGATAGCCAGCGGTTCGCTTTTTTGCCATCTCAAACATCGGGGCCATGCGCCATGGACATCAAGAATTCCGAATACCGTTTCAGTCCCTTGGTCATAGGCTTGCACTGGCTGACCGTGATTCTCATCATTGCGGTCTATGCGAGCATGGAATTGCGCGGACTGGCACCCAAGGGAGCCTTGAGAGACGCCATGAAGTCCTTGCACTACCTGCTGGGCCTCAGCGTTCTGGTGATCGTCGTGATCCGTATCGGGGTGCGCATCCAGGCGGGCGTGAAGCCCGCGATCCAACCACCCATGCCACGCTGGCAGGCCACGCTCGCCGATGGCATGCACTATGCGCTCTACAGCTTCATGCTCGCCATGCCGCTGCTCGGATGGCTCACCTTGAGTGCGGCGGGCAAGCCGATTGTTCTGTTTGGCTTGCCCGTTCCCTCTCTGATCGGCACCGACGTTGCTTTGTCGCGCCAACTCAAGGATGTCCATGAGGCGCTGGCGACATTGGGCTATGTCTTGATCGGATTGCATGCGATGGCGGCGCTGTTGCACCACTACGTCATGCGTGACAACACACTGGTTCGCATGCTTCCCGGTCATCGCACCTGAACTGCTGGCCTTGGGCTGCTTCACATGGATTTGATTTTTCAATGACAAAATTTCATCATCGCGCTCACCCTGAAAGTCATCGCACTGAACATATCGGATGGCTACGCGCAGCTGTTCTGGGTGCCAATGACGGCATCATTTCCACGGCCAGCCTAGTTGCAGGCGTGGCTGCGGCCCATGCAAGCCATGCCAGCATCATGACCACGGCCATCGCGGGGTTGGTAGCCGGTGCCATGTCCATGGCTGCAGGCGAATTCGTATCGGTCTATTCACAAGCTGATACGGAGAAGGCGGATCTGGCGCGGGAACGTGATGAACTGAAGAACAGTCCGGAAGCCGAACATCGCGAACTCACGGCCATCTATGTTCGGCGTGGCCTGGATCATCGACTCGCGGATCAGGTCGCCACGCAATTGATGGCGCATGATGCGTTGGGCGCGCACGCGCGCGATGAATTGGGCATTTCTGAAACCTTGAGCGCTCGCCCGCTGCAAGCCGCCATGGCGTCCGCTGGAAGCTTCGCCGTGGGTGCGGCCATGCCGCTGGCCGTGGTTCTGTTGGCGCCGGAGCAGAGCCTGCTCTATTGGATCGTCGCGACGGCGATTGTCTTCCTGGCCCTGCTCGGCGCTGCGGCTGCTGCCGTGGGTGGTACGCCGCTGTTCAAAAGTGCACTGCGCGTCGCGTTCTGGGGCACATTTGCCATGGCGGTGACAGCGGGCGTGGGAGCCATGTTCGGCACCGCGGTGTAAATCTGCGTCAATCTCAGAGCAGCGCTGGCCAAGGGCCAAGCCGCGCGGACAGCCGACCGTTGTCCAGTGAGAACGCCAGCGGCAGGTCTATGGCATGCGCGAGCGCCAGGGCCAGTGCAAGTCCCAACCCGGCGTGGTGCGCCGTGCCACCTTCGGAATCCTTGCGCCAGAAGCGAAGGCCGAATTGATCCAGATCGGATGCCAGCAAATTGGGAGCTGTGTTGACGATGGTCAACATCCAGCCGGAAGCTTCGCGCTCCAGCCCGCATTGAATGTCGTCGCCTTCGGGCGCGTATTCAATGGCATTGCGCAAGAGGTTGGAGACGATGCGTTCGATCACGCCCTGATCACTTTGCACCCATGCCGATTCAGGCAAAGTCACGCGGATGGGTGACTTGGGTGCCATTTGCTGGACGTTAAGTCCCGCCAGCAACTCTCGCAGCAAAGCAGTTAGATCCAGAGGATCCAGCGCCATTGTGTGTTGGCCGGACTCAAGTCGCGCCAACAACAGCAGAGTGTCCACACTGCGCTGCATGCGTGAACTGGCCTGGATCATTGCATTCAGGGCGCGCTGGATTCGGGCCGGGTCGGCATCGATCAAAGCGCTTTCTGCGCTGATGCGGATTTCCGCCAGGGGCGTGCGCAACTCGTGGGCCACATCGCGGGAGAAGCGGCGCTCGCGGACAATGGCCACATACAGGTGATGCAAGCCCTGATTGAAGGCTTCGGCAAATGGACGCAGTTCACGGGGAAAGTCCGCTCCGATCCGCGCAATCGGCCGATCCGAACGCAGATCGGCCAGTTGCTCGCCGACCCGCTCCAGCATGACCACGATATGCCGAACCATGAGCAGCGCCAGGCCCGTCGCTAGCAGCGTTGCCAGCACAATACCGCCCAAGAGCGCAAAGTGGATGCGCCGCTCGGTTTGATCCCAATCCCGGCGTTCTGTTGCGACGACTAATAGCTGAGACCTCTCTCCAGTTACCGACACGCGCGTCGCCAGCGCGCGGCCCGCGTGGCCATCCGGAAGTGTCACGTCGTAATAGCGCGGGGTGCCTTGCTCCACCGGGCCAAGCGATAGCTCGGCGCCTGCACTGCTGGGAGAGCGTAGCAAGGCCCGGTGGGTCTGCGAATCGAAGACCGTGAAGAACTCGGTATGCCCGCCAGGCTCATATTCCGGCATGAGGCTTTCGAGCTTTCTCGCATCCAACTCCTGCAGCACGCGCCCCACCGCCGCTGATCGTTGCATCAGGGTGGTATCCATCCGTCGATAGATTTCGTGGTCAATCCAGTAGTCGAGGACGGGAAACAGGATCGCGAAGGTTCCTCCAATGCAGATCACCAAGCTGGCAGCCAGCCGCCGCTGCAAGGACCAGGATCCGCCTTGACTCGCATCAGAAAGGGCTTCGGAATCGGGACGTACCATCGTTCAGGGCAGGATGTAGCCGAAGCCACGGCGTGTCACGATCAGTTCATCCAGGCCGCACAGGGCAAGCTTGGTTCGCAAGGTGCTGACGATCACCTCTACCACTTTGTCCGATGCATCGCTGCGGCTGTCGTACAAATGTTCAAAAATCTGCGAGCGCGACAGCGTGGCGCCGCGCCGACGCAGCAGCAAGTCGAGCAGTCCATACTCCTTCGGCGTGAGCCCAAGATCAATGCACTTGAACCTCGCGATGCGCGAGCGCGGATCGACCTCCAGATCGCCGTGGCGCAGAACTGGAACGTCCCGTTGCGGCGGACGCCGTACTAGCGCCCGCAGGCGAGCCAGCAGTTCGGCTAGCTCGAAGGGTTTTGTCAGGTAGTCATCGGCACCCGCATCCAAGGCCCGCACCCGGTCGTCGAGCAGTTCGCGCGCGGAGAGCACCAACACCGGTGCGGCATGGGCCTCCCGGCCCAATGCGCGCAACACGCCAAAGCCGTCCAGCCGGGGCAGCATCAAGTCCAGAATGATGGCGTCGTACCGGTAGCTGGCAAGAAACTTCAGCGCGGACACGCCATCGGCTGCTGTATCGCAGGCATAGCCTTCCGACTGAAGGCTCTGGCTCAGGGCTTCGGCCAGCGTTTGCGAGTCTTCCACGATCAATACGCGCATGTGCTTTCTTCCATTCAGCGCATCTCGAAAAGCTCCTGGTGGAACGCCTCCGGCTCCAGCCCCTGGGCCAGCAGGTCGGCGCGCAACGCGCGGCCGAAGGCCGTGGGGCCGCAGAACCAGACGCTGGCGTCTTTCCAACCCGGCACCATGGCACGCAGGCGTTCACCCGTCAGGCGACCGTTCTGCTTGTCGATGAGCAAGTGCAGCACAACGCCGGCCGCCTGGCTGTCGGCGCGCAGTTTCTCGATGGCCTGCGGATCAACGTCGCTCGTAGGATGAAACAAATCGACCGGGCGTGCGTCTTGGCCTTTATGCTGCGCCAAATACTTCATGCGCGCAATGAATGGCGTGATACCGATGCCGGCGCCGATCCAGATCTGGCGGGCCTTCTCGTCGTCGAAAGTGAAGCAGCCGTAAGGCCCCTCGACCGTTACCTGGTCGCCTACCCGTAGGCGCTCAGGCAGCCGGCGGGTGTGGTCGCCCAGCGCCTTGGTGATGAAGGTAATGCGCCGGTCTTCCGGCACCCAGGCTGAGGCTAGCGTGTAGGGGTGCGGGCCTTCTTTCGGGTTGGACATGGCGAAGGCAAACTGTCCGGGCCGGTGGCCGGGCCAGCCCGGGTCCATCCGCAGGGTGGTTTCCAGCACGTTCAGCGCAGGGTAGGTCTGCAGCGATTCGATGACACCGTGCGCGGTGCGCTGCGCACCGACTCGGCCCAGCAGCACCCACACCGCCGATACCGTGCCGCTCGCCAGCAGCATAGCCAAAGCCCAGCCCACGGGCTGGGCCCAGTAGGAGAACTGCACCAACACCAAGGTGTGGAAGGCCAGCACCAAGTAGATCGCTGCCATCCAGTGGTGCGTCTTGGCGAACAGCCGGTAGGGAAAGCGCTTAACCAAAGCCAGCACCAGTAGCACGGCGACGGCGTAGAAGGCCCATTCGCCCAAGTCCTCGGCCAGTCCACGCCAGCCACGCAGCGCCGATTCAATGGAGCCCATTGAATCAGCCGTTGCGCGGGGCTTGCGCGCGGGGCGCGTCAGCCAGCCCCAGCCTACGGCCCATTTAGTACCCTGCGCCCACAGCCAGTGTACTGTTGCAGCGGCCAGAGCAGCGATGCCGAGCCACTTGTGCAGGCGGTATATCTTGTCCAGTCCGTTCAAGCTGGGCTCCAGCCACGCCGGGCGCGTGGCCAACATCATCGCCACGGACATCGCGCCGATGGCCAGTACGCCGCTGTATTGAATCCATACCGTTCGCAGGGCGAAGTAGTTGGACTGTGCAGGCCAGAGCGTATCGGTAAAAAGCCATAAAGCGCTCAATGCCAGCGCAAAAAACCAGAACGTCCAAATTATTCTCTTCATCGTGGATTTGCCCCAAATTCTGCGGAAGGCGCATGCGGCACTGGTCGGAAACCATCAATCCATATACGCGATAGCGTGCCTTTGAATGTGGCCGTGTATCCGAAATTACAGATAATTCTAATTTTGACATCCCAACCTTTGGTAACGCTTTGGATTGATCACCCATCTATGGATAAAATCTAATTTTGCCCACCGGCTTGTGGCTTTACCTTGACTCAAGAAATGGTTGGCCCCCGATGCCGCCCAATCTCCCAGGACGCCCCGCCGCCGCGAACCGTCGCGGAAAGCTGCTGCCCCAATCGCTGTTCGATCACCGGCTTCCACGGCACCAGCGAGAAGCCCATGCCGTCATCAAGCATCGCGTAGCGCCCGCTGGCGAGCATGACGCTGCGCCGGTAGATGCCGGCCACGCGCTGCCCGTCGGCCACGGGCCGATGCTCCAGGCCCGTTTCGCCTGCAATGTCCTTCGCGGCCTGCGCCAGCTCCCGGTTGCGCAGCGTGCCCAGCAGGTTGCGCGCCAGGATCACGCGCTGCCCGCGCCGCTCGGCCAACCCCTGTTCGGCCAGGAAGTCGGTGCGCTGCTGCATGGCCTGTTTGGCCTCGCCGCCAAAGCCCAGGTCGCCCAGGCCCGAGCCGCCGCCGATCAGTTGCTGGTCGAGCCAGGTGGCCCCGATCACGCGGGCCTGCCGCTCGATGGGCAGGTGCGATTTCAGTTCCACGGCCACGCTTCCCAGGCGCTGCGCGTCGTACTGACGGCCACGCTCGGGCAGATCGTCCGGCACCTTCCATAGACCTTCGGCCACACGCTCCACGATGCCGGCGCGGCGCAAGGCTTCCAGTCGGCGGACATGGGCCGCGACGACTTCCTGCGGATCGCGGCCGGGCACGGCCTGCCCCTGGGCGATGGCGAGGTGATGGTCGGTACGGTACAAGCCATCGCTCGCCAGCGCGGCGATGTTCTTGTCCGCCGCGCGCACGTCGGCCGATCCTTTCACCTCCACCACGGCGCCGCTGGGATAGTTCGCCAGCTCGTCGCGGGCATTGAGCGCGACGTAGTGGGCCTTGCCGTCCACGCCGTCGATGACCAGATAGCCCCGGTCGCGCAGTTCGTCGGCCAGCCCCTTCGCGGCTACGCGGCCGAGAATAGTTCGGCCATCGTCGCCCGGCTCGAACACCGCCAGCTCGCGCGGCTGGCCGCTCATGGCCCGCTGGATGGTGCGGATGATGTCTCCACGCTCGCCCAGGGCGCGCAAGGTCTTCTCGGCATCGGCATGGACGGCCCAACTGCCGGGCTGCGTCTCGTCGACCAGGCCCAGGTGCTGCAAGCGTTGCAGGCGGCTGATCAGCAGCAGGCGCTGGCGTTGCAACGTCGGTTCGTTGAAGCGTTCGATCTGTACCCGGCCATCCTCGCCGGCCTCGCGTTTCAACGTGCGATCCAGGCTAGTCCACCGCTCTTGCTCCACCTCGCGCTGCAAGGTCTGCTGGATCTCCAGCTCGGTGCGTGGCCCCAGCCATTCGGTCGCCAGCTCGGCGGCGCGATGACGAAAACCATCAGTGATGTAGTCGCCCGCGATGATGAGGTCTTTGCCGGTGTCGTCGCGCCCGCGCACGATCAGGTGGGTGTGCGGGTTGTCGGTATTCCAGTGATCGACCGCCACCCATTCCAGCCGCGTGCCCAGGTCGGCCTCCATGCGTCCCATCAGGTGCCGCGTGTAGGTGCGCAGGTCTTCCAGCTCGGCCCCTTCCTCGGGCGAAACGATGAAGCGAAAGTGGTGCCGATCATCGGCGCAGCGCTCCTTGAATGCGTTCAGATCAGCTTCGTCGGTCTGCGGCCCATAGGCCCGACCCGGTTCGCCGTCGCGGCCCACGCCGTCGCGCTCGATGTAGCGCAGGTGCTTGGCGAGCGACTGCGGACTGGCCCGCTGCTGGTTGACCAGTAGTGTCTTGATGGTCACGCGCCGCGACATAGGCGTGAGCTTCGCCCCTGCGAAGCGCGCCGCCGTGTGGCCGCGTCCCAGGCGCGATCCGGGCCGCTGGCCGGTGCCCTTGCCACTGCCGCCAGGACGGCGCACCGTGGACTTGCCGCCGCTGGCCTTGCCTGCCTGCTGGAGCACCTTGGATACGAAGCCCTGGCCCCGGTTCTTCGGTGCGCTGGGGCGGATGCGGAAATCATCGTCGCGGCGGTTGGTCATGCCTGCGCTCCCTGCAAACTCTGGCGTGTCCGGGCGTGCGAAGCACGCGGACATGCCTGTATCGGTGCGTGCCTCACGCCCCAAGCGGCACGGCGGCAAAGCCGCTGCGTGCCTCGCCCCCCCACGTGCAGACTGGCTTTGCGGGCCGACAGGTGCCGCCCCCTTTTGTCTTGCCTTCCGCATTTGCCTCCCCCTGTCCCCCAGGTTCTCGATCCCGGCAACTGCGGCCCGGTGGCAAGGCTGCACCAGCAGCCAGCGCACCGGCGAACACGGCAATGGCCGCAGGCCAGCCGTGTTCGAGGCAAGACGCCTGCACGTGGGACGGCTGCGCCGGAGGCAGCGCGAAGTGCAGCGCGGATGCGCTCGCACTGCACGCGCGACGACATGACAACGGCCAGCAGAACGACACGCCCGATAGCACGATGATGCGCAGCGAATCGGTGGCCATCATGGGCGCGACTCCAGCCAGACGGGGCGCGCAACGCCGATCACGGAAGCTGCGCTGACCGGCCCGAAATACCGGCTATCGAACGACGCCGGATTGGTCACACTGAGGAGGAACAGCTCGCCATGCCGCAAGCGGTGGCATTGCTGCCGGGATGGCAGCGGCCGGCCCCAGCGATCGGCAGACAGCACGGCGGCTGAAGGCACGCCGTCGATGCGGACTTTGCCGTCAGCGATGCACACCTCTTGCGGCGCCACCGCGCCCACGCGCTTGAGCAGAGGAATGCGCGTCGGCAGGTAGCCGCGCTGCGCAGCGAGCGCGGCAGCCTCGGCAGGCAGCGGCACCAGCACGATGCTGCCTACCGACAACGGACGTGGTGGCGAGCTGGTGCGATGGTCGAGCGGATCGATGCGATACCAGCCGACCTCCACGCTGTCGGACGGGTTGTAGGTCAGGCGTGGCAGCGGATGCACGAAGGACGCCCAGGCCAGCGCAGCGAGGCCGCAGGCGGACAGGCCCGCCAGCACGAGGCGAGCGCGCACGCGCAAGCGAGGGTGCGGCGCGGTGCCGGAAGTGGAAACTGCGGTCATGGCAGCGCCCTCCCGGCCAGCCAGGCGGCGTGCCGCTCGGCGGTGTATTCGGGCAGCGGCAAGTGCGCTGCGAGCCGGTTGGCGAGCGTGCGCCAGTACGCGGGCGAGACGCCGACAGGCGTGATGCCCAGCGCCTCGATGGCGTCGATGCGCGCCAGCACGGCACGCACCGATTGCTCACCCTCGGCGTGCAGCAAGAGGCGCGCGCCAGGTTGCACGCCGGAGATGCGCTGCGCGCCATCCATCGGCATGCACGCCTGCATCACCATGAGCTGCCAGCGGATCGTGCCGTAGTCGTTGGCCTGCCAGCGGATGCGGCAGAGAACCGCATTCGGCGTGAACACCGCGCAGCGGCGCCAGCGGTCGAACCGGATGATGCGGGCAGGATCACCGAAGCGCAGGTAGAGGTCGAAGCGTTGGTCGATGTATGCGAGCGCAACGCGCGTCAGCGGTACGCCGTCGGCCACGCCGACAGGCGGGATGGACGGCGGTGCCGAAGCCGTCGAGGCGGGTGTGTTCATGAGGACTTCTCCGGGAATTCCCGCTCCAGCAGCGCGCGCAACAGATCGGCCACCGTCACGCCTTGCGTGAAGGCCGATACCTTGATGCGCGCCCGCATGGCGGGCGTGATGTCGAGGGTCAGGCGGGCCGTGTAGAGGTCGCCTTTCTGGAGGTCATCGGCACTGCCCTGGCGAATCCACGCCTCGGCGTGCGGATTCGCGGGCGGGCGAGCGCCGATGCCGATGCGCTTGCCCGTGCGCTTGCTGGCAGGAGTGCTCATGACGGCCACCGCAGCAGTTCATCGACCAGCGCGGTGATTTCGCGCGCGGCGGCGCTGTCTGGCGCCGTCTCGCGTGCAAGCCGGCCGGCGGCCACGCTGTCGGCAAACACGATGCGCTGATGCACTTCCGCGCGCAGCGCAGGAAGCGGCTGCTCGGCCAGCGCGCCGCGGGCCTCGCGTCCGATCACGGTGGTGCTCACGCGCCGGTTGATGACGAAGGCCGCGCGCAGCGCAGGCCGGAACACCTGCGCCTCACGGATCAGCGCCACCATCTCGGCGCTGGCCCACAGGTCGTAGGGGCTGGGCTGCACCGGGATCAGCACCCGCTCGGCCGCCAGCAGCGCGGAGCGCGCCAAGGCAGCGATCCTGGGTGGCCCGTCGATGACGACGTGATCGGCCCGCCTGGCGAGTTCTGGCGCTTCCTGGTGCAGCGTTTCGCGTGCGAGGCCCACGGCGCTAAATAGCCTTGGCAAACCTTGCTGGCTGCGGCGCTGTGTCCAGTCCAGCGCGGAGCCCTGTGGATCGGCATCCAGCAGGATGACCGACTGCCCGCGCATCGCCAGCTCGCCGGCGATGTGGGTGGCGAGCGTGGTCTTGCCCACGCCGCCTTTCTGGTTGAGCAGCGCGACGATCATGACCGGACCCTCCGTGTCGGAAAGCCCGCCTGTTGCCGCTGCGCTTCGCGTCCTGTGGCGGTTGTCCACCGAGGCGCGGCGCTGCTACTACCAGTTAGAGTATTTAAGTTAGGGAAGTTAGGAGAGGCCGAAACCCGCGCCAGTATTAGCTTTGCGGCCGGTTTTGTTGCCTGATAGCACGAGGATTCGTTGCCTGATAGCACGATACCTTTGTTGCCTGATAGCACGAGCCCATCCACAGGCTTTGCCGTAGTTATCCCCGTGCCGTTTGCGGCACGGGCCGGAACGTCAGCAGCGGCGAGGCAATGCCCGAGACGTACTCGATGCCCAACTGGTAGCCAGGCAAGGCTTGCCGCACCACCAGTGCGCGCAGGTCGGCGGCGAAGTCGTAGTACCGCGCCACGCTGCCCGACTTGCGGTACAGGTGCTGGAAGTCGAACTGCCAGCCGCCAGGCTGTCGCCCGCCGTGCTTGCGCACCAGGCGGTACAGCCATCGCTCGATCCCGCCCGTCAGCCGGAAATACGCCGGGTCGATGGTCAACACGAGGGCAGCATCGAGCACGCCCGCATAGAACCAGTCCGGCAGGATCAGTTCCAGCCCCAAGGGGGTGCCCTTGGCATCGGCCAGTTCCTTCCACTCGTTGATCCATGAGAAGCGATGCAGGCGCCGCCCGGTCGTCTCGCGGATCGACGTGGCCACGGTCGTGGACTGCAGCCGATCCAAGGCCGCCTTGAGGCGCTGGTAGTCGCGCAGCGACGTACCGCGCCCGATGAAGCGCAGGATCTCGTAGGGCGTGGCCTGCATCAGCCGCGACGGGCGCAAGCCCGCATCGCGGGCTTCCACAATCTGGCTTGCAGCCCAGATCAGGATGTCCGCATCCCAAATCGTGGCGATGCCATGCTCCTGCGTGCCCTCCACGCGGATCGTGATGCCGCTGGCGCGGAAGTCGATCGGCGCCGTGCGCCGCGACTTCGCCAGCGAGAAGAACGGAAAGGCCATCAAGTCCTGGCTGTCGCGCGGCGCCATGTCGCCCGGCAAGGCGCGGAACAGATCGAGCTGTTCGCGCTCTTGCATCGGTCGCTGCCGCATGGGCAGCGCGGGGCTGGACATGGCGAAGGCCACCCGCGCGCCAGCGATCAGCGCGCACGGCTGTCCGCCGAATGCTGCTCGGCGTACTCGGGCTCGGACGTGCTCTCGAAGCTGCGCTCGGCGGCCCAGGCATCGAGGTCGACCACGGCGTACATCACGCGGCGGCCGAACTTGCGGAACTTGGGACCGCCTCCCAGCACGCGCTGCTTTTCCAGCGTGCGCGGCGACAGGCGCAGGTACTCGGCGGCTTCGTCGTTGGTGAGATAGCGTTGGGGCTGCGCGGCAGCGGTCGAGACAGTAGCGGCAGGCCGCAAGGGAGCAGGACGCATGGTGAGAACCTCCATCGGTTGCAGGGCTCCGGCCACACAGCGCAACCGGATGAAGGCAGTCTCAGAAAACGAAGCCCTCCTGCTCAGGGTCGTTTTGCGCTCTCTTCAAAACGACCCTTCTCAAGCGGCGGCAGTTGTGCTAGGCGGCGATAGCCGCCGCGCATCAACGCATCGCCGCGCCGCACCAGGCGGCGCACCTTGGAGCGCAGGCCGCCGTCGCTGTACCAGCCGGCTGCGGCGTCCGCACCGAACAAGCCCTCGGCGACGTCGCGCAAGGACGCGCCCGCCAGGGTGGCGTCGAGCGCCTGCAGGGTGTGTAGCTCCAGCAGCGCCGCAGGCGGTGGCCTGGGCCGAGCCATTGACGCAGGCGTACCAGGCATAGGGGCCGCAGGGGCGGCGTGACGGCCACGATAGGCATGGGCCACGGCCATGCCGTCCTCCAGGCCAGGCGCCAGCGCATAGCGCTGGCAAAGGCTGGGGCTGCGCGCGATCAGCGCCAGACCCTTGCCGTCGTGCAGCAACTGCTTGTGGCCGGGGATGCGCCAGAACGCGAAGGCGGTGGCATCCGGAGGCGGATCGGCATCGGGGTGAAGCTGCACCACGGCCCCATGGCCGGGAAGCCAGGCCGGATGCGCGTCACGCGCATCCACGTCCGGGTCTTCCAGCAGACGCAAGCCCCAGCGATGCGCGGCATCGGGGCAGCGCGCACGGCGCAGCCAGTCGATCCGGTAGTCGGGATGGCGGCGCAGGTACTCCCAGGCCAGTGCGAGCGTGTCCAGACACAGGACGTAGAGGTAGGCGGCGGTCGGATACCAGTGCGCGAGGTGGTGCGGTTCGGCCATGACGCAAGCTCCCGTAGAGCAGGACGGCCGTCACTGGTTTCACACGCCAACGTCACCGCATCGAACTAGCATCCAATCGTGAATAAGCTGGTAGATTAGTAACTTGCGTGTCAAGACGAAAAGCATCCGATGGATTGCGCGGATCGTCTGAATGCGACGGTGGCGCGCGAGGAAATGCGGCCTCCTGCGCTATCCACCGTGCCCGATGGCACGGCTGGCGTCATGACCGTTTGCGTCAGGGTGGCACTGGTTTGGTGCAACAGTGCGGATTAAGACCTGACGGGTCTGGAGCAAGACCGAAATAGCCTCAATGCGCCCGGCTTGGCCGTGGCGCGAACGGCTCAATCGAGGACGGAACCGTTCTCCTGGGCCAGCCGCAGGTACTCCGACAACGGGCGCACCGCCCGGAAATACCGATCTCGCATCACGGGCTGTTTGCTCGGCCCGACGATGGATGCGAGGTCGGACAGCTTGATCTCGCCCAGCTCAGGCATGCTGATCCCCAAGTCGATCAGGCCATGGGCCGTATCGCCGTCAGCGGGGTCAAGCGACACCAGCAGCCAAGTGGCGTGTGCGTCCGGCGTGAACAACCGCACCACGGGCAGCGGGTCGATGGCCCGGCCAGCGGCCCGGACCCGGCCGTGTTCCAGCAGTTGCTTGCGCTCGTCCTCGGTCATGAGTTGGTTCATGGGCGTTACCTCATTCGCACAAAACCGCCGAAGCGTGAAAGCGCAAAACCGCATCGGCGGGTTTGTGGAAAGGCACGGATGCGGTTTTGTGCTTCTGTGAGAAGCTGCAGATACGGATTTCCGTAAAAGCACGAAAGCGGCAGGCGGGCATAGTTGAACACTATAGATTGTAGCCCTATAGGGCTCAATCGGATGTCATCTTGGATTTTGCGGAGATCCAGGGTTGGCAGCGAAACATACATTGTCGGAGGCACTAAAGACCATCAGGAAAGCACGTGGTTTGAGCCAGGAAGCGTTCTCGGACGTGTCCAGCCGCACCTACATGAGCACGCTGGAACGCGACCTCAAAAGCCCCACCTTGAACAAGCTGGCCGAGCTGTGCGAGGTCATGGAGGTGCACCCGCTCACGCTGCTGACGCTGGCCTATGCCGGCGACGACCTGCAGCAGGTCGATCAGCTGCTGGCGCAGGTGCGCCAGGAGTTGGAGACTGTGGCGAAGAAGAGTGACACGCCATAGCGTGCGACCGCGCTGGCGTGGCCGATCCGGTGCAGCCGGTTCGGGGACTTCAGGGGCGCCAAGCATCGCGCGGCGGGGAGAGGCCGCAGGGTTTTCCCCCGGAGGCAAGCGAAGCGCGCAGCTGCGATAGGGATTGAAGCCGAATGGCCATGACGGCGAAGTCGGCATGGGGCGCAGCCCGCAAAGCCCGGTCGGCGCAGTGCGCCGAATCGCCCTGCATTCGCCCTGGCAACACGAAGTCATGGTGATGCTGCCCGACCACCACCATCACGAAGCTGGGAGAGCCAAGCCTTCCAGTCTGCTGATCCAAGCAGTACAGCGCCCCGCCGCAGTGGGCGGGGCGCTGGCGGCCGTCAGGCCGCCTGGGGCTTGCTGCGCGACCAGATCAGGTCGTGCGTGCCGTTCTCTCCTTCGATCAGGCGGGCATAGACCGTGGCCGGGAACGAAGGATCGTCGAGGGTCACGGAGATGTACTCCCGCCCGGCCTCGCTGGTCTTCTTCCACGCCGCGCCGATGTCGTGGCTGGCGGCCTGCAGGCGGAAGTCCGGGGCCTTCTCGTTGTCCCCCTTGTCGTTGGGCACCAGCTTGACCTTGACGTTGAGCGTCAGGGTGCGAAGCGTGCCGGTGAAGCCGTCTTTGTCTGCGGTGAAGGTGCCGATGTTGGCCATGATGAAACTCCTTTTGGTGGAACAAGGTTCGCGCCCATCGCGTCCTTGTTGTGATCCGGCCGGCGGGGGACGGGCGGGCTGCACCGCTTGCGGTCGCAACGCAGTGGAGAGCCGGGAGGCGAAAAGAATTTGTCCCGCGAGGAATGCGCCGAACGCAGTGACAAAGCAGGGGAAATTGTTTTCGCCGGACGGTTGCAGCCATGAAGCCCGAGGCGCAGCCGCGCCACCGCTAGGATTCACAACAACACAAGGACGCCTTGGGCCGAACCGCATCGAAAGGAGGCAGGGCCGGCTCGGCATCCCCGCACGAAGGCAGCACCGGCTCGCCCACTGACGCGGGCCAGGTCAACCATCCGACGACAAGCGAGAACGCCCCGGCCGCACCTTGCGGCGCCGGTCTTGAGGCGTGGCGTGGAAGCTCCATAGCGATGCCGGGCGGGATGTCCGTGAACCGTCCTTCGTGACGTGATGGGCGAGAACCGCCAGCGTTGAGGACGGCACGCATTCGCACAACCTGCCGCAGCAAGCACCAGCGTGTTCGCCAGCTCCGTCCATTGCGGCGGGGCGCTGGCCGGGCCGATCCGGCATCGACGGTTCGGCGGCATCGAGGGGCGCCAAGCTCGCGCGGCGGGGATGGGCCTTGCGCCGATCCCCCGGAGGCAAGCGCAGCGCGCAGCGCCGCAGGCGCGAAGGCGTGAGTGGATTGAAGCCGAATGGCCGTGACAGCGAAGTCGGCACGGGGCGCAGCCCGAAAGCCCGGCGGCGCTACGCGCCGACACGCCCAGGCCGTTCTATATTTTGAGCAGGGAACGCAGAACACCATGACCATCCAGCTACGACACGAAACCACGAACGACATTGCCGCTATCGAGGCCGTGACCATTGCCGCCTTCGCCGATGCGCCGCACACCAGCCACACGGAGCAATTCATCGTGCGTGCATTGCGCGACGCTAGCGAACTGACGCTTTCCATCGTGGCCGAAGAACACGGCCAGGTCGTCGGCCATGTGGCTCTGTCGCCGGTGACTATCACCAACGACCACGGCCACAAGGCCAAAGGCTGGTGCGGCCTGGGGCCGATCTCCGTCCTGCCGCAGAGGCAGGGGCACGGCATCGGCTCGCGCCTGATGGAACAGGCGCTGTCTGAACTGCGGGCCATGCAGGCCGAAGGCTGTGTGCTGCTCGGAGAGCCCGCGTACTACGGGCGCTTTGGCTTCCAGGCCCATGCGGGCCTGCAACTGCCGGGCGTGCCGCCCGGCTATTTTCTCGCACTGGCCTTCCATGGGCCAGTGCCCGAAGGCATCGCGCAGTACAGCGATGCCTTCAACGCCGCCGCCTGAGTGCCAGTGAAGGCGGCGGCGTAATGCCCCGGCTATTCGGCTTCAACACCGGGCGCGGCCACCGCCGCGCCCGGATTATGCGTTTCACCGCGCCCAGGGCGGAACGGCCTGGGCGCGGTGCTGACGATGATCATTCCTTCGTTTCGATGATCCACCACACGGCACGCGGCAAGGCGCGGCCCGTGATGGGATGTATGTCGGTGAGGTCAGCGCGGGCCGACCAGCCCGAGGGCGGTCGGTAGCCGCGCACGTCGCCATCGCCGTGCCAGCGGCGGGCGCGCACCGTGCCGGGTGCATAGACCGCCGCCATGCGCGGGCGGTTGGTGGTGGTGCGGGTCATGGGGGCTTCTCCTTGCAGCGAAGCGCCCCGGTCGAAGCCGGGGCGCTTGCCTTCGGCGTGGGTCAAGCGGCCAGCGCCTCGGCGGGTTCATCCGCCATTGCCTCGGCATCCTCCGGGGCGTCCTGCTCCGGGCCTGCCTCCTGCGCGCTTTCCTTCACTGCCTGCTGCGGGCCTTCGACCTTAAAGATGGCAGGCATCCAACCCGCGCCATCGGCCAGCCGCTCGGCTTCGCTGGCAATGTCGGCCTTCTTCAGCTTCGCCAGCCGGGAAACCTGATCGGGCGCGTACTCGCCCACGGCTTGCAGAACTGCCGCCTTCGGAACGTGCTTGAAATACCCCTCGGCGGTCGGCTGCCACCATGCGGCCATGTCGAGGCCCACGGCCTGCGCCAGTTCCTCGCCGGGCTGGTGCGGTGTGGCGCGAGGCGTCACCACGTCCACCGTGGAAGCCACGCACACGGCCAGCAGCTTGACCAGTTCGCCTTGCTCCATCGCCAGCAGCGCGGCAAACAGTTCGGCGCTGTCCTCGGGCAGCTTGCCGCTCCACGCCTGCTGCAATTCACGCAGCGCCACAGCGGCGGGTGACTCGGGCCAGTCCGGGGCCATGCCGTCCAGCCGGTCTTGGACTTTCAGGCTCACGCCCAGCGGCAGGTCGCGCCCGTAGTAGCGGCCCTGCAAGACGGTCTGCACCATGCCATGCACCAGCGCGGCCACCGCCACCTGCGGATGCCGGGCCACCTCGATTTGCAGCGCGGCGGTGCGATGGGCGCTCAGGCGCTGGGCCAGTCGGTCGGAAATCGCTGCTGCCTTGGGCGGCTCGTCGTCCTCGCCTTCGTCATCGTTCGCGGCATCTGGGTCGCTGAACCCTTGGCGCAGCTTCTCCAGTGTGCGCAGTGCCTTGGCCTCGGCCTCGCGCAGCAGTCCGCGATGAATCACCACCTCGCCGTTGCGGCCGATGGTGACGATGGCCCCGGCTGCGGCCTTCACGTTCGCGCCGTACCCCTGCAAGCCGTCTTCCAGCGCCTGCAACTGCTCGCCCAGCCGCTCGCCTTCCTCTTGCAGCGCATCGGCCTTGTCCTCGTCGTCGGCGTCCGTCGCGGCATCAATGGCTTCGGCCACCTCCTGCATCTTGGCTTGCAGCCTCTCGATGCGCTGTGCTTCGCGCTTGTTCGGCTCGCGGCGCTCCCTCGGCGCACGCTGGAAGGCGTGCAGATCGGCATGGGTCACGCCCGGCGTGGCATCAGCCCAAGCCCAGCCCTCGGCCTTCACCTCTGCGGCGATGCCCGCCAGCTTGTCTTGCGCCAGTCGTTCCAGCAGCGCGGCGTCGGTCAGGTACACGCCTGCATCGCCCTCCGCGAACAGGTCGCGGCGGATGCCGCCGCCCGCCTGCTCGTAGGTGTCCAGCCCGACGAAGCGCACCAGCGGATGCCGGTAGGCGTCAATCTCGCGCTCCGTCAGACGTTCGCGCAAGTGCGAGGGTTGGCGCTGCCATTGCGGCGCATCGTAGAACGCGCATTCCTGCGCGGCGTGGTCGTCGGTGATGGAGAGCGCCATCAGCTGATCGAGGCTCACGGCATCGGCCCGGTAGTCCTCCATCAAACGCGGCGAGACATTGGCGAGCTTCAAGCGGCGCTGCACCACCAGCGGCGTAACGGAGAAATCCGCCGCAATGTCCTCAATCGGTCGGCCTTCGGCCACCAGCGCGGCGAAGGCTTCAAACTGGTCTGCTGGGTGCATGGCTTCGCGCTGCACGTTCTCGGTCAGGCTGGCGGTGCGGGCCGTGCCATCGGCCACCTGCAGGCAAGGCACGTCCCAATCCTTGGCGATACGGTGCTTCTTTGCCAGCAGCTTGAGGGCCGCAAAGCGTCGGCCACCTGCCACCACCTCGTAATGCAGGTCATCGGCGGCGGGAATCACGATCAGGTTTTGCAGCAGGCCCACGCGCTGAATGCTCGCGGCCAGCTCGGGGATGGACATGCGCGGGACGGTCTTGCGCACGTTGCGGCCCGTGGGGCGCAGCACCAGCCGCGACAGCGGAACCAGAATCATGTGCTTGCTCGGGTCGGCGGCTTGCAGCACGTTTGCGCGGCTGTCGAGGGCTTGAGCTTCGGTGTAAGTAACGGCGTTCATGGTGAATCTCCAATCAAGTGAAACAAGGGAATGGAGGGGAAACCGCCCCTCCGGCGGGGAACACGTCAGAGGGGGTCAGGCCTTGAGGGCGCGCATGCCATCGGCCAGCAGCCACAGGGCGCGGTTCAGGCGAATGTCCGAATCAATGCCCTGCACGGGGCGGGTCTGCTGTCTGCGGCCATTGGCGGCGCGGCCATGCAATCCGCCCTTGGTCAGGTTCTCCTGCGTGCGGTTGAACACGCTCCACAGGTCGGGGCGGCGGTCGTCGAAGCGGCGCGGCATCAGGATTTGCGATTCCGTGACGGGCGCGGGCTTGGTTGGGTCGTCGTACTTGAGGGCCAGCGCGGCGCGGGCGAACACTTCCGATTCCCCGGCATCCAGCGTGATGGCCTGCATGGATTCGCGCGATTCCTGCGCATGCTCGAAGCCGCTCAGCACCTGATAGGCGCCCTCGATGACATGGCCCGCCACGTCGCCCTTGTGGGGCACGCGCACATCGCCCACGGTGTCGCCGCAGACAAGGCCATTGCTGCAAACGAAGCGGAACATGCCACCCAGTAATTGATAGCTGCTCGTGCCGTCGTGCGAGTTCAGCAGGATGATTTCATTGGCTTCGCGGGCGTTGATCTGGTTGGCGTGGCGCAGGCGCAGCATGTGTTTCGTGTGCTCGCGCCGGCCCTCGTTGCGAACGCGGGTCTGGCACACCATGAAGGGCTGAAACCCCTCTTTGCGAAGCTCGGTCAGCACGGCGGCGGTGGGGATGTAGCTGTACCGCTCGGAACGGCTTTCATGGGGGGCATCCGCGAAGATGGACGGGGCCACGCGGCGGATCTGGTCATCGGACAGCGGGGAGTCGCTGCGCAATGCGGGGGAATGGGAAGCGAAGCGGGATGCGAGTTGCATGGTCTTTCTCCTGAACAAAAAGGCTGTTGAAGAAAACCGCACACCGGATTCCAAGATTCGAAGCCCAGCCTTTCGGCTGTTCGGTGCGGTCGGCGCGAGGAACCCGGTTGGCCCTGTTGCCACCGTCTTTCCTGAGTTCATCGCCCGCGACGAAAGGGAGCGCGCGGACGGGGGCCGTCAAGGAAACAAGCGCAGGGTGGGGCGGCCCGCAGGCGCAGCCGAGGACACGGCCCTGCGCGCCTTGACGGCACACGGCCGCGGGCTACAGTCGCGGACAAGGTGATGAAGTCAGGGAAGAGGACTGGACATGGCAACGGCCATCCCACAAGCCGACCGCACGGCAAGCGAAGCGCGCAGGCTCGAAGCTGGAAGCCGGGCCGGAGGCGTCAGCCGAACGGAGTGAGGGAACGATCGAAGCCCGAAGGGGGCGAGACGCCGCAGGCGGCTCGATGCGCTAGCACGAGAGCGCGACCGGCCATCTCCCAGGTGGCCGGGGACGCCCACATGACTTCAATGAAATCCCCGTGGACAGCTACCCACCCAGCCATCGGCAAAATGGCAATGGCATGGACATACGAGCCCTACAAGACGATGAACTGATGGCCCAGGCCCGAGACTGGCGGCAACGGGCACTGCGCGGCGAGAAGGACGCACGCGGCCTCGCGCACGAACTGGAATGCGAAGTGCGCCGGCGCTTCCCCAGGAACAATGCGCCCCATGCACTGCCGCCGATCCAATTGCTCGGCGCCGTGCCGCAAACACCCCAGCGGCGCTGGAAGCCCTGGTAAGCACCGGCTCAAAGGCAGCCCGCCCGCATGACTGCGCCACGGCCGATCGGCGCTGATCCCGAAATCCCCCCGAAATAGCGCGAATTTCGAGTGGCCCGGTCACGGGCCAATGCCTACCGTGGAATCTCCACCTTCTGGAGAACCACCATGAGCGATCCCATGCAACCCGGAACGCCTGCGCCTGGAGCAGAAGGGCCTGGCATCTTTCTGCCGACCCTCATCTGGACCACCGACCGCAAGACGGTAGGCAACGAGATGCAGCGCCTGCTGGGACGGCGCGCACAGCTCAACGTCCTGCTGTCCGCCTCCGAAGAAACGGACGACGGCACCACCTGGTACGCAATGGCCCAGGCCACGCTGAACCAGCTGGACTGCGATATCGAACGTCTCTTCGAGTGGCTGGGCGACTACGAACCCGACACACCCACGCCCGAAGTGCCATCGTAATGTCCGGCATGAAGGGAGCGATCCGGCACCAGCCGGTTCGCTGCGCGAGAGGGGCGCCAAGCCTGCGCGGCGGGGATAGCCCGCAGGGCTTTCCCCTGGAGGCAAGCGCAGCGCGTAGCGCCCCGCCAGGGGCGCGAAGGCATCAGGCCGGGTCGTCGGGGCGCAGGCTGGCTTCCGACACCGGCATCCACGGCGATGACGAGTCCAGCAGGTAGCGCGCACCGCGCGCGTACAGGCCCGAAAGTCCGCTGGGACGATAAAACCCGGTGACGCGGCACCGGAACTGTGCGCCAAACCCGTTGGTATAGATCACCGCGTCGCCGAGCGCAAAGCGCAAGGGCTGGCCGTTCTCCGGTGGGAACGGCTTGAACGCATCATGCTCTGCCGTGATTTCGAGGATGTAGTCGTGGTGGCTGCTCATGGCCTTGACCTCCTGAAATGATTGAGAACGCTCAGGAGCGCCTTGCGGCGCCCCAGAACCAGGTCAGACAACGACACGCCCCGCCAGCCGCGCATCGCGCGCATAGGCGCTCAGCCGCTTCTCGGCACGAAAGTGCAGATCCCGCTCTACCGGCAAGCCCAGCCGCCCGCGCACGGTCGCCAGTTCGGAAAAACTGACCCAGCCGATTTCCGGCATCCCTAGGCCCAGGTCGCAAAGACCGAAGGCGTGATCGTGGTCATCGGGATCAATCTCGGTCAGCAGCCAGGTCGCGCCGGCATCCGGCGTGAACAGCTTGACCACTGGGGCCGGATCGAAGTCCGGGTTCTCCAAGGATTCGCGGCCGTTGGCCAGCAGCACGATGCGCTGCTCGTCCGTGATGAATGCGTGGTTCATGGTGAACTCCTGTAAGGTTACCGGGCGGAATTGCCCAGCCCTTGCAGGGCACGGCGCAGCGCAAGCAGTCAAAGATCGAAGACGGCCGCCAGGCCGCAAGCGCCGAAGGTGCGCAGTCATTGACGGCGAGCACGCCGTGGCACGATGAAGGGAACAGCAAGCCGCCACACCTCACCACGCAGCCACCCCGGTATTGACAAGCGTAGCGCGCAGGTCCGAAGCGTCAGTCCAGATCAGAGCGTCCGGGCTTGAAGCCGGATGACTGCGATTCGGCACGAAGCTCGGGGCGCAGCCCATGAGCCCGACGAAGGAACGTCGGGATGCAGGCCAAGTTGTCAGCAGGCAGTTGAAAAGTGGTGCTGGCCTTCAGGCGCTGTCAATTTTCTTGATCTTCCGGATACGCCGCCTGGGGAATCGGCACCCAGCCATCGCGGGTGATGCCTGCCCCGATGCGTATGTTCTGGCTTTCAGTTGCCGCCCAGTGCCCACCCCGGTGCAATACGGCGCGAATCACCGACTTCCGCGGATGATCCTCATCCGCCTTGGCAGAACTGCATATGGCATTCCAATGGTGCTTGTCCGGCATACTGTTCAACCGTGGGCCGAGCAGTTGATCCAAGACTTCGGTCGAAACGTTGTGTCGCCCGCCGTGATGGGGCACTTGGAAATACCGAATACCTGGCAGCGCGAGTCCCACGAAAGGTGCGTAGTCGATCACCTCCTGCAGTGCTTCACGCCCGGCATCGCCAGTAAGCATGACGCGATGACCGTTCAAGACAGCCGACTGCACCACACTCATTTCATTCTCACGACTGGTCGGCTCAGGCGGGAAATATTCCTCGCCCCACAGGGACTTGATGTAGGCGGTCGCGGCCTTCACTGCCCGGAATATGCTGCTCAGCGCGCTATCAAAAGCACTTTCTTCGACAGCTTCCGGTGTCTTCGCGGAGTCCACGATCAGGTCCAAGTAGCGCCCCAGGGTAGGTGCCATGACCGCGAACGGACCGATGCTCTGCCCCTGAAGGGGGGCATGGATTGGAATTCCCTTCTCCACCGCAATATCCTCAAGAATTGCCGTGGCATCGTAGATTGAGCGCAACTTCCGTCGCAGGGCTTCAACCGATTCATAGGTCTCAAAGCGATCGATCAACTGGTCCGCGTATATCCACGGCCGGTTGATCCAAAGATTCCTGACCGTGCATTGCTCCAGGACTTTTCGTAGTCCGTTGGCGTGATCGCGATCTGGGTGCGTGAGGATCACATGGTCGATGACTGTTGTTCCATAGTACGTCTTCAGATGCTCGACTATCTGATCACCCGTATCCAGATACCCACCGTCAACAACGTGCACGCCCTCGGTGCCATTCACCGAGTAGCGCAGCGTGATCGCGTCCCCGCTTTTCGCTGTTTCGACGCCAAGAAAGTCGATCTCGAAGTAGTCAGCCATACATCCCTCTTGTTTTATGCCAACAAAGTGCCGGTGGCTTTGCACCTACCAGCGATCCACCGCACACGTGAGTCCTGTCGGAGTCCATACCAACGACACGGCCGGAAGGCCGCCAGCATCCTCGGCGATGCCGCGCAATGTATTTCGGTCGATACCCGAATGTGCGCCGCCTTTCGGGTGGCTGTGCCACGTTCCTATAAAGGCGAGATACCCCAAAGAGGCCGCGTTTGCGGCGCGCAAATTTTGAACAAGCCCGTTGGTTCCGAGGACGAAGCGGGCGGCCTCTCGAACACTGTCAGGCGGTGCCTCAACAAGGCCTGCAATGGTGATGGTTCGATTTTCAAACGAGATGCGGCCGATCAAGGCGCCGCCTGTTTCCAGAGCACCCCAGCGCAGCGCATCAGCATGGATTGCTTGCGCAACTGGGGACAGGACCCGAATGTTCCAGCCACCATCGTCTGCGACTTCAAGCGCAGTGGTCGGGCCAAGGCTGGCGCGGGTCCATGCCATTCCAAGGCCTTCGGCATCTGAGATTCCGGCGCAAAGCGTCGCTTCCTTCGGAAGCCCATCAACGAGCCATCGTTCCAGTTGCAGGCCGGCCAGTGACGTCGACCGCGAAACAACGGCGTCAGACATAGGCATCGTCAGCGAATGACAGTTGTCACCCACGAAAATCCGAGTCGGCTCAGACGTCTCGCCGGCAATCGACGCACGCAGTTCCGGTGCAAACCGGCAGCACTCGAACAAGAACGCCGTGAGGTCGTCAACTCGGCCGGCACGGCCAGCTCCTTCGAGCAATACCGCCACACAGCGCCCCTGACCATACATCGCGATCCGTGCCAATCGGGCTGGGGATTGATCCAACGCTGCCGATTGTGTTTCTGCAGCCAGCACCTGAAGTGACGCCGTCGCATCCACGATGAGGGCCGCATCCTGCGGAACGGTTGCCGCAAACTGTTCCGGATCGACCAAAAGAGTCACTGCGTCGGTGTCGAACGCTCGCGATTGAAGATGCGACAGCGATTCAAAGGCTGTCTTCATCAGCGCCGACTTCCGAGGCGGAACCAGAACTGATGCCCGCTCAATGAGTGCATGCCGCGCGGCGTTGTGAGGCGACATGGGTTCGTTGTCGACGAAAGTCATCGAACCAAAGCCCGCTCGCCCCAGTTGCATCGCGACTTTCGATCCCACGCTTCCGCAGCCGAGCACGACCAGCGGCTGTGATGTGGCTGCGTATGGAATGCCGGACGTCCTTGCCAGCAGTTCAGGAGACAACGCATGCGCGTGAAAGGCCGGGTGAACCGTGGCGTTACGCTCCAGGAGCGATTGAGCGTTGAGTTCATAGCGCACCACATAGGGCAATACCTCGACACTCCTCCCTGGCGAGCCCACAAGCGACGCTGGCCTTTGCACAGCCAGAATCACAATCGCGTACAAACCATGCACCCAGCCATGCGAGTCCTGTCGCATATCCAGGATTGAGCGTCCGAAATAACCGTCCACTTCCTGGGCCAAAGCGTCGCGATCAATACCAAGCTCCGCTGCTCGATCGAGCAGCGTCGCGAGATCGACAACTGTCTCTGGTTGATAGCGTCCGATCACATGCGGGAGGCCGTCGGTCATCGGAGCGCGCGCGATGAAGGCCGCGGCATGGCCGTTCCCCCATTTGCCCAGCTTGTCGTTGTGAACATCCTGATAAAACACAGGATCGACTTGTGCGGTCAGTTCGGCGTTGATGATGGCGTACAGACCGCCATCGATCGTCACGTAGCCTGCGGGAACCACCAGAATCGTGCCGTCAGCGGGAGCGGCGGCCGCGACCTTCTCGGCACTGAATACAACGGTCGAAGGACAGCTGTCTCGGCGCGTTGGTTCCCACCCCTGCTCCAGGTCCAGGAGTGTTCCGGCCGCGGCCTTGTGCAGCCAGTCGATCAACTGATCGACAACGGCGTCCAGGCCAAACCGATGCAGCAGCTCGTTCAACGACCCTTCGAATAGGCACGGCGAGACTAACTCGCCTTGGCGATGGGGGTTGATGTGCGGCAAGTTGAGCGGGAAGTCCGCACGTAAGAAGGGCTCGGGTGCAGACAGGGGCCAGTCACTACCGAATACCAGCACGCACGTCTCGACGGTGCGCACTCCGGTCTCAGAGATACCATTGCGCCGAGACCTGTTCGGCAGTTGGACCGCAACATCGACTTCAATCTCCGTCGATGCACCAGTTGTCCTTGGCTCGCCAACGCGGATAAGGCCTCGATGCCGCTGAAGTTGATGCAGTGCGTCTGCGATGGTGCCCGTCATGATGCTCCGTGCGGCATGGGGGTGCGCGCAGAGGTCACCACGGCAGCGGCCTTCGATCCGGACTCCTTCTTCGAGGGAGGTTGCACACCCTGAGCGGTTACGGTGAAAACGAGCGGTTCCACGGACTTTTCGCTGGGGTACTCGCCTGTGCAGTAGAACTCGCCTTTTGCTTCGTCCACGATCGTCACGTACTCACGCTTCGCACGGATGCAGGGCGGATCGCTGTCATCATCTGCAATCGGCTTGCAGCTGGCGACGATGACGGCGCCGTCACGGGTCTGCGAAAGCGCCTTGCGAGCATCAGCATCGAGCTTGGCTTTTTCACGGTAGTCGGACCAGCTGTCATAGGACAGCGAATGCCAGGAACAATGATGAGGCGCCTGCATGATGTCGTACTCAAGCACATCTGCTTCAGCCTTGTGGCGTTGCCACTGGCGGTTCCAGATGAACACCTCAGCATCGCCACCAGTAAGGAATTTCGCACCATCCGGCGTCTGCGCGTCAGCCGCCAACGTGATGTTCAGAATAACGCTGGACTGGTTCTTGACCAGGCACTCTTCCTCTTCCTCGTCATCCTGGGCGTCCAGTGGAGCCAAAAGAAACGCAGAAAAGAATGCGGAACTCTTGCCATTGATCGTTGAAAAGCGCGTGTCCACCTTCCGCACAATCGAAGTGAGATCATCGGTTTTTCCGTCGATGTCCTCGCCCATGATCTGAATGCGGTCACCGTTCCCGACGGCGAAATTCTTGTCACGGTTCAGTTGCACGCGCCGACGCGCCTCCGTGTTGAATGCCTTGGCGTCGTCGCTCAAGGTGTGCGTCTTGCTGGCGCGTCGAAACACGATCGGGGACGACCACATCTCGCGGATCACGATTTTCTTGTCCTTGTCGTCCTTCTTGTCGTCCGGGTACTTGTCGAGTGGCCCTAGGTAGAAGTGTCGCTTCAACCCTCGGCAATGGTCTTGATCCGGGTGGCTCAGCAGGAACGCATCGACATACGGCCTGCCGTTCTCATCCTTCTTCAGTCGTTCGCGCAAATCCTTGGCGACATCGCGCGCCTCCCCGTCAGGGTCGTCGGCGTCTTGCCTGATGTTTACGTCGATCAGCAGAGTCGTCGCGTCGAGATCGCCGAACTTGATGAGGGTCATGTCCCCGTTGTCGACGGGAAAAAACGTGATGGTTGTAGGCACTGGGGTCTCCGGGTAGACGATCGAAGGATGATCGCGTATAGTTAATGTACGACGATTTTTTATATCCGTCTACTTTTTAGGCGTGACTGATGCAAAAACCTTCCGTTCCTGCCGCCGAACCTGCTGAGCCTAAGGGGCTAAGTTGGGGGCTGGAGAGCAGACTTCAATTCATCGATTTCCGTCTGCGCTGGGAGCGGCGCATCAACCGGATGGATCTCACCGAGCACTTTGGTATTTCGGTCCCGCAGGCATCGCTGGACATTTCCAAGTACATGGAGTTGGCGCCGAGCAACCTGACTTACGACCGCAGCTCCAAGACCTACACGGCAGCGCAGAGTTTTCACCCGCTTTACCAACGAAGCTCGGCGCAACGCTATCTAGCAGAACTGCTAGCGACAAAGATGGGAATTGTCGAGCCGACGGCCAGCTTCATCGGCTCCGCGCCGGAGACAGATTGGGCCCCGTCCCCTTGGCGCACGATCAATGAGCAGACCGTCGAAGCAGTGGTGCGCGCAATCCGCCAGCAGGAATCCATTCTGGTGAGCTACCAGTCCATGACGTCGTTGGATGAATCGGTTCGCTTGCTGTCTCCCCACGCCCTTGGCAATGACGGTTTTCGCTGGCACATGCGCGCGTTTTGCCACAAGCGCCAGCGCTTCAGCGATTTCGTCCTTGCTCGAATCCTGCGCATCGATGGCTTCGAGG
This sequence comes from Variovorax sp. GW821-FHT09B01, assembly GCF_059418345.1. Taxonomy (NCBI): domain Bacteria; kingdom Pseudomonadati; phylum Pseudomonadota; class Betaproteobacteria; order Burkholderiales; family Comamonadaceae; genus Variovorax; species Variovorax sp. GW821-FHT09B01. Next base: position 46,058 of record NZ_JBWKPQ010000013.1, on the reverse strand, counting down.
CGACCCAAGTGGACTCCAACCAAGATTCGCATTGGCAAACTGTATTGACGCTGGTACTTGCACCGCATCCCGATTTGCCTGCAGCCAAGAAACGAGTCTTAGAGTTGGACTACGGCATGGAAGATGGAGAGGTCAAACTTCCATGCCGCCAAGCGTTTCTGTACTACACGCTGAGACGTTTGGGTTTGCATACCAAGGAAGCACCAGACCCCCTCGCACAGCAGATCACGCTAAAAAACCGCGATGAAATCCAACCCTATATCGACGCCTTGGCGGCACAGGCCTGACTTCACATGACAACAATTTTTGAACTGGTCAAAGACCCCTACGAGCGCAAGGCACGTGTTATCCCTGGCCTTCTTGTGGCCTTACCCGTGCTGGTGCCGCTGTTGTGCGTCTACGGGGCTCGGCACCCTGTGCTTACAGGTGTGATCGGCCTGCTGGGCGGCTGCGGCGCTATCTATGCACTCGCGAGCGTAGCGCGCGGACGTGGTAAAAAACTTGAAGAGATGCTGGTCTCAAAATGGGGTGGCATGCCCACGACCATCGCACTACGCCACCGCGACAAGTTCCTTGATGGTGTCAGCAAGCAGCGTTATCACACGGCGATCACTGCCAAGTTGGGTATCGCCATGCCAACGGCAGAAGAAGAATCAGCAAACCCAGACAAGGCAGACGACATCTACATCGGTGCCACTAAGCGGCTTCGCGAACTCACGCGTTCCAACAAGCAGCTCTTGCTGAAAGAGAACATCGCCTATGGATTTCATCGCAACATGCTGGCGATGAAGCCTGTCGGTATCCTGTCGTGCCTCATGGGCGTCGTCTACGGATTGTTGATTGCAAAGATTTTGCAGGTAGCACCTCTCCAATTTGACTTGGTGCACCTTGCCGATCCAGGGCTTGCCGCAGGCTTGACATTGCTCATTTCGCTGGCGCTACTTGCCGCATGGCTACTGTATTTCGATCAGGACGCAGTAAGGCGGATGGGATTCGTCTATGCGGAACGTTTGTTTGAATGTTTGCCGTCGTTGCCTTCTTCCTCCTCACGGAAGAAAGCCGTAAAACCGACTACAGACTGAGGTTCTGCCCAATCTCCAAACAGGCGTATAGCTCCGCAGGTGTGTCTACCGCTTCCACGTCTTGGGACGAATCGTTCCGCGAGACTCCAGCAAGAGCCGCGTGCTTTCCAGTTCCTTTTGCAGCACATCGGTATCCGGCAGAACCATCCGGTAGTTCGCCGCCATGACCTTGGTGGGTAAGCCCTCCAGCGCATACCGCGCCAGGGCGAGCCCCTTGTCGGCACAAAGAATCAGCCCCACCGGCGGGTTCTCCTCGGGATAGGCCCAGTGTTCCTTGGCATAGTTGCAGTACATGTGCATCTGGCCCACGTCCGCATGCGTCAGACTCCCCAGCTTCAGGTCGATGATGACCAGGCAGCGTAACTTGCGATGGAACAGCAGCAAGTCCACCCGATACCAGGTCTGGTCGATGCGCAAGCGCCGCTGCCGTCCAATGAAGGTGAACCCTTCACCCAATTCGAGCAGGAAGTCTTCCAGCCGCCGGATCAAGGCGGCCTCCAGATCGGACTCCGAATACTCGTCCTTGAGGTCGAGGAACTCCAGCACATAGGGGTCTTTGATGGCATCGCCGGGCGCGACGGCATCTTCGGGCTTGGCCACCGCGCCCTTGGCCAGCATCGCCGCCTTGTTTTTCGACAGCGCCGTGCGCTCGTAGAACTGGCTGCCGATCTGCCGATCCAACTGGCGCACGCTCCAGCCGCCGCGCAAGGCCTCGGCTTCATAGAACTGGCGCGCATGCTCGTCCTTGACCGACAACAGCCGCACATAGGCCGACCACGGCAGCGTGAAGACCTGCGCCAGCTCGTCCAGCCGCCAAGGCCGCACTGGCTCCGGGGAAGATTCGCCAGACACTGTCTGGCGAATTGGCCGGGTCAGAAAAAACGACCGCATCTGCTGCAGGTTCTGACGGCTGAAGCCACGGCCGAACTGCTGGGTGAGGTCGCTTGCCAGCCGCTCGATCAACTGCTCGCCATAACCCGCGCGCCGCTTGCCCTGTTGCTCGGCCTCCACGATGCGGCGGCCAATCTCCCAGTAGCTGGCCGTCATCAGCGCATTGACGCTGCGCGCTGCCGTCTGGCGCGCGGCATCGAGCAGATCCACGATGCCGCCGTGGATGCCGGCGTAGCCGGCAGGCACGGCGGCGGGTGCGACTCCCGCCATCGCAGGCGCCTTCTTGGTCATGCAGCCACCTCCGCAGGCCGCTGCGCCTCGGTGATCGTCTTGCGCCGGTTCGCCACCAGCTCGGCCGCCTTGCGCACCGGATCGTCCTCGGTGTGGACGTAGCGCATGAACATCGCCACGGTCTTGTGCGCCGTCAGCGCCATGCCGACCTTGACCGGGATGCCCGAGTTGGCAATGTCGGTCGCGGAGCGGTGGCGGATGCCATGCGTGCCGACGTGCGTGGCGCCCGCCGCCTTGAGGGCGCGGCTCCAGCCGCCGTAATACTCGCCCGTGGTCAGGTGCTTGCCGGGATGGCTTGGAGACGGCAGCACATAGGGAGTGCCTTCCTGCCGTGGCGCCGTCGAGAGCAGTCGATAGGCTTCCTCGCTCATGGGCTTGGACATGCCGCCCGTCTTGCTGTCCGGCCAGACCACGCGGCGGTTGTCCAGGTCCACCCAATCCCATCGGAGCGTCACGATTTCGGAGCGGCGGCCGGCGAACTCGAATTGAAGGCGGATCGCCAGCGGGATGACGTAGTTCTCCAGACCCTCGGCTTCGATGTGCTCCAGTCGCCGAAACAGCTTGCCCATGTCCTCGTCGCTGATGAGGTGGGTGGCCTTGCCGTTGGGGTACATCGGGACGTGGCGGCAGGGGTTGGTGCCGTCAGGCCGGTGGCCCCACACCTCGGCCAGGTTGAACATCTTGCGCATCACGCTGAAAGCACGGTTGGCCTCGGCCGGCTTGTGCGCCATCTTCTTCATCGCCGTGGCCACGTCCGGGCGCTTCACGTCCTGGACCTTCAAACGGCCCAGCATCGGAACGATGCAGCGGTCGATGACGGCCTGATACCCGCGCTGGGTGCTGGGCTTGTTGCGCTGCTTGGAGTAATCCTCCATGAACTTGGTACACAGCTCCTTGACCGTGGGGGCTGAACGGGCGGCGGCCTTGGCCGCGCTGGGGTCGCCGCCCCGGCGCACCTCGGCCAGCCATTCCTGGGCCAGCGAGCGGGCCTGCTCGACGGTCAGTTCCCCGTACAGGCCCAGGGCGGGCTTGCGCCGCTCGCCAGCGTTCGTGCGGTACTGGAGCATGAACACCTTGCGGCCCGCTGGTGTAACCTTGCACAGGAAGCCGGGCACCAGCGTGTCCCGGAGTTCGACGGCCTGCGCCTGGGGTTGTGCCGCATCGACTGCGGACTTGGTGAGCTTGAGTTTTGCCACGATGACTCCTCGGAAAGACCCGATTCCCAAGAGCCATGTAGGGGCCATCAGAGGGGAAGCCGGGTCAGGTTTCGGAAAGCACCGGCATATGTTGGACTCGCCTAAGTTATTGATAAACCTGCTGTATCGGGCTTCGGCGTAGTCCAGCAAAGTTCGGTGCTGGAGTCATGGTGAAATGAAAAAGGGCGCCGAAGCGCCCTCTGTTCTGTCTGTGTCGTGCCTCAGCGGCCGAACGAACGACCGCCGCCGCCGCCGCCCGAGCGGCCACCGCCGCCGCCGTAGCCGCCGCCACCCGAACGGCCACCGCCGCCCGAGCGGTTGCCGCCGCCGTAGCCACCGCCACCCGAGCGGCCGCCGCGTCCGCGGCCGCCACCCATGTGGTCGACGCTGGTGCGCAACGGATCGGGCTGGCCGGCCGCGCCGGTGATCGCCTCGGCGCGCAGGTGCGCGACCTGGTTGGCCTGGGTCGGGCTGTGGCTGTTGCCGTGATGGCGCGGCTGGCGCTCGTCGTGCGGCTGATGGTTCTGCTGCGGGTGCGCCGCCGCATGGTGATGCGGACGCGGCTGGCCCTGCGGTGCGCGGCCTTGCGGCGCGCGATTGCCCGGTCCCTGGCCCTGGCCGCGCGGGGCCTGCTGGCCACCGCCGCCGTTGGCGCTGCGGCCCTGGCCGGCACCGTTGCCGCCACCGCCGCGGCGCTGGCCATTGCCACCACCACCGCCGCCACCCTGGCTGGCCTTGTTGTCGCGGATGCGCTGCATCATCTCGCCGCGCGCCGCCTTGGCGGCCGCCTGCATGACTTCGCGGCTCGGCGGACGGCCGGCGCCGCCCCAGATGGTCTGGCGGCCCATGGCGATGGGCTCGGCGCGTTCGCCTTCCTCGGGACCGAAGCCCTCGATGACCTGCACGGGGATCGTCTGCTTGGTGAAGCGCTCGATCTCCTGCATGAAGCCTTCCTCGTCGAGGCAGACGAAGCTCACGGCCTCGCCGCTCGAACCCGCGCGGCCGGTGCGGCCGATGCGGTGCACGTAGTCTTCGCTGACGTTCGGGATCTCGTAGTTCACGACGTGCGGCAGCTCGTCGATGTCGATGCCGCGGGCCGCGATGTCGGTGGCCACCAGCGCGCGGATGTCGCCGCTCTTGAAGCCGGCCAGCGCCTGGGTGCGCGCGCTCTGGCTCTTGTTGCCGTGCAGCGCCATCGCCTCGATGCCGTTCTTGGTGAGGAATTCGGCCACGCTGTTGGCGCCGAACTTGGTGCGGGTGAACACCAGCACCTGGCTCCACTGGTGCTCGTTGATGATGTGCGCGAGCAGCGCCTTCTTCTTGCCGCGGCCCACGGGGTGGACCACCTGCGTGATGCGCTGCACCGTGGTGTTGCGCGGCGTGACCTGGATGCTCTGCGGGTTGCGCAGCAGGCCGTTGGCCAGTTCGCGGATCTCGTCGCTGAAGGTGGCCGAGAACAGCAGGCTCTGCTTCTGGGCCGGCATCAGCGCCAGCACCTTCTTCACGTCGTGGATGAAGCCCATGTCGAGCATGCGGTCGGCTTCGTCGAGCACCAGGATCTGCACGGTCGACAGGTCGAGCATGCCCTGCTGCTGCAGGTCGAGCAGGCGGCCGGGGGTGGCCACCAGGATGTCGACGCCGCGCTTGAGGCGGTCGATCTGCGGGTTCATGCCCACGCCGCCGAAGATCACGGTCGAGCCGAGTTGCAGGTACTTGCCGTAGTCGCGCACCGATTCCTCGACCTGCGCCGCGAGTTCGCGGGTGGGCGTGAGCACCAGGGCGCGGATGCCGATGCCGCCGAACTTGTTGGTGGCGCTGCGGCTCATGGTGAGCTTGTGCAGCATCGGCAGGGTGAAGGCGGCGGTCTTGCCGGTGCCGGTCTGGGCGCCGCCGAGGAGGTCGTGGCCCTCGAGGACGGCCGGAATGGCCTGGGCCTGGATCGGGGTGGGGGTCTCGTAGCCCTGCTCGTGCACGGCCTTCAAGATGGCCGGAGCCAACTTCAGTTCATCAAAAGTCATTGTGTGAAACAACAAGCGCCATACACGGCGCGGTGACATCGGCCCGCTCGGCGTCTTTCGTTCTTGTGACGCGAGCCAGTCAAGGCTGATGAAGGTCAGGAGTGGGAGCCCGAAAAACCGACTTGCGGAAGGGTTTTCTTCGTCCCCGGCAGAGAGCCGGTGTGCGGGCAACTGGACCCGGCACGGTGGCGATTGTCGCATGAGTCGATAATCACTGCTTTTCGCGCTCCGTTTCCGCGATTCCGCGCGCCGGGCCTGCCGCCGTCTTCCAGGGGCTTCCTCCAGGGGATTTCGGCTTTTTCCGGCTTTCGCCACCTCAGCAATCAGCAGTCCTACACAGAAGATGGCCCAGTACGTCTACACCATGAACAGAGTCTCCAAGACCGTGCCGCCCAAGCGGCAGATCTTGAAAGACATCTCGTTGTCCTTCTTTCCCGGCGCCAAGATCGGCGTGCTCGGCCTGAACGGCTCGGGCAAGTCCTCGCTGCTCAAGATCATGGCCGGCGTCGACAAGGAGATCGAGGGCGAAGCCATTCCGATGGCCGGCCTGTCGATCGGCTACCTCGAGCAGGAGCCCAAGCTCAATCCCGAGCACACGGTGCGCAACGCGATCGACGAGGCCATGGGCGAGGTCAATGCCGCCAAGGCGCGCCTCGAGGAGATCTATGCCGCCTACGCCGAGGAAGGCGCCGACTTCGACGCGCTGGCGGCCGAGCAGGGCGAGCTCGAGGCGGTGATTTCAGCTGCCGGCACCGATTCCGAGCACCAGATCGAGATCGCGGCCGACGCGCTGCGCCTGCCGCCGTGGGACGCCAAGATCGGCCTGCTGTCGGGTGGCGAGAAGCGCCGCGTGGCGCTGTGCAAGCTGCTCTTGTCCAAGCCCGACATGCTGCTGCTCGACGAACCCACCAACCACCTGGACGCCGAATCGGTGGAGTGGCTCGAAGTGTTCCTGCAGCGCTTCACGGGCACCGTGGTGGCCATCACCCATGACCGCTACTTCCTCGACAACGCCGCCGAGTGGATCCTCGAACTGGACCGCGGCCGCGGCATCCCGTGGAAGGGCAACTACAGCACCTGGCTCGAGCAGAAGGGCGAGCGCCTGGCGCAGGAGCAGAAGAGCGAGGAAGCCCACGCCAAGGCCCTGAAGAAGGAACTGGAATGGTCGCGCCAGAACCCGAAGGCCCGCCAGGCCAAGAGCAAGTCGCGCCTGGCCCGCTTCGAGGAGCTGAGCGACGTCGAATACCAGAAGCGCAACGAAACGCAGGAAATCTTCATTCCGGTGGCCGAGCGCCTGGGCAGCCAGGTGATCGAGTTCAAGGACGTGAGCAAGAGCTTCGGCGACCGCCTGCTGATCGACAAGCTGAACTTCAACATCCCCGCGGGTGCCATCGTCGGCATCATCGGCCCGAACGGCGCCGGCAAGTCCACGCTGTTCAAGCTGATCGCCGGCAAGGAACAGCCCGACAGCGGCGAGGTGGTGGTGGGCCAGACCGTCAAGATGGCCTTCGTCGACCAGCACCGCGACGAACTGGCCAACAACAAGACCGTGTGGGAAGACATCTCGAACGGCCTGGACATCATCAACGTCGGCAAGTTCCAGATGGCCAGCCGCGCCTACGCGGGCCGCTTCAACTTCAACGGCCAGGACCAGCAGAAGAAGGTCGGCAACCTGTCGGGCGGCGAACGCGGCCGGCTGCACCTGGCCAAGACGCTGATCCAGGGCGGCAACGTGCTGCTGCTGGACGAACCCTCGAACGACCTGGACGTGGAAACGCTGCGCGCGCTCGAAGACGCGCTGCTCGAGTACGCGGGCACCGTGCTGGTGATCAGCCATGACCGCTGGTTCCTCGACCGCATCGCGACCCACATCCTGGCCGCCGAAGGCGACTCGCAATGGGTGTTCTTCGACGGCAACTACCAGGAGTACGAAGCCGACAAGAAGAAGCGCCTGGGCGAAGAGGGCGCCAAGCCCAAGCGCGTGCGCTTCAAGGCCCTCAAGTAAGGCCTGCTGCGGCCTTCGTCAGGCTGGCTCGACCAGGGCGCGCGGTTCCGCAAGGGGCCGCGCGTTTTTTTCATCGTCGGCCGCGAACACCTCGCGGGCGGCGCTCAGGCCGTTGAGCGCGGCGGGGAAGCCCGCGTAGACCGCCATCTGCATGATCACCTCGATCACTTCCTCGCGCGTCACGCCGACGTTGAGCGCGCCCTGGATGTGCACCTTGAGCTGCGGCGCGGCATTGCCCATGGCGGTGAGCGCGGCCACCACCGCGATCTCGCGCGAGCGCAGGTCGAGGCCGGGGCGCGAATAGACGTCGCCGAACGGGAACTCGATCAGCAGGCGCGCGAAGTCGGGTGCGATGTCGGCCAGGCCTTCGACGACCTTGATGCCGCCTTCACCGTCGATCTGCTGCAGTTTCGCGAGGCCGCGCGCGTAGCGCTCGCCGGTCGCTTGGCTGGTCGTCGGATGGGGCTGGTGTTGCTGCTGCATGTTTCTTCCTCTTCGTTGAAGCCGGGGCATTGCCCGATGAAGAGGGACGCCGGGCCTCGATCCCGCGGTAGTGCTCGATCTTGTGCGCCAGCGCCTGCATCGATTGCTGCAGCGCCTCCACCTTCGAGCGAACCTCGGCGAGATGCGATTCGAGCATCGCGCGGCGTTCGCCGATGCTCGCGTCCCCCTGACTGCGAAGCCCGGCGAAGGCCTGCATGCCCTGGATGGGCATGCCGGTCTCGCGCAGGCGCAACAGGAAAGCGAGCCATTCCATGTCGGCGGCGGCATAGCGGCGCTGGCCGCCCGGTGCGCGCGACACGGCTGCGATCAGGCCGATGCGTTCGTAGTAGCGCAGCGTGTGGGCCGTGAGGCCGGTGCGCCGTGCCACTTCCGTGATGCTCAGGTTGCTTTCCATGGGGAGAATTCTCGAAGTTGGAGCGCGCTCTAAGTCAAGCGCTTTTCGCATCTTCCTCCGATGCGGCGATTCAGGGGACGAGTTCCGCCTCGATCCAGCCGCGCAGGCTGTTGACGAAGGCTAGCGCGGTCACGCGCGAGAGCTGCTCGCGCCGCACCGTCTGCTCGACCAGCGAGCCCTCGGCCAGCCGCTGCGCGCGCCCGATGCCGGGCAGCAGGCCGCAGCGCAGCGGCGGCGTGACCCAGCGGCCGTCGTCCAGGCGCAGCGCGATGTTGCCGCGCGTGCATTCGGTGAGTTCGCCCGCGGGGTTCCATAGCAGCGTGTCGAAGGCCTCGGGAAGGGTCGGCGCGAAGGCCTCGTAGTGCGCGCGGCGCGTGGTCTTGAAGCGCGTGAAGTCGCTGTGCGCCTCGTCGAAGGGGCGGTCGGCCAGCTGCAGCTTCACGCGGTGGGGCGCAGCGCCCATTTCATGCGCTTCGGCGCGTGGCAGGCCCCGCGCATCGAGCAGCAGGCGCACGCGCCAGGTGCCTTCGGCATGCGCATCGTGCAGCGATTGCAGCGCTGCCTCGACGCGTGCGGCATCCCAGGCGAAGCCGAAGTGGGCGGCCGCGCCGGCCATGCGTTCGATGTGCAGCGGCGCATCGCGCAGCGTGCCGTCGACCAGCGCCAGCGTTTCGAGCAGTTCGAAGCCGGGCGCCTCGGCAACGTCGCCCGCGCCCAGGAAGGCCCGCTTGTGGCCCCACTCGGCCCATTCGGCGTCGACCGTGGCATCGGCCGTGATGCCGCTGCCGATGCCGCAGCGTGCCTGGCCGCCGCGCAGCGTCACGGTGCGGATCGGCACGTTGAAGGTCGCATGCCCACCGGGCCGCAGGACGCCGACCGCGCCGCAGTACACGCCGCGCGGCGCCTGCTCGAGCTCGCGGATCAGCCGCATCGCCGCCACCTTGGGCGCGCCCGTGACCGAGCCGCAGGGGAAAAGCGCATCGAACACGTCGACCAGAGATGTGCCGGGCCGCACCGCGGCTTCCACGTCCGAGGTCATCTGCCACACGGTGGGCAGCGCCTCGGTGTGGAACAGCCGCGGCACGCGCACCGAGAAGGGCTGCGCGATGCGCGACAGGTCGTTGCGCAGCAGGTCCACGATCATCACGTTCTCGGCCCGCTCCTTCGGCACGCTGCGCAGCCGATGCGCCTGGGCCACGTCCTGCGCCGGCGTCGCGCCGCGCGGCGCGGTGCCCTTCATCGGGCGCGCGAGGATGCGCTCGCCGTGCCAGTCGAAGAACAGCTCGGGCGACAGCGACAGCACCTGCTCCTCGCCGCTGTCGATGAAGGCCGCGTAGCCCGCGGGCTGGTTGCGGCGCAGCGCGGCGAACAGGGCCAGCGGGTCGCCGGCGTATTCGCCGAGCAGCGGCGCCGTGTGGTTGATCTGGTAGAGGCCGCCGGCGGCGATCGCCGCGTGGATGACTTGCATCTGCCGATCGAAGTCGGCGCGCGAGAGGCTGTCGCGCCAGGCGATCGGCGGGCTGGAGGGAGAGGGCGGGGCGTGCTCGGGCCAGGGCAGGGCCTGGTCGTGCACGCCGAACCAGGCCAGCGGCCCGTCGTCGCCCGCATGCGTCTCGAACGCGGCATCGAAGGCCGCGGCCGCCTCGTAGCGCAGGTAGCCCACGCACCAGTGGCCCGCGCGAGCCAGCGCCTCGGCCTGCGCGAGCACGGGCCGCACCTCGGCCAGGTTGCGCGCCACGAGCGTGCGGGAAGGGGCGCCGAACGCCAGGCGCAGCCGTTGCGCGCCATCGGTGCGCGGGTCGGCGAAGTCGATCAGGGTGGGCACGATGGGTCTTGGGAAAAGGCAGCGGCGCCCGCTGGCGCCGCGTACCGGTCAGCGCGGTGCGGAAGGCGAAGGCGGCGCTGGCATCGCGGGGCCGGCCGGCGCACCGGCGCCGCGCGCCAGCGCCCGCTTGCGCACCGCATAGATGTTGTTGCGCAGCGCATAGAGCTCGTCGGCATACGACAGCGGCACCGCCACGCGGTTGACCACGCGGTCGAGCTCGTCGAGCTCCTTCGTGAGCTCGGCCGGATCGCCGCGCTGGCCGTCGACCTTGCCCTCGATGTCGCGCAGCCGCGCATACCAGCGGAACACGCGGCGGCGCACGCGGAACTGGTAGAGCGGCGGCACCACGCGGCTCAGCGGCAGCATCAGCACCAGCAGGCCGCCGAGCACCAGCCACATGCGCTCGATCAGGTTGCTGGCCCAGAACGGCAGGTAGCGCTGCCAGAACGGCGGCGTGCCGTTGATGGCGCGGTCGCCCTCGGGGCTCACCGGCAGTTCGCTGGTGCGCGTGTTCGGGAAGTCGCGCGGCCGGTTGAACCAGCCGGCACCGCCATGCAGGTGCTGCGCGGCCTGCGCGAACAGCTGGCGCAGCGCGGGATGGGTGTCCTCGCGCGACAGCAGCGAGGTGGTGGCGGCCAGCAGCGACACGTCGCCGGCCGGCAGGTCCTTCGAGAGGTCGACCACGCCGCGCGGCAGGGTCACGGCCGAGAGGAAGGGGAAGCGCCGCGTGTACGCGTCGGCCTGCACGAAATCCATGAGCCGGATGTCGTTCGCGCGCAGAAGCCGCTGCACCTGCGGCGATTGCGGCGCCGACGACAGCACGATCGCATCGAGCAGCCCGGCCTGCAGCGCTTCGGCGGCCGCGGACTGCTCGAGGTTCGACAGCAGCAGCGCGTCGGGCGCGAGCCGGTTGGCCTCGAGCAGCCGGCCCATGAGTTCGGGCAGGCCGCTGCCGGGCATGTCGACGTTGACGCGCAGGCCGCGCAGCTGCGTCAGCGAGGTCAGCGGGATCGGTGCGGGGGGCGTGACGGGTTGCGCGGGCGGCGGTGCGGCCTTCTTGCGCTCGGCGCCATGGCGGCCCTTCGCGGCTGCCTTGGCCGCCTTCTTCGCCTTCTCGGCCTCCGCCGCCTGCTGCGCGATCACGCTGTCGGGCGCGCGCGTGATCGCGTCGGGCCGGTAGAACAGCCAGATCGGCTCGAAGAACAGGCTGCCGAGCGAACTGAGCCCGGCCTCCTCGTCGGCCACCGGGTCGGCGCTGCCGCCGCGCACGAAGCCCACGTCGGCCTCGCCCTTGCGCAGCAGCTCGAGGTTCTCCGACGAGCCCGAGGTCGGCTTGAGCGTGACCTCGATGCCGCTGAGCTTCAGCGACTCGGCATAGCGCTTGCCGAACTGCGCGTAGGCGCTGCCCGTGGGACCGGTGGCCAGCGTGACCTGCTTGGGCGGCTGCGGCTGCAGCCACCAGTAGGCGGCGATCAACAGGCCGATCACGAGGAACAGGATCGGGCCGGCGGAGGCGATCAGGTCGCGGATCGACAGCAGGATCAGCTTGAGGGTTCTCGGGAAGGCCATGGTGTCTCGCTCGTGAGGTCAGCGCGGCGCGGTGCCGAGCTCGGCGGCCGAGGGGATGTGCAGCTCGCCGACCGTCACCGAGCGCGCCGCCAGCACCGCGCGCAGGGTGGCGCGCGCGGTGACTTCGGCCGCCATGGCGCTGAGCACCGTCATGCCCGGGCCGTCGGCCGCCAGCGGCACGCGGCCGGTGGCGAGCGCGAACAGGGTGTCGCCGTCGCTCATGGTGTGCACGGGATTGATGGCGCGCGCCAGGCCGTCGTGCGCCACGGTCGCGAGCCGGTTGGCCTGTACCTTGGTCAGCACCGCGTCGGTGGCGATCACGCCGATGGTGGTGTTGGTGCCGGCCAGCAGCGGCTTGGGCAGCTCGCCGCGCAGCAGGGCGCGGCGCGTGTCGAGCAGCGCGCGGCCGTCCTCGGTGCGCGCGCCGGCCACGGGCAGCGCGGTGTCGGGATCGATCACGTCGCCGAGCGAATTGACCGCGATCAGCGCGCCGACCGTGACGCCGCCGACCGTGACCGAGGCGGTGCCGATGCCGCCCTTCATCGCGCGCTGCACGCCGAACAGCTTGCCCACCAGCGCGCCGGTGCCGGCGCCCACGTTGCCCTCGGCCGGCGCCTCGCGGCCCGCGGCCTCGCAGGCGGCATAGCCGGCCGCGGCATCGGGCCGGATGCGGGCATCGCCCATCGGCAGGTCGAACAGCACCGCGGCGGGCACGATCGGCAGGGTGCCGAAGCGCACGTCCATGCCCACGCCGCGCTCCTCGAGCCAGCGCATCGCGCCCTCGGCCGCGGCCAGGCCCCAGGCGCTGCCGCCCGCGAGCATCACGGCGTGCACCTGCTGCACCAGGTTGCCGGGCGCGAGCAGGTCGGTCTCGCGCGTGCCGGGCGCGGCGCCGCGCACGTCGACGCCGGCCACCGCGCCTTCGCGCGTGATGATCACGGTGCAGCCGGTGGGCCGGCGGGTGTCGGAGAAGTGGCCGACCTCGATGCCGGCGACGTCGGTGATGGCACCGTCGGAAGAGGAAGGGGAAGCGTGGGAAGGCGTGGCGGACATGGCGGCCGATTATGGAACCATGCCGCGTGGCCCCTACGATGGGCGCCATGACAGTTGAAAGAAGTGGTTTCCAGTCCGGCGCGCGGCGCCATGCGGTGGTGATCGGCGCGGGCGCCGTGGGCAGCGCCACCGCCATCGAGGCCTTGCGCGCGGGCCTGCGCGTCACCGTGGTCGAGCCGGGCGAGCCCGGCGCGCCGCAGGCCACCAGCTACGGCAACGCGGGCTGGCTCTCCTCGCATTCGGTGGTGCCGCCCGCGCTGCCGGGCGCCTGGCGCAAGGTGCCGGGCTGGCTGGCCGATCCGCTGGGCCCGCTGGCGGTGCGCTGGCCCTACCTGCCGCGCGCGCTGCCCTGGCTGCTGCGCTACCTGGCCTCGGGCGCCACCGAGGCGCGCGTGCAGCGCATCGCCGACGCGCTGCGCACCTTGCTGGTCGACGCGCCCGCGCTGCATGCGCGGCTGGCGGCCGAGGCCGGCGTGCCGCAACTGATCGAGCAGCGCGGCCTGCTGCATGCCTACCGCTCGCGTGCCGAGTTCGAGGGCGATGCGCTGGCCTGGCGCGTGCGTGCGCGCACCGGCGTGCGATGGAGCGAATGGGAGGCCGACGAACTGCGCCGGCAGGAGCCCGACCTCGATGCGCGCTACACGCTGGGCATCCACGTCGGCGAGGCCGGCCACTGCCGCGACCCGGGTGCCTACGTGGCGGCGCTGGCCGCGCATGCGCGTGCGCTCGGCGCCGAACGCGTGGCCGCGCGCGCCACCGGTTTCCGCATCGAGGGCGGGCGATTGCGCGCCGTGCGCACGGAAGCCGGCGAGATCGCCTGCGACACCGCCGCGATCTGCGCCGGCGCGCGCTCGGGCGCTTTGGCCGCCGCGGCCGGCTCGCCGGTGCCGCTGGAATCGGAGCGCGGCTATCACGTCGTGCTGCCGAAGGCGGCGGTGGGCCCGCGCACGCCGGTGATGGTGGCCGACGGCAAGCTCATCGCGCACTGGATGAACGGCGGCCTGCGCGCCGCCGGCCAGGTCGAGATCGCGGGGCTCGAGGCCGCGCCCGACTGGCGCCGCGCCGAGATCCTGCACGCGCACCTGCGCTCGATGTTTCCCGCGCTCGCCGACGCGCCGCCCGAAGGGACCGAGGTGCAGCGCTGGCTCGGCCATCGCCCGAGCCTGCCCGACGGCCTGCCCTGCATCGGCCCCGCCGCCGGCAGCGCCGACGTGGTGCTGGCCTTCGGCCATGGGCACGTGGGGCTGTGCGGCTCGGCGCGCACCGGGCGGCTGGCGGCGCAGGCGATGGCGGGGCTGGCGCCGGAGATCGCGCTGGCGCCGTTCGCGCCGCAGCGTTTCGCCTAGTTGGCCGGCGCGATCGACAACACCGTGAGCGCCCCATCGACCTTGTCGGCCGTGAACCGCACCTTGTCGCCGGGCTTCACCTGCGTGAGCAGCGCCGGGTCCTTCACGCGGAAGACCATGGTCATGCCGGTCATCTCGAGGTTGGGGATGTCGCCATGGCGCAAGGTGATCTTGTTCGCCTCGGTGTCGATCTTGCGGACCTCGCCCTCGACGGGCGGCAGGGCCGTCTGCGCGAAGGCGACGGCGGCGAACAGGAGGGCGCCGAGGGCGGCGAGCGATTTCTTCATGGTGATCGGTCTTTCTTGCAGGGTGATCGGAGGATTCATCGGTAGCTCTGGAACACGCGCGTGCCGCCATCGGCCAGCACCAGCAGCACGTCGTAGGGATCGCGCTGGTCGCCGTAGGCCGGACCGTCCATGCCCGGCGAGCCGACCGGCATGCCGGGCACGGCGAGGCCCACGGCCTTGGGCTTCTCCTTGAGCAGGCGCTGGATCTCGCGCGCGGGCACGTGGCCCTCGATGGCGTAACCGCCGACCTGGCCCGTGTGGCACGAGCCCAGCTTCTCGGGCAGGCCCAGGCGCTTGCGCGCGGCCGCGTTGCCTTCGTCGTGCACGCGCGTGGCGAAGCCGTTCCTGTTGAGGTGCTTGACCCAGTCCTGGCAGCAGCCGCAGTTCGGGTCCTTCCAGATCTCGACCATCGGCGCCGCGGCGCGCGCCGCCGGTGCGATGAAAGGCAGGGCGGCGGTGGACGCCAGGGCCAGCATCAGTCGTCTTCTTTGCATGGGAGTTCCTTTCGGGATTTCAGGATTTGCCGGCGGCGGGCAGCACGCGGACGCGGCCGGCCATGCCGAGTTCGTAGTGGTCCTTCACCAGGCAGGCGAAGTCGAAGTCGCCGGCGCGGTTGAAGGTCCAGACCAGCTCGCCGGTCTGGCCCGGCGGCACGTGCGCCATCCAGGGCTCGTCGTGCTCCATGCCGGGGAATTTCTTCATCATGGCCGCGTGGGCCTCGATCTCGGCCGTGGTGCCGAGCACGAGTTCGTGCAGGTCTTTGCCCTTGTTCTTCAAGCGCAGGCGCAGCGTGTCGCCTTCGCGCACCTCGATCACCGAGGGGGTGAAGGTCATGTCGTCGGCCATCGCGATGTCAATGGTGCGCTTCACGGCGCCGGGCTTGCCGACGATGCCCCAGGGCTTCTGCTCGGGCGCGAGTTCGGCCGCGCCCTTGGGCTTGGCGACGTGGTTCTCGTGCGCCAGCGAGGCGGTGGCGAAGGCCGCGAGCGCGAGGCCGGCGGCGGCGAGCTTGAGTGTCTTGTTCATGGATGGAACTCCAAAAAATGGAAATGGGATGAGCGGACTCAGTGCTGGTGCGCGCCATGGCCCGAGGGCTTGCGCACGCTGGCATCGGGCTCGCTGGCCGATGGCGCCGGTGCCTTCGCACGCGGGGCCGGCGGCACGTTGGCGTTCGGCACTTCGCGCGCGACCGTGCCCGGCGGATGCCTGAACCAGCCCGGGTCGCGGTAGTCGCCGGGCTTCTGGTCGCGCCGCACCTTGAGCAGCGTGAACATGCCGCCCATCTCGGCCGAACCGAAGGGACCGGTGCCGGTCATCATCGGCACCGTGTTGTCGGGAATGGGCATCTCCATCTCGCCCATGTCGGCCATGCCCTTGTCGCCCATCACCATGTAGTCGGGCACCAGCTTCCTGATCTTCTCGGCCACGCCCTTGTGGTCCACGCCGATCATGGTCGGCACCTCGTGGCCCATCGGCCCCATGGTGTGGTGCGCCTTGTGGCAGTGCAGCGCCCAGTCGCCTTCCTCGTCGGCGATGAACTCCATCTGCCGCATCTGGCCCACCGCCACGTCGACCGACACCTCGGGCCAGCGCGCGGTGCGCGGCACGGGGCCGCCGTCGGTGCCGGTCACCTCGAACTCGTGGCCGTGGATGTGCACCGGGTGGTTGGTCATCGTGAGGTTGCCCACGCGGATGCGCACGCGGTCCCCCTTGCGCACGTTGAGCGTGTCGATGGCCGGGAACACGCGGCTGTTGAAGCTCCAGAGGTTGAAGTCGGTCATGGTGCTGACCTTGGGCGTGGCGCTGCCGGGCTCCACGTCGAAGCTGCCGAGCAGGAAGCAGAAGTCGCGATCAACCTTCTCGATCAGCGGGTGATCGGCCTTCGGGTGCGTGACCCAGAAGCCCATCATCCCCATCGCCATCTGCACCATCTCGTCGGCATGCGGGTGGTACATGAAGGTGCCGGGGCGGCGCGCCGTGAACTCGTAGACGAAGGTCTTGCCCGGCGGGATCTGCGGCTGCGTGATGCCGCCCACGCCGTCCATGCCGTTGGGCAGGCGCTGGCCGTGCCAGTGCACGGTGGTGTGCTCGGGCAGCCGGTTGGTCACGTAGATGCGCAGCCGGTCGCCCTCGACCACCTCGATGGTCGGTCCCGGCGACTGGCCGTTGTAGCCCCACATGTTGACCTTGAAACCCGGCGCCATCTCGCGCACCACGGGCTCGGCGACCAGGTGGAATTCCTTGACGCCGGCGTTCATGCGCCAGGGCAGGGTCCAGCCGTTGAGCGTGACGACGGGGTTGTAGGGCCGGCCGTTCGGCGGCACCAGCGGCGCGGCCGTGGCGGTGGAGCTCTGCGAGACGGGCTCGGGCAGCGCGGCCATCGAGACGCGGCTGACGGTGGTGGCGGCCACGGCCGTGGCGGCGCCCGCGAAGAAATTGCGGCGGTTCATCTCAATGTCCTCCCGCCGCGGGGGCGTCGCTGGCGGCCGCGGTCTGCAGCGCCGTCATGCCGCCGGGCGAACTGCCCGTGAGCACCAGTTGCAGGTCGGTGTCGGCCAGCCAGAAGTCGCGCTGCGCCTCGATGCCGGCGTTCACCGCGAGCATGCTCGCGCGCGTCTCGGCGAGCAGTTCCCACACGCTCGCGAGCATGCCGTTGTAGCGCAGCACCATCTCCTCGTTGACCTTCCTGCGCAGCGGCAGCACCTCGTCGCGGTAGCGCCGCGCCAGGCCATAGGCGGTGTTCCAGCCGCGCCAGGCCTCGCGCGCCTCGCTCGCGGCCAGCACGCCCACGTCGCGCACGCGCGCGGCCGACTGCATGTACTGCGCCTCGGCGCGGCCGGTGCGTGCCTGGCCCCAGTCGAACAGGGGCAGCGGCAGGTCGAGCTCGAAGCCGCGCTGCGTGGCGCGCGAACGGTCGGCATCGTTCTCGAAAGTGGTGTTGCGCACCACGCCGAGCTCCATCGCGTTGATGACGCGCGTGGCATGCACGAGGCCCAGCGAATCGGCCACGGCCGTGTTCTGCGCCTGCGCCGAGCGCACGTCGAGCCGGTCGCGCAGCGCGCGCGCCTGCACGTCGCCGAGCTCGGGCGCGGCCTGGGGCAGCGGCGGCAGGCGGTCGGGCAGGGTGTAGGCGGCGCGTTCGCCCGCCAGGCCCAGCAGCCGCGTGAGCTGTTCGCGCGAGGCCACGGCGGCCTGCTCGGCGCGCGCGAGCTGCGCCGCGGCATCGGCCAGCAGCAGCTGTTCGCGCGTTCGCTGCAGCGCGCTCCAGTTGCCTACCTGGGCCATGCGGTGCGCGAGCTCGGCGCTGGCCTCGGCCGCCTCCCTGGCATCG
Organism: Variovorax sp. GW821-FHT09B01; assembly: GCF_059418345.1. NCBI lineage: Bacteria > Pseudomonadati > Pseudomonadota > Betaproteobacteria > Burkholderiales > Comamonadaceae > Variovorax > Variovorax sp. GW821-FHT09B01. Next base: position 28,266 of record NZ_JBWKPQ010000013.1, on the reverse strand, counting down.
CGCAGGTAGACCACGCTCTGCTGCGCCGCCACCGCGCGCACCCAGGCGCGGCGCGTGTCGGCGGCCAGCAGCAGCACGCTCTGCGCGGCCTGCAGCTTGGCGGCCTCGTGGCGCTGGCCGGCCCAGCGCGCCTGCCACGGCAGCGTGACCAGGCCGATCACGTTGAAGCTCAGCATGCGTTCGAGCTCACGTTCGCGGCCCTGCGCCAGCCGGCTGAACGAGAGCACCGGGTTCGGCAGGCTCGCGGCCTGCACGCGGTCGGCGTCGCTCAGCTGCAGGGTGGCGAAGGCGTCCTGCACGCGCGGGCCGTTGACGAGCGCGATGCGCACGGCGGCCTCGGCGTCGAGCGGCCTGGCGAGCAGCGCGTCGACGCTTTTGCGCGAGGCCTCGTCGGGCATGCGCTGGGCCGGCTGGCCCGCCATCAGGGGATTGCCCGCGACCAGGGCCTGCACGTCGGCCGTGCCGCCGTCGGGCGAGAGGCTGGCGCAGCCGGCCAGGAACAGGGCACTGGCGAATGCGAGGGCGCGCCGGGGCAGCGCGTCAGCTGTTCGACAGCGAAAGGGAAAGGGGCCGGCCAGGTGCCGGCGAACGATAGGGTTCACGCTCGATCTCCATGAGCAATACGATCGACGCCGCGAGCCGGCAAGGGCTCACCGCGGACGGACTACGGGCAGGGAGATCAGGAAATGGGCGGCTTCAAGCCCAGGAAGGGCTCGGTGCTCGCGAAGCGAGCCGCCGGGGCCGCGGGGGCGGCCTGGGGGGCATCGTGCGCGATGCCCGGGAGTTCGGTGCCGCCGAGTGCCACCGAGTGGCAGACCTGGCAGGCGGTGCAGGTGCCGCAACCCTGGTGGCTGGCGTGGTCGCTGCCGTCGCCATGGCCGTCGGCCATCGCGTGTTCGGCGTGCGAGGCGTTGTCCATGGCCGTCATGGCCATGTCGCCGGCCTCGTGGCAGTGGGCCTCGGTGGCCGCCTGTGCCACGCCGGCGACGGCCTCGGCCGCGGGCATCGAATGCCGCACCATCTCGATCGCCATCGCGTCGCCGAGCCAGCCGCGAACCGGCAGCAGGGCGATCATGAGGGCGAGGAACAGGGTGCGCATGGAGGGCCGATGATAAACCGCGTGCCTCAGCCGCCGAGCTGCGCGCGGGCCTTGTCCACCCACAAGGACAGGTTGTCGAGCAGATCTTTCTGGCTGAACGAGCAGCTTTCCTCGCTGAACAGCGCGCTCGACTCGAGCCGGTCGAGCAGGTTCAGCAGCACCTCGCCGTAGCGCGGCGGCAGGGCGGCCAGCAGCGCGGCGCTGCCGCGTGCCTGGTCCGACAGCAGGCCGGCGGGGCCACCGCCCTGGCGGCGCAGCGCGTCGATGTGCCCGGCGATGGTGTCGAGCTGTTGCAGCGCGGCGCTCACGAGGCGCTCCTTCCCGAGGGCGGCAGCGGCAGCCCGCGTTCGCGCACCAGGTCGCGCAGCACGTCAGGGTAGTCGGTGATGATGCCGTCCACGCCCAGGTCCATCAGCCGGATCATGTCGGCGCGCTGGTTCACGGTCCAGGGCAGCACCTTCATGCCGAGGCCCTGTGCCTCCTTCACCTGCGCCGCGTTGAGATCGGCGAAGGCCGGCGACCAGACGAGCGGCCCACCGCTGGCCCCGGCCGCGGCCTTCACCAGCCGCGGCGTGGAGCCGAAGCCCGTGGCATCGAGCCCGGCGGTCCAGCGCTTGTCCTTCAGCGTGCGCGGCGTGCTCAGGTAGGCGCGCGACATCGCGGGCGCCAACTGGGCCACCAGCGCCAGCGTGCGCCAGTCGAAGCTCTGCACGGTCACGCGATCGGCCATCTGTGCCGTGTCGATCACGGCCAGCAGTGCGCGCACCATGGGCTCGGGCGCGGCGGTCTCGTCGGGTTTGGTCGGATCGATCTTGGTCTCGATGTTGAAGCGCACGGTGGCCGCGGCCGGGCCGCGCGCGCGCACCAGGTCGAACACCGCCTCGAGCGTGGGAATGCGTTCGCCGTCGCGCGGCAGCTGCAGCGCGAACTGGCGGCCATAGCTGCTCGAGGGATTGAGCCGGCCCACGTCGTAGCCCTGCAGCTGCGCCAGCGTGAGCGAGCGGATCGTGGGCCCGCTGCGGCCGTTCGCGGGCGCGAGCCACTGGCCGGCGGCATCGCGCGTGTGGTCGGGGTTGAGGGCCGTGTCGTGCGACACCACCACCACGCCGTCGGCGCTCAGGCCGATGTCGAGCTCGAGCGTGGTCACGCCGAGGTCGATGGCGTTGGAGAAGGCCGCCAGCGTGTTCTCGGGCGCGAGGCCGCGGCCGCCGCGGTGGGCCTCGAGGTCGAAGCGCGTGCGCGGCGTGGGCGCGAAGCCGGTGCAGCCCGCGGCGAGCGCGGCCGTGGCGCCCAGGGCGAGCAGGAGCGTGCGTCTGCGATGTGTCATTTGAGTTGCACCTTGATGCCGTCGGCGAGCACCGTGATGTCGCCGATCTCGTAGGTCTTGCGCCCGACGGTGAGTTCCTCGGGCTTGAAGGTGCGCAGCGGCTGGCCCTGCAGCAGTTCCTGCGCCACCAGCGCGCCCACGCGCTGCAGCCGCTCGCCATCGCGCCCGCCCAGGCCCTGCAGCTCGATGCGCTCGGCCTTGGGCTGGTCGAGCCGCAGCGCGCGCGTGGCGGCGTCGTACTTGAGCGCGCTGCTGACCGCCACCGTGCCCTGCACCGGCGCGCCGCCGAGCAGCGGGCTCGCGATGGTCAGCGTGGCGGTGATCGCGGCGCGGTTGGTGCCCGCGTCCAGGCCCAGCTGCGGATCGCGCAGCCCGACCGTGAACAGCTCGGCATAGCGCTCGGCCACCGGGAAGCGGCGCGCGATCTGCGCCTGCAGCTCGTCGCGGCTCGCGGTGTATTCGCTGGTGAAGAAGTTGAAGCCCGCGAAGGCGGCGAACGGCGCCTGGAGCGCGCAGGCGCCGAGCAGGGCGCCCAGCGCGCGGCGGCGGGTCAGACGGGTCGGGCGGATCGGGGAGGAGGGCATGGAGCGGCGGCTTTGCATGGCGGTGGGAGCTTGCCACAGGCGCGCGAGTTCGCGCCCGATTGGTTGCAGGACGTCACCGGCACCGCTGGCCGGACAGGGCCCGTTCAAGCATGCAACAGGTCTTGCGGCAACCCGCTCACGAACTCCGCGAAGTCGCTGCCGCCGATCGAGATGTGGACCAGCATCGCCGCCTGCGCCTCGGCCGGATCGCTGCGCAGCAGCGCCTCGGTGATGGCCGCGTGCTCGCGCGCCGAGCGCTGCATGCGGCCCGGCGAATCGAAGCGGTTGGCGGTGTAGGCGGCGCAGCGGGTGCGCAGCGCGCGGATCTGGTCGACCAGCGTCTCGTTGCGGCAGGCCGCGTAGATCAGGTCGTGGAAATGGTCGTTGGCATCGCGGTAGGCCAGCGCGTCGTCGCGCGCCGACGCCTCGGCGCAGGCGGCCAGCGCCTCTTCCAGCGCCTTCTTCTCGGCCGGGCGCATGCGCTTGGCGGCGAACTTGGCGGCCGCGCCTTCCAGCTCGCCGAGCAGCTCCAGCAGCTCGCGCAGCAGCTGGATCGACAGCCGCGGCACCGAGGCGCCGCTGCGCGGTTCCATCACCACGAAACCCTGGGCCGCCAGCTGGAGGATGGCTTCGCGGATCGGGGTGCGCGAGACCTCGAAACGCTCGCTGAGTCCGCGCTCGTCGATGGGCTGGCCGGGCTGCAGCAGGCCGCTGGCCAGGCTTTCGATGATCGACAGGCGGATCGATTCGGCCAGCGTCGGGCTGGCAACGGGGCTTCTACCGGGTTGCATACGGATGTGATCTGAAAATATACTGAATTCGTTTATAAATATTTAAACGGAGACGCGTGGTGTTTTCAAGACTGCTTTGGAAGGTCGTGGTGGCCGGTTCTGCATTTCTGCTGGGTACGCCCGGATTTTTGCATGCGCAGGAAAGCTGGTCGCCGACCCGCCCGTTGCGGCTGGTGCTCGGCTACACGCCCGGCGGCGCGGCCGACGCGGTGGCGCGCGACCTCGCGCCGGTGATGGAGAAGGCGCTGGGCCAGCCGGTGGTGGTGGACTACAGGCCCGGCGCCGGCGGCGCGATCGGCGCCGAGGCCGTCAAGACCGCCGTGCCCGACGGCTACACCCTGGGCCTGATCGACGGCGCGCCGCTGACCATCATCCCGAACGCGCGCAAGGTGCCCTACGACCCGCGCAGCGACTTCAGCTACCTGGGCGTGGTCTCGAAGTCGCCGCTGGTGGTGCTGGTGAATCCCTCGGTGCCCGCGCGCACCCTGCCCGAGCTGCTGGCGCTGGCGCGCGCGCAGCCGGGGCAGCTGGCCTATTCCAGCTCGGGCAACGGCACCATCCACCACCTGGCGGGTGAGCTGCTCAAGGCCGCGAGCCACAGCGACCTGATGCACGTGCCCTACAAGGGCGCGGCGCCGGCCATGAACGACCTGATGGGCGGCGCGGTCGCGGTCTCGTTCGCCACCATCGCGCCCGCCGTGCCGGTGGTGCAGGGCGGCCGGGCGCGCGCCATCGCCGTGACCTCGGCGCGCGAGGTGCCGGCGCTGCCGGGCGTGAAGACTGTGGCCGCGCAGGGCCTGCCCGGCTATGACGCGCAGGGCTGGTTCGTGCTCGCCGCGCCCAAGGGCCTGCCGGCGCCCGTGGTGCGACGGCTCAACGCGGCGCTCAACGCCGCCCTGCAGACGCCCGCGGTCCGCGAGCGCCTCCTGGCCACGGGCAGCGACATCGAGGCCGGCCCGCCCGAGGCGGCCGCCGAGCTGGTCGCGACCGACTTCCGCAAGTGGGGCCAGGTGATCCGCGAGCAGCAACTCCGCTTCGATTGACCCGCCCCTTTTCCTTTTTTCTTTTCCTCTCCAAGGACCTTCACGCATGACCACGACCCTCCAGGACCCCGCGGCCGACACCGCCGCGCCGCCGCTGCTCGCCATCGACGGCGCCGTCGCCACCATCACGCTGCGCCGGCCCGGCAGCCACAACCGCATCGAGCCCGACGACCTGCCGGTGCTGCGCGGCTACCTGCGCCAGCTCGACGCCGATCCCGCGGTGCGCGTGATCGTGTTCGCGAGCACGGGCAAGAGCTTCAGCTCGGGCTTCGACCTCTCGCGCCTGGGCAAGGCCGCCGCCACCGGCGAGAACCTGTTCGAGCAGTTCACCGACGAGATCGAGAACGCGCGCGCGGTCACCATCGCGCGGCTGCACGGGCCGGTCTACGGCGGCGCCACCGACCTCGCGCTGGCCTGCGACTTCCGTCTCGGCGTGCAGGGCATGCGCATGTTCATGCCGGCCTCGCGCCTGGGCCTGCACTACTACGGCCACGGCATCCGCCGCTGGGTCTCGCGGCTGGGGCTCGGCGCGGCCAAGAAGCTGTTCCTGACCTCGCGCGCGATCCAGGCCGAGGAGATGCTGCGCGTGGGCTATCTCGATGCGCTGGTCGCGCCCGAAGCGCTCGATGCCGAGCTGCGCACCTGGCTCGACGAGCTGCTCGCGGTGGCGCCGATCCCGCTGGTCACGATGAAGCGCACGCTCAACGAGACCGCGCGCCAGCAGTACGACGAGGCCGCCGCGCAGCAGGCGCATGTCGCCAGCCTGCGCACGCGCGACCTGCACGAGGCCCTGGCGGCCTTCGCCGAGAACCGCGCGCCGCGCTTCGAGGGCCATTGAGCGTGGCGCACGGAATGCCGCCACCGGACCCCGCCGCGCTGCCGCTGGCCGGCGTGCGCGTGCTCGAGCTGTCGCAGATCATGGCCGGCCCGATCTGCGGCCTGATGCTGGCCGACATGGGCGCCGAGGTCATCAAGATCGAGAAGTTTCCGGCCGGCGACGATGCGCGCGGCTATGCACGGCCCAACGACCCGGGGCTCGCGCCATCGTTCGTGATGCTCAACCGCGGCAAGCGCTCGGTGGCGGTCGACATCCGCCAGCCGGCCGGGCAGGACGTGATCCGCCGGCTCGCGGCGCGCTGCGACATCGTCACCGAGAACTTCCGGCGCGGAAAGCTCGATGCGCTCGGCCTCGGCTACGAGCAGCTGCGCGCCGCGAACCCCGGCCTCGTCTACTGCTCGATCAGCGGCTACGGCCCCAACGGCCCGCTGAGCGACAAGGGCGGCTTCGACCTGGTGCTGCAGGCCTTCTCGGGCCTGATCAGCGTCACCGGCAGCCTCGGCGGCGAGCAGGCCAAGCCCGGCAACTCGGTCGCCGACATCAATGCCGGCATCCTGGCCGCGCTCGGCAGCCTCTCGGCCTATGTGCGGCGGCTGCGCACCGGCATCGGCAGCAAGGTCGAGACCTCGCTGCTGCAGGCCTCGCTGCAGCAGATGTACTGGTTCGCCGCGGCCTACTTCTCGAGCGGCGCCATCGCGCGGCCGATGGGCACGGCCCATCCGCTGATCGCGCCGTACCAGACCTTCCGCTGCGCCGAGGGTGCGATCGCGATCGGCGGCGGCAACCAGGCCAACTGGCAGCGCATCGCCGAGGTGCTGGGCCATCCCGAGTGGGTGGACGACCCGCGCTTTCGCACGGGCCGCGACCGGCTCGCGCACCAGGCCGCGCTCGAGGCGCTGATCACGCAGGCGCTGGCGCCGCACGGCGCGGACCACTGGATCGAGCGCCTCGACCGCGCCGGCGTGCCGGTGGGACCGGTGCACGACGTGAAGCAGGCGCTCGAGCATCCGCAGTCGAGCGCGGTGTCGATGGTGGTGGAGGTCGACCATGCCGAGGGCGGCACCACGCGCTCGCTCGGGCTGCCGCTGCACTTCGACGGCGTGTCGCCGCATGCGCGCTCGGCCGCGCCGCGCGTGGGCGAGCAGACCCACGAGGTGCTGCGCGAATTCGACTTCGGCGAGGAGGAGATCGAGCGGCTGCAGCGCGCGCAGGTCATCGCGCAGCACGCCGCGGCCTGAGGATCAGCCCAGCGGCAACTCGTAGCGCGCGAAGAGGCCGAAGTCCTTGCGGATCTCGCTGTGCAGCGCGAAGCCGAAGCGCTCGTAGAGGCGGCGAAGCGGTGCGCGGTCGGCCACGCAGTCGAGCCGCAGGTGGCGCTTGCCGAGCGTCGTCGCCCGTTCGCGCGCGAACACCAGCAAGGCGTTCGACACGCCTTGCCCCGCGAAGCCGCGGCGCACCGCGAGCTTGTGCACGTAGAGCGAGCTGCCAGCCTCGATCTCGGGCCAGAAATACGGGTCCTCGAGGTCGAGCCGGACCACGCCGGCCACCTGGCCATCGATGCGCGCGATGAAGTAGCCGCCGGCCGCGCAGTCGCGCTCGATGCGCGCGGGCGCGATCTCCGGCCCCGACCACAGGGTGCGGCCTTCGTCGACCAGCCATTGCGCGGCCTCGTGCAGCACGGCGACGACGGTGGGGGCTTCCTCGGGGCGGGCGGGTTCGATCTGCATGGGGTGCGAAGCATAGCGGCCCGCCGCCGCGGTCCTCACTGCCAGCGATAGCGTGCCGTGAGCGTCGCCGTGCGGCGCGTGCCCTGGTAGCACTCGCCGTGGTAGCAGATCGAGTTGTATTTCTTGTCCGCCAGGTTGGAGACGTTGAGCGCCACGCGCCACGGGCCGCGCTCGTAGTGCAGCGCCGCGTCGAGCAGCGTCACGCCGCGTTCGGCGCTGGTGTTGTGCTCGTCGTTCTGGCGCTTGCCGACGTAGCGCACGCCGCCGCCGAAGCCCAGGCCGTTGCCCAGCGTGTAGTCGAGCCAGACCGAGGCCGACTGCTTGGGCACCAGCGGCGGGATCTTGCCGATCTCGTCGGGGTCGGCGCTGGCGAGCACCTTCATGTCGAGCCAGGTGTAGGCCGCCGCGATGTTCAGGCCCGGCGCGAGCTCGCCCTTGGCTTCGAGCTCGATGCCGCGCGAGCGCTGCTTGCCGATCTGGCGGCCCTCGAAGGTCGCGGGGTCGTAGGTGACCACGTTGGTCTTGCGCAGGTCGAAGGCGGCCGCGGTGAACAGGCTGCGCGAACCCGTGGGCTGGAACTTGAGGCCGAGTTCGACCTGCTTGCCGCGGCTGGGCCGGAAGGCCTCGTTGTTCGCATCGGTGCCGCTGTTGGGCAGGAAGGAGGTGACGTAGCTCAGGTAGGGCGCCCAGCCGTTGCCCAGCAGGTAGCTGAGGCCGGCCCGGCCGCTGAAGGCGCTGTCGGACTTGCGGGAGCGGCTGCTGTCGAGATGGTCGTCGGTGACCTGGCGCACGCGGTCCTGGCGGCCGCCGAGCGTGAGCACCCAGCGCTCGCCGAACTTGAGCTGGTCCTGCGCATAGAAGCCGAGCTGGCGCGTCGACTGGTCGAGGTTGGCGAGCGGCTCGGTGGGCAGTGCCACCGGCTGGCCATAGACGGGCGCGAGCAGGTCGAGGCTGGGCGCCGGGCCGATGAAGCGCCGTTGCCGGCCCTTCTGGTCGCTGTAGTCGACGCCCAGCAGCAGCGTGTGCTGCACATCGCCATGCTGCAGCCTGCCCTGCACGCTGGTGTCGAGCGTCGCGAGGTTCACGGGATCGCGCCAGGTCCTGGCGATGCGCGACAGCGTGTGCTGGTCCTCGCCCAGCGCGTCGGCCCAGACCACGCGCCGGCTCGGGTCGACGCGGCTGTAGCGGAAGTTCTGGCGCAGGGTCCACTGGTCGCCCAGGGCGGTCTCGAAGCGGTAGCCGATGGCGCCTTGCGTCTGCTTGAGCTGGCCGAAGCTGTGGTCGCCCACCTTGATCGAGGAGAGGGCGTAGTTCTGCGTCAGGTAGTAGGGATCCTCGGCCGTGTTGTTGCGCAGGAACTCGGCCAGCACGGTCAGCGAGGTGCCCGCGTTCGGCTGCCAGCGCAGCGAGGGCGCGATGTAGGTGCGCGTGTGGTTGAGCCTGCGGCCGTCGGGGTAGCGGTCCTGGTCGTTGCTGTCGAGGCTCAGGCCGACCAGCCGGTAGCTCAGCACAGCGTCGCTGCCGATCCGGTCGCCGAGGTCGAAGGCCAGCTGCTGGCGCTGGTAGCTGCCGTACTGCAGCTCGATCTCGCGGATCCGCTCGCCCGTGGGCTGCTTGCTCACGCGGTTGACGATGCCGCCCGCGTCGGCCTGGCCGAACACCATCGACGCCGGGCCGCGCAGCACCTCCACGCGTTCCAGCGCATAGGGCTCGGTCAGGTAGTAGGTGGGAACGAAGGAGGCCTGGGCCAGCCCGTCGCGGTAGACGCCGGTGGTCGACGAGTTGAAGCCGCGCAGCAGCACGTACTCCCAGCCGCGGTTGTCGGGACCGTAGGTGCTGGTGGTCACGCCGGGCGTGTAGCGCAGCGCCTCCATCACGTCCTGCGCGCCGCGCGCCTCCATTTCCTCGCGGCCGATCACCGACACCGATTGCGGCACCTCGATCAGCGGCGTGTCGGTCTTGGTGGCCGTGCCGCTGATGCGCGCGGCATAGCCGGGCACGGGGCCGTTGCCGCTTTCGCGCTCGGCGCTTGCGGTCACCTGCACGGCGGGGAGGCTGCCGTTGCCCGTGACGGGCGCGGTCGGCGCGGATTCTGTGGGCGCGGGCTGGCTGCGCAACACGTAGCCGCCGTTGTCCAGCCGCAGCGCCTGCAACCCCGTGCCGGCCAGCAGCGCGGCCAGCGCCTCCTGCGGCGTGAAGGGGCCGCGCAGGCCGGCCGTGCGCTTGCCGTCGGTCTGCTCGGCGACGAAGCTCAGCGGCAGGTTGGCCGCGCTCGCGAAGCTGCGCAGCGCCGGCGCGAGCGGGCCGGCCGGAACGTCGTAGGTCTGGCGCGCGGCCTGCGCCTGCGGTGCCTGGGCGCGGGCCGTGCCCGGCAGGCCCATCTGCGCGCCCAGCAGCGCGAGGCCGCACAGCGCCGTGGCTGAAATTCCCTGAGCTGGATGCTTGTTCTTCTGGTGTCGCGGCTGGCGCCCGTTGGTCGGCATGGTGGTCTCTCGAAGTGATTGCTGAAAAAGAAGCCCTCACTTGACAGGTGCCGCGAGAAAGCAAATCGGGCAGGCGACGACGAAAATTTTCTGGAGGCCGGTGCTTACTGGACGCCCTCCACCGTCGCCCAGAAGCGGGTGCGCAGCCGCACCTGCACCGGCAGCACGCTCGGCAGCATCGCGAGGATGCGCTCCGTGTCGGCCAGCGGGAACACGCCCGACAAGCGCAGCCCGGCCACGGCCGGGTCGCAGCGCACGATGCCGGGCCGGTAGCGGCCGAGTTCGGCCAGGAAGTCGTCCAGGCGCATGTCGTCGGCGATGAGCTGGCCGAGCGTCCAGGCCGTGGTCTGCGCGTCCACCGCGGCGATCGGGCCGACCTCGCCGCGGCCGAAGCTCGCGCGCTCGCCGGCGCGCAGCCGCACCGGCGCGGCCGCGGCCTCCGCGGGCGCGATCTCGACCGCGCTCTCGAGCACGGCGACACGGCTGCGGCCCTCGTCCTGGCGCACGCTGAAGCGCGTGCCGAGCGCGCGGATCCGTCCCTGGGCGGTGTCGACCACGAAGGGCGGGCTGTCGGGCCGCTCGTGGCCGGTGACGATCAGCACTTCGCCCGCCACCAGCCGCACCAGCCGCTGCCGGTTGTCGAAGCGCACGTCGATGGCACTGGCCGTGCCGAGCGTGATGCGCGTGCCGTCGGGCAGCGACAGATCGCGCTGCTCGCCGGTGCCGGTGCGGAAATCGGCCACCGTCTGCTGCCAGGTCTGCGTGCGCGAGGCGAGCACGCCCGTGGCGCCGGCCGCGCCGAGCCACAGCAGCGCGCGCAGCGCCTTGCGCCGCGGCGCGGGCGTGCGGCCGGAGGCGAGCGCGGCATGGGCGGCCGCCGGATGCAGGCCCTTGAGGCGCGCGCTGAAGCTCTCGATGTGCTGCCACGCGCGCTCGTGGTCCGGATGGCCGCGGCGCCATTGCTGCCAGCGCCGGCGGTCGTCTTCCGTGGCTTCGCCCGACATCAGCAGCGTGAGCCACTCGGCGGCCTCGTCGGCCGCGCGTTCGCCGAAGGGCAGGGCGGTGGCGGTGTCGAGGGGGGCGCTGCGCATCTCAGTCGGCCAGGCCGAAGAAGCACTGGCGGTTGGCGCGCGACAGGTACTGCTTGACCGAGCTGGCCGATACGCCGAGCCGCTCGGCGATCTGCGCGTAGCTCAGGCCTTCGAGATGGGCCAGCAGGAAGGCTTCCTTCGCGGCCGGCGGCAGGCTGTCGAGCACGCGATCGACCTGGTGCAGCGCCTCGATGGCCAGCAGCTGCACCTCGGGCGAGGGCGCCATCTCCTGCGGCAGCGCGGCCAGCGCCTCGAGGTAGCTCTGTTCGAGCACCTGCCGGCGATGCCGGTGCGCGATCAGCCGCCGCGCGATGGTGGCGAGGAAGGGGCGCGGCTCGCGGATGCCGGCCGCGGTGCCGGTCGTGATGACGCTGACGAAGGTGTCCTGTGCCAGGTCGGCCGCGGCGAAGGAATCGCCGAGCTTGCGCCGCAGCCAGCCCTGCAGCCAGCCGTGGTGCTCGCCATAGAGCGACCGCACTTCCTCGTGCATGGCGGATTCGGCGGCAGGCATGGCGGCATTCCCTCTTCGCCAGCGGCCTGGCATGGGTCGAGATTAATGAGAACGTTTCTCATTAATTCTAGATGAAGCGCTCGCCCCGGGGCATGGGTTTTCAGCCGTGCCGCCGCACCGTGAAGCCTTCGGCCGCGGAAGGCGCGGCGAAGTGGCTGCTGATCAGGTCGAACTGCGCCTCGCTGGTCTCGAAGGGATGCGTGCCGCTCGCGTTGCGCTCTCGCAGGCGCTGCTTGCAGACCGCGTCGGGCAGCTCGAGCAGGTGCAGCACGTGCGCCGCGCCGGCCGCTTCGAAGAGGCCGCGCATCCAGCGCCGGTTCGCGACCGTGTTGGCCGGGAAGTCGAGCACCACCGACACGCCGGCCGCGAGCAGCGCCGCCAGGTGACCCTCGATGGCCTGCTTCAGGCGGCCCGCGCAGCGCACGTAGTCGGGCAGTTCGCGGATCTCGCCCGGGTAGAGCGCCGCGAGCCAGGCGTCCTCGCTCACGAGCACGGTGGCGGGTGCCGCGGCGAGCCGCCGCGCGAGCGTGGACTTGCCCGCGCCGATCTTGCCGCAGACCATGTGCAGCACGGGGGTGGAGGGGGTCGCTGTCATTTCGTTTTCTCCGGAGGTGGTGGGCTTGGAAGCAGCGCCCCGGAAAACGAAAAACCCGCCTTCTGGGGCGGGTTGCATGGCATGAACTCGAGGAACCGTGCGTCAACCCACCATCTTCGAAATGGTGCGAATGATCGACGCGATGATGCGCGGGCAGGCCATGGGCCGAGCATAGCCCACGGCCGCGCGCTTCAGTCGTGCAGTGACGACAGGAACTGCCGCAGCTCGGGCGTGCGCGGGTTCGCGAACAGCTCGGTGGGCGGCCCCATCTCGTGCACGCGGCCCTGGTGCATGAAGATCACGCGGTCGGCCACCTTGCGCGCGAAGTTCATCTCGTGCGTGACCATCAGCAGGGTCATGCCCTCGTCGGCCAGCGACTCGACCACGCGCAGCACCTCGCCCACCAACTCGGGGTCGAGCGCCGAGGTGATCTCGTCGCACAGCAGCACGCCCGGCTCCATGGCCAGCGCGCGCGCGATCGCCACGCGCTGCTGCTGGCCGCCCGAGAGCTGGTCGGGCATGGCGTCGAACTTCTCGGCCAGGCCCACGCGCGTGAGCAGCTTGCGCGCCTGCGAGGCGGCCTCGAGCGACGAGCGCTTCTTCACCAGCGTGGGCGCGAGCATCACGTTCTTACCGACCGTGAGGTGCGGGAACAGGTTGAAGCCCTGGAAGATCATGCCCACGCGCTGGCGCAGCTCGCGCATCGCCATCGCGCTCTCGTGCAGCAGCGGCTTGCCGTCGACGGTGAGCGAGCCCTCCTGGAACACCTCGAGGCCGTTGATGCAACGCAGCAGCGTGCTCTTGCCCGAGCCGCTCTTGCCGATGATGGCGATCACCTCGCCGCGCTTGACGTCGAGGTCGATGCCCTTGAGCACCTCGTTGCTGCCGTAGGACTTGCGCAGCGCGGTGATGCGCACGATGGGGGCGCCCACCGCGACGGCGGGTTGTTGTTGCGGTTCAAGCACGGCGGCCATGGGTTTTCCTCTCGAGGGTCTTGGCGTACAGGCTCACGGGAAAGCACAGCACGAAATAGAGCAGGGCCACGCAGCTGAACACCACGAAGGGCTGGAAGGTGGCGTTGGAGATCATGCTGCCGGCCTTGGTGAGTTCGACGAAGCCGATGACCGACGCCAGCGCCGTGCCCTTGATGACCTGCACCAGGAAGCCCACGGTGGGTGCGATCGCGATCCTCACGGCCTGCGGCAGGATCACGTGGCGCAGCTGTTCGCCGAAGCTCAGGGCGAGGCTGCCCGAGGCTTCCCACTGCCCCTTCGGGATCGAGGCCACGCAGCCGCGCCAGATCTCGGTGAGGAAGGCGCTGGTGTAGAGCGTGAGCGCCACGCTGGCCGCGGTCCATGCCGACACGTCGATGCCGAACAGCGCGATGCCGAAGTAGGCCAGGAACAGCTGCATCAGCAGCGGCGTGCCCTGGAACAGTTGCACGTAGAGGCCCACGGCCTTGCCGACGGCCCGGCCGCCGCGCAGGCGCAGGAACAGCAGCAGCGCGCCCACGATGCCGCCGCCGACGAAGGCGATGAGCGAGAGCACGACGGTCCAGCGCAGCGCCAGCAGCAGGTTGCGCAGGATGTCCCAAAGGGAGAAATCGGTCATGGCGGATTCAGCGGCCGAAGAAGAAGCGGGGACCGGCCCAGTCGAGCAGCCGCCGCAGCGCCACCGAGAGCGCGAGGTAGATCAGCGTGGCGACGATGAAGGCCTCGAAGGCGCGGAAGTTGCGGCTCTGGATCAGGTTGGCCGCATAGCTCAGCTCCTCGGTCGAGATCTGCCCGCACACGGCCGAGCCCAGCATCACGATGACGATCTGGCTCACCATCGCGGGCCACACCTTCTTGAGCGCCGGCGGCAGCACCACGCGCAGGAACACCTGCGAGCGGCTCAGCGCCAGGCTCACGGCGGCCTCGATCTGGCCCTTGGGCGTGGCCTCGATGCCGGCGCGGATGATCTCGGTGGAATAGGCGCCGAGGTTCAGCACCATCGCGATCACCGAAGCCACCTCGGGCGTGAGCTTGACGCCCGCGGCCGGCAGCCCGAAGAAGATGAAGAACAGCTGCACGATGAAGGGCGTGTTGCGGATCAGTTCCACATAGGTGCCCACCACGGCGCGCAGCCACCGCGGGCCGTCGGCGCGCGCCCAGGCGCAGAAGGTGCCGACGCCCATGCCCAGCACGGTGCCCACGGCCGTGAGGCCGATGGTCCACGCGACGCCGCGCAGCAGCAGCGGCCATTCGGCGAGCACGGCGCCAAAGTCGAATTCGATGCCCATGGCCGCGCCGTTCGATCAGACCGGCAGGTCGCCGGCGGCCTTGCCGAGCCACTTCTTCGACAGGGCGTCGAGCGTGCCGTCCTTCTTGGCCGTCGCGATGATCTCGTTGACCCTGGTCTTGAGCGCGGTCTCGCCCTTGGCGATGCCGACGAAGCAGGGGCTGTCCTTGAGCAGCAGCTTGAACTCGGCGCTGACCTTCGGGTTCTTGGCGAGCATGTCGCCGGCGACGGCCGCGCTGGTCGCGAGGGTCTGGGTCTGGCCCGCCACGAAGGCCGCGATGGTCGCGTTGTTGTCCTCGAAGCGGCGGTAGTCGACGTTCGGCGGCGCCACCTTGTTGAGCTCCTGGTCCTCCATCGCGCCGCGCGTCACGGCCACGGTCTTGCCGGCCATGTCGGCGAAGCTGGCGAGCTTCATGCTCTTGGCGGCGTACACGGCCTGGAAGAAGGGCGCATAGGCCGACGAGAAGTCGATCACCTTCTCGCGCTCCGCGTTCTTGCCGAGCGTGGAGATCACGAGGTCGGCCTTCCTGGTCTGCAGGTAGGGGATGCGGTTGGCGCTGGTCACGGGCACCAGCTCGACCTTCACGCCGAGCTTGGCGGCGATGAGCTCGGCCATCTCCACGTCGAGGCCCTGCGGCTTCATGTTCTTGTCGACCGAGCCGTAGGGCGGGTAGTCGGTGGGCACGGCGATCTTGATGGTCCTGGCCTTGAGCACGTTGTCGAGCGCGTTCTGGGCGTAGGCACCGCCGGCCGAGGCCAGCAGGGCGAGGGAGGCGAGCGCGAGGGCGACGCGGCGTTTGGATGCGAGGAAGGTCATAGCAGGGCTCCTAGGTAAGTCGAAGAGTCGGGATCGGGGGCCGCGCCGGGCTTGCGGCGCTTGCTCCGGGGGGCGGGCGTGGTGGCCGTGTTCTGGAGCGGCGCCAGCGCATCGCGCAGCTGGGCCAGCGGATCGGCGGGCGCCTGCACGCGCAGGGCCGACTGCACCGTGCCGATGTGCTCGGCCATCAGGGCCTCGGCGGCGGCATGGTCGCCGCGCTCGAGCGCCGCGACGATCTGCACGTGGTCCTCGCAGGACTGCACCGCGTCGTGCGTGGATTGGTAGAGCATGGCGATCAGCGTGGTGCGCGCCGTGTAGTCGCGCAGCGTGTCGGCCAGCAGCGTGTTGCCCAGGCATTCGGCCAGGCAGACGTGGAAGTCGCCGAGCAGGAAGCTGCGGTTGCCGACGTCGCTTTCCTTGAGCGCGGCCTTCTCGCGCTGCAGGTGCGTCTTCAGTTGGCGCAGCGCGCTCTTCTGGAGCTTGCCTGCGGTGCCCGCGCTTCGAATGAGGCCGAGCTCGATCACGCGCCGTGCCTCGAAGGCCTCGCGCGCCTCGTCCTGCGAGGGCTCGATCACGAACCAGCCGCGCCGCGCGCTCACGGTGACGATGCCGCGCGCCGCCAGCCGCGTGAGCGCCTCGCGCACGATGGTGCGGCTGCAGTCGAACAGCATCGCGAGCTGCTGCTCGCCCAGGCGCGAACCCGGCGCGAGCTTCTGCGCCATCACCGCCTCGACGATGCGCGCACTGATTTCGGAAGCGGAGGTAGACATTCGCCTGCATACCAGCAGCTTCCGTGCCAACTGGTATGCAAGATGTGTGCACCGAAATGGGCCGGGCGGAGTGCGCCGGTGGTGCGGGTGCCTTGGGCGTGCTGAAGCTTTCGCGCTCAGAGGGACGGGCTCACGCCGATGGGGTACTCCCCTCCGCGAATGTCCCCCGCCTTCGGCTCCTCCTTTATTTCGCTGCGGGGAGTACCCCATCGGCGTGAGCCTGGACGCAATCGTTGTTGAACCGCCCGCACCACCGCAGCGCCCACGTGCACAGGGCAGCGGGTGCTTCCCGCAGCGAGATCAAGGAGGAGGCCGAAGGCCGGGGGACATTCGCGGAGGGAAGTACCCGCTGTCCTGTGCACGCGCCCCTGACGTATCTCAGGCCTCCACCCCCGCCCTTCGAAGTGGCAGGTTGCCCCAGCCAGCTCAATCCATCCGCGCGCCCGAAGCCTTCACCGCCTCGCGCCAGCGCGGCGTCTCGGTCGCCAGGAAACGCGCGAACTCCTCGCTGCCCAGGAAGGCCGGGTCGGCGCCCTGGCTCACCATGCGCTCGCGCACCTCGGCGCTGGTCAGCACCTGCTTGAAGGCCTCGCTGAGCTTGGCCACCACCTCCTTGGGTGTGTCCTTGGGCGCGAAGAAGCCGTAGAAGCCCACCACCTCGAAACCCTTCACGCCCGATTCGGCCACGGTCGGGATGTCGGGCAGCGCGGGATTGCGCTCGCGGCTGGTCACGGCCAGCGCGCGCACCTTGCCCTGCTTGTGGTAGTTGGCGGCCTGCGGGATCGATTCGGCCATGAACTGCACCTGCCCGCCCATCAGGTCGGTGAAGGCCGGCGCGCTGCCGCGGTAGGGGATGTGGACCATGAAGATGCCGGTCGCGGTCTTGAACATCTCGGGCACCAGGTGGCTGATGCCGCCGTTGCCGGCCGAGCCGTAGTTGACCTGGCCCGGCCGCGCCTTCGCGTAGTCGATGAACTGCCTGAGGTTCTGCACCGGCAGCTTGGGCGTGACCAGCAGCGCCAGCGGCTGCATCGCGGTGCGCGCGATCGGCACGAAGTCGCGCTGCGTGTCGTAGGGCAGCTTGCTGTAGAGCGCACCGTTGATCACGGCCACGCCGGTGTTCGCGAGCATCAGCGTGTAGCCGTCGGCCGGGCTCTTGGCGACCGCGTCGGCGCCTACCGAGCCGCCCGCGCCGGGCTTGTAGTCCACGATCAGCGGCTGGCCCAGCGCCGCCTGCAGCTTGTCGGTCAGCAGGCGCGCATGCTGGTCGAGCGGGCCGCCGGCCGGGAAGCCGATCACGACCTTGATCGGCTTGTCGGGAAAGGCGGCCGTGGCGGCCGTGCCCACGGCCAGCGATAGGACCGCGAGCGCGGTCCGCAGGGTGTTGTTGCTCATGATCCGTCTCCTCGTTCTTGGTGAGGAGACGATCATAGGCAAGGCCCTCAGCCGGCCAGCGTCGCCTTCAGCGTGATCTCGGGCACGCTCGCGAGCGCCTTCGACAGCGGGCAGCCGGCCTTGGCGGCCGCGGCGATCTGCTGGAACTTCGCCTCGTCGAGGTTGGGTACGGCGGCGTCGAGCTCGAGCGCGATGCGGTCGATCTTGAAGCCCTCGCCGTCCTTGGCCAGGCGCACGGCCGCGCGGGTGTCGATCTTCGTGGCGGCCAGGCCTTCCTTCTCGAGCGCGAAAGCGAAGGCCATCGTGAAGCAGGCCGCGTGCGCGGCGCCGACGATCTCCTCGGGGTTGGTGCCGCGCCGGTCGTCCTCGAAACGGCTGGCGAAGCCATAGGGGTAGTCCTTGAGCGCGCCGGTCTCGGTGCTGACCTGGCCCTTGCCGGTCTTGCCGGCGCCTTCCCAGTGAACGCTCGCGTGCTTTTCTGCTGCCATGGAGATGCTCCTTCGGTGGTCGGTGGATGGGTGAACGGGATGCGGAGCTCCCGGTATCGCCGAAACGGGGCACCGCGTCTGTAGTCGCGGGCGCTGTCGCCCCGGCCGTTTCGGCAGGCCGCGATCGGAGGACGTAGAAAAAAGGGCGTCGCCAAGGTGACGCTCCGGGGGCTTCCCCGATGGGAGCCGCGCCGCGCTCGGCTTAGGCTGGCGTGCGGTTCGCGCGCCCGGCATTCCGGCCGGACGCGCCCCGCCCGGATTCCCCATTCCCCTTCCGCCCGCCTGCCATGACCCTGGAACAACGCCCGCATCACAAGTTCTGGCCCAAACGCCTGCCGCATTCGATCACCGTGCCCGCGGTGTCGCTCTGGCACAACCTCAAGACCGCCGCCGAGCGCTACCCCGACAACAACGCCCTGGTGTTCTTCGGCCGCGTCACCAGCTACCGCGAGCTGGCGAGCCAGGTCGAGCGCCTGGCCGGCACCTTGCATGCGCTGGGCGTGAAGCGCGGCGACCGCGTGCTGCTCGACATGCAGAACTGCCCGCAACTGGTGATCGCGCATTTCGCGATCCTGCGCGCCAATGCCGTGGTGGTGCCGGTCAACCCGATGAACCGGGCCGAGGAGCTCAAGCACTACATCACCGACGCCGACGCCAAGGTGGCGATCACCACCGGCGACCTGGCCGGCGAACTGGCCAAGGCCAGCGACGCGCTGCCCGAGGGCGAGCGCCTGTCGAGGATGATCGTGACCCAGTTCACCGACGCCTTCGATCCCGGCGTGACCGGCGACGACGCGCCCGCGCCCGCCTGGGTCGACTGGCTCGGCACCCGCCATGCGCTGCCCGCGCTGGCCGGCGGCGAGGTCATGGCCTGGACCGAGGCACTCGAGACCAGCCACCCGGTGCCCGAGCACGTGGTGGGCGCCAACGACATGGCGCTGCTGCCCTACACCAGCGGCACCACCGGCCTGCCCAAGGGCTGCATCCACCACCATTCGAGCCTGATGCACAACGCCCTGTCGGGCGTGCTGTGGGGCTGCGCGCATTCCGAGGTGGTGGTGCTGGCCGTGGTGCCGATGTTCCACATCACCGGCGTGGTCAGCATGATGCACACCGCGATCCTCGCGGCCGCCACGCTGGTCATCATGCCGCGCTGGGACCGCGACGTGGCCGGGCGCCTGATCTCGCGCTGGAAGGTCTCGAGCTGGACCAACATCCCGACCATGGTGATCGACCTGATGGCGAGCCCGCACTTCGCGAGCTACGACCTCTCGAGCCTCAGCTACATCGGCGGCGGCGGCGCGGCCATGCCGCAGGCGGTGGCGCAGCGGCTGCAGGACCAGTTCGGCCTCAAGTACCAGGAAGGCTACGGCCTCACCGAGACGGCCGCGCCCTCGCACTCGAACCCGGCCGAGCATCCCAAGCAGCAGTGCCTGGGCATCCCGTTCATGAGCACCGACGCGCGCGTGGTCGACCCCGACACGCTGAAGGAACTGCCGCCGGGCGAATCGGGCGAGATCATCATCCATGGCCCCGAGGTGTTCCAGGGCTACTGGAAGCGGCCCGAGGCCACGGCCGCGGCCTTCGTCGAGTTCGAGGGCAAGCGCTTCTTCCGCTCGGGCGACATGGGCCGCATGGACGAGGAGGGCTACTTCTTCATCACCGACCGCCTGAAGCGCATGATCAACGCCAGCGGCTTCAAGGTCTGGCCGGCCGAGGTCGAGCTGCTGATGTTCCGCCACCCGGCGATCCAGGAAGCCTGCGTGATCTCGACCAAGGACGCCTACCGCGGCGAATCGGTCAAGGCCGTGGTGGTGCTGCGGGCCACCCACAAGGACACGACCGCGCAGCAGATCATCGACTGGTGCCGCGAGAACATGGCGGTCTACAAGATCCCGCGCCAGGTGCAGTTCGTCGACGCGCTGCCCAAGAGCGGCAGCGGCAAGGTCATGTGGCGCCTGTTGCAGGAAGCCGAGAACGCCTGAGGCGCCGAGTCAGCGCGCCGGGCGCGCCGCCCGGTGCCGCAACCCGAGCCGGACCTGCGCCGCGGCCAGCAGCACCGCGCTGCGCAGCGGATGAATCACGGGCACCGCGAGGCCCTGGGTCGCCAGGGCCCGCGCGAGCGCATCGCTCACGCCCAGGAAGCCGGTGCAGCCCAGCACGATCGCGTCGGCGCCGTCGTCGCGCACGGCCCGCGCCGCCGCCTCGGTCAGGCGCGCGAGCAGCCGCTCGGGATCGGCGTCGAGTTCGCGCACCGCCGTGTCGACCACGCGCAGCGGCGCCAGCCGCGGACCCAGCGCGGTGCGCTCGGCGAGCGCATCGATCATCGGGCGCACGCTCTCGAGCACCGTGACGATCGCGAGCCGCCGGCCCAGCGTCGCCGCCAGGTGCAGGCTGGCCTCGCCCGGGCCGATGACGGGGATCGCCACGCGCTCGCGCGCGGCTTCCACGCCGGGATCGGCGAAACAGTCGACCACCATCGCGTCGACACCCTGCGCCTCGGCCTCCTCGATGCGCGCGAGCACGCCGGGCAGGCAGCGATGCTCGTCGGCCGGGCTCTCGATCGCGCGCGGGCCGTCGGCGATGTTGACCTGCGACAGCTGCAGCGCGCCGCCCTCGGCGAGATCCTCGATCTCGCGCAGCTTCGCGGGCACCGGGGCGACATGGGGCGTGACGACGCGGATGCGGATCGGCATGGCGCGACTCCTCAGCGCAGCGTGTAGCCGCCGTCGGCGAACAGCGTGGTGCCGCTCATGAAGCCGTTGCCCATGAGGAACACCACCGCGTCGGCCACTTCCTCGACGGTGCCGACCCGGCCCAGCGTGCTGATCGCGGCGAAGCCCGCATAGGCGGCCTCGCGCGCGGCGGCCGGGCGACCGCGCCACAGCGGGCTGTCGATGGTGCCGGGCGACACGGTGTTGACGCGCCGCGGCGCCAGGTCGATCGCGAGCGCGCGGCCCAGGCCCTCGATCGCGCTGTTGCAGGCCGCGTAGCTGGCGACGCCCGGCAGCGGCCGCGCGCCCGCGCCGCCCGACATCAGCACCACCGAGCCGCTGGGCGACAGCTTGGCGAGCGCATGGTGCACGGCCCAGTACTGGGGCCAGAATTTCTGGCGGAACGGGCTTTCGACCTGCGCCACGTCCTCGCTGCCGAAGGGCGCGACGCTGTAGCTCGCGCCGGGCGTGAACAGGTGGTCGATGGCGGGCAGCGGTGAAAAGAAGCGCGCGAGCGAATCGGCGTCGGAGGAGTCGACCGTCGTGCCGGTGGCCGCGGAGCCGAGTTGGTCGAGGGCCGCCGCCAGCCGCTGCGGCGAGCGACCGCCCACGTGGACCTGGCCGCCCTGCTGGACGATGCGCTGCGCCACCGCGAGGCCGATGCCGGAGGTGCCGCCGACGATGGCAACGCGTTGCTGCGAGAAGGTGTTGCTCATGATTGGATTTTCACGAGTTCCATATTTCGGAACTCACATCAAGATAATTGAACTCGATCATAGAAGGCCGCGCCGCCCTGTCAAGCGCGCGGCACGGTGCCGCGCGCCGCTGGAAAAAATGTGTGTCCCCACCGCGCCCGGCACGCGAATCCCTTAGCCTCGATGCGTCCTCATCCGTTGTCGCTCCGTCCGTCTTCTTCATGCAACTGCGCGCGTTCCTTCCCATCCTTCTTGCCTTCCCCCTGCTGGCCCATGCCGCCGCGTCCCGCAGCTGCCTCGTCGTCGGCGTCAGCGACGGCGACACGCTGACTGCGCGCTGCGGCCGCAGCGGCGCCTACGAACAGGTCAAGGTGCGCATCGCCGCCATCGACGCGCCCGAGAAGGCGCAGCCCTATGGCCAGCGCAGCCGCCAGGCGCTGAGCCGGCTCTGCTATGCCGAGAAGGCGCTAATCACCGCGCGCGACACCGACCGCTACGGCCGCACCGTGGCCGACGTGTCGTGCAACGGCGAGGACGCGGGCCGGCGCATGGTGTCGGAGGGCTGGGCCTGGGTCTACGACTACCACGGCATCGCGAGCAAGCGCGGCGGCGATCTGTTCCGGCTGCAGGACGGCGCCCGCGCGCAGCGCGCCGGGCTGTGGGCGGATACCAAGCCCACGCCCCCGTGGGAATGGCGCCGGCAGCGGCGCGAATCTCACTGGAGTGACAACTTCTTCTCGTCGTTCTGAGTGCCTTGAGGCCGGGCACGGCCCATGTCACGCGAGATTCATGCGGCGCGAAGAGCATTCGGGGTTCTTGCAACCCACGCACCGAAGAGAACAACGACATGGCCAAGAATTTCGACCGGATGGAGGACTCCAACCTTTCCGCCAACCCCACGATCCACGAGGTGTCCGATCCGGCGCGCCGCGTGCTCGTGCGTGGCGGCCTCGCGGCCGCGGTGGCGGGGCTGTTCGGCCCGCTCGCGGCCGGCTCGCTCGCGGGCTGCGCATCGACCGCCGGCAGCGGCGGTGGCGCGGTCGCCGGCCTGGGCCGCGCGATCGGCTTCAAGGGCATCGCGATGGCCGCGGTCGACCAGGTGGTGGTGCCCGAGGGCTACAGCGCGCAGGTGCTCTACCGCTGGGGCGATCCGACCGGCGTGGCCGGCAGCATGCCCGCCTTCAGGACCGACGGCTCCAACTCGGCCGACGACCAGGCGCTGCAGGCCGGCATGCACCACGACGGCATGGCCTTCTTCCCGATCGAGGGCTCGAACCGCGGCCTGCTGGTGCTGAACCACGAGTACGTCGACGACGGCCTGCTGCACGTCGACGGCATGAAGACCTGGACGCCCGAGAAGGTGCGCAAGTCGATGAACGCCCATGGCGTGTCGGTGATCGAGCTGCAGCGCGACGGCGCCAAATGGTCGCAGGTGCTGCCCTCGCGCTTCGCGCGCCGCGTCACCGCGCTCACGCCGATGACGCTGAGCGGCCCGGCCGCCGGCCATCCGATGCTGCGCACGGCCGCCGATCCGAGCGGCACGCAGGTGCTGGGCACCTACAACAACTGCTCGAACGGCCAGACGCCCTGGGGCACCTACCTGACCTGCGAGGAGAACTTCGCCGACTACTTCGAGGGCCCCGAGTCGCCCGACGCGCACCAGAAGCGCTGGGGCATCCGCAAGGGCAACGGCGCCAAGTACCGCTGGCACGAGCACGAGCCGCGCTTCGACGTGACGAAGAACCCGAACGAACCCAACCGCTACGGTTGGGTGGTGGAGATCGATCCGCAGGACCCGGCCTCCACGCCGCGCAAGCGCACCGCGATGGGCCGCGCCGCGCACGAGGGCGCGGCCACCGCGCTGACCGCCGACGGCCGTGCCGTGGTCTACATGGGCGAGGACTCGCGCTTCGAGTACATCTACAAGTTCGTGAGCCGCGACGCGGTGAAGCCCGGCGGCGCGGCCGCCAACCGCGAGCTGCTCGACCACGGCACGCTCTACGTAGCGCGCTTCGACGTCGACGGCAGCGGCGAATGGCTGCCGCTCGTGCAGGGCCAGAACGGGCTCGTGGCCGACAAGGGATTCGCGAGCCAGGGCGACGTGCTGATCAAGTCGCGCCAGGCCAGCGACCTGCTGGGCGCGACCAAGATGGACCGCCCGGAGTGGACCACCGTCGATCCGCTGACCAAGGAGGTCTACTGCACGCTGACCAACAACAGCAACCGCGGCGGTGCCGGCCAGCCGTTCATGGACGCGGCCAACCCGCGCTCCAACAACACCATGGGCCAGATCATCCGCTGGAAGGAGCAGGGCGACCTCGACGGCACCAAGTTCGCATGGAACCACCTGGTGCTCGCGGGCGATCCGAAGCAGTCGCGCTGGGAAGCGCAGGGCAACGTCAAGGGCGACGCCTTCGGCAGCCCCGACGGCCTGATGGTCGATGCGCGCGGCGTGCTGTGGATCCAGACCGACGTCTCGACCTCCACGCTCGGCAAGGGCGACTACACCAACCTGCCGAACAACCAGATGCTGGCCTGCGATCCGACGCAAGGCGAGATCCGCCGCTTCCTGCTCGGCCCGGCCGGCTGCGAGATCACCGGCCTCACGGCCACGCCGGATCTGCGCACGCTGTTCATCAACATCCAGCACCCGGGCGAGCCGGCCAACGAGCGCAGCGATCCCGATCGTCCGCTCGCGGTGTCGAAATGGCCCGACGGCGCGGGCCGCCCGCGTTCGGCGACGGTGGCGATCACGAAGAACGACGGCGGCGTGGTCGGGACCTGAGCGCTGGTCCCCGGGAGCGAGCGGCGGCGCTCAGCAGGCGCCGCCGTACCAGCAGCGCAGTTCGGGCATGACCAGCCCGAGCACGAAGCTGATGCCGCAGACGATCAGCATCAGCAGCGCACACATGCGCAGGCCTTCCTCGCTCCAGCGCGGCGCGAAGATGCTCACGAGGAAGCCCGAGGCGAAGGTGCCTTCGAGCCAGTGCGCGCCGCCCCAGCGCAGGATCCAGAGCCAGAACAGCGCGGTGAGGGCGTGCAGCGCGATCCAGGGCAGCAGCGACATGGCGGACCTCCTGCGGCGGCGCGGCTCAGGACTCGCTGCGGCCGTTCACGTCGGCCACCACGCGCGCATTGCGCTGGAAGCTCCAGTAGGCGCCGGCCCAGTCCATCATCACCACGATGCGGTTGCGGAAGCCGATCAGGAAGTACGCGTGCGCGAACAGCCAGAACAGCCACGCGAGCCGGCCGCTGAAGCGCAGCGGGCCGAAGGGCGTGCCGAGGTCGACCACGGCGGAATTGCGGCCGATGGTCGCGAGGTTGCCGTAGTCGCGGTAGCGGAAGGGCTGCGTGGGCTGGCCCGCGATGCGGCGCAGGATGTTGGCGGCCGCGGCGCGCCCGGCCTGCTTGGCGCCGGGCGACACGCCGGGCACCGGCCGCGGCTCCTTGCCGGGCGCATGGCTCATGGCGGCCGCGAGGTCGCCGACCACGCTGATCTCGGGATGGCCCGCGAGGCTCAGGTCGGGCTCGACCTTGATGCGGCCCGCGCGGTCGCATTCGACGCCGGTGGCGCCGCCGAGCATGCGCCCGAGCGGCGAGGCCGCGACGCCCGCGGCCCACACCACGCAGCTGCTGTCGATGCGGTAGCTCTGCGCGGGCGCGCCGTCGGCGCCGCCGCCGGCCTGCACCTCGAGGCCGGTGGCGTCGATCGCGGTCACGCGCGCGTTGAGCCGCACCTCGACGCCGAGCTTCTCGAGCTGCTCGAGCGCCTTCTGGCTCAGGCCCTCGGGCATCGCCTGCAACACGCGCGGCCCGCCCTCGACCAGCAGCACCTGCGCGCTCGCCGGATCGATGTGGCGGAACTCGCCCGCGAGCGTGTGCTTGGCGATCTCGGCCAGCGTGCCCGCCATCTCCACGCCCGTGGGGCCGGCGCCGATCACCACGAAGGTCAGCAGCGCGCGGCGGCGCTGCGCGTCGGTCGTGAGCTCGGCGGTCTCGAAGGACAGCAGCACGCGGCGCCGGATCTCGAAGGCATCGGCCAGGGTCTTGAGGCCCGGCGCATTGGCCGACCATTCGTCGCGCCCGAAATAGCTGTGGGTGGCGCCGGCCGCGACGATCAGGTGGTCGTAAGGCACCGGGTTGCCGTCGGCCATGCGCACCGTGCGCGCGGCCGGATCGATGGCCGAGACCTCGCCGAGCAGGGTCGTGATGTTGGCCTGGCCGCGGAACAGCCCGCGCACCGGTGCCGCGATCGACGGCGCCGCCAGCCCGGCGGTCGCCACCTGGTAGAGCAGCGGCTGGAACAGGTGGTGATTGGTGCGGTCGATCACCGTCACGTCGACGTCGGCGCCTTGCAGCTTGCGAGCCGCTTCGAGCCCGCCGAAACCGCAGCCGACGATGACGACGCGGGGGCGGCCTGGGGAGTTGGTCGTTTGCATCGAACGGATGATACGCAGCGCCCTGCACGCGAAGCCATCTTGTGCCAAAGTGGCCGACCCGCCGTCGGATGGCGCGAGGAGGGACAGCCTGCGCCAGGGGGCGGGTCCTTGTCCTACGCGCCGCCGTCGGAAGCATCGGCTACAAACTTCGTTGACCCGCGACTGGAGAACCCATGACGCTTTCCCGGCCGATCACGCCGGCAGCCGGCACCGTGCGAGAGCAGTTCCGCTCCGTGCGCGCCGCCAGCCTCGCGCTTGCCGCACCGCTTTCCGCCGAAGACCAGTGCATCCAGTCGATGCCCGACGCGAGCCCGACCAAATGGCATCTCGCGCACACCACCTGGTTCTTCGAGACCGTGCTGCTGCAGCCGCATGCCAGCGGCTACCAGCCCTTCGACACGCGTTTCCATTACCTCTTCAATTCCTACTACGAGGCCCTGGGCCCGCGCCATCCGCGCCCGCAGCGCGGCCTGCTCACGCGGCCCTCGCTCGACGAGGTGCAGGCCTACCGCCGCCATGTCGACGCGGCCGTGCTGGCCTTCCTCGACAGCGACGAGGCCGAGGCCGCCTGGACCACGCTCGAGCCGATCGTCACGCTGGGTCTGAACCACGAGCAGCAGCACCAGGAGCTGCTGCTCACCGACATCCTGCATGCCCTGTCGTGCAACCCGCTGCTGCCCGCCTACAAGCCCGCCGGCGGCCCCGCGTTGCGGCTGGCCGCGGTGCCGCCCGCCATGCGCTGGCTGCCGCACGAGGGCGGCCTGGTCGAGATCGGCCATGACGGCGCGGGCTTCTCGTTCGACAACGAGACCCCGCGCCATCGCGCGCTGCTGCAGCCGCATGCGATCGCCGACCGGCTCGTGAGCTGCGGCGACTTCGCGCAGTTCATCGCCGATGGCGGCTACCAGCGGCCCGAGCTGTGGCTGTCCGACGGCTGGGCCGCGGTGCAGTCGCAGGGCTGGCGCCATCCGGCCTACTGGCTCGCGCCCGACGATCCGCGCCTGGGTGCCTCGTCGGCCAATGCCGGTGGCTGGCATGTGTTCGGCCTGCATGGCGTGCGGCCGATCGAGCCCGAGGCGCCGGTATCGCAACTGAGTTTCTACGAGGCCGCCGCGTATGCCGAGTGGGCCGGCGCGCGGCTGCCGACCGAGTTCGAGTGGGAGGCCGCGTTCGGCAACCCGGGCATCTCGCAGATGACCGGCCACGTGTGGCAATGGACGCGTTCCTCTTACGACCCGTATCCGGGCTTCAAGCCGCTGCCTGGCGTGGCGGCCGAATACAACGGCAAGTTCATGGTGGGCCAGCTCGTGCTGCGCGGCGGCAGCGTGGCCACCCCCGAGGGCCATGCGCGCCCCAGCTATCGCAACTTCTTCCCGCCGGCCGCGCGCTGGCAATTCACCGGCCTGCGGCTCGCGAAGGATCTCTGACCATGCGCCCATTCGCTCCCATTCCCGCGGCAGCTTCGACTGCTTCTTCCTCCTCTTCTTCGCTGCCGTTCTCGGCGAAGAAGCGTCCTGCCGTCGTGGCGCCCGCTGCTTCTGCGCCGCTGTCCGAGTTCGCGCGCGAGATGCAGGCGGGGCTGGCGCGCACGCCGCGCAGCATCTCGCCGAAGTTCTTCTATGACGTGGTCGGCTCGCAGCTGTTCGATCAAATCTGCGATTTGCCCGAGTACTACCCGACGCGCACCGAGCTGCGCATCCTCGGCGAGTGCGCGGGGGAGATCGCGAAGCAGATCGGGCCGAATGCGGAGATCGTTGAGTTCGGGGCGGGGTCGTTGACGAAGATCCGCTTGCTGCTCGATGCGCTGGAGTCGCCGAAGCGTTATTTGCCGATCGATATCTCGGGCGAGTATCTCGAGGGGGCTGCGGCGCGGTTGCGTGCGGACTATCCGGAGCTGGCCGTGCAGCCGATTGCGGCCGACTACACGATGCCGCTGGTGTTGCCCGCGCCCATGCCTGGGGCGGGGCGGCGGGTGGGGTTCTTTCCGGGGTCTACGCTGGGGAACTTCGAGCCTGACGAGGCGCTGGCCTTCTTGCAGTTGGCGGCTCGCATGTTGCGCGGTGGGGGGATGCTGATCGGGGTGGATCTGGTGAAGGATCCGGCGCGGTTGCATGCGGCCTACAACGATGCGCAAGGGGTGACGGCGGCGTTCAATCTCAATCTGTTGCGGCGTGCCAATTCGGAGCTGGATGCGGACTTCGATCTCGATGGGTTCACGCATGCGGCGTTCTTCAATGCGCCTTTGCGGCGGATCGAGATGCATCTGGTGAGTCGGCGGGCTCAGAGCGTTTCATTGAATGGCGAGTCGTTTGGGTTCGAGGAAGGGGAGACCATTCATACGGAGTACTCGCACAAGTTCACTGTGGATGGGTTTCGTGCTTTGGCTGTGAAGGCGGGGTTTCGGCCGGGGGCGGTTTGGGTGGATTCGGAGAGGTTGTTTAGCGTGCATTGGTTGGGGGCTTGACGGTCCTTTTCGAAGGTCTTGTTCTTGCTGAGGCAGGAGCCGGGAATTCCGCCCGGCGGCGGACCTACTTTCTTTTGCTTCGCCAAAAGAAAGTAGGCAAAGAAAAGGCGACCCC